>CAYQES010000004.1:0-140961 GCA_964416595.1 uncultured Bdellovibrionales bacterium | reverse complement strand
TCGGCGCTTGGAGCTGCAGGGCTTCAAATCATTTAAAGATAAAACCGTAATCCATTTCGACGACGGCATCACCGGTATCGTGGGCCCCAACGGCTGCGGTAAATCCAACGTGGTGGATGCGTTTTTCTGGGTAATGGGAGAACAAAACGCGAGACACCTCCGTGGTCAATCCATGGACGATTTGATTTTCAGCGGCGCCGATAAAGCCCCTCCCGCCAATTTCGCCGAAGTTACTTTGATCCTCGATATGCCCGGAGAAATTTCCGGTCCCAACGCCCCAGCGGGCGCATCCGCTTCCGCTGAAGCAAGCTTCGCCACCCTGCCCACCAGGGAAGTAGCCATCACCCGGAAACTCTACCGCACGGGCGAGAGCGATTATTTCCTCAACAAAGTTCCCTGCCGTTTGCGGGATATCCAAGAATTATTTATGGACACGGGCGTAGGCGCCCGGGGTTACAGCATCATCCAACAGGGCCAGATCGCCAAGATCGTGCAAGCTAAGCCCGAAGATCGCCGCACCATGATCGAAGAAGTGGCCGGCATCGTGAAATACAAAGCCCGCCGCCGGGAATCCATGCGGAAACTGGAAGGCACCCAACAAAACTTATTACGTGTGACGGATGTAATCACGGAGCTTGAAACCCAGAAGCGCCAAATGGAGCGCCAGGCGGATAAGGCCCGAAAATACAAAGAGTGGAAAGAAAAACTGCAGGATATCGAGCTCCGCTTCAACGCCTTGAAGTGGGAGGATCATTCCAACCGCGTGGGCGGCCTCGAGCAAGAAATCGAAGCCCTCAGCGTGGAAGATACAGCCCTGGCTACGGCCCGGGAAACCGCTGAAGTGCAAATTGCCCAGAAACGCATGGAACTCGCGCAGGCCTCCAAGATCTCCGAAGAGTTCCAACAAAAATGGATGGATTCCGGCACCCAACTCAACAATTGCGAAAATGATTTAAAATATTCCCAGAAAAACCTGGAAGATTTGTTGGCGTCCTTTGCACAGTTAGAAAAAGATTCCGCCGAAGAGCAAATCCTCGTGGAAAGCCTCACGGCCCAGCACCAAGCCCTGGCCGAAGAAAGCGCCACCATCGAAGAACAATTGAATGCGGCCGAAGAATTGCGCAAATCCCAAGAATCCTTGACCGCCGAGAAAAAACAAGAGGCCGAAAGCACAGAACAAAAAGCCGAAAGCGCTAAAAAGCGTTTGTATGAATCCGGCGCCGAGCTTGAGCGGGTAAAAAGCTCCGCAAGTTTTGCTGAAATGCGTTTGCAAGAGCTGCAAGAATCTATGCGTCGCCTAGCCTCAGAAAAAACCGAGCGGGAAGAATTTCTCCAGGTTGCCATTCGGGAAAAAGAAAGTGCCGCAGCCCGCGTGAATTCGGCTCGCTCGGAAACGGAAAACTTACGCTCAGAGCAGTTGGCCCTGGCTGATACAGTAACAAGCCACGAAAGAAAACTGCAGGATGCCCGCCGGGAAGTGGCGCGGCTCACTTCTGAGCAAGCCCGCATCCGCACAACTCTCCGCACCCTCGAGGATCAAAAGATCCGCCATGAGAATTCCTCCAAGGGCGTGAAAAATGTGTTCCAACAAATTTTGCCTGAGCGCGCAGATTTCCAAGCGGCCGTGCGGGGCACCCTCGCCGATATGTTGCAAGTGGAAAAAGGCATGGAAACCGCCGTGGAAACGGCTCTCGGCCGCACCCTCGATTTAGTGATCACCCACGACTCCCAATTGCATTCTGCTTTGGGCGAAGCCTTGAAACAATCTTCCGGCGGTAGAGCTTCTTTTGCGGATGCGAAGAAACTGCAAAATTTGGGTAAAGAAAATATTGGCTTCAACCCAGATGCCGCATTCGCTAGCGAAGTGGTTGGCCCCCTCTCTCAATTTGTAAAAGCCCAAGCCGATAGCGCCGAGGGCGTGGAAGCCTTACTCGATCACCTTGCGGGCAATGTGATCGTGGTGAAATCCGCTCCTGCCGCGGCCGCTTTATCGGAAACTCATCCGCAACACAGCTTTGTTACCCTAGAAGGCGAACTCTTTCGGGGCGGTTGGTATATGGAAGGCGGAGATAAGAGCTCTGTTTCCGGCTCCTACGTGGGCAGAAACAGGGAAATCACTGAGCTCCAGGAAAAACTCACCGAACTCTCCCAGCAATTGGAAGCTAAGCAAGCTGAGATCCAGGAAATCGAAACTGCCCTACGAGATCTTGAAGACCAAAAACGCCAGCTAGAAGAAAATTTACGCACTAAACAAACCGAACTTTCTCAGCTCGCTTCCGAAGAAGGATCCCTCCAAGCCCGCTTGAGCGAAGCTGAACGGGCTCTCGCGAAATTTGCCCAGGAAGAGATTCGTCTCCAAGCGGAACAAGAAAAGCTTGAGGCCACGGAAAAAGAAGCCCGCGTAAAAATCTTTGCCCTCGAAACGGAAAAAGGCGCGCTGCAAGTGGAAGTGGAAAATCTCCAGCAATCCTTGGTGCAGTTGCGCTTGGTGCTCGAGGCTGCTCAGCACGAATTGATGGATGCTCGCGTGAAATCCGCCAATATCGCGGATCAGAAAAAGAGCCTCGACACCCGCAAACAACAAAACCAGCAATCCCTCGCTCAGCATCAGAGCCGCATCGAGAATATGCTCGAGCAAACCCGCCGCAAACAAAGCGACGCCGCCAGCACCAAGGAGCGCATTGAATCCCTCCAGGGGCAACAAGAAAGTTTACGCATGCAGCTAGTGGAGGCGGAACAGAACTATCGCACCGCTAAAGAGCAATTTGATCTCTTGAACAATGAAGTGGAAGTACAGCGCACAGCCGCCCAAAATCACAGCAACCAAGAGCGGGCCATCAAAGATGCCTTGCTCAATAAACGTCTCGAGCACCAAAAATTCTCCGGCGAGCGGGACGTGATGGCACAAAACACTTTCGAGCGCTATGGCATCGTGTTGGCAGAATACGCCCTCATGCCCGAAACCATGGAACAAGTGCAACTTCTGCGCGACGCTGGCGAAAACACGATCCAAGAAATCCACAACGAAGTGATGTTGCTACGTGAAAAAATCCGCAAGCTAGGCGACGTTAACCCCGCCGCCGTGGAAGAATACGAAGCGATCGTGGATCGCTACCAACTTCTTTCCACGCAAAAAGCGGATTTGGAAAAGGCCATGGCGGATCTGCAAGACACCGTGGACCGCATCAACAAAGTTTCCAAAGATCGCTTCGAGCGGGCCTTCACAGAAGTGAACACTCAGTTCAAACGTGTGTTCCCCGTGATTTTTGGCGGCGGTCATGCCCAGCTCACGCTCACGAATCCGGAAGACATGCTGGAAACCGGCGTGGATATCACGGCTCAGCCTCCCGGCAAAAAAGCCCAGAACATCAATCTGCTCTCCGGGGGAGAAAAAACCCTCACGGCGATCAGCTTGTTGTTCGCGATCTTCCTCGTGAAGCCAAGCCCCTTCTGCTTGCTCGACGAGGTGGATGCTCCCTTGGACGACGCCAACATCGGCCGCTTCAACGCGCTCTTGAGGGAAATGTCTAAGCGCTCCCAGTTCATCATCATCACCCACAATAAACGCACCATGGAGCTGAACGATAAACTCTACGGCGTGACCATGGAAGACGCGGGTGTTTCTAAGATGGTGAGCATTCAGTTAAGCGCTTCGGCGTAAATCCCGCAACGCAGAGCAACTTCGCAGCGAAGTCGCGGTTCGCCATTTGAACCAGCTACTTAGCCAAGCCCTCTCTATAAACCTCCGAGCCGCACGTATCTGGGCGCGACCCCAAAACACTGGTATAGTATGAACCTATGCAGGCCCTCCTCCTTTTAGCCCTCACCTTCGCCCTTCCCACCCACGCAGTCGATGCCGCCAAGGTAGAAAAGAAGCGCGCCTTCTCCCTGGCCAAGCTGCACGGAACCTATAAAAAAACCTCCTCCATCGAGGCGGATTTCATCCAAGAAGTTTATCAAGCGTCTCTCGCCCGCACGAAAACCAGCAAGGGCTCTATCAAGCTCGCCAAACCCAATCTTGTGCGTTGGGAAACCTATGAACCTGAATCCAGCATCATGGTTTCCAACGGACGAAAAGTTTCCTATTTCACCCCCGATGCCCGGGGGCCCGGCAAAGGCCAAGTGATTGAACGAAAAGCCACGGAGCTAAGCAAACAACCCCTATTTCGCATCCTCACGGGCGCCTCACCCCTGGAAAAAGAATTCACCGTAGAAAAAGAAACTGCCCTCCCTGCCGTGAAAGAAGGGGAAGAAGCGGGCACGGAACTTACCCTCAAACCCAAAAAGGCCATGGGGGATCTTAAGCAGGTGATCCTGAAAGTGAGCTCTAAGTACTTGATAGAAGAGCTAATTCTTGAGGCGCAGAGCGGCAATAAAACGAAAATCACCTTGCAAAATCAAGCCTTAGGCGCTAAGTTGCCTCCGCAGCTGTTCGAGTTTAAACCCCCGGCCGATACGGAAATCATCCGCAATTAATTTTTTTGGGTTTCTCGCACCGCAATAGGAGAAACCCCCATGCCTTCATTCGACGTAGTTTCTGAAGTAAATTTTCAAGAGCTAGACAATGCTGTGAATCAAACCACCAAAGAAATTTCCCAGCGTTACGATTTCAAAAACGCCAAAACTTCCATCGAGTGGCGCCAGAAGGACAAAGAAATCGTGATCGTGGCTGACGACGATTACAAACTCTCCGCCGCCACAGATATTCTGCAATCGAAATTAGTGAAACGCTCCGTGCCCCTCAAAAATCTTAAGTACGGCACCATCGAGCAAGCCACCGGCGGTCAGGTGCGCCAAGTGATCACCGTGCAACAAGGCATCGATAAGGAACAAGCCAAAAAAATCATGCAAACCATCAAGGACTCCAAATCCAAAGTACAAGCCCAGTTGATGGACGATCAAGTGCGCGTGACTTCCAAAAGTATCGACGATCTCCAAGCCACCATGCGGAACCTGCGCGCCGCCAGTCTCGAAGTAGATGTGCAGTTCGTGAACATGAGAAGCTAATGGTAACAAAGACGTTGGAAAAAAAATCTAGCTCTCCAGCCGGCATCGGCCAAGAGGCCACGTCTGTCTATTTCGTTTCCTTAGGTTGCCCCAAAAACCTGGTAGATAGCCAAGTGATGCTCGGTCTCTTAAAATCCAACCGTTTCACCATCACGGAAAATCCACAAGAAGCGGATACTGTGATTGTAAACACCTGCTCCTTCATCGACGCTGCCAAACAAGAATCCATCAACACCATCCTCGAGATGGCGGATCTAAAAGAAGAAGGCTCACTTAAAAATCTCGTGGTGAGTGGCTGCATGGCCCAGCGCTACGCCAAAGATTTAGAAAAAGAAATGCCCGAAGTGGATCTCTTCATCGGCACCGGCGAATACCACCGGGTGGTGGAGCTCTTGCAAAAGCGCGCCCTCGGAAAATTAAAACAAAAAACTTTCGTGGATATTCCTACTTTCATCCACACCTCGGAACACCCCCGGGTGAATACAGGCGCCGCCCACTCGGCTTTCCTAAAAATTTCCGAAGGCTGCGTGCGGAACTGTTCCTTCTGCATTATCCCAAAACTTCGTGGTCATAGCGTTCGCTCCCGCACCATCGCTTCCCTCGTAGAAGAAGCCACAAATCTAGCCGCCAGCGGCGTAAAAGAACTCAATCTTGTGGCCCAGGATCTCACCCACTATGGAATCGAAAACGATTACCAAGAAACCCTGGCCATGCTCCTCAGGGCCCTCGTAAAGATCAGCGGTATCCAGTGGATCCGCCTCCACTACGCTTATCCCGATAATTTCACCGATGAAGTGATCGAGCTCATGGCCACGGAACCAAAAATCCTAAAGTACGTGGATATGCCTCTTCAACACGGCGATAACAAAGTACTGAAACTCATGAACCGCCGGATCACCCGGGAGCAGATCTATGCCCTCGTGGAAAAAATGCGTGCCCGTATCCCTGGTTTAGTTTTCCGCACCAACATCATCGTGGGCCACCCCGGGGAAGATGAAGAATCGTTTCAAAACGTACGGCAAATGTTGCTGGATCTTCGCTTAGAACATGTGGGCGTGTTTAAATATTCTCTCGAGGAAGACACTCCCTCTTTCCGACTCGCGGAAAAAATCGGACAAGTGCCCGAAGAAGTGATCCAAAAAAGATTCAACGAGCTCATGGAAATCCAACAGCGAATTTCCCTCGAGAACAACCAAAAAATGATTGGTCGCAAGGTGCAAGTTTTAGTGGAAGGTCTTTCCCGGGAAAGTGATCTCCTCTTGCAAGGCCGCTGGTACGGCCAAGCCCAAGAAATCGACGGCGTAGTGCTCATCAACGAAGGCGATGCCACCACCGGTGATCTCGTGGAAGTAGAAATCACCGAAGCCCTCCCCTACGATCTAGTAGGTGGTATCCGTCAATGAGCGAAACGCCCTTTCAACTCTCGGAACCAGGCTCTTCTTTGGCCCAGGATCCGGCCATGGGCGAATACCTGCGCTGCTATGAATTTCCCCTGCCGCCTCTAGCCCGTCACGGATTTTTACGCATGGAAAGCCCCCAGGAGCGGGCAAGGGTTAATCTTTTTGGCCAAGCTTGGGTTCCCCCCCACGCCACGGGCACCGTGGTGCTCTTGCATGGATATTCCGAACACGCCGGTAACTACGCCAAGCTCGTGCGCAATTTCGTGGAAGCTCGCCTTGCTGTGACCATCCTCGATCTTCGCGGTCACGGTTTATCGGAAGGCCCCCGGGGCCACCTGGAAGATCCCAATTATTACGCGGAAGACACGGAAGCCTTCCTCAATAAACTTCTGCCCCAACTGCTTCCTAATCGCCCGATCTATCTATGGGGTCATAGCTTAGGTGCCCTTGTTGGCCTTCAGCTATTACATAGAAATAATTTACCCAATAAAATTTCCGCTGCGGTTTTCTCCAGCGCCTTTTTAGGATTTCCTGAACTCACGGGCAGCAAAAAAACACTCGCGTGCTTAGCTCCCCTCTTGGCTGCTGTATTACCCACCTTGCCGGTGCCCCATGGCGTAGAACCCAATATTCTTTCCCACGATGAAGAATACCTCGCGCGCCGTTTCGAGGATCCATTGATTAGCCGAGTGGCCACTCCCCGCTGGCTGCTATCTGTGCGCGCTGCGATCCAAGAAATTCAAAACAATGCGGCTAAATTTCAAACCATCTGCCCCACTTTGTTTTTGCTCTCGGGGGATGAAAAAGTAACGAATTTGAATGAAGCGCGGAAGTTCGCTTTCCAAGCGTACGGCGGACTAAAACACAAAGTGATCGAATTTCCTGGTTACTATCATGAGCTAGAAAAAGAGCCTGGCATCAGAGAGCGCGTGGTTTCTGAGTCATTGGCGTGGATTACTAGTCATCGTTAGCGCGCCCGCTGCTCCGCCGGCAAATCCCGCCAGCTCTTACCCTCCCGAGCACCGGGATTGAGCTGCGTCTCCCGCACCGCCCGGTTATGGGCAGAAAAATCCTTGGAGAAAATATGGGTGCCGTTATTGCGGGAAACGAAAAATAAATAGTCCGATTCCGCGGGCTGCAGCACCGCTCGAATAGCGTTGATCCCCGGATTGGCAATGGGCCCCACCGGCAAACCACTCATCTGGTAGGTATTATATTCTGTAGGAGTGTTGAGATCCCGGCGGCGGATGTTGCCGTCCCAATTACCCTGGGCCACCCACACACCGTAAATCACCGTGGGGTCCGTCTGCAGCCGCATTTTTTTTCGCAAGCGATTGATGAACACGCTCGCGATCAAAGGCCGCTCCTGGGCTGCCCCCGTTTCCTTTTCCACGATGCTGGCCAGAATCACGAGCTCATGGGGGTTTAAGCCCAAGGATCGCATCACCACACTATTTTCCATCTCGGCGCTCAAGCCCTGAAACACTTCCCGAAAGCGGGCTACCATCAACTGGGCTATTTCCTTGGCCGTAAAAACTTTTTGTAAGTGATAGGTGTCAGGGAAAATATAGCCTTCAATGCTACGGGGAAGTTTTGCGCTGCCTGCTAATGTGGGCAACATACGCACCACTTCCGGATCCCGGGCCGCCGCTAAAAAATCCTCTCGGGTGGCCAAGCCCTTAGCCGCTAAAATATCGGCCACTTGGAAAAGGTTGTGGCCTTCGGGCACGGTCACCTTGTATTCCATGGGTCGGCCTTCCGTGAGCGCTTGCACCACGGCCGGCACACTCATATTCCGGAACAAACCAAACTCTCCCCGCTTCAAAGATTTACTAGGGCTCGCCAAGTTCACATACCAACGCAAGGCTCGTTCGCTGCGAATGATTCCCTCTTTTTCCAAACGACGGGCAAGCACCGCAAAGTTATCGCCCTTTTGCACGGTGAACGGAATTTCTTCGGAACCTGCCACTTGAAAATAGCCCAATTGCCAGGCTCCGGCGCCCAAACCCAATAAAATTGCTAAACCTATGAAAACCAAAAGAAATTTCATAGTCCCCCAGGAAACAAATCCCCAATGAAATTGGCTAGATGGAAAGGCTAACCCGAACCCCAGGCGCACAGCAAGGCCTTGAAATGATTCGGAAGAATTCCCCATCATGGCTTGACTTAACTAACGCATGGTGTTACTATGACCGCCGTCCAAGATGCGTCCGGAGAAGATTTAATGGAAAACTTTATGTTCAAAGTCGGCGATAACGCAGTCTATCCAGCCCATGGCGTAGGCGTGATCAAGCGCATCGAAGAAAAGCTAATCTCCGGGAAGAAAAAGAGTTTTTACGTACTGCAAGTCATCGAAAATGGCATGACCATTATGGTGCCAACGGATAATACCGCTGGCGTGGGCTTACGGGCCCTTGTGTCGCAGCAGGAAGTAGATGAAGTGCTCGGCATTCTCCGTGACAAAAAAGTGAAAATCGATCGCACCACCTGGAACCGTCGGTACCGGGAATATATGGAAAAAATCAAAACCGGATCCGTAAAAGAGATCGCGGAAGTGCTCCGGAACCTCTACCTCCTAAAAAACGCTAAGGACCTTTCTTTCGGTGAAAAGAAAATGTTCGACACAGCGAAGAACCTCTTGGTGAAAGAAATTTCCATGTCCAACCACCTGCCTGAAGCAGAAGTGGAAGCGGAACTTACCAAAGCTCTTGGCAGCGCTTAAGAAATCCACTAGTTTGTGCCTCTATGGCACAATTTGATCTGAAAAAAGTTTTAGCCGAAGGCAGCCCCAAAACAGGGAGGGCCCGTGTTCGTTTTGCCCCCTCCCCTACGGGTTATTTGCACGTGGGCGGCGCCCGCACCCACCTCTTTAATTGGCTGCATGCCCGTCACAGCCAAGGCACTTTAGTTCTGCGAGTGGAAGACACGGACCAAGCCCGCTTCACTCCCGAATCAGAAAAAATGCTCCTGCAAGATATCCACTCCTTAGGCCTGGATCCCGATGAAGGCCCCATGCAAGGCGGGCCATGCGCCCCCTATCGGCAATCGGAACGCCAGGAACTTTTCCGGGCCATGGCCTACAAACTTTTAGACACAGGCCACGCTTATCGTTGCTTTTGTACGGAAGAAGAAATCAGCGCCAAAGCGGAAGCGGCCAAAAAATCCGGCAAACCTCCCCACTACGATGGCACCTGCACTTTTCTCGCGGCAGACGTGAGCCAAAAGCGCGCCGCCACGGAGCCCTTTTCCATCCGCATGAAAGCGCCTTTCAAAGATTATGTTTGTCATGATCTTTTGCGGGGCGAAGTGACTTTCAAGGCCGGCATGGCAGGAGATTTTGTGGTTCTGCGCTCCAACGGCATGCCTGTGTATAACTTCGCCGTGGTGGTGGATGATCACTTCATGGGCATTAGCCACATCATCCGGGGTGAAGATCATTTATCCAACACCATTAGGCAATTGATGGTGTACGAAGCCTTCGGCTGGGAGCTACCAAAGTTTGCTCACATTTCCATGATCCTAGGCATGGACAAAAAGAAACTTTCCAAACGGGAAGGCGCCTCTTCCGTGACCGATTATTTACGTAACGGTTATTTGCCCGAAGCTTTGGTGAACTTCTTAGCTCTGCTCGGCTGGTCCCCTTCCGACGGAAAAGAAATTCGCCCATTGGCAGAAATCATCGAACAATTTGATTTAGAAAAACTCAACAAAGCCCCAGCCGTGTTTGACGACGAAAAACTCGCCTGGATGAACGGCGAATACATCAAAGCTTTGGATATCAAAGAACTCGCCAAACGCATCCGCCCCTTCGTGCAGGAAGCCGGATATGATCCCGATGCCCGGGGCGAAGAATGGTTCTTGAATGTGCTCGCTACTGTTCGTGGGGGCCTGCGCACTCTGGCTGAAATCGGACCACACTTAGAAATCTATTTCAGCGATCGCTTCGCCTTCGAACCGGAGGCCAAAACCATGCTGAGTTCCACGGAAGCAAAACAAGTGGTGAAATGCTTTAGGGAAGAAGTGGAAAAAAATAATGGGGTGCCTTCGGAGCAAGTGTTGGCTTCCATCCAAAATAGCGTGAAAGAAAAAACAGGTGCTAAGGGCAAAAATCTTTTTATGCCCATGCGCGCTTCCGTTACGGGAAAACTCCACGGCCCTGAACTAAAATTAGTGCTGCCCCTCCTGGGCGCACAAGAAACTCTGCGCCGCATTGATCTTTCGCTTTCGCTCTAATGATCAGTTTCTTATTTGTTTTGCTGGCACTGACTTCTACGAGCGCCCACGCCACTCCTAAGGTTGGCGACTATGCGGCCTACGATATGATCTTCGCCAAAGGTGGCAGCCGGTACCAAATTGATTTTTCGCAAGAGTTACTGCAATTCAATCCAGCCAATAACCACTACTTCCGCCAAGAAACTTTCACCTTGCCAGGCCTGGCACCGGATGTACGCCAAACCTGGTTGCCTGCTTCCGATTTCCTCAGCGACGAAAACATTAGTCTTATTTTAAACAATTGCTCCAGCAGCGGTGGCAATTTGCAAAATATCACCGTGCCTGCCGGTAGCTTTCAAACTTGCGCCATGCCTCACCATTCAGAAGAAAGCGCGGGAACCATTTGGATCGCCAATGTGCCCTTTGGTTTTGTGCGCTTAGAAGCAACTTACGAAAACGGAGTGCTACAAACCATTTTGCTGCAGAGCTTTCGTTAATCGCGACAAAATCGTGGGCCACCGTTCCTTGACGAAAATCAAAAATCCAGGATAGCAATAATGCTTCGCCCTTTTCATTTATCTAGGAGGTTCTAATGATCCGTTCTCTATTTGCCTTGATGGCCCTTGCTTCTGTGAGCGCTTATGCCACGCCTAGAGTAGGCGATTATGCTGCTTATGATGCGACCATTAATCAGAGTGGCCAACAGTACCAACTGGTTTTTTCCCATGAACTTCTGCAGTTTAATTCTTCTAGCAATCAGTACCTCCGCCAACAAACCCTCACGTTCCCCGGCCGAGCACCAGAAGTAACCCAAGAATGGACACCAGCCGATGAATTACTCACGGATGAAACCATTAATAATATTATGAATAACTGTTCCGCCGCCGGTGGAAGTTTACAAAATATCACTGTGCCCGCCGGCAACTTTCAAACCTGCGCTCTGCCCTTCAATTCAGACGATGGGGGCACAGGCACCGCTTGGATCACCAATGTACCCTTTGGTTTTGTTCGTTTAGACAGCACACAAAGTAACGGCGTGCAAACAAGCGTCATGCTCCGCAGCTTTCATTAAACACGATCCCCGTTCTTTTCATTTATCTAGGAGGTTCTAATGATCCGTTCTCTATTTGCCTTGATGGCCCTTGCTTCTGTGAGCGCTTATGCCACTCCCCGGGTTGGTGATTATGCCAATTACGATGTGCATGCGAACCACAATGGGCAAAATATCCAAGCTACTCTCTCCCATGAATTGTTGCAGTTTAACTCTTCCCGTGGCCAATACCTTCGTCAGCAAACGATTACATTTCCTGGCCGCTCGCCAGACGTAACCCAAGAGTGGGTGCCCTCTGATGATCTACTTTCCGATGAGACCATCAACAACATTATGAACAATTGCGCCGGTGCTGGTGGCCAATTGCAAAACATCAATGTTCCCGCCGGTAACTTCCAAACCTGCGCTCTACCCTTCAACACGGACGATATGAGAGGCACCGCTTGGATCGCCCGCGTTCCCTTTGGTTACGTACGTTTGGACAGCATTTCTAGCAACGGGATGCAGCAAACCATTCAGCTCCATAACTATCGCTAAACTTAGCTTATAGTGTAAAAAGGGCACCGAATATGGGTGCCCTTTTTTTTGCCTTCCGGCCAGCACAAGCCGTGCGCCCCAGCCGTTTCCGTGAGCTCTTCTCAAGCAATTCTACTCGCCCCAAAATGCTTCTTTGCCGTAAAGTGGTCTATGAAAGCGAGGATTTTATGAAACGTGCCCTATTTCCCCTACTTTGCCTAGCGGTGATCGCCGCTGGTTGCTCTTCGAAAAAACTCAAACCCGTGGATGAAGATATCGACGTGAAAGCCAAAATGGGCGACAAAGAAATCGGCATCAACGAAGATGACGACGCCGTGATCCAAGAAGCCGTGGCCGTGGAAGACGAACTCCGCAAGCTCACTTGGTACAATTACGAAACAGAAAGAAAATTAAAATCAGAGCGGGAAGATTTGATCCGCTGCCGCACCGATTTGGCTGACCCTCGATTGAGTGGTAACAAAAAATTAGAACCTATTCCTGAACTAGAAATCAGCGAAGATTTAAGCAAGGTTCAACAAAAACTTGGCATCACCAAAAGTGGCCGCATCAAAGTGGTGAAAAAAGAATTCCTCACGGATCGCATGGAAAAAGAAACCCGTTATAAGGAATCTTTAGAGAACTTATTAAAAGTACTAAGCCAACACCGTAAAGACTGTGAGCGGGATTTAGGTTATGTGCGTGTACAGCACGGTTTACCTTCGGAACGTTACGCGGCCCAAGGCTATCACGGGCCCCAAGGTAACTTCATTGTAACGAGAGCCGCAGAGCGGAACCTGGATGATGCTTTCCGCATCCTGGCCGAGCAAACCAGAAAAGGGAAAAAGAAAGAGCGGCAAGAAAAGAAAGCCGAAGCCATGGAAGAAGAAACTGTAGAAGAATAAGTTTTTCTTTTATAAAGGAGCGCCAGTAGTGGCGCTCCTTTTTTTTTGCTCATATTGCCAAAACTTGGGCAATGCGATTCCGCAGGCCACTACACCCACGGCACAAAATATACCCCCTACCAAAACCGAATACGCCGGCCCACCATAGCCCGCCATCCACCCGGCCCGCATATTTCCCAATAAAGGCCCTGTCATATAACTAATCATTTCTAGGCCCGCGAGTTTGCCTCTTTTTTCGTTGGGGATAGTTTCATTCCAAATCACCATGCGAAAAATTCCACTCACAGCATCAGCGGCACCCGCACAGGCTAAGAAAAATACGGCTAACCAAAGATTAGAAGATAAACCCACACCCACGATAGCCAAGCCCCATAAAAACGCAGCCCAAAGCACAGCGGCTCCGTGGCGACGGATTTTATTGGTCCAACCGCTGGCAATGGCGATCACAAAACCACCGATCGACATCGCGGAAAACAAAATGCCCGCGGCCTTGGCCCCACCCCAAGCTTCTGCCATAGCGGGAAAGAGCGCTGTAGGAAAAGCGAAGGTCATGGCCACGATATCCACCACATAGGTGCCCACAAGCACGGGCCGCCGCAAAGCAAACTGCAAACTTTCTCGGATGGATTTCCAAGAAGATTCACCCGCGTTTTGCTCCGGGGCAACGGAAGCTTTCATGAGAAACACACAAACTAAGGCCACCACGAAGGTAAGAAGATCCACAAGGTAGCCGATTTTTAAGCCGAAGGAAGCGATCAACACCCCGCCTATGGCCGGGCCCGCAATGGCACCCACGCTGGAACGTAGTGCACCTAAAGCAGCCACTGCGCCGTAATATTCTGGGTGCACGAGTTTCTGGGTCATCGCCTCCATGGCTGGGCGGTGAAATGCATTCACGGCCTGTAAAAATGCCGTGAGCACAAAGATCAGCCAAAGCTTCGGCGAAGAACTGGCCGCGTTGAGGAAAAGCCCAAGGATACCGAGCGAAAGAAAAAATTCTGAAACTAAAAGTAATTTGCGGCGATCCAAACGATCCGCATAAGCCCCACCAATTAAACCAAACACCAACACTGGCACCAACTGCACCGTGCCCAGCACACCCACCATAAAAGAATCTTTGGTGAGCTCGTACACTTGGTAGGGAGTAGCCACATAGCTGATCATGCTGCCCAAGGTGGAAACCAATTGGCCGATGAATAAGAGGCGGAAATCCCGGTAGCGGCGTAGCGGCGTGATGTCTACAAGCATTTTTAACTGCCTAAGGGGCAAAGGCCAAGTTCACGGAAATCTTCTTGGCTTAGAACTCCTTGGTAGAGCTGTTTCATCCAGGGAATCTCTAATGCCCCCGCCGGAGGCAACGGCAAAGCAGTGGGAGGAAATAATTCCGTAAATAAACCCATAAGCGCTTGGTTATCGTCGATCAAATGCTCCACTCGGCTTAAAAGTTTTTCTGTTACCAAGCGGGGGATTTTACTAAATATACCCAAAAGCTTGCTGCGCTCAATCCAAGGTAGAGATGCCAAGCCTAAAAATAGCGACCAGGCACAAAATAAACGGAAGCCCTTTTCTGTGAGAGGCAGCGCTTGGAGATAACGTATTGCACCCTCAGCGTCTTTACGTAAACTCGCGAGCAACTCTTTACGGGAAGGCACAAGATAACGACCCTCTTTTTCGTCCTTATCTTGATCTTTCAATAAATTGATTTTCTGCAGGAACAAACCGAAATGATGGGCATCAAGATACAAACGGCGGCTCACAGGCAGAGTGGGCCAACGCTGGATCACTAAATCCGTAAGTAGCTCACCCACAAGGCCCGCCACGAAAAAACAATATTGATTTACCTCTGTTAGGGATTGCAATCGCAAGCCCCGCTCTTTTTTCGCAGTAAAGTGCCTCATGCCTCGCTGCATAGCCCCAACGGGCCGGCGGATTTTTTCTTTCACGGGTTCCGGCAAAGCATGAAGATTCTGGAAACAGCGATGGGCATCGAGTAATAATTTCCGCTCGCCCTCTTCGATGGCTAGTGGAAAGGCCGCGGCCCAGATAGTAACAGTTTGCTCAGTGGGTAACTCTTGGAGGAATCTGCCAAAGAGATCAAAGGCTTTGGTTTGCGCCGCCGGCTCATCCCAAGGAGCGTCCTCAATGGTATCCAGCAAACGGCATAGAAGGTAAGAGAGGCTTACCCAATCGCGCATATCGCCCTCTAGGCGAGCAATACAGAAAGCAAAACTGCGACTCACACGGTTTAGGTGCTGTTCGTAAAAGTGAGTTTCGCTCATGGGAGCATCCTACTATCTTTTCCAGGGAAAAACTCTCAACAATCGATCATAACCCCAGCACGAATATAACCTAAGCTAGATTGACTTCCCCCTTAGACTCGGGGTACCAATTTACCTAAGTCTTTTTTGGAGGTAAATATGCGGAAACTTTTTTTCATCCCGGTGTTTTTACTGGCAGCAGGTACCGCCACAGCATCTGTACTTACGGGTGGCTTAAGTGAACTAAACCAAGAGATCCAAAAAATCTTACAGCCCTTTCAAAACGAAAAAACGGCAGCTCAGTTAGCATTCCAAGTGATTGAAACCAATTCGGAGCGGGCATTGTCCGCAGCGCTTACGGCTTCTTATTCAAAAACTGGCAGTATGAATACCGTGGAAATCCATCTGCCTCACTTAAGTTATTCCTATGGTGATGGCTCTTCTCCTGCCACAAACGTGCAAGGTAGCTTAAAAGTAGATCTCACAAAAATTCTGCCCCAAGAGCAAATCAATGAAATGATCCCCACGATCGATACGGTGCTCTTGGATATGGCCAAAGGTTTTACGGAAAAATACGGCGAGGCCGTGACTGTTACCGTGACTGTTTTGGAGCGCCGTCAAGATACGAGTGGCAACTATACAGGCTTTAAAGCGTTGATCGATTTTGTGTTCGATTTCTCTAAATTGCCGGAAACCCTGCCCCCGTCGGAAATCATTGTTCACCGTGGATCTCTCTCCTTAGATATGGACGTGATCCAAGGAGCACAGATCACCGCTACAACCTATAGCAATACGCTTTATAAAGGATTCCAACCGGACCAGCCCGGCCTCAAAGAAACATTAGAAGATCTCTTGGCCCAAAAGCCAGAAGCTTTGGAAAAGTTTAAAACCCTTTTCACCATGCTCGAAGAAATCGCCCTGCAATTTGTAGGCGACTAAGCCTTTAGAATGACTTAAAAATTCCGACTCCACCGGAAACTGCTAAAGCTTTTTAGCAGTTCTTCCGAATTTGACTACATGGGTCGGACATTAATCTGCTTCTACTTAAGCATGCTGACCGCTTTACTTCCCTTGGGAAGTGCAGCCGCTGCTGACGGCACCTTCTCCCTCTTTCGCTGGAACACGGGCTACCGAGCCGAACCAGTGCCCGTTTTACAGCAACAGATGAGTGCCAATGAATTCCGGCGTTTGGTGGCAGAAAAAAAACTTCCAACCCAAGCTGAAACCTACCGCGGTTGTTACTTGGCCCACTATGAAGCACGCACTGTTTCTAAAGGGCGATCGCTGGCCTCCGTGAGCCCCAAATCGGAAATCTATCGTATTTGCGTTCCGGGCAACGATTAATGTAAGCGGCCTTGCGCCTTGAGCCACTCTATGGTGGTGGAGATCGCAGCGTCGATCCGGTGCGGTTTATAATCCAGCTCTTTCTGGGCTTTGCTGGAATCCACATACAAATACCAAGTGCAAACCTGGCGCACAAGTTCAGGCGTCATATGTAAATCAACACCAAATTTATTTAGGAATTTAAGGGCCTGCGCCACCGCCCCCATGAGTGAGAGCGGCACATAATGGCGTGGAGACGGGCGGCCAAGAATGGCATTCACTCGGCGGATCATATCGTCGAAGCCTAAATTTTCTCCTCCCAAAATATAGCGCTCACCCGTGCGGCCCTTGTGGATCGCCGAGAGAGCGCCGCGCACCACATCGTCTATATCTACAAAATTAATTCCACCATGAAAAAGCACAGGCGGTTTGTATTGATAGATCAAACCCGCATAGCCTTTTTCGTAGCGCCTGGTATCACCGGGGCCTAAGAGGGAGCCTGGATTTATAATTACGGCATCGAGGCCCTTGTGCACCACTTTCAAAAGCTCCTGCTCCGCTTCGTATTTGGTGTCGAAATAAGCTAAGCGCAGATAACGGGCGTTAAAGGGTGTTTCTTCATTCATGGGCGTGTGAGGATCTTGGCTCACACCGATGGCAGCGGTGGAACTCACGTGCAAAAAGCGTTTTACTTTTTCCTGCAGAGCCGCCTGGGCGATCGCTTTAGTTCCTAGCACATTGGTCCGGTACATGAGATCCGCCTTAGCGGGATTATAGGAAATCAAACCAGCCGTATGAAAAACCCAATCCATGCCTTCACAAGCGCCGCGAAGAGAGCTTTCATCATGCAAATCCCCTAGTGCAAAAGAAAAAGGCGATTGCCGCATTGCTTCTTGCTGCTTGGGGTTCCTCACCAAGAGCCGCACCTCGTGGCCATTGGCGGTGAGAGCGTGGGCTAATTTTTTTCCCAGGAATCCGGCGCCCCCCGTGATCAAAGCCTTCATATGGACATCCCCCCCAATAGCGGGTTAACGTGACTGAACCTTTTTTAATCTACCATGACTCAAGATATCAGCACCCTCGATTTTGTGGCTTTCGATACGGAAACTACCGGGCTCTCTCCCAGTTCCGAAGCATTGGTAGAATTGGCAGCTGTGCGTTTTGATTTAATTACGGGAGCTAAAGAATATTTTCAAACTCTTGTAAACCCCGGCATGTCGATTCCCTGGGCCGCCACCCGAGTGCACGGCATCACCGACGAAATGGTGTTCGATGCCCCTCCTATTGAAAAAGTTTTGCCGTCCTTTTACCAATTCATCGAAGGCGCCATTCCCGTGGCCCACAACGCCCCTTTTGATATCGGCTTTCTCTCACTTCACAGTTTGCGCCACAACATCACCCCACCTGCGGTGCCGATTTTGGATTCTTGTATGTTTTCCCGGCGCGTGTGCAAAGAGCAACCCACGCACCGCTTGGAAGCCCTGGTGAAAGCCTTTAATATTGCCGAAACCACTTTCCACCGCGCTCTAGCCGATGCCAAAAGCTGCATGGAATTGTTTCGCATAGTGGTGGGCCGCAGCTGTGGGATCAATGCCAATTGGGATGCCTTGGTGAGCCACCATGGGAAATTGCACTCTTTTGTGGCAGGCACCAGGCCAGTAGAAACTCCACCTGCCAGCGCCTATGAACCGCTCTTTTCCGCGCTTCAGGAAAAACGTTCCTTATGGATTTTATACGAAGGTGGATTTTCCCCCCGAGAAATCACCCCACTTCTCCTTTACGCCAAAGGCCAACAGCAGTATATGGAAGCCACCTGCCACTTAGACGGCGTGAGAAAAAGTTTTCGTTTGGATCGCATCCAGCGCATCTTTACCCAGTTAGAAGAAGGGAAGTAGAATAAATGAAAGCGCTTATCCTTCCAGTGAATCGGCAAACTTGGAGCTCCACCAAGGGCTACCAATTGCAAGAAGTACCCACTCCGGTTTTAGACGAGAAAAAAAATCCGGCTGACTCCAAAAACGTTATTTTGGAGCCCATCTACGGCGGCGTTTGCGGCACCGATAAGGGCATCTGGTTCCGGAAGGCTTTTAAGGACAGCATCCTCCATCATCTCGAGCAAGACCGCCGGGATTATTTTGTGATGGGCCACGAAGTGCTCGCGCGAATTGTGGAAGTAGGATCCGAAGTGAAACGTTCGGGCCGCTTCCATGTGGGCCAGGTGGTGAGCGCCGAATCCCATATTTTTTGCGGCACTTGCCCCATGTGCTTGGCAGGCAATCAACACGTTTGCGCAAATGAGCGAATCATCGGTGTAACTTGGGATGGGGTGTTCGCGGAGCGCGTGAAACTTCCCGAAACCGTGCTCTGGCCCACGGTTCTAGAAAAAGTGCGGGCCGAAGTGGCCGCCGTACAAGAGCCCTTTGGCAATGCGGTGCACGTGTGCACGCCCAATATGCTGGGATCAGATTTACGGGAAAGTGAACTGCGCGGGAAAACTATTGCCATCTTCGGTTGCGGCACGATTGGTCTTTTTTCTATTCTGATCGCGAAAGCCATGGGCGCAAAAAAAATCATCGGCATCGAGCCCAACGCCAAAAACAAGGCCAAAGCGTTGGCTTGCGGAGCCGATAAAGTGATCGATCCTTCCGAAAATTCTTCGGAAGAAGTGCGTGCCTATTTCGACGGCTACGGCGCCGATTACTGCATGGAGATGAGCGGTTTTCCCTCGAGCTTGATTCAAGCGATTCGCGGCGCTCGCCGCGGTGGGCACGTGGTGCTTTTTGGATTGTCTAGTGGTGATCTCACGATCCCCCACTTTGAAGAAATCATCACGGCGGGAAAACGGCTTCACGCGATTGTTGGCCGCCGCTGTTTCTCCACCTGGGAAATCACCAAACAACTTTTGGAAAATCAAAGCAATGGCATCCAGGAACAAGTGTGGAAACATGTGCTGGAAGAAGGCCAGAGCACGATTTTGCCTTTGAGTGAATTTTCCCAAGAGCGTTTTGAAAAAAACCTTACCTCATACCCCAAAACTCTCGTGCAATTCTCCCGGTTGTAATTATGTACGGTAACTTTCAATCTCATCTAGAATCCCAACTAAAAGCCATCGAAGAAGCGGGCCTCTATAAGCGAGAACGCTTGCTCGAAGGCCCCCAAGGCAACCAAATCCAGGTAAACCACAAGCGGGTGCTGAATTTTTGCGCTAATAATTATTTGGGCCTTTCTTCCCATCCAGCACTAGTGAAAGCGGCCCACGAAGGCTTGGATGAATTTGGTTACGGGCTTTCTTCGGTGCGTTTTATTTGCGGCACGCAAACGATCCATAAAGACTTGGAAAAAAGCTTGTCCCGATTCTTAGGCACCGAAGATACCATCCTCTTCTCCAGCTGCTTCGATGCTAATGGCGGCGTTTTTGAAGCTCTGCTCGGGGAAGAAGATGCTGTCATATCCGACGAATTAAACCATGCTTCCATTATCGACGGAATTCGCCTCTGTAAAGCCCAGCGCTACCGTTATTCGCACAGAAATATGGAAGATCTAGAAGCGAAATTAAAGGTGGCCCAAGCCCAAAGGTTTCGCCTAGTGGTAACCGATGGCGCCTTCTCCATGGATGGCACCATCGCGCCCTTGCGAGAAATCTGCGAACTCGCGGAACGCTATCAAGCCTTGGTGATGGTGGATGATTCCCACGCTTCGGGTTTTATGGGCGCCAATGGCCGCGGCACCCACGAACATTTTTCCGTGATGGATAGAGTAGATATTATTACCTCCACTCTTGGGAAAGCGCTCGGTGGCTCGGCGGGCGGATTTGTTTCCGGCCATCAAGCCATCATCGATATGCTCCGGCAAAAAGCCAGGCCCTACCTTTTTTCTAACACTCTCACACCTCCCGTAGTGAAAGCTTCTATTAAGGCCTTGGAGCTCGTGCAAAATCCTTCTACCGGTGGCGAGCTCCGCCGGCGTTTGCGGGAAAACACAGCGCGCTTTCGCGAGGGAATCACTGCGGCTGGTTTTACTATCAAGCCGGGTGAACATCCCGTAGTGCCCGTGATGCTAGGAGAAGCAAAACTAGCCCAAGATTTCGCAGCGGCTCTTTTAGCCGAAGGTATTTACGTGATCGGTTTCTTTTTCCCCGTGGTGCCCAAAGGCCAAGCCCGGATCCGCGTGCAACTTTCGGCGGCCCATACGCCCGAGGATGTGGAAGCAGCCCTCGCGGCTTTCACCCGCGTAGGAAAAAAATTGGGCGTGATCTAAATGAAAATTTCTTCCGTGCATACCAAAATTCTCCATTGGTATGACCAAGAAAAACGCCAGCTCCCCTGGCGAAAATCCCGGAATCCTTACCGCATCTGGATTTCCGAGATCATGCTCCAGCAAACCCGGGTAGAAACTGTGATTCCCTATTACGAACGATTTCTTTCCCACTACCCCACCGTGGCCGATCTCGCCGCCGCGCCAACGGATCAATTGCTAAATCTCTGGGCAGGCCTCGGCTATTACTCCCGGGCCCGAAACCTTCAGGCCGCAGCCCAGCAAATCATGAAAAATTTCGGCGGTAAGATTCCTTCCACCTTTGAGGATCTCCGAACGTTAAAAGGAATTGGCCCTTATACGGCCGCCGCCATCGCTAGCATGGCTTTTGATCAACCCCATGCCGCTATCGATGGAAATTTGGAGCGGGTGTTCGCTCGTTTATTGGGCAGCCGAAAGAATCCGAAACTCGAGGGCAAGCCAGAGATCGTGGCTCTAGGGGAAAAGTTAGTGGCATTGGGAAGGGCCGGGGATTTGAACCAAGCCTTTATGGATCTCTCGGCGAAAATATGTTTGCCCAAAGAACCCCGCTGCTTGCTTTGTCCGTTGAATGCAGACTGTGAAGCCCGCAAGCTTGGTATTCAAAAAGAAATCCCCTTAAAGAAAAAAAAAGAAGCGCCCACGGAATTAGCGGCCCAAGGATTGATCCTTTTGAAAGGCAAAGAAGTGCTGTTAGCGCGCCGGGAAGCGGGCGAATGGCTCGCAGGCATGTGGGATATTCCTTGGTGGATTGAAGGGAAAAAGAAACCAGCTCTACCAGCGGATGCCGCTAGTTTTTTCTCTCATTCGCAAATCCGCACGATCACGAAACATAAGATCCATTTTCAGGTAACGGGCTTGCACTGCGCACGGAAACTCAGCGCCCAAGAACTGCAGCGTTTACCAGGCTGCGAATTCCGCTGGGTGCCCTTAATAGATTTACATGGCGTGCATTTACCACGGCCATCGGAACGGGCGCTAGAAGCGGCTTTGCAGGAATGGAATCATTGCAAATAATGAATACAATGCTCGTGAAAGTATTTGAGAAATTTAAATCTCAACAAAATTGATTTTTAATCATAAAAAATACAAAATAATCATTCACTAAAATTGCCTGCCCCCTTACCATTAAAAAGTGAGGTTTTTTTTTAAAACAAGTAGCGTCTTTTTTTCTATCGCTTCTCTAGCGATTGCCTGCGATGCGCTTGCCAAAGAAATAAAAAGTCCAACCAAATGCCAGCAAATGGCTGCCATGATCGCGCCGTCCAAAATTGTTTTAAATGATTTATTGCCCGAAGGCAGTCACCTCGTTTCTATATTCGCAGGACACGGAAAGATAGAGCAATCCATAGCCAAAAAACTTCCAGACAGGAAATTTACCATTATTGATAATATGCCCCCGCCCGTTGAAAAACTTCCCGATAACATGACATACGTTCAAGCGTCGCTGACAAACCTCTGGAGGCCAGAGGAAGTAAAAGAATTATTGAGAGAAAAATTTTTTATTCGTGCCGAAAAAACAACCCGCCGCCTAAACCTATCAGATATTCAAGACAACATTCTCATTCCTGGCCTAAATCTAGAAGCCCGGGGCCTAACAACTCCACATCTTCTAGCCATCAACCCAGATTATCATCCTCCTAAAACACACTTTAAAATATCTTTTGATTGGCCCTCCAGCTGGCTCGCAGCCCAAAATCGAAACAGAAAGCTAGCTATTGCCCATAGTAAAAAATTAATCAGCCAGATCCGTAGCAAGGCAAAAACCCTGACTGATGCACAGACTGGCTCTGAAGTGGTGGTTGGCAATGATAGCACCATTAAAGGTAAAATCTTAAAAACCTACTCCAATTTCACTGATCTAAAATATGCAATAAATAATCGATTCTCTACGGCCATATTTGAAATGAACGACAGTGCCATAAGCATTCGATTTGAAAAGCTGTTGCACATGATGGAACAAATGTCTGCCTTCACGAAACCCCGCGGGCAAGTGTATTTAGTTTCAGAATATCTGGATACTTTTCCTTTTTATTTTAGCGTTAAGCCAACTAATCCCGACTCTGTTAAAAACTTATTAGTACGATCTAATGTCTATAAAGATTTCGTGCACAAGATGCTCATTAATCATTTTAAAGAACAGGGCGTAAAGCTCACTATCACCCCCACCCCTGCCGTGAAAGAAATCTTCTGGCCTAAGGGCGTGGCACTAGATAACCCTTGGGGACGAGATGCCGTGAGTGGATACATTCTCACATTTGAAAAGAAAAAATAATTTTGGTTACTAAGCTTTTTACAAAAGCATTTAGTGGATCAGTTCAATTCCCGGTTTTCCAGATTCGCACGGAAGTGATCGATTGCCATCTGGCTGCGGGAAACGGTATTTACCAAATTCGCAAAAGTATTTTCGTAATTTAGAGTTTTGGATTTTTGGTACACTTGCGCGCCTTGCACTACGGTGAGGTAAGGCAATAAGCTCGCGGCCAAATCTTTCAAATTTTCTGTGCGCACACCCTCTTGCTCGAGACTTGTCATGGAACAATCCCGCATCCCACAAGGATGGATCAAACTGAAACCGGGCAAACAACTCTGCCACACGTTCAAAGAAAATCCGTGAAACACGAATCCATCTTTCACAGTAATGCCTACAGAAGCTAGGAGGCCGCGATTTGTCCACAACCCGGGAAAATCCGGACGAGTGGAAACACTTTTCACGCCGATAACGGCGCAGGCGTGGGCGAGGCCCAAAAGTAATTCTTCGGAGAATCGTTTTACAGCGCGGGCATCGCCATAGAGTTGTTTCAAGTTCGCAATGGGAAAACCCACCAATTGCCCTGGGCCGTGATACGTGGCTTTTCCACCCCGATCCGTAGATAACAATTGGATCTGGCGCTGCCGTAAAAACTTAGGGGAAACTCGTAAATCTTCTTCTTGGCCCGAAGCTCTGCCGAGAGTGATTGTCTCCGGTGGCTCAAATGCTAATAGACCCGTATAGTTTTCCGTTGCGAGCACACCTTGAAAAGCCAAGGCTTCCTCATAGGAATAATTCCCCCGAAAAGCAAAAAAGATCGATTTCAATTCCCCTCCCCAAAAAACTCAAACCAAAGCTTACCACCACAGAAAGCTACAGTTTGTCTGACAGATTCTGCTTGCCAGTAATCGGAGCATCTTCTTTGTAATAAGAAGACTCGAAATACCGCTCTGTCAAATATCCTCCCAACACCTTCACCATTGCCATTACTGGCAGCGCCAAGAGAATGCCTAGAAACCCTAACAGCTCACCGCCCGCCAATAAAGCCAAAATAATTGTTAGGGGAGAAATCCCCGCCTGCTTGCCAACGATTTTTGGACTCAACACGGTTTTGTCGAGGAGATTTGCCACGAGAAATACGCCAAAAATTGCCATGCATTGCGTAATCTGAGCCCCCGCGAGTACGGCCAAAAATATCGTGAGCGCTAACGCCGCCAAAGGCCCCACGAAGGGAATGAGATTCATCATGCCGCTCAATACACCGAGTAGAAATGCTAACTCTACACCCACGGCACTCAAGGCTACGCTATAGTACGCTGCCAAAATGGAACACACCAAAAATTGGCCGCGAATCAATCCTCCGAGCACGATGGATAAACGCCGAAACACTTCCTTGATATCTGTTAAATACCGGCGCGGCACCAACATTAACAGGCGCTCGTTGAGCACGTAGTAGTTTTTTAAAATATAAAAAGTAAGGAGTGGGATCATCAGGATTGTGAGCACCGTGCTCAAAGCTTTCACGGTGCCGGAAAGCGCGCTCTCTAGTAAACTGGCTGCGGGGTATACGTTCACTTCGGGAATCATTGTGGGCAACATTTCTTTCCACTGGGAAAAAACATCGTAGCCAAGGTAACGAACGGAGCCAGGACCAACTTTTTCCGATAAAAAATCCATCAAGAGTGGCAAGCGCTGAAATAAAAGCTGTAGCTGCACCACAATTTTCGGCACCATCACCAGCGCAAAAGCCATCACCAGGGCGAAAAACATGGAGAGGATGAGAATGATTGGGCCAATCCGGCCAAAACCTTTTTTCTCGAGCCATCGCACTAGGGGGTTCAACAAAAAAGCCAAAAAATAAGCAACGAAGATCGGGATGTAGATGAGCCGCAGGAAATAGATGCTCACCAGGAAAAGCAAAATTACGGCTATTAATATTTTTTGCTGAAGGGGGTTCAGGCTTCCATCGTTGCGCACTGGCATTGCTGCTTCTCCTTGGGATTAGTAGAGTTGGATCACATCGCCTTCGAGAAAGTTTGCTCCAGAATGCACGCGGCTGATGGCGCCATCTTCACCAAAAAATTCTACCACCTCTAGAGTTCCTTTTAGATCTCCAGGAGTGCGGCCCAAAAAGAGCCCTGTTTCAGGATCAAAAATATCTTGGCCTTGGCTATTTACTTTTAAAATGTCGCCGATCTGTAAGCCTGTGGCGCGGCCCGCATTTACATAAAGCTTTGCGCCAGTGATTTTAGCGATTTTTCCGCGCCATTGGATACGTTCGATCTCTCTGTTAAGAGCAGGCAAGGCTTTGCGAATCGCATCCACAATTGCATCGGCCACTAATTCATTGCGGGTATCGCTTGTATCTTCCGTATCAGTCCCAAATAAATTCAAACTAGTGTTCTCACTGCTACCGGCACCCTGGCCTAAAGCAATTTCCTTGGCCTGCGCCACATCCACTAGCCGCAACTCTACGGAAGCTGCGGCCTTAGCGGCGCTCGGGCGAAGCAATCCCACGTCGTCATCTTTGCGGCGAAAAGCAATTTTAGAAATTTTTCCGAGCACCACGAGCGATACACCCCATTTACGGCCATTCTCCGCCACATGGGCCACGTTGATTTTATCGCTGTCCAAATAAAAATCCTGACTGCGTAAAGAGATGTCCTTTTCGTCCACCACGTTCAAACTATTTTGATCTAAAAGCATTTCACCAAGAGAATGTTTTGCGTGGTTTTCAAAACGGCCCTTAATCGGAGTGTCATTCCAGAACGGTAAAATCACGGCTCGTTTTTTAAGGGGAGAAAATTTTTGCACAGCGGCTACTACTTTATCTCGCTCCCGCTGCCCCTGCATTCTGGGGGAAACGCTGGCGTCCTTGCGATACCCAGAAGAGCGCGCGCAAGATGCCAAAGCCACCAATCCCAAAACTAGTAATAAACTACGGCATATCATTTTGAACCTCACCCTCCGTGGACACTTCTTTTGGCGCCAACTGCACAGCTAAAGCAACCTGCTCTCCTTGGCCCACAGTATCTAATAAGGTGATTTTTAATTCTTCGGAAGGTAAGGCCTTCACAAGTTTAGCCAAGGTGGCGGGCTTCAAAGCCGGCCGTACGGCTAAATCCAAAGATCCTCTTTGGGCGCCAAATTCTACTACGGATTTTAATTCTTTAATGGATTCCAAAAGACCACGGAATTTGGCCACGAGCGTAGCATTTGCGGGAGATTGCACCCGCACCAACATAAAATCTTCTTGGCCCTGAACCTTCATGAATTTTCTGCCAGCAGAAACAAAAGCTTCATGGAAAAGATCCTTACCCTCTTCCACGAGAGATCTTTGTAAATCGGCTGCATATTGATCCTTGCGGCCTTTAGGTTCTGGCACCGTAATTGAAGATTTTCCTAAAAGAGCTCCCTGTTTTACGTCAACAATAACGGCCGTAACCACAATCCTGAGTTCTTTGTTATGGGAGTTTTCATTCTCAAAGGCTTCATAATGGGAAGAAATTCCGAGGGCCACCCGCGCCCCAGCTCTCGCCCCCAAGCCCCTCAATAATTCCGGGCTAGCCACATCCTCTCCCGCTCCTACGGCTTGCATTTCTTCAGAACTCAAAGAAGCCACTTCAAACTGCCGGCGCTGAAATCTTTCCTTCGCAGCCACTTCCAAAGGAGCATAGGGGTTCGTAGGAGCTTTCTCCTGCAACACGCCATCGGGTAAGCGCGCCCCTTTCACCACTACCAAAGCCTTAGCACCACTACTCTCGCCAATTTTTGTAGGGGTAAGAGAAAACAGCGCCTGGATCACATCGAGGTCAACGTTGGCGCTGAGGCTCACCGCATCCCGTCTACTTTCCAAAATTTTATAGCTTTGCACAAAGCTCGAAGCATTGGGGGCAATTTCAGACTGCAAAATAGCCCGGGAAAGAGCCGCTGGGCTATCGCGGAAGTATTTTCCCACTACAGACCGCAAAAGGGAAACCATGGCCTCCGCAGTTTCTTTGCCTGAACCAATGGCGCTCACAATGCCAGTTTCTGCCCGAGTCTCTGCAGAAAAACTAAAAACTAACGCCAACAGGTAAAGCGAGAGCAAACGCGGCTTACTGGAAGCCCAGCACGTCCTGCCCAAAGATTTCTTTGACCTCGCGGATGAAGCCATAGTCTGCTGAAAATGTTAAATCATCTGGGAACTGAAAGCGAGCGCGAACCCCATCGGGGGCAATGTATTCGATCACACCCTTGCAAGAGCCTGTGTTCTTCACACAAAGTTTTTTCAAATTCTCCAACTGATCCCGGGAAGTGCTGTAAGGATCTAGACGGAAAACCACGGTGCGTACATTTTTGATTTTTTCTTGGGAGGCCACCTCTAAGGATTCCACATGGGATGCGAGTATTTTTGCCCCCTGCTCATTGCCCTCGGCCGTGCCCCGCACTACCACCACATTACCGGGCCGGATAGCATCCCGGCACTTTTCAAACACCCGGGGGAAACACACCACTTCGATCTTGCCACCATAATCTTCTAAGCCCAGGAATGCCATGCGATCACCTTTTTTGGTGGTGATTTCTTTAACGGATGTGAGGATTCCTCCCAATTGAGGCTCATTGGCTTGGGCAGCTTTACGAGCTTTCCAATCCATGGGTTGCTCACCCTTCTTGGCCAACTTGCCTTCCCGGGCCTGTTCAAAAATTTTCTCCACATTGGTGGAAGTTACTTGGCGCAGGAGCGAACGATAGGGATCCAAGGGATGACCACTCACGTAGAAACCCAAAAGCTCCCGCTCGGCCTCGAGCTTTTCCATATGGCTCCATTCCGGTTGGGCGGGAATATCGGGCTCGGGAGCGCGTAACGACGGGCCAGAGCCTGCAGTTTGGAAAACCACATCGAATAAGCCGCCTTGGCCAAGGCTAGCAGTTTCTTGCTCTTTGGTAGCCCAAGCCATGATGGGTTCCATGGCTTTGAACAAAGCCTGGCGGCTCACTTTAGATTTTATGCCGTATAAGGAATCAAAAGCCCCGGTGCGGATTAAAACTTCCAGAGTTTTTTTATTCACCTTTTTATTCGTAGTGCGTTTGCAAAAATCTGGGAAAGAAAGATAGGGGCCATTCGCATTCCGCTCTTCTACGATGGCGTTCACCACGGCAGTGCCGCAGCCTTTGATCGCTTCCAAGCCGAAACGGATGGATTCTTTCCCCGCTGTATCCACTACGTTGAATAAACGCTCCGATTCATTCACATCAGGGCCGAGCACTTGGATATTATGATCTTTGGCGTCGCCAATATATTTTGCTAAACGATCCGTATCCGACATTTCCGTAGTGAGAAGGGCCGCGTAGAACTGAGCCGGATGGTGGGCCTTGAGGTAGGCTGTTTGGTAAGAAACATAGGCGTAAGCCGTGGCGTGGGATTTATTAAAACCATAACCCGCAAACTTTTCGATGAGATCGAAAATTTCCGTGGCCTTCACAGGATCAATGCCGTTCTTCGCGGCCCGCTCCACAAAGCCCGCTTTCATTTTGGCCATTTCCTCGGGCTTCTTTTTCCCCATAGCTCGGCGAAGAAGATCTGCTTCGCCCAAAGAATAACCAGCCAACACCCGAGCAGCCCGCATCACCTGCTCTTGGTATACAATCACACCCAGGGATTCTTTCAGCACCTCTTCGAGCTCAGGGACAGGATAAATGATTTCGATGCGCCCGTGTTTACGCTCGATGAAATCATCCACCATGCCGCTCTCGAGAGGGCCGGGCCGGTAGAGAGCGTTAATCCAGGTAAGTTCTTCTAAATTCGCGGGCGCTAATTTTTTGCAAAGATCCGCCATGCCGGAAGATTCCACCTGGAATACGCCGTTGTTATCTCCCTTGGCGATGAGAGCATAGGCGGCAGCATCGTCTACGCCCGTATCCTCGATGCGAAAATCGGGAGCGAGCCCCGCACGTTTACGTTTTTCATTCACGAGATCCACGGCAGTTTGAATGTGCGTGAGGGTTTTTAATCCTAAGAAATCGAATTTTACGAGACCCACTTTTTCCGCAGCGTCTTTATCGTATTGCACCACCACGGCACCGTCTTCGTCTGTCATCACGGGCGCATAGTTCGTGAGTGCTTTATCGGTGATGATCACTCCGCCCGCATGTTTTCCGTAAGAGCGAGTGAGACCCTCCAATTTCAAAGCATGGTGAAAGAGATTGTCGATGGTGGGATTGTTTTGCCGCAGTTCCGCAAACTTAGGCTCCCGCTCCAAAGCTTCTGACAAACTGATTCCCAATTGCTCGGGCACGAGTTTGGCGATTTGGTCCACTTCACCCAAAGGAATCCCAAGCACCCGGCCCACATCTCTAATACACGCCTTGGTTTGCAAGCGGCCAAAAGTAATAATCTGGGAAACTTGGTCCTTACCGTATTTTTGCCGAACATACTCAATCACCTCGCCACGGCGATCCATGCAGAAATCCACGTCGAAATCGGGCATGGAAATCCGCTCAGGGTTGATGAAACGCTCAAAGAGCAAATTGTAGGGTAAGGGATCAATATCGATGATCTGTAGCGCCCAGGCCACAATGGAGCCCGCCCCCGATCCACGACCGGGTCCCACGGGAATTCCTTGGGCCTTTGCCCAGCGGATAAAATCCGACACGATCAAAAAGTAACCGGAGAAACCGGTTTTTTGGATCATACCAATTTCGTCCTGCAAACGTTCCCGGTAGCGTTTCTCTAATTCAGGCCAATCGGGTTTTTCTTTATTTTTCTGGAAGCTCGGCTGCTGAAATCGCCAATCTAATCCCCGCTCCGATTCCACGGCCAAAAATTCTTCGGCCGTTTTAGCGCTTTCTCCCGGCGGAATTTGGAAGTTGGGCAAATAATAAATAGGCCGGCCTTTTTCGTCGGTGAAACGAAAAGTAACGTCGCAACGGTTGGCCACTTCCACCGTGTTGGCCAGTGCTTCCGGGCAATAGGCAAATTGTTCCGCCATCACTTCGGGATCTTTCAGCCAAAATTCCGTGCAGAGGGAGCGCTTATTGGCGTCGGATAGCGTGCGCCCAAGTTGCGTGAGCACAAAAATCTCGTGGCTCATGGCATCCTCTTTTTCGAGGTAATGCACGTCCGATGTAGCCACTGGTTTCACGCCCGTTTTCCGGCAACGCTCTAACAACCACTCATTAATACGCGTTTGTTCCGCTAAATTATTTTCTTGGAGTTCCGCATAGAAGCGATCGCCAAAAATTTTCAGGAGCCAATCAAATTCTGCCTGAGCTTTTTCTTCATTGTTGTGCAGGAGGTGATAGCCAACTTCACCCTTTAATCCCCCCGAGAGGCAAATCAACCCTTCATTCTTAGCCTCTAGCCATTCCTTGCTCACGAGCGGCCGTTGGGCTCGTCCCTCTAAATAGGATTGGGAAACCAATTGCACAAGATTTTTGAAACCATCTTGATTCATGGCTAAGAGAACTAATCGCGTATAAGGATAACGAGCATTCTCCGGCGCGCCTTCTAGTTTTAAATAAATATCGCAGCCGTAGATCGGCTTCACGCCGGCTTTTTTGGCTTCGTCCATGAAATCGATGGCACCGCAAAGGTTGCCATGATCGGTCATGGCCACGGCTGGCATGCCAAATTCTTTGGCTTTGCGGAAGAGATCCTCGATGTGCACCGTGCTCGCTAAAGCAGAATAGGAGGTGTGCACATGTAGGTGCACAAAGGGAGTTTTCATATTTACTCCCACTCGATGGTGGCTGGAGGTTTTGTTGAAATATCGTAAACCACACGATTCACGCCCCGCACTTCATTCACGATGCGATGAGAAACGTGAGCGAGGAAATCGTGGGGAAAACGGAACCAATCGGCGGTCATACCATCCTGGCTAGTAACGGCCCTGAGAGCGATCGGAAATTCATAGGTGCGGCCATCTCCCATCACACCAACCGTGCCCACGGGCACCAGAATGGCTCCAGCTTGCCAAATTTGATCATACAAACCCGCAGCGCGGATTTCGTCGATATAAATTTTATCCGCAGCCCGGAGCACGCTGAGTTTTTCTTCCGTAACTTCGCCTAAGCAACGAACGGCCAACCCTGGGCCAGGAAAAGGGTGCCGGCCTAAAATCTTTTTCGAAACACCGAGTGCTTGCCCCATGCGCCGCACTTCATCTTTAAAAAGCTCCCGCAAAGGCTCGATCAATTTTAATTTCATGCTTTCCGGCAATCCGCCCACATTGTGGTGACTCTTGATCGTGGAGCTAAAACCACCACGGCCAGGAGGTGGCAAAGATTCAATCACATCGGGATAGAGCGTGCCCTGCACTAGCCACTCTATACCTTCTTGTTTGTGTTCTTGGGCCAAACGCTTTTCTTCCCGCTGGAACACATCAATAAAAGTTTTGCCGATGATTTTGCGTTTCTTCTCAGGGTCTTTTTCTCCTCGTAACCCTCCCAAGAACTCTGCCCGCGCATCGATCATAGTTACGCGTAAACCTGAATCTCGAAAATTCTCCATCACTTCCCGGGCTTCGTTTTCCCGCTGCAAGCCGCTATCGATATACAAACAATGCAAACGGCCCGGAATTGCTTTCTCCACTAACGTGGCTGCCACGGTGGAATCCACCCCGCCAGAGAGGGCGCAAATGGCGTGGGCTTTAGGGCCCACAAGGCTTGCGATTTCATTTTGTTTCTCTTGCGCAAAGTTCCCTAGATTCCAATTAGCTTGCACGCCACAAATCGACAAAAAATTGCGAAAGATTTCTGTGCCCTTTTCTGTGTGGGTTACTTCGGGGTGAAACTGTAGAGCAAAAATCCGCCGCGCAGTATTTTCCATGCCCGCTAAAGATCCCGATTGACTACGGGCACTCTCGTGAAATCCCGCGGGAAGAACTTTTACTTCATCTCCATGGCTCATCCAGGTGCGAATTTCTCCCGAAGAAAAACCTTTAAACAAAGGCGAGTTTGTTTTCCCTTGCACAGGCATGAAGCCATATTCCCGGGAAGCGGCGGGCTCCACTCGCCCCCCCAGCACTTGCCCGAGCCACTGCATGCCGTAACAAATGCCGAGAACCGGCACACCTAAATCCAAGAGGGCCGGATCCGCCTGGGGTGAACCCTTGTCGAAAACCGAATGGGGGCCTCCAGAAAGCACAATGCCTCGGATTTCCGTCTTCTTCATCTCGGACAAAGCTGCATTGGCAGGCAAAATTTCCGCGTACACCCCCAGCTCTCGAATGCGCCGGGCAATGAGCTGAGTAAATTGACTACCGAAATCAAGAATAAGGATGGAGTGCACGCCATTTCTTATCACAACAGCCGCCTCCCCTCTAGAAATCTAGTGGGCTCCCAAAGAATTGGGCCCCTCTGGAAGCGGCGCAGCCTCGGGTTCCGGAACCGCCACCAAAGCCTTAAGATCATCGGCGGTAGCATACTGGCCATCGGGGCCAGCGGAGCGCCACAAGGAGGGTGGTCCTGGGTCCCAGCGGTAGGCTTGCCCCCAAGGATCCAAGGGTGCGCTGCTTCGCCCCATAGAGCTCCAAAACTCCGCTTCCTTTCCTGAAAAGGCCGCGCTCAAAATTCCTAAACGTTCCACGGCTACGCGGGCTATGTGTTTTTGCTGTTCTAACTGCAAGCGCCCGATTCCCCATAAAAGATGGAAGCAAGTAGCAAGCGCGCATAAGGTCAACCAGCCCACTCTCATACCGCGGCCTCTAAATAAACAACTCCGGATGCTCTACCAGTTTTTCCCAAATCAAACTGTGGAACTCTTCACGCTTCACAATCAACAAACCCGTTCCTTCTGCCGCAAAATAATTAGCATTCAAAACATTGGCGTACCCAAAACAATCATCGGCCTGCAAAGTAACATCGGCTGCGTCGTCTCCCGTGTCTAGGCGCACTTTGCCTGAATACACTACATAGAAATCATCTTCTCCATTGGGAATGGCATCACCTGCCGTGAGCGTTTGGAAACGAAAACGATCGATGAGTTGGGCCTGATCCTTTACTTTCAATTTGGAAAAGAGTGGATGCCTGCGGAAAAAACTCGTGAGCCGAATTAAAGTTTTTACTCGATCCGGTGACCCGAGGCTCTGGGCAAAACGATCAAAGCCTTCTTTTTTCAGCATCAGCACGATACAACCACCGTCAGACCTAATCGAAGCAGTGCGTGGCACATCATCGATCAAGGCAATTTCGCCAAACGCATCCCCTTCTCCTAAATCGGCTAATAAATAATTACGGCCGTGCACATCGGTGAAATAGGCGTTCGCGTGCCCACGCACCAACACAAAAAATTCTTTGCCCACTTCACCTTGGTGCATGAGGAATTCTCGGTGACCATAAAACATTGGTTGCATTTCATTAAGAAGAGCCAATCGTTCCTGATCGTTGAGGTAAGTGAATAGGGGGATCTTTTCAAGAGCAGACATTCGCTCTTCAAAACTAAGACTATCTTTTATTTTTTCTTTCTGCACCACGATCCGGCGCTTCTGAGAGGAGAAGCGCTCGCGCAAGAAACTAAAAGAAAAAATTCCCACGGGAAAAAGGAGGAGGAGAAGAACCGTTGCCACAAGAAAACCGGCGCCTATATTTTGGTAAATAGAAGGCGAAGCAAAATCTGCCACCACATTCCCAGCAATAAAATCCCAAAATGAACGTAAACTATCCAACCACGCTAAGAGCCACAAGAACGTGGCTACCAAGGCATATAACATTTCGCGGCTGAGGCTTCCTTTTGTGCGAAAAATATCGCGCAAGCCTGAAGAAATTCTCTCCCGCAACTCATCCCGCAAAAAAGTTACATGCAGAATTTCCGCCACATCCGCTGGGAAAAATGGGCAAGCCAATACCAGGGAAACCCCCATGCAAGCCGCATAGGCAAAAAAGGCCGAACTCAACTCCATTTTTCCTGTAAGCGCCAAAATGGTGAACACTGCTCCTAAAGCTAAGGGCGCTACCAACCCCAAAATTGCCATGCGCACTCGGGCACCATAGCCCTCCATATTCACATCCCGGCAATCGCTATGGAGACTCATGAAAGGAAAATAAAGAGAAATACCGTGAAATTTACTCTCGCGCCCCAGGGATTTTAAAAAAATGCCTCGTAATAGTGCACGAAAGCAAAGCGCCAGCGAGGCAGTAAGATAGAGAACAGAAAAAACTTTCCCATACGCTAAGCTCTCCACCTGCAACGCATTTTCTACGGCATTGTAAGGAAAAAAGAAAAATCCGAAAGCCGCTGCGATTAGCACTAATAACAATAATAATTGTGGCCCCAACCATGAAAGCATTCGCTCGCCGAGAGAAAAAATCAAAGCGGCTAAAGAACGCAAACCCAATAATTCGAGTTTTTGTTTTTGGGTTTCAAATTCTAAAGTGGCTGTGTTGGAGAGGGATTTACGGCCCGTGATCGACACATAATCCACTACCTGAATGCGTTTCAGCTTGCGGAGCACCGCCATGCACAGAAAAATATGATCTTTCTTGGCCACACCGATATTCGGCAGTAATAGCGCCAATAAACTTTCCTGCTCATTTTTTTTCAGGAACTTAACGATTTCAAATTCTTCTTCCGTGAAAAGCTCTTGTTTCCAGTTATCTGGATTGCGAATTACCACGAAACGATCGTCGTACCGAGCGGCTTCAATGGCCTTGAGCTGCATATTCCTTGGCTCCTATTTTAAGAGAAAGATCCATCCTTCCCTTTTTTCTTCTCTAAGAGCCCATCCAATAATTGGGGGCTTCTTTGGTAATGTCTACGTTATGGGGATGGCTCTCCCGCAAACCCGCCGCAGAAATTTTCACAAATCGCGCTTTTTCTTTTAGTTCTTTTAGATTCCCCGCTCCCACATAACCCATGCCGCTGCGTAAGCCCCCCATCAACTGGTGCACAACGGCCGAAATCGTTCCCCGGTATGGCACGCGGCCCTCGATTCCTTCCGGAACAAGTTTCGCGTCCTCAGTTCCTGCTTGGGCGTAACGATCCTTGGAGCCCTTACGCATGGCCGCCATGGATCCCATGCCACGGTACACTTTGTAAGAACGACCCTGGTACAACACCAACTCTCCAGGGGATTCATCGGTGCCCGCAAAAAGATTGCCGATCATCACGCAGCTTGCGCCCGCGGCGAGGGCCTTTACCACGTCACCAGAAAATTTCACGCCTCCATCGGCGATCACTGGCACATCCCGTTTCACGGCTTCTTGGTAGGCATCCATCACGGCGGAAAGTTGGGCCACACCAATTCCGGCCACCACCCGAGTGGTGCAGATGGAGCCAGGGCCAATGCCCACTTTCACGGCGTCGGCGCCGGCATCAATCAAAGCTTTAGTGCCGTCCACGGTGGCCACATTGCCCGCCACCACTTCCACCTGGGGATATTTCACTTTCAATTTACCTACGAGATCAATAATCCCTTGGGAATGCCCATGGGCGCTATCCACAAAAAATGCGTCCACGCCCGCCTCTGCTAAAGCTGCGGCCCGCTCCATCACTTCTGGGCTCACACCCACGGCGGCGCCCACCACAAGGCGGCCAAATTGGTCCTTATTGGAGTTTGGATACTTCATGGATTTTTCAATGTCCTTGATCGTGATCAAACCCTTCAGGTGATTTTTACTGTCCACCACTAGAAGTTTTTCGATGCGGTGTTTGTGGAGAAGTTTCTTGGCGCTTTCCCGGTCGGTGCCCACGGGGCAAGTCACTAGGCCGTCGCTTGTCATATAGGCCGAAACGGGGGCGTTGTTATCTTCTAGGAATCGCACATCCCGATTTGTGATGATGCCCACCAAGGGGCCGTGGGGCTGGCCATCTTTGGTAACCGGCACGCCGGAAATTTTATAGGTGGCCATCAAGCGCAGGGCTTCTTTTACAGGCTGCTCTGGAGCCACGGTGATCGGATCCAGGATCATGCCACTTTCGCTCTTTTTTACCCTGGAAATCTCAAAGGCCTGATCCTCGATACTCATGTTTTTGTGGATCACCCCGAGGCCGCCCTCTTGGGCGAGGGAAATGGCGGTGTCCGATTCGGTTACCGTATCCATGGCCGCAGAGAGCAGGGGAACATTCAGGTGGAGACGTTTCGTGAGCCGGGTTTTTAGGCTTACTTCGTTAGGAAGCACGGTGCTGTGCCCAGGCAAAAGCAGCACATCATCAAACGTAAGGGTTTCACGGAAAAGGGTGGGGTTTTGTGGCGAATTCATGACTCACAATATCACAATGAGTTTTTCTGAGAAAGATCAAAGTATTAGCCCATTACTGGAAATTCAAAAAATGCCCAAAAAAGAACAGCAAGCCCCACCGGCTTGCCGTTCTCTATAAGGATTTAAAAATATGAATTATTTCCGGGTGATGATCATGGGCAAATCTGTGCCGATCGCCGAACTGAATACCCGTGCTTTAAAGAGAGGCTGGGAGATATCCACTCCTTCGAGGAGGAGGATTTGGTCGAATTTTTGACCATCTTCGCAAGTGATATAATTCACTACTTGGTTTGGGTATTTTTTCAAGGAATCCGTGTCGATGCGACCCTGGCAGTTTACCTTGCCCATCTTCGCCTTTTGCACAAAAAGAGTTTTCCCGCTATTTAGTATGCTGAGAGTAAAAGAAAGTTCCTGATTAAGAATATTATCCGGAATTTCGCCAGAGCTTTCATCGAAAACGAACTCATACTTTCCTACCAATTCGGCAAGAGTGGCTGCTTCGGCAAGGTTACATAAAGACAAAGAAAGAAACGTAAATAAAGACAAAATAATTTTCATAAAATCTCCCGTTAAGCGGCAACGACGAAACAAATTAATGCGATGCATTATGCGACGAGTGAAGGAGGGAGTATATTAATTTTTAGTTTATGAAAATGAGTAATAAGCAAAAAGAGAGAGCCATCACGCGGCCTCGGCCATTCAAGAATTCACCTGAAATGTCTTCCGGTATTCGGCCACATAGGAATGATAGTTCCGCCAGCCCTGATCGATCATTTCTTTTTGTTCCTCGGCGGTAAGTTCCCGTACGGCCTTGGCCGGGGCCCCCTTGATCAAAGAATTGGGGGGGTATTTGCGGCCAGGAGGCAACAAAGCCCCGGCGGCCACCACGGAGCCACTGCCCACTTCCACATGATCCAATAAAATAGCGCCCATGCCGATCAAACAATCATCCCCCACGGTGCAGCCATGGAGCAAAGCTTTGTGACCAATCGTAACCCGAGAACCAATCGTGAGCGGCGCCACGCCATTGCTCACGTGGAGCACGGAACCGTCCTGCACATTGGTATACTCACCGATCCGAATCCAATGCACATCGCCCCTCACCACAGCTTGGAACCAGATGCTAGAGTGCTCCCCGAGGGTCACATCCCCCATCACATCGGCGGAGTCGGCAATCCAGGCGGATTTAGGGATTTTTGGAGATTTACCAAAACAAGAAGCGATCATAAAAGTGCGGGCTCTCCTTTCAAGGCAAAAGTATTGGCATCGGTAATGCGAATCGGCAGAGTGCGACCGGCAATTTCCGCAGGCTGGGACACACCATTGGGCAAAGAAAAATTCACTACACGAAAACCCAAGGTGCGGCCCGTTGCCATTAAGGGATCCGTTTTGGAAGCGCCCTCGCAAAGGATTTGCTCCACGCGGCCAATCTGCTCGCGATTTTTTGCCGCCTGGATTTCAATTTGCAAATCCGTGAGGCGGGCGTGCCGCTCTTTTTTCACCTGCTCCGGCACCGTATCACCGTATTTCAAGGCGGAGGTGCCAGGGCGGGGCGAGTATGTGTAGGCGTAAACCGTTTCGTACTGAATGCGCTTCACCAGCGCTAAAGTAGCCTCAAAATCCTCATCGGTCTCCCCCGGGAAACCCACGATCAAATCCGTGGTCACGGTAATTCCAGGAACCCGGCGCCGCAATTCTTCCAAGCGTTGGCAATAGAGTTCGATCGGCACGTAGCGCTTCATGCGTTTTAAAACTTTCGCGGAACCGCTCTGCACCGGTAGATGGAGGTGCGGCACCAAGCGGGAAAGATTGGCGTGGCAATCGATCATTTCTTCGTCGAAATCTTTAGGGTGGGAAGTGGTGTAGCGAATGCGCTGTAGACCCATGGGCTTTCCGCTGCGGCCCGATGGATCCGTTACGCCATTAGCCTCCATTTGGTCCGCCATCTCTTGGAGCGCCCGGAGTAATGCGGGAAACGTTTGCCCATTTTTAGCGCCGCCTAGAGATTTTCCGTAAGAATTTACATTTTGCCCGAGCAATGTGACTTCCACCACTCCGCCCAGCACGAGACGCTTCACATCCTGCACCACTTCCTCTAGCCGTCGGCTTTTTTCCCGGCCCCGGGTGAAGGGCACAATGCAGTAGGAGCAAAAATTATCACAGCCCTTCATGATATTCACAAAAGCCGTGGACCGGCCGGGCAGGATCTTGGTTTCCAGGGTGTAATCGTTGGCGGGATCAAAACCCACCTGTAGAACTTTTTCTTCTCCGTGCTCCACACGATAGAGCACCTCGGGCAATTGATCGATGGAATCGGTGCCGATCACAAAATCCAAATGGGGTGCGCCACTAAACGCCGCCTCCCGATCTTGCTGGGCCACGCAGCCCGCAAATCCAATTTTCAAATTGGGGTTTTTCTTTTTCCCGTCTTTTCGCAATAAGCCCATGGAGGAATAGGCTTTTTGTTCGGCTTTATCCCGGATCGAACAGCTGTTGAAAATCACGAGATCCGCGTCTTCGATTTCCTTCGCTTCATTGTAACCCTGGTTCACCAAGATCGAAGCCATGCGCTCAGAATCGTGCACATTCATTTGGCAGCCGAAGGTTTTTAAAAAATATTTCCCCTTAAGGGGAGTGGGATTTTCCGCCATGGCAAGGCTTATACTAGGAAAGGCAAGGAAGCGAAAGGCAAAAGCGCAAAGATCTCAAATACTTGGCCGCCATTGGTGACGAGCTTTTTCTAGTAATTCCCGGGCGTTAGAGCCGCTATCGGGACCCGTTACCAAAGACCACAAAAACGCCGCGTGAGGAATCTCGCTTTTTAAAACCCCAAGGAGTCGTACGGCCACGCGCTCGCCTCCCTCTTGATCACAATCATCCATTAAAATGGCGTACTCGCCACTATCTTGGATCCAAAAAGTAGAATCGCTCGAGCGGAACAATACTTTCTGTAAGGCCTTGGAAATTTTTTGCTCATCTCCAGGTTGTGCTTCGTAACCGGGCTCGGGGCGTAAAAGCAGCAGCGACATTTTCGATAAAGCCCCAATCGCTGTGAACAAACGATTGTTCACCACCAAATCCAATTCATCTACCCGGGATAATAACGGCAGAGCAAAAACAAACTTCCACCCCTTACGGTCTGTGGTGCTCGGTAAATCCGCCCAGATAAATCCCTCATGGGCCAATAAAATTTCTTTAGCAATCGCGAGCTCCACCCCTAAGCCTTCGCGCACGCGGGTATCCGCATCGCGCCAAGGAGAGAAGGGCTCAAAGAGCTGCTCAAAACTATCCGGGCTTTCCCCTATGGACGGCTGCGAGCTCTGCACGGAGGTAACTAAATACATGCCGGTTTTTCTCTCACGACTAGAAAAAATCCCTGGTGGTAAAGCGGAAGCTCCCTGCAAAGAAAGATTGGCATATACCACTCCGCCCAATTCGGCCCCGACACCATTGGAAAACTTCACGGCATTCAATACCAAGCTGTCAAACACGTGAGTTAGCCGGCGCATATCCCCGCATACCCGCGGTAGATCTTCTTCAATTTCTAGTTCCAAATGGTATTTTTGTGCAGCTAAGACTGCCTTCAATGCATCTTTGCGGGCCAGGAGAAAATTTTCCAAGTCTAATTCACTCAAACGCACCCGCAAGGTGCCCGCATCCACTCGGGAAATTTCTAAGAGATTCTCCACACTGCGCCGCAAACGTTCGCTGTTGCGCCGGAGCATGGGAATATATTGTTGCTCCTCAGGATATTTTTCCTCCAGCATGGCAAGCGCATTCAAAATGCCGGTGAGCGGAGTATTTAATTCATGGGAAACAATCGATAAAAGATTGCTGCGAAACTGTTCATTGGCGAGAAGATTTTTATCGTCTGGCTTCTTAGCCATCCATTTTCTCCGCACGTAAAATCCAAGCATCGCCCGTGGGATCATCCTCGATCAAAGCGGGCTGGCTCAGCACCTCTTCGTTTCTCTCAGTAAGCCGTAAAGCGCAAGGGGCCACAATTTCCATCACAGCGTTTTTGCCGCGCACTTCTCCGATCCAATCACCAGCCTCGAATTCATCCCCACTTTCAGAAAGATCCAATTCCATCACCGCACCAGCCAAATCCAAACAACTTTGGGTAATACCAATCACTAAGGAAGAGCCGTCTTCCATTTTCCACAACAAGCCATCCTGAAATTCTTTGATCTCTTTCACGAATGCCCTCGTTTATTGCTGGCTTTCACTTGATTCTTTTTCGGCTGCAAATCGATTTTAGCCTCTACCCGTAGAGTATAATTTTTTAAGGTATCGTCGATGATATGTTGAAAATCTACTTTAGAAAGCACCTTGGAAATTTCTTTGGCAAACACATCCAAAGCATTTTCCCGCATTTTCTCGATATTTCTCACCACTACCCGGCGAATATCGGAGGGTACTTTGATCTCAGCCACACCGGAAAGAGGCACCTTCCGCAGCACATCCCCGATCAGCCCTTGGGCACTTCTGCGGATTCGGCGTTTCATTTCTTCTTAGCTCCCTTGGATCCTTTTTTGGCGCGAGCCTGAGCTGCCTCTTCAAAAGCTTTCATCATCGTGGGTAACTGAGTGCCCGTAAGAGAATTCACGATGGTTTTTGGCACGAGCAACGGAAAGCCCACATCCACCATATAGGTGGCTTCCACTTGATCATCACCCTTGGCTTTCAAATCCCAAGAGCCATCATTGGATTTAAAGAATTCACCCTCCACCATAGTCCACTTGAGGCCCTTTTTAGGGTTTTCGGTGTGCTTCAAAAGATATTTCACCTTTTTGCCGAACATGCTCACCACATATTCTGCATAGGTATCTTTGCCTTCTTTTTTGGTGATCTTGAGGGATTCGAGACCTTCCACGAATTTAGGGTAGGAAGCGTAGTCCGTGATCACATCCCAGAGGGCATCCAGAGAAACGTCCATTACAGTTGTATGTTTTGCTCCGGCCATAAATTCTCCTCTATGAACTATTTAGGCATTTTATCAAAGCGATGGGAAGCACGAATCTCCCGCACTGTGCCCGTTTCCGAACGCATCACGATGGAGTGGGTGTCGGCACCGCCTTGTTTGAAGCGCACGCCATCCAAAAAATTCCCTTGAGTAACGCCCGTAGCGCAAAACATCACGTTGCCCTTGGCCATTTCGTCGAGCTTCCAAATGCGATTCATTTCTTTAATACCCATTTTTGCGGCTCTATCAATCTCGCCTTGGTTGCGTGGCTTCAAGCGGCCTTGCATATTTCCGCCGATGCAACGTATGGCGGCTGCGGCGATCACACCCTCAGGCGCGCCACCTATGCCCATCAAAACATCCACCCCAGAATTGGGCATGGCCGCAGAAATCGCCGCGGAAACATCCCCATCACCAATCAGCCAAATCCGGGAACCAGCCTTACGCACTTCAGCGATCAACTCCGCGTGCCGCGGGCGATCGAGGATCACCACGGTGAGGCTATCCACAGAAGTTTTTTTCGCTTTCGCGATTTCCCGTAAATTTTCCGCAGGAGAACGAGAAAGATCGATGGCGTTGGCGGCCTCTGGCCCCACAGCAATTTTTTCCATATAAGTATCCGGAGCGTGCAAAAAATTTCCCTCTTCGGCCACGGCAATCACGGAGATGGAATTGTTTCCGCCGTTAGCGCAAATCGTGGTGCCTTCCAAGGGATCCAACGCTAAATCGAGGCTAGCGCCTTTTCCGGAGCCCACTTTTTCTCCGATGTACAGCATGGGGGCTTCGTCTCGCTCGCCCTCACCGATCACTACGCGACCATTAAAATCGATGGAGTTAAACATTTTGCGCATGGCTGTTACGGCCGCTTGGTCCGCTTGCTTTTCTTCCCCCCGCCCCATCAAGCGGGCGCTGGCTATGGCCGCAGCTTCGGTTACACGAACGAATTCAAGTGCGTAGTTTCTATCCATGGGCTTTTTCCGTACTCAGGGTAAGTTGCTAGGTTTTTTCCTGTAAAAAACTGATGAGACGGTAGTCCAATACCTCCGCATGCTCAAGCACTTTTCGCACTAAAGCCCGGGTCTTGGGGTCAGGAGTAGCATCCTTGTGCAACACCACCTTATCCCCCTCTTGGCGGATTACTTCCCCCGTAGCCACACCGGAAGATTCTTGCCATTCCCAAAACCGCAAACCCAAACACAAAAGCGCCTTACGCACGCCCCCCCGGGAATCGTTCCAGAAAAAGAAATCTGTGCCCGAATCCCCATGGTACCAGGCGGACATTCCCTGCAAAAAAGCTTCGGGCGCGCCTTTTTTGTCCACCAAACGTAAAGAGCTGCCAATGTGCAAGGGATCCACAAAAGCATTGATCTGCTCTTGCTGCTCTTCCGTGAGATTTTCAAACACAAAACCCACTGACCACGCATTCACCCGAGTAGTACGCACCTTCACCAAAAGCGGAGCACCATCTAATTTTAATTCAGCCTGGCAATAGTGCCCCAGCGGAAAAAGCACGGACTCGCCAAACTCCAGCAAACTAATCCCTAAGCCGCGACTAGAAATATCGCGCACGGCAAATACTTTCTCGCCATCGTCGAAAACGAACTTCATTTTTTCTTTCGGTAAAGGAAACCGTGGCACTACACGGAGTTCATCATTGCTGCTCATAGAAAAATTTTAACAGAAAGTTCGGCGCTATCGTAGTATTCTTGCAGTAAGGATCACGCGCCGAGTTATGCTAGCACCTCTTCTTAGCTTGGGTTTACTTTTGCTCTTATCTGAGTTCGCGGCAGCGAATTTCAAGCGCCTAGCTCCCGTGCTGGAAGCCTGGGACCAATCCAAAAAAATACAAGATCAGCCAGATGAAACCAACCCCCTTTTATGGCTGGGTGGCTGGGAAAAACTAGCTACCCTAGTGTGGGCCCTGGGCATTTCCATTCCGCTTTTGGCTTTTGCCCTGGCGGCGCACCTATTTTTACCCGATGCCACGATCGCCGGCAATTTGATCGTAGGCTCCACGGTGGGCGGCAATGTGATTGGTTTAAGTATCGGCTTTGCCCTGGTTTTACTCTCAGGCCCCATCACTTTTTTCCGTGTGCGCACCATTACCAGCCCCGTTTTCCTCCTGATCGCTACAGTGGTTTTTATTTATGCTTGCCTCAATTACCGCCTCACTTTCGGCGAAGGCTGCTTACTGCTGCTGATGATTGTGGCCTATGGCGTGTATTTTCGCCGTTTTTCCAGCGAGTGGAAACACTACGAACGCACCTTCACGGGCCAATCGCTCGTGGAATCTTCCGAAGGGTTTTTACCCATTTTGGCGCTCCTCTGCATGGGCCTGGGGTTTTTCCTTTTAGCGGTTTTAGCGGCGTTTCCGTTTGTGATGGAATTAGGAGTTTGGGCCAGGGGGGAGACAAGCGAAGCCTTTCGCCTTGGCGCCCATTTAGTGGCTTTTGGACTCTACATTCCCTGGATCTTGCGCTGTTTGTGGTACGTGAAAGAAAGTTCCAGCGCTAAAGCACTCACTGTTTCCAGCATCAGCCACGCTTGTTTACTCAATATGCTGCTGCTGCCGGCCTTTGCGGCTTTCTTAGGTGCAAAGGATTTGGCGCCCTCACTATTCTTTCTTTATTTACCTGCTCTTTTTACCTTCACGGCCACCTTTGTTGCCGCACTGCTGATAGAGAAAGAGAGTGGCGGAATTTTGCCTTGGTTTCTTATTCTTTTCTATCTGGCCTACACTGGGCTAGGCTGGTTGTAAGCCCATGGACAAAGACAAATCCCACACGGATGCCCTCACTTTCGATACAGCCCCTAACCGGCTCACGCTTCTGCGAATGGCAGCGGTACCAGCGGTGGTTTATTTTCTCACCTGGCGCAGCTTCCAAGGAGATCTGATTGCTTGCGTGGTGTTTACCCTAGCCGCCATTACGGATTGGTTCGACGGTTACTTAGCCCGAGCTTATAAATCTGTCACAATTTACGGCAAATTGATGGATCCCTTGGCGGATAAGTTCTTGGTAGTTTCCACTCTAATCATGCTCCAGCATCTGGAGCGCATTCACCCGTTTTTAGTGATGGTATTGATCTGCCGGGAAATGGGCATCACTTCTTTACGGGCCTTAGCCAGCGCCGAAGGCGTGATCATCGCCGCGGGATCCGGAGGCAAGTGGAAGGCGGCCTTGCAGATGGTGGCCATTCCATTTTTAATCGTGCACGTGGATCTTTTTGAGCGAATCCCCACGGCTCTTATTGGCACCTGGTTAATGTATATCTCTGTCTTCCTCTCATTGACCAGTGCGTCAACTTACGTGGTGGAGTTCTTCCGGGGCCTCAAAGAAAAGTTGAAGGCAAAACAGAGATCTTGACGGAAAGGGCCTCCAGCCCTTAGAACAGACGTTTAATTGTGAGTGCGGGATTAGCTCAGTTGGCTAGAGCGTCTCGTTGCCAACGAGAAGGTCGCCAGTTCGAATCTGGTATCCCGCTCCAATTTTTACAGAAAAACCCCTAATATAGACCGGGGTTGTCGAGTTTTTATTCAGCTCAAAACACCTTACAGCTTTCCATTTGCAAGCTTTTATAGTTTTCTAATCTAAACGAAAAGTATGGGGGTTTTTATGAAAATATTTTGTTTATTATCTTTTCTGCTTCTATCCGCAGTAGCCGCTAAGGCCGATGTTTGTGACAACACACTGGCGCTCTTGGAAAATGGTATAAATGTTGAAATTGACCTGAAACTAAAAAGTTTAGAGCATTGGAGCCAAGACGCGAATGTGACGCTAGCAGGAAAAATTTTTCACGAGAAAACCGCCATTCATTCTCGATCTGCCGACTCAAAGGGCTACATCTGTAGGTATCTATCCACCAAGGACGCTGCTTTTAAAGCCAATCAATCCTATTACCGAGTATCTTCGAATTTATATCAGTACAATGACTTTTTCTTAGACGGAGCTGGCTCAGGAAAATATTTCTCATTCTATGGTGACTATGATGAGCAAGCATTTGAAATGCACAGCGAAAATATAGCATCCCTTCTCTCAGAGTTTGGCGTAACTCACTTCAACACAGAAAATCCTAAAACATTTATGAAAGAGTTAACTTCTGTATGGGTTGGTAGGGCTAGCAATTCCTTGGCAATGCCCTATGGCTATACGTATAAAACGCCAAAAAGTTTAAATGCCTACGGCGTGTATAATGGTAAAAAGTATGAGCTTTTTATTTCGGGAATAAGACTGAGCTTGGATTAAAATCTAGGCCATCATTACGTAAAATTTATTTATGCACTGCGAACTCCATGCGAGTTTGCAGTGCATTGCGTACCAATGCAACCTCGGCAAATGAGAGGCTGGGCAAACGGGGCCCCTAGCTCCCCGCCACTAAGACCAGCGTAAATCCGATCACAAGATCACACAGAAAATGAGCTAAGAAGGGCGCCCTCATTCCTCCCGTCTGCATCCGCAGGCGGCCCAAGAACATGCCATACCCCAAAGCCACCCCATAACCCACCAATCCCCCAGGAAACCCCATCATGCAACGAGTGGCGGCGAAGGCCGATGCCTGCACAAACAGCACGAGCCTGGTTTTCCCAGGAAATCTTTGTTCCAAGGATTCTTGCAACACCCCCCGGTACACTCCCTCCTCCACAGCCGCATTAAGCAGCGCAAAGAAAGGAACCCCCAAAAACAAAAACCACTTAGGCACCCCCTGCAGCTCCGCCTGAAAGATAGCCAAGGCCCCCAAGCCTTCCGCCCACAATAAACAAAAAATAATTATTAATGCAAAAACCAATCCTATCGTCACCGTCCACAAACGAGTGATCGTGTTGCCTTCTCCGGCCCTTAGCCAACAAGCAAATTGCCGTCGGGCAAAAGGAAACGGCAAACAAAAAAGAGCCGCCAACAAGAGTGGCAAAGAAAGAGAAAGTCCCGGCACCTGTAAAAAAACCTTCGGCGCCACAATCGGGTATGAGAACAACAAAAAGAGCAATAAGGCACCCGGATAAAGGGCCCAAATTCGCTTAAAAAGCACGGCCCCCAATAGAAAAGCGCAGGCTATTGGCAAAAACCACGGGGAGTCCAAGAGCAAAGCCAAGGAGGTTAACAGAATCAAAGCCATCCAGGCATAATCGAACCATTGGCCCGATCGGGCAGTGCTGAGCGATATCGCATCCGTTCGATAACCCATGCCACTATCATAGAGGAAAGCGTAAAAAAATCACAAGCTTTGAACCAGAACGCCAGCCAATCACCGGCAACAGGTATGCCCCTCATTCACGCACGAATCGTGCGCCAAATCGCGCAACTCCGCCGCCAAAACCTGCTTCTCGATCGAGCGCCGCCCGCCCGCTTGTTACAAAGAAAACACGTTCAACAAAATAAATGTAAGGAGCCCCCCATGAAAAAGATCACCCTCTTCCTCTTGTTAAGCTTATTCAGTTTCGCCAACGCGATCGATGCCGACGCCGCAGAAAAAAATGCTTCCGCCGCCGATGAAACCACCACCCCTCCAGCCGTAGAAACCCAAAGCACCAGCAGAATGCTACCCCGCAATGCCGTATCCCTTGAGCTCTTGGGCCGCGGTATTCTTTACAGCTTAAACTATGATTATTTAATACAGGACAACATCGCGATCGGTGCGGGTTTTTCTAATATCACCCTCTCTGCCGGCACTTCCAGCGCCAGCGCCACCTTTATTCCCCTATACGGTAACTACTACTTCACCGGTGGCAATCACCGCTGGTTTGGTACTGGTGGTATGACTCTCATCCACACCACAGGAAAGATCGACAGCGAATCCAAGGTATCCGGAACGGGATTAGCAGCCATCTTTGGTGCCGGTTATGAATACCGGGGTGATAGCGGTTTTCTTTTCCGGATTAACCCCTATTTATTCGTCGGTAAAGCCAGAGGTGTTTGGCTAGGTACTTCCCTCGGTTACGCATTCTAAAATCCCCCCGCCCAGCCCGAGGGAAGAAGTCCACCACTTCTTCCCTCTTTTTTTCTCTGCCTCCTTGACGATTCCTAAGCTTGCCGTACACTTTCCTGCAAACTTTAAGGAAAGGATGTTCCATGAAAAAAATTATCATCACCCTCTCTGTCTTGCTTCTTCCCCTCGCCGCCCAAGCCAAAAAAGAAACATTTACCATCGACACTTCCGCCTCCACCCTAAGCTGGGAAGGAAAAAAGCGCGTAGGCGATGATCACCAAGGCCAGCTGCAATTAAAATCCGGCAAAATGGAAATGGATAAAGACAACTTGGTAGGAGGCGAATTCACTGTGGACATGGCCTCCCTCAAAAACACGGATATCAGCAACGAGGGCATGAATAAAAAACTCGTGAGCCACTTAAAAAGCGATGATTTTTTCTCCGTGGATAAATACCCCACCTCCACTTTGAAAATTTCCAAAGTGGAAAAACAAAGCGATGGCTCCTACCTCCTCCATGGGGATCTCACGATCAAAGGCATCAAAAAACCTATTTCTTTCCCAGCGAAAGTTACTGCGGACAAAAACGAATTACGCGCTACGGCGAATCTCACCGTGGATCGCACGCTCTATAACGTTCGTTATAATTCCTTAAAATTCTTCTCCACCATTGGCGATAAAGCGATTGAAGACACTTTCACCGTGAAAGTGGATTTAGTAGCCAAGAAATAGTTGCCATCGACCTCCAATTCTAGGAGAGTGTGTGCTCCTGGAGGTCGTATATGCTTGGAATTAACCTAGAAGGAAAACTCGCCTTAGTAGCCGGCGTGGCCGACGACCAAGGTTACGGTTGGGCCATTGCGAAGGCCCTGAAAAAAGCCGGCGCCCGGGTGATCATTACCACTTGGCCTCCGGCTTTGAATATTTTGCGGATGTCTTTAGACCGAGGAAAGCTCGACACCAATCTCGGCCCCGAATACGGCACTCTCACCTTTGAAAAAATCTATCCTTTGGATGCCATGTTTGACCAAATGGAAGACGTGCCCGACGACGTACGCACCAACAAGCGCTACCAAGATCTAGGTGATTTCACGATCCGGGGTTTGCGGGATAGCATCGAGAGAGATTTCGGTGCCGACGAACTCAGCATCGTAGTGCACTCCCTCGCCAATGGCCCCGAAGTGCAAAAGGCGTTGATCGACACTTCCCGGGCCGGGTACTTAGCTTCCAATTCTGCCAGCGCCTATTCTTTCGTGAGCCTCGTTCGTCACCTTTCGCCCCTCATGAAAAAGAACGGTAGCTTCCTCGCACTTTCCTATATGGCCGCTGAAAAAGTAATCCCCGGCTACGGCGGCGGCATGAGTTCCGCCAAGGCAGCTCTCGAGAGTGATACGAGAGTACTGGCCTTCGAAGCGGGCCGACGCCACGGCCATCGAGTCAACACCATCAGCGCTGGCCCCTTAGCCTCCCGGGCCGCCAAGGCCATTGGCATGATCCAAAACATGATCGCCTACTGCGAGCACAATGCGCCCCTCACCGATACCCTCCAGGCCGATGAGGTAGGTTCCACGGCGGCCTTTTTGTGCTCGGATCTCGGCAGCGGCATAACTGGTAGCGTGGTTTATGTGGATAAAGGCATGCACGCCATGGGCATGGCAGTGCCTACGGGTTATAACGAACACGCTTAAAGCCACCACTGATCATTAAATATTTGATTCTATTGAATATTTACAATTTGCCCTAAAGCCTGGGGCGGATCCATCCGTTAGGTTATTACTAACCTCTGGAGGCTCCGCATGTCGAAAAAGAAGAATAAGTTCGACCTTACCCACCTAGTTCGCGATGGTTTCGTAAAAGAAGGGGAAACCTTGTTCTTTGTGAGCGATCCCAAGCACTGTTGTGTGGTAAAAAAGATGCCTGATCACGAATACAAAGTGGAGTGCAAGGGCGAGGTAATGACTGTGCATGCAGTTAGCCAGAAGTTCCTTGGCACGGAACCACCGGATCACGCTAGCCGCTGGATCCGCAATGCGAGTGGAAAGACTCTTTACGAATTGTGGCAAAACAGCCTAATGGAAGAAGCAGCATAGACAGAAGAAAACGGGGCTCCGTCCATTTGCCTTCGCTATGGTCCGGTGCCCTTTCTATTTTCCTGCTCCTGCTGATTGGCGGAATCCGCCTCTTTGGTGACCAACTTTACTCCTTTCCCCCTAACCCCCAACTAAACGCCCTGCCTAAAGACGCCGTGGTGATTTGTTTGGCTGGCGGCAAATTCCGTGTGGAAGCGGCCTATTCGCTCTACGCCCAAGGCATAGGTCAGCAATTATGGATCGTAGGCGCCGGAAAAAAATCCACGGCCATAGGACTCGCGAAAGCCCATGCGGATGAAGTGGTGCCTAAGCTCAGCCCCGAAAAATTCGAAAAAATCCAAGTGGAAACGGAATCCCGCAACACGATCGAAAACGCCATCGCTGTGGCGAGGCTGCTGCAAAAAAATCCTGATGTAAAATCCGTGATCCTCATTACCTCGGGTTACCATATGCGACGGGCTCAAGTGATGATCGAAAATCTTGTGGAAAGAGGGATCACGATCACGCCTTTTATTCCGCCCACGGAAGCCATTGGCCGCCAAAATTGGTGGCACACCTGGGTAGGGATCGAAGTGACCACATGGGAATATTTTAAATTCCTGCTCACTTCGCTCCTGGCGCCGAAATTAGATTCGTTTTAATTTTTCTGCCGTTCCACGGAGATGATTCCCTCTTTGGATTCTAGAGACGAAATCACTTTGTTCAATTGATCCACGCCCGTGACCAAGATTTCAAACACGCATACGGCGCGTTTATCCTTCATGGTGCGCACGCTGGCCTGGGAAATATTTACGCCCTGGGCGCTGATCGTTTGGGTCATGGAAGCAAGCATGCCGGGTTGATCTTCGCAAAATACTCGCACCTTCACGGAGCGGCGGGGCGGAGCCGAGACTGGTTTACTTTCTTTTTGTTCTTTGCTGGGCGCGACCGTCCAAGCCACCTCGATGCGGCGGGCATTATCGCTATCCAAGGCTTTTTTGCAAGCGGCGTGGTGCACGGTCACACCCCGGCCTCGGGTTACGAACCCTAAAATAGGATCCCCAGGGATTGGATGGCAGCATTTAGCAAAACGAATGAGCACATCACCCAAACCGGAAACCATCACCGCATTGCGGGCTTCGCTTTTCCGCATGGCCGTGGAAATGATTTTCTGCAAAAAGCCTTTTTGCTCTTTTTCTTCCGCGGATTTTTCCAAAACTTCCGGCGCGATCACAGCCCGGGAAATATCCTTAGCGGTAAGTTTTCCGTAGCCTAAAGCCACTAAAATCTCTTCCAAGTTTTTGTAGCCGAGCTCTCGGATGGCCTTGGCCATTTCGGTGGTATTGCTCATTTTGTCTAAATTCGTTTTGAAACGGCGAAATTCCCGCTCAAGGATTTCTTGCCCGAGTTGCTTAGCCTTGGTGCGTTCCACTTGTTTTAAGAAGGCCCGGATCTTGGAAATCGCCCGGCTGGTTTTCACGAGTTTTAGCCAATCCTTGCCCGGATGCTGGTTGGGAGAGGTGAGAATTTCTACCACATCGCCAGAACGTAACCGATAACGGAGGGGGACAATTTTATTATTAATCTTCGCACCCACACAGCGATGGCCCACATCGGTGTGCACAGCGTAAGCGAAATCTAAGGGAGTAGATCCATGGGGAAATTCTTTTACCTCTCCCTTCGGTGTGAACACAAACACATCCCCGGGATAGAGATCGAGTTTTACGCTCTCTAAAAATTCTGTAGGATCCGAGAGGGTTTTTTGGGAATCGATAAGACGGGACAGCCACTCCATTTTGCTTTGGTTAGAAACATCAGCCCGACCCTCTTTGTATTTCCAGTGAGCAGCAATACCACTCTGGGCGATCTGGTGCATTTCCTGGGTGCGGATCTGCACTTCCATGCGTTCTCCGAAGGGGCCAATCACCGTGGTGTGCAAAGATTGGTAATTGTTTGTCTTCGGCATGGCGATGTAATCTTTGAAGCGCCCGGGAATTGGTTTGTATACCGCATGAATCACGCCCAAAGCTTTGTAGCATTCGGTGATATTGTCGAGGATGATACGGAAAGCCACGATGTCTAAGATATCGTCGAGATTGTTGGCATTCCGCGATTCCATTTTTTTATAGATGGAATAGAAATGTTTTGGGCGGCCCGTAACTGTGCCCTTAATTCCATATTCTTTCAGGTTCTCTTGAATATTATGAATCACTTCATCAATATATTTTTCCCGCTCGCTTTTTTTCTTAGCCACGAGCTGTGCCAGTTTGTAATAGGCCTCAGGCTTTAAGTGCCTTAAACAAAGATCTTCCAACTCCGCCTTCACCCAGTGAATCCCTAAGCGGCCCGCTAAGGGTGAATAAATATCCAAGGTTTCTTGGGCGATGAGTTTACGCTTTTTCTCGGGCAGGTGATCTAGAGTGCGCATATTGTGGGTGCGATCGGCCAGCTTCACGAGGATCACTCGTAAATCCTTAGCCATCGCCACCACCATTTTACGGAAGTTTTCTGCCTGCTTTTCCTCATTGGTGCGGAAAGTGATCCGGGAAATTTTGGTCACGCCATCCACAAGCTCTGCCACGGAGGCGCCAAAGATTTTTGCAATCTCTTCCAGGGAAGTGTCGGTGTCTTCCACGGTATCGTGGAGCAAGCCTGTGAGCACGGAATCCAAATCTAAATGCAGTTCCGCGAGGATCGCGGCCACACCGATCGGATGCACAATATAGGGCTCTCCAGAAGAACGTTTTTGGTTGCCGTGTTTAATCGCCGCAAACTCTGCAGCCTGTTTTACGAGAGCCATGTTCACGTCTGGATAGTATTCCAGCAGCTTCACTTCCAAGTTTTGGAAAGCTTCTTTTACTAGCGGCTCACTTAACAAGGCCCACTTCCTTTTCTACCAACTGGCAGAGCTCCCGGAAGGTCTGGTTTAGATCCCGGTTTACGATCTGATGATCAAACTCGTGAGCCTTGGCCATTTCTTGGGCACTGTTGCGCAAACGCTCTTGCAAAACTTCTTCAGACTCGGTTTTGCGGGCCCGTAAACGCGCCTCTAACTCTTGCAAAGATGGTGGCAAAATAAATACACTCAAACAGCGATCACCAAAAACTCTCTTAAAACTATCCACGCCTTGCACATCCACATCCAATAGTACCACTTTTCCCATCGCGCTTTGCTGCTCAAGAAACACTCGGCTCGTGCCATACAAATGGCCGTGTACCTTGGCCCATTCTACTAATTCACCAGCTTCGATCAGGGATTGAAATCTTTCTTCGGAAACGAAGTTATATTCTACGCCATTTTTTTCACCCCCGCGCGGGCGGCGCGTAGTAAAGGAGATGGAAAGGCATGTGTCAGGGTAATTTTGCAAGAGCATTTGGCAAAGCGTGGTTTTTCCGCCTCCACTCGGAGCGGCGAGGGCAATGAATTGTTTGTGGAAGGTTTTCACTTCATCACTCCAAATTCTGCACTTGCTCGCGGATTTTTTCTAAAGTGAGCTTCATTTCCACCACATGGTGGCTCACCTCTGCTTGGTCGCTTTTAGATCCGATAGTATTTACTTCTCGCCCCATTTCCTGCATCAAAAATTCCATTCTCTTACCCACAGATTTTGTGCCTGCAGTAGTAAGTGCCAGTTCGCATTGCTTCCAATGGCTTCCCAAACGATCTAGTTCCTCGGTTACATCGGCGCGATCTAAATAATAAGCGATCTCTTGGTACATGCGGTTTTCATCAAGAGTGCTTTTTCCGATCCAATCTTGGAACCTTAGCTGCAAGCGAGTTTTATAGCTCTCATTTACTTCTTGGCGATGCTTTTGGATCCAGGCTCCGTGGGATTTAATTTCCGCGAGTTCCCGCTGCAAAGCTTTCACAAGGCGCATGCCTTCTTGGCGTCGCATTTCTAATAAATCCTGCAAAGCTTCCGTAACGGCTTCTTTTACTAACGGAATGATTTCCGGTTGGTTCTCAAATAGTGTGGGATTTTCTGTGCCCAGCACTCCTGGCAATTTTAACAATGCCAAACCAGAAAGCCCGGCGGGTATATCCACCTCTTTGGCTAAGGCCGTGGCTTTTTTGGCATAGGCTAAGGCGAGAGGCTCATCGATCAGAGAAGAAAGATCCGCCTCCAAAGGTTGCACAGCCAAAGATAGATCCACTACTCCGCGACTTAACTTCTTTTCTAAAATTTCCCGCACGGTAGGCTCTAAAAAAGCCAAAGCCCGAGGTAACTTTGCCCGGATTTCCAAAAAACGCCCATTCACGGATCTGAGATCTACAGTAAAACGAAATTTTTTCCCTGTGGCTGTGCCACGGCCAAAGCCTGTCATGGAAAAAATAAAATCCGCCAAATTGGCTCCCTAAACTTCCACCGGCGCGGAAATCATAAATTCTGATCCCATATTGCGGAAGCGCTTCAAGCGCTCTGCTTTAAAATCTACTGCGCCCTTTTGCATTTCTTGTAATTGTTTCGCGATCGCATCGGCCAAATAACCAGCCGCTTCGTTATGATTGCGGTGGGCTCCGCCTTGTGGTTCTTGCACGATTTCATCCACCACGCCGAGCTTTTTTACTTCCGGTGCACTCAAGCGCAGCACCTTGGCGGCCTGCTCTGCCATGGAACTATCGCTCCACAAAATTGAAGCGCAGCTTTCAGGAGAAATCACAGAGTAAGTGGAAAATTCTTGCATCAACACCCGATCTGCTACGGCGATGGCCAACGCTCCGCCGGAGCCACCTTCACCGATCACTACGGTGATCACAGGAACCGGCAGATCAAACATGCGCATGATGCTATCGGCGATGGCCTCGCTTTGGCCCCGCTCTTCGGCGTCTAAACCAGGGTAGGCTCCGGGAGTATCCACGAGCGTAATAATGGGCAGGTGAAAACGACCCGCCATTTCCATCAAACGAATGGCCTTGCGATAGCCCTCAGGTTTTGCCATTCCAAAATTTCGGCGCATTTTTTCTTTGGTGCCCCGGCCTTTTTGCTGGCCAATCACCATCACGGGTTGGTCGCGAAAACGAGCCAAGCCGCAAATGATGGCGGGATCATCCCGGAATTTACGGTCCCCATGGAGTTCTTGGAAATCGGAAAACAATAGATTGATATAATCTTCGCTATAGGGCCGCTGGGGATGGCGGGAAAGCTGCACCCGCTGCCAAGGCGAAAGGCTCGAATAAACTTCCGTGATCAATTGCTGCAGTTTGGTTTCTAGAGCACCAATTTCCGAAGAGAAATCCATTTTCTCCTGCACCGACATCTCTTTCAAATCGGAGATTTTTTTCTCTAAATTGGTGATTGGCCGTTCAAACTCGTAATAGGCGTCCATAAGCGTGCCATACTAGCAAAAACACGCTACCGGTGAAATGGATTTCCCTTATTTATGGGCTTCTTCCAGGAGATCCGCATAGAGGATTTTACGGTTCTCTTTGGCCCGAAACACCATATTACCCACCTCATTGAGGAGTATTTTGCGATGCGTAATATTATTGGTGGAAAAACAGGCTGCAAGCTTTCGCACGGAAAAGCCCTTGCTGCCCATGGCAAGCTTACAATCCGTAAGGAAAGAGCAGGCATCCCGGGCAAATTGATCCGTGCTTTCCCCCACCGTAGCCTGTTCTAAATTTTTCTGCACAGCCCCTTCGATCGCTTGAAATTCTTTATTGGGTTGGAGGGCCACGGAAATACCCTCTGCTTCTTTGGCCCGGGTGAATACAGTATCTTCGCAGCGAAATTCCATGGGCACCTTGAAGTGATTGCCGGGTGTTTCCAATACCCGCTGTAACTCATGCACTAGCATGGCTTTGCAAACACGCCGGCGCTCCACCGTAGCATTTTCTGCCACGAATTTTACTCCGTAACACAATTGATACAGCAGAATTCGTTGGTCGAACTCTTGTTCTTGCAAAGAAGCGATCGAGCGGCCACCTAGAGAGTTTTTCCCGCCATGGGGTGCCCGGGCGGGAGAGATAAAAAACAAAAAGAATAGAAAAGCCAACAAAGTGGTGGCAAAAAAACTCCAGGCGATACGGGCTACACGCTTCATCGCTACTTTCCAGTTTTATCTGCGCCAACCAGCTACACGGCCCTCTTCAAAAATCACCGTGCGCGAACCATCAAAAGAATAGCGGGAACCGTAGGTCCAGCGCTCATGTCCGCCACTGCCATTGCCCGCCACTTCCCGTTGCACTGGCTCGCCCCAGCTTTGCAATACTTCTTGACGGCTCATTCCCAAAATCACATCCCGGGTTTCAATCGCCCGGCGCACATGGGAAAGTTTTTCTTCTTTGCCAGCAGGTCGGCGGTATTCCGCGTCTGATTCCGTTTCCGTGTCACAGAAACGTCCCGTGCATTCAGAGTCTTCTGTCCCTGCCGCGTAGCCGCGGTCATAGTCTGCGGCGTCTTCATCTCCTAGATCAAACCAGGTAGCGCAGCCAGATAGTTGTACCAATGCGAGGCCTAAAACCAGGCCCGTAAGAGTTTTGAAAATTCCGTTTTTCATACTTCCTCCCGTTCCAAGGCTTATCGACAGAAAAGAGAAATAGTTTTATGATTTTTTCCTTTCTTCCTAGGAAACCGCCAACAGGGTAAACTAGGAAGAATGGCGAAATTGGATGCAATAAAAGAAAAATGGGCCACTATCAAAGCGGGCCTCAACGAAAAACTAGACAAAATTACTTTCATTCAGAAATGGCGCCAAGCTAAAGCCACTCCAACCACAGCCAGTGCACTCCCCCCCCTTTCTTTAGGCAGCATCTATCGCAAAGGCGGTTTAGGAACTCGATTACAAGTATTTTTGTTTTATTTCCTGGCCGCTGGCGCTCTCGGTAGCACTATTTTCGCTAGCGTTAAAATCTTTCAACGCTTAGGAAAAGATTCTGAGCACGAAAAAATATCCCAGGAGTACACCCACGGTTTTGGGGAGCTTTCGCAAAAAGTAATAGAGAACGCTAGCCTCATTTCCATCGGAAAATTTACGGTGAATGTGTACAACACAGCCAATAAGAGAAAATATATGGCCGTGGATATTTGGGTGCGCACGAGTGATCCCACCGCTGCAGATTTTGCCCAAAAACATGAAGATCTTTTTTATGATCGAGTGGTGGAAGCCTTCAATAATGCCCACCTCCAACAAGTGGATCCCCTCACAGAAGAAGGCAAAGCCACAGCCAAAAATCTTATCATTGAATCCCTCAACGCCGTGATCCCCCACGGAAAAGTAGAAGAGGTTTTTTTCCAAAATCTCGTGGTGCAGTGATCATTCGGCGCTAGCACGAAAACCGTAACGTCGCATTTTTTGAAACAAAGTAGAGCGGGCAATACCTAGCTCTTGCGCCACCACGGTTTTCGACCAACCATTGCGTTCCAAAGAACGCTGGATATGATTGCGTTCTAGGGCCTCCAAAGTGCTGTGTGGCTCATCCCTCGGATCCGATTGCACCTCTCGGTCTAGACCAAACAAATGCTCTCGTAACACACGACCCGATCTTTCCGCTTCCGCCATCACCGTGGCCCGCCCTAAACAAGAACGCAACTCCCGCACATTGCCCGGCCAGCGGTAGCTGAGTAATTTTGCTTCAGCTTCTTTGTCTAAGCCGAGGCGCGACTCCCGCACCACACTCCTCGCAATAGCTAAAATATCCAGTGGCCGTTCACGTAAAGGCGGGATGTGCACCACATAACCGGCCAAGCGATAGTAAAGATCTTGGCGGAAAATCCCATCAGAAATTTTCCTGTCCATATTGTGGCTAGTGGCGGAAACTAAGCGAAAATCAATCTTTTCTTTTTGGTCAGAGCCCAAAGATTTCACCTCTCCCGATTCCAAGGCCCGCAACAGTTTAGCCTGCGCAGAGCCGGGAATATCCCCCACTTCATCGAGAAAAAGCGTACCCCCTTGCGCGGAACGGAGTGCCCCCAAGCGATGATTTTCCGCTCCCGTAAATGCTCCCTTTTTATGGCCAAAAAGCTCACTCTCCGCCAAACTTCCGCCCGTAAGCGCTCCGTTCACCGCCACATAGGGTTTATCCGAACGCTGGCTTGCTCCGTGGAGTATCCTCGCCAAAATTTCTTTGCCCGTTCCCGTTTCACCCAAAAGCAGAACCGGCAAAGAAGATTTTGCTACCACCCGTAAACGCTCTATGGTTTTTTTCATAAAAGGATCCGCCACAATCAAATCCCCTTCATTTTCCAGAGCTGGCTTATCCCGCCAATGCAAATTAGAGCGGCCGATTCGTAATATTCCCGACGCTGAAAGTGGCGCCACTTTCACCCGAATGCCATTTAAATACACACCATTTCGAGAATTTAAATCCACCACCTGGTACCCCTCCTCCTCCAACACCAGTTCCGCATGCCGCGCGGAAACAAAAGGATCTTGGAGGCGAATATCGCATTCTTCACCGCTACCAATTAGATAGTGCGTGCGGTAGATGCGGAGTTTTCTTCTAGATCCTTGGTAGGGCTCTAGCATCAGAAAATTCATGGGCTTTAGACGATCGGATTTTTCCGTGACCGGGGATTTGAGCCAGCTCGCTTCGGTTTCTGACAATGCTTCAACATCTTTTTTCATTTCCACTCCGATATTTACGCCAGCTGGAATCCTGGGCCATCTTGACTAGGAGGCATAAAGGCCTCAAGCTCTCCCTATGGTCAAGATTATCCTGCTTGGATCCGCAGCCATTTATTGGATTTGTTTCCTTTTGCGGATCTATCTATGGACCAAAGAAAAGAACCCTTGGGAAAAAATCACGGCTTACCTTGAAAAGGCTGCGCTACTTTTTTTTACCACTGGCCTAGTTCTTTATATCAACAAGCTAGAAGTGGTGAACGGCCAGCTCCGCTTCGAGCACTACGATATGCCCATTAGTTTTTTACTGTTTGCTTGGTCGATCAGTGTAGCGAACCTCGTGATGGAAACTGTTTACAACAATCGTTGGACAGCCATTTTCTCTAATCTTTGGACAGGCCTCTCCCTCACGCTTTCTCCAGCGTCCACCCCCTCCTTTGGCCGCCTCTTTACCTATGATTTGGAGTGGCTGAGTTTTCATCGTCTATGTTTTCTGCTGGGTTACGCCTTTTGTGTTCTCGCATTTCCCCTCGTTTTATTTTTCTGCTTTAGCCAGTGGCGCCTACGCTCCTACTCCGGAGCTGAGCGGGACAAACTAAAACGGCACCTTAACGCCCTGGACCGCATGGCCTACCGAGCGATCCTCTGGGCTCTACCCCTCCTCACCGCCGGCATCATCACTGAAACCTTGCTGTTATTGGAAGCGAACCAATTTCCCGGGCCCCTGGAAATTTGGATAGAAAAACGGGAAACGCTTCTGGCCCTTGCCGCCTGGTTTCTTTGCGGAATCTATCTACACAGCCGCCTCTTTTTTGGCTGGCGACACATGAAAGCCGCCGGGCTTTACCTCAGTGGCCTTACGCTTTTATTGGGCGGGCACGTGGCATTCACCGTATCCCGGCATTTTTAGTAATTATTGCACCGCATTATATTCAGCGCACGACGCGGCCGGTTGACTCTCCGCGCGCTTCTATGGCATGAACCCCCAGAGGTAAAATATGAAATTTCTGCTTTTGGCCTTATTGGCGCTTACACCAACACTCACAACTTCCGTAACCTACGCTTCTAAATGCGAAACCTACGAGCCTTGTGATGAGCAAGATAGTCGTGGTGATAATGACAATAGCGATAATGATGGCGACGAACGGCCCAATGACCCCGATAATCCCGATAATCCGGGCAATGAAGGCGAAATTTAAGCCACTCCCCTTTAGCGAAAGAGACAGAAACTCTTTACAGAGCGGCCGCTATTGGCTACTTATGGTTTTCCATTCTGGATTGGCCCTTTGGCGGAATTGGTAGACGCACAGGTTTCAAAAACCTGCGCCTTCACGGGCATCCGAGTTCGATTCTCGGAGGGGCCACCACAAGTACCGAATACAGAATACCGTATACAGTATACTGTATTCAGAGCGGAATTCGGGTTCGATGAATTCAGTTCGAACCATCCGCGATCATCGAAATTTTAGCCTTCAAATTGGTTTTGGCTTTTGACTGCTGGTTCACGGCTTTTTAGTAGCTTGTAGATACTTGCACCTAAGTGATCTGCCGTTTGGACGATCTTCGGGTTTGTTATTTGAGCCAGCTTTAGAATGATTTGTGCTTCTCTTAGCGAGCCCATCGCAATTTGGTAGATGCGTTTCTTATCCTTATAGGAAAATTTGGCATTTCCTTCGGCTAGGTTGAGAGGAATCGAGGACGATGCTCGGAGAAGCTGATCCTTTAGGTGTCTTGGTAGCTTCAGGTTTTCTACCAGGGAATAGAATTCAACGGCTAAATCTAAGGTTCGAAATGTTTTCATTCCGAGCGTATTACAATTGATGTGCCAAAAGGCTAAACTTAGTTTGAAGGCCCTATATGGAACTTAAAACATTTTTAGCCAAGCATCTCGACGCACTGGAAGCCAACCAGGCTCGACACAACTTAATGCTCGGCCTGATTAACCGTGCCCATAGAGATCCCTCCAAAGTTAGAATTTGGAGTTTAGGAGACGGTGCGGCCTGCGCCATCCAAACTCCCCCACACAATATAGTATTAGGCGATCTCAACCAGGCCCAATGTGAGAAACTTGCACAAACGGTGGTAAATCTGGATTTCATCGGCTGCCTTGGGCCGGACGATACAGCGGAAATGCTTGCCAACTGCCTCACCAAACTCGGTATTGCTCATAAACTAGGAATGCCCCAGAGAATTTATACTCTCGATCAGCCCCCGACTTACCCAAACTGCCAGGGTCATGGGCGTAAATCTATTTCCAATGACCAAGATTTATTTTGCGATTGGTTCATGCGGTTTGTTCGTGAAACTGCGCCGAATGAGCCTCCGTTTACCAAGGAGCGGATGATCGAGACGTTCACAGAACGCCCAGTATTTTTCTGGGAAGTAGACGGGAAGCCGGTATCCATGGCCGCGAGAAATAGAGAAACGAAAGACGGCTCCAACATAAGCCTAGTTTTCACGCCACCCGAACTTCGAGGCAGGGGCTACGCCGGATCCGTAACCGCCTTTGCCTGCGAAGATGTGTTGAAAGAGGGAAAAAGAACCTGCTTTCTTTACACAGATCTACGAAATCCCGCTTCAAATAAAGTTTATCAGAATATCGGTTTTCGTCCGTGGTGCGATTCCATGATTTATAGACGAAGAAAGACCTAGCTCACTAGAGTTCCACTTTTCTTCACAAACTTAAAACAAACCAAACTTACGCACAGCTTGTTGTTCCAAGCTTTCCAAGGAGCTCTTCTGTTCCAGTAAAGAGGGGCGCAACATGGGACTCACGGCCGGAGCTTTATCCAACCAGCGGGCCAGGGTTTCCATGGCAAGCACGCGGTTTTTATCATCGAGGGCCGTGAGATTGGCGCCGTGATTGGCTCCGGCCACCATGAAATAATAATTATCTAAGTTTGGAGCCAAGGCACGCACGGCGCCGGCGGTCCATGGATCGTACTCACCATACACCACCATCATGCTCTTAACTTCCCGACTAAGCCACGCATCCATATCCAGCATAGTGGCGGGATTGTAGGCGGGGATTTTACCTTCGGGCAAAAAAGGCGCAAGATCAGCGGGGTATACCAAGAGGTGCTGGATGTGGCTCAACTTCGTGTTGGGGTAACCTAGCTCATTGGCACTTTGGTAGTAGTAACTCTGGAACATTTGCACACTCACATCGCCTGCGTTAGCGGGATCACTAGCATCCACGAAGAAACTCCACAATTGGTCCGTAGTGGATCCTTCTCCGGGCACATTCTGGCAACCGAATTGGGGATCCCGTGGGTTTCCGTACTGCCAAAAGGCAAAGGGCATATCGATCACAGAAACTTCGAAAGCCAATTCTTTAGGAATCACCTCAAATTTTCCCTGGATAAGCGGCAAAATTTCTTGGCGTCTTTGCAAAAGAGTTTTCTGCAAACTTTCCAACTTTACGCGGCAGCTAGCGTATTGCTCTCCGCCTACTGTATCCACAAACGTAAGATAACGATCATCACCCAGAGCGAAGCTGATCGGTGCCACATCGGCCACGGTGCCATCGAGATCCGCGGGGTAGTAACGACGATGGAAAATAGAAGTCATGCCACCTTTACTGACGCCTGTATTCACCCAGCGTTCACCATAAATGGTTTTAAAAGTCTGCACGATCTTGTGAAAATCTTCCGCCGATTGGCGCACGGTGAGTTTTTCCCAGTCTGTGGGAACTGGTTTTGATTCCGCAAAATAACGGTGCTCTACTTGCAATTGGTTTGTTCTAAAAAGATTCGTGATCCTTGCTAAGCGTTCGCCGAAAATGGCGTAACCACTGGTTTGTAACACCATGGGTTCCTGTTCACTTTTATGGAAGAGCACGAGTTTTTGCTGGAAGGTAGGGGATTTAGGATCGAAGTGATCTACAGGCTGCTGGATTTTTAAAGCAAAACGCCGGTAGCCCATAGACTTATCGCTTCCCTGAGTAGTTTCTTGCACCGTAATGCCAGGAAGGGCCGTAAGGCGGATAAGAATATCGTCTTCTGCAAAAGCGTTAGGTAATAAAAAAAGACTGAGTAGTAGAAATTTCATAACCCCTCCGAAATAGGAGGCAGAAGTACCATGGCAAGAATACCGCAGCAACGTGAAAAGCCCTGGCCCTAAGCCGCGGCTGGAAAATTGTGAACACAGAAAGCCTCGAAGCTTTTCTCGCTAAAATCTAAAAATCCTTACTCAACCAAAATCCTCGGTTTGCGCGCGCAAGGTGAAAGTACAATTTCCGTACAACTGTCCTACCGAGGCATTCTGCGCCTACAAAAAACCAAACCCAGCATAGTATTCTCGCTCACTAAAGAAAGGAGCTATACATATGCAAACTTGCGACTGTTGCGGAAATGAATACGAACCAAGCCTGGCCATCACTTACAAGGATCGAGAATACCATTTCGATTGCTTCGAATGCGCGATCCAAATCTTGGCGCCTTCTTGCTTACACTGTGGAACAAGAATCATTGGTCACGGTATGCATGCGGAAGCAGGCTATTTTTGCTGCGCCCATTGTGCCCGGGCTGAAGGGGAAAAGAGTTTGCGGGATTCCGCCTGACGATTTACTTCCGCCCCCCAAAAGGGATAAGGTGAAAGTATGAAACACCTTCTTATTCTCACAGCCTTACTCACCACCCCCGCCTATGCAGACTTTCATTTAAGCCGTACCTTTATGAATTTCGGCTCTGTGCGGAAAAACTTTTCACAAACGCTCTCTTCCACACTCACCAACACAGGAACCGAAACAATTCGTGTGCAATCTTCCCAAGCCTGCGCGGATTTTTCTGTGTCGGGTTATTGCGGAACGTTGCTACCCGGTCAGTCGTGCACCATTTACGTGCGCTACCGCCCCTACCGGGAAGGCTACGACTCTTGCACCATTCGCTTCCGGGATTCCACTGGCCATTCCGATAGCATCAGCGCCCGTGGCCGCTGCATAGAGCGCTTCCAAGAGGAATAAAAAAAAGAGCCCCAAGCAAATGGAGCTCCTTTTTTATGTAATGCCTACTTGCTAGAAGGCATTTCCATTTCAACTAACACCACAGCTTCCGCTGGGCCGCCCTCATTTTTGATCACTTGGAACTCAGCGTTTGTTACAGGTAGATCAGCACCGCGACGACCAAACATAGATTTCAATTCGGCTTCCCGAGTATCGAATGTACGGGCCACCCAGTTAGCGGTTTCCGCCATATTGTAGGTATCCACATCGTCAACAAGGAGATCGGTTTCAAGGAAGTTTTCGATGGCATTAGCCCGGCGCTCGGCTAGAGTGCGGTCAAAATCCGAAAGCTTTTGGCCTCTCTTAGGCAAAGCCTTATCGGACCAAGCTGCCACTGTTACTTGCTCAATAGTGCCTTTCAACTTAGCTTCCCGGATTAATTTTCTCAGTGATTCTCTGTCCGCATCCGTTAAGGTGGAAGAACCGCTGTCGAAAGTAATCGTTTGGTGAGGAATTGCCTTCATGCTTCCTTCGTAGTGGGTGCTTTTAGCTACTTGATTGGCTTGAGCAACTACGCCGCCAGTAAGAACACTGAAAGCAATAGCAAAGATAACTAGTTTTCTCGACTTCATGTTTTTCTCCTATTTCTCATTTTTGGTTCATTGCAAAGATACCGGCGCAGGAAGAGCATTTCTTGTGCCAGAAAATCACTTCCTCCCTCAACAGCCCTAGACAACTTTCCGCACCCTTCCTATACTTTTTTAAAGGGAAAAAATTGCACATTCTTATTTCTTTCTTTCTAACTTTTTCCTCTGCTTTTGCGGATAGCTCTACCCTCAGCAACCAACTGGAAAAAGAATATGGCCTTGTGGCGATCAACCAAACGGATACCCATGCCACTCCGGTATTACACAATCTTTTGGTGTTGCTGAAAAATGCCTTTCCCCAAACCATGATTCGCAACCTAAAAAATTTACGCTATGTATACGCTTACGCCGGCCACGACAATCGCTATAATTTGGGCGCATTCCATGCGGAAGCGAAAGCTTTAAGTATAGGAGGAAAACACGCGTATCCATCCGAAGAAGAAAAGATCGACGTAAAAATTCTTTCCACCTTGGCCCACGAAATTGGCCACGCTTTTTTATTGGAAAAAATTAGCGCCGAGGAATTGGAATCCATTGCTAAAAAATTTGGTGGCTGGCTGCCTGTTTTTGGAGCCGATCGCCCCACTACCATTTATTCAGCTGATTTTTTTAAGCCGCACCCTAGAGCCCCGGAAGCCCGCCATCATTGGGCCGGAGTAGTGACAAAACACGCCGAGGACTGGAAAAAAAATAATCTCTGCTCACGCCTGGCCACAGCGAATGTGCACGAATGGTTTGCAGATGCTTTTGCAGCTGTTGCACTACAACAATTAGCAGCTAGTGGAATTTTAGGAAAAAAATGGCAGCAAGCGATTGTGCTAATTCCTGAGCGAAAAAATGAGTATTGGTGGAATTACAATAATATCTCGCCAGAATTTTCTGATTGGCTGCAGCAGAAAATGCGTGGAATTTAGTCCAAGAATGGAACAATAGCCCTTTTTTCCACTCCCAGATTGCCCCGAAGCAACCCTAAACCCTGAAAAAAAAGGGGGTATGAATGGCATGTATATTGAAGTTACTAATCACAGATAGAGAGGTTGCTGGAAAGCATCGAACACGATGAAAGAAAGCACAAACTCTTTCGCACTCCTTCCGAGAGGAACGGGTGGCAGCCAGAGCAAAATCTGGCACGCAGAAGGCCTAGAAACGTAACAGCTTCTAGGCCTTCCTTATTTTTATGCTTTGAAAATGAATTAGGGGGTCGTGCCGCAATTTTTTCTATTGATCATTGTTTGGGTCATGCCAGAAGAAGGATAGGTCACAAATAAATTTCCGCTGGGTAAGAGATCGATGATTTCTGCGCCCTTGTAGGTAAATTCTTGGTTTGTTTTGTCTTGGTCGAAAATATAGGTGTAAAGAGAATCGCTATCGTAAAAACGCTCCACATAGGTAGCGATGCGATCCGTTTCGGAGCGCAAGATTTTACCTAAGCCCACGGGCTCCCAAGCTACAGGCCCCCATGTTTGTGGAGTGCCATCGGTCCGGTAGTTGATCCGTTGAAAACCGATAGCCTTGCATTCCACCAGATGGATCATCGTAGTGGTAAAGGCGGTTTCACTTCTGGGGCAGGCATTAGGAATGTATTCGCCGCCTAAAGCAGGGCAACGCTCAAATGTTTCAGCCGCAGCGGTGCCGCTCATAAATAAAACCAATAGAACAAAAAATTTCATAGAATTCCCCTCCATTTTCATTATTACAAATGAGACCATAGGTTTATGTTGGATGCAAAGATCGACGCGGCGCCCCTCTTCTTTCTTGCTTCCCCTATTCCGATAGCAGGTAGAAGCAGCGGGAAATAACATTCCACTCACGAATCCTTGTCAAACCTGCGGCGCTTGTTGTTCCTATTTTCGTGTTTCTTTTTATTGGCGAGAGGCAGAGCCGCAGGATTCACCCACACCCGTTCCCATAAAACTTGTAGAAGAATACAACGATTTAAAACGCTGCATGAAGGGCACAAATGAAAAACGTCATTTGCGCTGTGCCGCCCTTAAAGGAGTTTTTGTTTATCTTAAGCTCAACTCAACTTAGAGCGGAGCTTTCGGCCCCCTGCCGGAAATCAAGCTCACCAAGAAACTGATCACGGCGAGTACCAAGAACACCACCAAGAGCAAGCGGCCAATTTCCATGGAAATCCCGGCCACACCGGTGGCGCCGAAAATAATTGCAACTAACGCTAAGATAAAAAAACCAAGTGCAGCTCGTAACATAATAGGTAGCCTCCCCTTAAGTTTGTGTTTGTTCCCGAGAGGAACTCTTCTCAAAGTGCAACTGTGATGCCGGTAAAAACCTTGAAAAAAATGGGGTTCAGGCTTCAGGTGGGGCATTCGGCCTCAGTTCTTGGGGTTTTTTGGTACCTGTGATAGTAAAAGGCATATGGAAAATAAAACAGTGATTGCAGTAGTGGAAGATGATGAAGACATCCAAGAACTCGTATGCGCGTTCTTTCGGCCTAAGGGCTATACGGTGGTTCCCTTTAACGACGCGAAAGCGTTGCTAAAAGCTATCGAAAAAGAAGAGAATATATTTGATGTGATTCTTACGGATTTGATGATGCCGCATGTTTCTGGCATTGATCTCACGAAAAAATTACGCTTGATGGGCATCGAAACTCCGATCATTTTGATCACCGCCCACAAAAGCTCCGAGCGAGCTATCGAAGCCATTGAAGCGGGTGCCTATGATTTTGTGGTGAAACCAATCCACTTCCCGCAATTGCATGTTTCCGTGGAGCGAGCCCTGCATTTCAATAAAATCCGCTCAGAAAACCAAACCCTAAAAACTGCTGTAGCCATGAAAGATGGTGGCAGCCTGGATGGTATTATTGGTCGTAGCCCTGGCTTGTTGCGAGCTGTGGATTTAGCCAAACGGGTGGCCGATAGCTCTGCCAACGTTTTTATCACTGGTGAAACAGGCACGGGAAAAGAAGTGATCGCCAAGGCTATTCACTACTTTGGTAGCCGTAAAGATTGCCCATTTATCGCCATCAACTGCTCCGCCATACCCGAGAACTTGCTCGAATCAGAGCTATTTGGTCACGCAAAGGGCTCCTTTACTGGCGCTTCTGAAAAAAAAATCGGTTTATTTGAAGAGGCGGGCGATGGCACCCTCTTCCTAGATGAAATAGGTGATTTAAGCCTAGCATTGCAAGCAAAACTTCTGCGCACTTTGCAAGAGCGGCGAATCAAACGCATCGGCGAAAACCAGTTTCGCACAGTAAATGCCCGCATCATTTCCGCCACTCACAAAGATTTACGCCACGAAGTGAAAGAAAAAACCTTTCGTGAAGATCTTTTCTTTCGTCTTAATGTAATCCCGATTAACCTGCCACCCTTACGCCAACGCAAAGAAGATATTTTGCCTTTGGCAGAATTTTTCTTAAAAAAATTCTCTCTATTAAATAGCAAAAAAGTGCAGGGCTTTCATAAGAGCGCTCTAGAATATTTATTAAAACACCAATGGCCAGGAAACGTGCGGGAATTGGAAAATTCCATCGAACGGGCTGTGGTGCTCTGTGAATCTGATACGTTAAATGTTTCTGATCTGGTGTTAGATGAGATTGCTCCGCCTCAGGCCCAAGAAAGCATTTCCACACAAATCCTTAGTAGCGAGAATCATCTAGACGCTGAACAAACTCCGGAAGGTTTTTATGGCCTAATCAGAAGCGATGAAAAACTTTTAACCTTGGATGAACTCACCAATCGTTATTTGGTGTTTGCGCTCGAGAAAAACCATGGCGCCAAGGATAAAACTGCCCGTGATCTTGGTATCGACCGTAAAACGCTGTACCGGCGCCTGCAGGATTTGAGCCGCAAAGAATTCATGCCGGAATTAGAAGAACCTGCTCAGCTCAGGCAATAGCGGCCATGGGGTAATTTCGATAGAGCATATGGATTTGCTCCATTACACCAGCCACTGGCTGTTGTTTAGAGATTGCTCCCAAAAACTGAAAGCGCCCTTGCAGCTTACGCCCACGAGAAATCTCTTCTAAATCACAGGCGGTAACAACGATCACTGGGGTCTTTTGTTTATCGAACCACGCACTGGGCGCAATCGGATCTAGAGCTAAATCTTGGTCCACTTTCCTTAAAGTAGAAAAACCACTAAAAGGAGGGAGCAACCAGTCGGTGATAATTAAGTCAAAGGAACTACCAGCCATTTGGTTACCCGCTTCGAAAGAATTCGTAGCGATACTCACATTATAATTTTTGTGCTTTTCCAAACCAAAAGCCAAAGCTTGTGCATAGGACTCGTCGTCTTCTATCACCAACACATTTGGGGATATTTTCTTTTTTGGCTGCAGACTGCGCATATAAGCCTCCGCTTTCTTGATGTCTTTTTATTGCAGCTGCAGAATAGCTCTTTTGTGAAAGAAAAAGATGCGGCTATTTTCCGCCCTGTTTCTGTAACCAATTTCTATATTCTATTAAGCAAAGCTCAGCAGCTTGAGTATTAGCCTCTGCACTTACTTGCTCCAAACGCTCTCCTAAAACAGATAGCTCTTCATAGCCAAACGTTATGGCATTTCCCCGCAGCTGATGGCCCACTGATTTAAAAAACTCAAAGTTTCTTGCCTCTAACGCGACAGTAAGTTCTTCGATATCTCGTTTGCGTCTTTCTAAATATCTTTTTCGCATTTCTTCGGGAATCTGCATTACATAAGACACAAACATCTCCTTTATCTAGGCAATACCTTATCCTGCCGAGATCTATCCGTCACCTGTTGCATTTCGCCTCTATGAACGGGGCGAAAGCGGTCCATATTCAGGCTCATACCCCATTTTTTTAGAAGTAGGCAAATGGCATCGACCTTGCTCCTTCTAAACAAAGCAAATCACGTAAGTGAGTTATTTTTGCGGAAAAATAAAAGGAGATGGCGATGAATAGCAATACTAACAACCAAAATTACAATCGGGAAAATCAAGATAGAGGCGGTAGAAATAATCCAAAAAATACCCAGCCCAATAAAGAAGGCCGGGAAAGTAAACAAGACGCGATGCATGTGAACGATGATGAAGACATGGAAGTAGAAGGCACCGAACGCGCCGATTTGGGTTTCCGAAGAGACAATCGTGGCCAAGATCGCAACGATTCTAAACAACCTCAACAATAAATAAAGGAGCATGTGATGCAACCAGCAATGAATAATAGTGAAAAAATGGGCGACAAACTAAATGATGCTAAGTGGACGGCAAAGACCCAATTGGATCGCGGCCTAACAGAGCTAAGGGGAATAACTGAAGGTGACATCAAAGCTGTTGCTTCTGACATCACCCACAAGGTGAAAGAGGTTTCCACCGATTTCTTCAAAGATACGGTGAGCTTGGTGAAACGCTATCCAGTTAGTTCTGCTTTGGGCCTAACAGCTCTTGGGTTTCTAGCGGGTGCCATCACAGCCCGCTCTAAGAAGTAAAAAGTCGTCCCCGGCGTTGGGCAATAGCCCAACGCCTTTTTTTTGGGAGAAAGTTTATGAATAAATTTTTATTGTTTTTGGCAGCTGCAGCTTTTCGTAAGTGGCTGCGTCCAGCTTACGAACAACATGAAAATCCTAGTTTACTGCAACAGTTGCATTTAAATCCTACTTATCTACGTAGCCTCGCCAAGAAATACTCGATACTGCTAGGGTTGGGGTGGATATTTTCTCTCTTTTTTGTGGCTGGTGCTGCCATGACAATCTACTCCGCAGCTCAAAGCGTGGATGATTTTGGCTCTTTTGTGGCTAGCCAAGTGTTTTATGTTTCCGCTATCTTAACAGTTGCTTCGGTCATAGCTATCGGCATTTGTTTATGGCTCGGGCTATCCACAAAGATTTCTTCCTCAGCTCTCTACGACATAAAAGAAACAGAAGAAGAAACTCCAACTCCAGTTATGGAAGCAGCAAACTCAGAAGGACGCGTTTCTCTTGGTCGCCCGATCATTCAAGGCATCAAAGAGGGCTGGATCAGGAATCGCCAAGCAAGCTAAGATTGTGAGCGATTAAGTGTTGTTGCGCGAAGTAGCGTTTTCGATCATGGACCACTCACAAATCGTCCTTGCTTTAGATAAGTCTGAATAAAATCAAAGGCTTAATGCTCCTTTCGTTTGGCCCGATCTTGCACTATTGGAGGCATGTTTGCCAACACTCCCTCATCTGTCGAGGCCATCGATGAACTGAAATGTTTTAAGCCTCCCTATTGTCCAAATAAATTCTGTTCTTTTCACCAACTGACACGATCTAAAGAAGCCACGTTCATTAAATTCGGCGCCCGCAAGATCAAAAGATTTCCTTACGTATCCTTTCGCTTTCGCTGCCAACATTGCTTACATGTTTTTTCCAACTCCTTTTTCTCCTTTAGCTATCGTGACCGCATCAAGGATACTTACAAAGAGATCGATGAATTACGATGGAAGGGCTCTTCTAAGCGAGAAATAGCCAAATCTCTTGGTTGTTCCTTAGATACAGTTTTAAGAAGAATTAAAAAAATTTCCCGCCAGAGTTTACTTCGTCTGGCGCACGACACAAATAACCTAAAGATTACCGAATCCATTGCCTATGATGGCATTGAGAATTTTACTTTCTCCCAATACGACCCCAATAACCTCAACCACGCAGTTGGCAGGGAATCTTGCTTTCTTTATGATTTTAATTTTTGCCACCTAAATCGTAAAGGCAAGATGAGTCCACGACAGGAGAAGAGAAAGCTAAGGTTAGAAGAAGCTTTTGGTAAGTACCCAGTTAGAGCCATTGAGTCATGTTCTAAGCGTATTTTCGAAAGACTCCTCTCTAAGTCAGGTGAACTAACACTTCACACCGACAATCACTTTCTCTATCGCAGCGCTATTAAGCATATAAATAAACATAAAATCACGCACCTTATTACTCCTTCCAAAGTGACCAGAAATTATCGAAATAGACTCTTCGCTATTAATCACATGGATATGATGACAAGGCACCACTTATGCGATTTTAAACGAGAGACGATTGCGTTTGCTAAAACCTCTATAGCAATGCTGGAGAGTTTTCTTATGTTTGCCGTGCATAAGAGCTATCGAAGAACAAAATTTACAAAAAAACAAAAGCAAGATGAAAGGGCTCATACCCACTCCCCCGCAATGTATCTTGGGCTAACTGAGAAAGTTCTTTCTTTCAATGAGCTATTTTCTTTTAGACTCACAAAATTCCAAGTTGAGTTAAATGAAGATTGGAAGCTTATTTTTGAAAGCAAAGACCCTTTTTCTAGAAGGCCCATCAGAGCTTATGGCGGAATTTAGAGTAGAATTATTTTTTAAGAGCAAACTTTGAACTGATTTAGATTGATTCAAGCAAAATAAGAGAATCTGTAAATATTTCATCTAAATTTATAAGGTTAGACTGCTTTATAAGAAATTTCATTTAAATTAAATTCCTATAAACAACACTTAGCCTTTCACAATACAAGCTAACTATCTGCGCAGGCGCTGGTTGCCACCCTGGCATTGCCGCCAGTTTACGTAATACACAGCATTGCTGCTACCATCGATACTATCAATTGTAGCGGTGGCGGTTTCGCCCCTGGCCCCAGATACAACCTTTAGTTGATTACGTACCCGCAAATTCACGCGACCCCCGCAAGGCGAAACCTCTGTATCTGGTGCGCGTCCGTCACTCACTTCGCCCGAAGAAATTTCATAGTTTTCTGCCACGGGCCCATCAAATTTATAACGAAGATTAATTCGATCCCGATCCTGGCCCCGATCACGTTCGAGAAAATTAAATACAGAATGTAAAACGGCGCGGCCTCTATCAGGCAAGCCCACAAACCCCCGAAAATCTACTCGGGTGATTTCCATTTGCATGCCCTCTGGAATTTCGAAGGGCACGATGAGATCACAGCTCATTACGTCTCGTTTTTTTCTGGCATCGGTGCCCACTTCGGCCACAAAGCTATCAAATAAAATGGAGAAAGAGAGAAAATCTGGAGCAAACACAAGATTCATGCTGCCTTCGGGGCAGCCTACTCCTCGATATGTCGGATTACCTACAGCCAGGCGGGTGATTCGTTCGCTGCGTTCGTTTCCGCGATTGCCACCTCGGCCTTTGCGAAAAGATTTTTCTTTGTCTGCCGCTGCATAACCCATGTTGGCAACAAAAAGAGCGAGAAGGCTAGCGGTGATTAGAGAGCGGAAGCAAATCGCAGTTTTCACAAAATACCCTTTCTTTAAAAAATGGGTCGGGAGCCTAAACTCTCCCGACCCAAACAACGGGTGGTTTAAAACCCTTAGTTACAACGTTTCCATTGGATGTGGTAAATCAAACCGGCGTTCACGTCTGCGCTGTCCACGGTGGCCAATGCTTGGTCCCTGCGACCATTGGTTTGTACCATCATAGAAGTATTAGCTCTCAAGATGGTGTCCGCACCGCAACCAGACCAAACGATAGCTTCTAGACCCAAGCGATCGGTGGTGAGGTAATCGTCGTTATTAGGACCGCGGAAAGTTTTGCTGGAGCTTACTCCACGGCCTTGACCGGCCAAGAAATAATTCACGTTCAATTGTGCGCGGGCCCCGCTAGGCAAACCTACGAAACCTCGGTAGTCGATGGCGAAAACAGAAACGCTATAGCCGCTAGGAACATGCACAGGAATAGCGATGTTACAGTTTTTACGATCCAAAGTTTTGGATCCGCCCGCTTCCACCACATATTGGTCGAAAAGAATACTGATAGATTTCTGGTCAGGACTAAGGGCAATACCAGCGGTGCCCGCAGGGCAGCCGGTACCTCCGTACTGGGGTTCTCCCAGCTCGATATCGCCCGCATGAGCCGTTACGCTGAAGCAAAGCAGGAACAAGGACAATAGTTTATTATTCATGAGTTTCATGTGGATCTCCCCGTTATTATTGTTATTGAAATAGACATCCTGTCCGCTTCAAAGGCTCCCAAGGCAAGGGATGTGCCACGGGAAAATGTATGCTTTTTTGATTCGCAGAAGAGATCTCAAACGTTGATTTTTACTAGGAATTTTTAATAGAGTGACTGCGCCAAATTAGAAAGAAAGCAAAGGTGCATTTCACACACACAGGATCAAAGTGACACCGATTTCCATGAAGAATCGAGTAATTCAGCGCAACCTAAGCTCATCACTCAATTCATTCGTGTTATTACCCGAAGGAGGAAAATGTTGGGCAAGCTTAGCGCCAATCTCTCCGATCACAGCAACCAGCGCTTCTTTCGCCCGTTTTTGCCGAATGCCCGCCACGACCGCATCCACTTCTTTTTGCCAATAGCCCTCTTCTACTTTTTGGTGGATGCCTTGATCAGCCAGAATTTCTACTCGATGCTCCAGGAGCGAAATAAAAATCAACACGCCCGTGCGCTCTTTGGTTCGGTTAAGGCCATGGCGAAGAAAAGAAGCTAGAGCCGCTTCGTGCACCTCTTCGGCCATGTGTTGTTTTCCTGCGAGTAAACGCACGATCCCCGGCACCTGCCCCAAGGCCCAACCCACAGCTAATCCTAGAACCTGCACCGCAAAGAGATAGAGCCAATCCCAGAAAGGATAACGAAAATGCAGCCAGAGAGCGCCAGCAGTGCCAAGGAAAAAACCTACCAACCCCAATCGATAGGCCACAAAAGAATAATTACCACTGGCGGGAAGAACCAAAGGCACGAGTTCCCCGGATGTTTTTGCTTCCGCCTTTTTTACGGCCTCAGTGATCTGTGTTTTATCTTGTTCTGAAAAAATCATAAAAACCTACCAATTAGAAGAAGCGCCGCCGCCACCAAAACCGCCTCCGCCTCCCCCCCAAGAAGAACCGCCACCAATGCTGCCGCCGAATCCACCGCCACCGCCCCAACCGCCATAACCACCGAAACCTCCGCGGCGATGATGGCCAGAAAAACCCATGAGGCGGCCTATAATGGAAAAAATAATAAAGAGCACGATTAAAACAAAAACAAGAAAAGGCGAAAGTTTCAAACCCTGGCGCTGCCGAGGCACTTCTTCTTCCGCTAAACCCAGAGGGATTTTTTCTTGGAGTGCCCCAAGAGCCGCGAGGATGCCCTCAGCGTAACGGCCCTGTTGAAAATAAGGGCGGGCCACGTTGTCTAAAACCCGGCGGCTAAAGGCATCAGTGATATCACCTTCTATGCCATAGCCCACTTCGAGCCGCATTCTTTTTTCTTTAGGGGCGAGAACGAATAATAATGCTTTGTCTTCTTTTTTGCGCCCGAGTTTCCATTGCTCGGCCACGGCTAAAGAAAATTCTTCGATGGCACGCTCACGCAGTGAAGAGGCCACATACACTGAAATTTCTACTCCCGATTGAGTTTTAATATTGCGAAGCAAGCGATCCAAGGATTGCTGCTCCTCACGGCTCAATAGCCCCACCTCATCCACCACCGGTGCTGGTGGTGGCAAAGATAATTGGCTATCCCAGGCCGGAGTTACCACCGGCCACAGGAAAAGAAAAAGGGAGTAGAAAAAAGCCACGGGTTAGAACTGCACTTGCGGAGCTTGTTCCGCATTAGGTGTGGTGGCTTTGAAAGATTCCCGAGGATCCATTTTTAGCAAAAATTTTGCCGTGAGGTTCGTGGGAAAGTAGCGCACCTGTTTATTAAATTCGGCCACGGTTTCGATATAGCGCTTACGAGCCACGGTGATGCGATTTTCTGTGCCTTCCAGTTGCGCCTGGAGCTCCAAGAAATTCTGGTTGGATTTTAAATCAGGGTATTTTTCCACCACCACCATCAAGCGGCTTAAGGCGGAACTCAATTGCCCTTGGGCTTGTTCGAAACGCTGAAAAGCTTGGGCATTAGAAAGGCCCGATACGTCTAGTTTCGTTTGCGTGGCTTCGGCCCGGGCTTTCACCACGGCCTCTAAAGTTTCTCGCTCTTGTTTGGCGTAGCCTTTTACGGTGTTCACTAAATTAGGGATAAGATCTGCGCGCCTTTGGTATTGGTTTTCCACCTCAGACCACGAAGCTTTTACGTCTTCATCCAAGCCCTGCAAACTGTTGTAACCACAAGACACCAAAGTAAAGCTCAGTAACACCAATACGATTTTTTTCATTTATGCTCCTTTTAAGCCCTAATCATGGTCACAGAATCACAAAAAGAAAGGCGCCCGCAATGGATTTTCCTGCGTCTTTGTATTTTTTACAGCAGATAAAAACTCACTATTTCCGTTCAAATATGTGAAATCATTATAATAAGAATACTGTACAATCAAAATCAGGTTAACTATAGTAGCCCCATGAAACACCTTATTTGCATACTTACCCTATCGCTCTCCACCACAGCCTTCACCGCCGACAACCACAACCATATGTACGACTTCCATAAAAATGCGGACGAAGCCATCCAGCTCCTGGAAGAAACCCTCATCCCGGGCATCGATGAGTGTTTTAACCTCATCGACAATCCAGACTCCGCCAAAGAAACCCATAAACTCATGGATCCCTTGCCTGGCGTTCTTTTAAGAGTGAAGAAAGACATCCAACCCACAAAGTTTAGCGCCCGAAAGGCCAAAAGTGCGCTTCGTCACTATTTTAACGAGCTCAAGAAAAACCAAAATCGCCTCGCTAAATACGGTTTCAGTGGTAGCGACAAAAATTTCCCGATGGCAGCTATAAATATCCTAAGTGCCTCGCCAACGGTGATTCTAGAAGCAATCCCCAATATAAAGCATTCGTGCGCTTAACCAACGTGGTAGTACCTGCCATCACAGGAAATCTCATGAATATGGAAAAAACCTACCCTTAAAAACAAGATACGGTAAGAAGGCTGTATGGCCCTCTTACTAGAAATCACGGCTCTATCCCGCGCGGGCGCGGGTGTTGGACGCGATCTCTCTGGTCGAGTAATTTTTGTGCCCTTCACAGCTCCCGGCGATACGGTGCAAGTAGAAATCGTGGCCGAAGAAAAACGCTACGCCGAAGGCAAGCTTCTCGAAATTGTAAAACCCTCTCCTCAACGGGTAAATCCTCCCTGCCCTGTTTTCGGCCGCTGCGGCGGCTGCGAATGGCAACATCTTCCCTATGAATTACAATGGGACACAAAAAAGGGCGGTGTGCTCCACGCCCTCGAACGAGTGAATGTGAGCGCTCCGCCTATTTTTACGGAAATCCCCGCGGAACAAATTTGGGAATATCGTAATCGTTTGCAGCTCCGGGGTTTTCGCCACGAAATTGGCTTTTACGGCCGGCGCTCCAAAAAGCTCGTGCCCATCGAAAAATGCCATATCGCTCGCCCCGAATTAAATGCCTGGCTGGAAGATGTAAAAGCCGAAGGCTTTGAGCGCAAACGAGAATACAAAGCGGAGCTAGAAGTTTTTCCAGATGGTGTGGTTACCGTGGCCTGGAATAGCTCGCACTCCGCACAAGGTTTTCGCCAAGTGCATGATGAACAAAATAAAAAACTCCAAGCGTGGGTAGCGGAACATTTAAGTGGTGGGCCCTTATTGCTGGATCTCTATGGCGGTAGTGGCAATTTAAGTTTAGGAATCGCTGAGCGTTTTCAAGAAGTACAATGCGTGGACTTTTCTTCTCCCCTCCAATCTCCTCCTCACATTCCCCATTTTCACTTTCAACGGTCCGCAGTTTTGCCATGGCTTGAGCGGGAACAGGAAAATTTACGGAAATTTCCCGCCATGGATTTAATCTTGGATCCGCCCCGGGAAGGCCTTGGGCCTGAACTGGTTCCTATTTTGGAAATTCTAAATCACTTGCCTGTGCGGCGATTGTTATTGATTGGCTGTGAAGCGGATTCTTGGGCCCGGGCCGTTTCCCGTTTTGTACGGCATGGTTGGAGTTTATCCCAAGCGGGAGCCCTAGATTTTTTTCCCCAAACTCACCATGTGGAGGCGCTGGCGATTCTAGAGAAAAAGCCCTCCTCCGACATGGCGCATTAGCACCTGTTTCCCCTTGCCAAGGCGCTGTGAAAATGAAAGATTCCTTTTTTTCCATTGCCCAGATGGCGGAATTGGCAGACGCGCACGGTTCAGGGCCGTGTATCGAGAGATGTGCAGGTTCGACCCCTGTTCTGGGCACCAACCCATCGGATATCAGATATCCGATATCGAGATATCTGATATCAGTACAGAATGGCTCTTCCCCGAAATCCGAAGTTCTGTCAGTTTTCTAAATTTAGTTCGCCTCTTCTAAATAACTCTTATTATCCACGGCGCTCATCCAGCGTAAATGCACTAAGCTCGGATCCTCCGTTCGCATATCGCGGATAGCGCGTCTCACGAACTCTTTCTCGAGATCCCTCAAAGCCGCCATTAATTCCACGGTGGTTTGGGAGCTTGCGCGGAAATAGCGGATGATGAATTGCTCATTGGGCCGTTGTTCGGGTGTGGCCACGGAGCGTAAAAATCGAGCCCCCCACTCTTGGTAAAGTTTTCGGATCAAGGGTCCATCACCCACCCAGCGGATTTGTTGGATAGCGGGCACACGTACTTTATCACCCGGAAGTAATTCCAGTAGTTTTAACTGATCCAATTTGCGCAAGAATGGAAACGCAGTTTTAGCCGAGAGGCCCATGAACTTTAATGTATCTTCTAAAGATTGTCTTTCGTACACAAGTGCCCAGTAGAGCTTAAGCGCTGATGGGTGAGCAATCATATATTCTTGCTGTTCGAGAGAATAGGAAAAGGCGCGCATGCTTTCTTCCTCCCCGGCTAAAACTTCACTCATGGTGAGCCCGAGCTCTTTGCAAATCTGGGCAATGCGCTGGAAAGAACCGTCGCGGGCGGAAAAAATTTTCTTCACTCCCGATTCGGAAAGCCCGATCCGCCGGGCCAGATCCTGGTAAGTGAGGCCTTGGCGCTTCAAAGCTACCTTTAAAGAACCAACGGCTAAGCTGTACTCTGTGCGTGCTGTTTTCATCTACGAATCCCTTTAAAAGTACCATATTAAGGTACTATATGGATCCGCATTGTCAAAATAGATCCGGTATTTTATCTTTTGCCCGACTAAATCACTACAAAGGAAGCTCTGTTATGTTCATTAAGCCCATCTCTGTTTTTTGCCTTCTGCTAGCCGTGAGTGCTCAGGCCGCCGCCAATTCAGACGGAGAAGAAATCCCCGCTGATGAATCCGTGGCCGTGCAGGAAGTGGTTATGCTAATCCGCAACCAGATAGAATCGGAAGCCCGAAACCAAGGCCGTGCTTTTCGCGATGCTCATCGCAAACACCATGGCTGCGTAAAAGCTAGTTTCCAAGTGGCGGATGCCCTGCCAGACTCAATTAAATACGGAGTATTTAGCCAAGGCAAAACCTACAACGCTGTAATCCGTTACTCCAACGGCTCAGGGCAAGTACAGGATGACCGAGAAGGCGATGGTCGCGGCATGGCTGTAAAAGTTCTCGGCGTTACGGGTGAACGGAATCTTTCAGAAAACGACGATGAAACTTCTTCCCAAGATTTCCTCATGATCAATAACCCTGTGTTTTTCGTACGTGATGCGGAAGATTACGTGAAATTCCAAAAAGCGGTACAAAGCGGGGATTTAATCTGGTGGTTACTCCACCCGATGCGAGTATTGCACGAAGCTTTGATCGTGAAAGACATTCGGGATAGAAAAATATCGAACCCTTTGGATTCCACCTACTTTTCCATGACCGCCTCGAAACTCGGCCCCAGCCAAATGAAATTTCGGGCCATCCCTTGCGGAAAAAATGTGTTTTTAAATCCCTCCAACAGCGCAGACCGCTTACGAGAAAACTTGGAAGCCACACTAGCGAAAGGCAGTGCTTGTTTCCTTTTCCAAGTGCAGTTACGCACAATCCCTGAAGATATGCCAGTGGAAGATCCAACGATTGAGTGGAATGAAGAAGATGCGCCTTTTGAAACAGTAGCTCAAATCACGATTCCGGAACAAAAGCCCGCCCAAGGAGAAAGTTGCGAAGCTCTTTCCTTCAATCCCTGGAACGGCTTGCAACAACACCGCCCGCTGGGTGGAATATCCCGGGTACGAAAAGATGTGTACCAGGCGATATCCCGCTTTCGTCACGAATTTAATAACCAGAAACGCATCGAACCTAGAAACTAAAAGGAACGAGCCATGTACCAAATTCTACTAACGCTTCTACTCAGCTCCGCAAGTCTTGCCCAACCCAGCGAAGCGGTATTGCAACGAATCCAAGAAAGCTTTTCCCCGGCTTTGCAAACCAAAGAAACCTCCGATGGTTATTCTATCGCCCTGTGTGCGATCAGCGATCTTGAGATTTCAATTACTGATCCTGTAGAAAAAACGCCGGCCACTGTGCAGGCGCGGATTTATTTTCCAGCTAAAAAAGCAAGTGATCGCTCCGTGATCCTTCTTCCTCCCACGGGCGGTGAAAATATTCTGGATCGTGGTTACGCCAATGCACTCTGCGCCGCGGGTTTTAAGGTGGCGCTATTGCAAACCTGGACCAACCAAACCGAAAGCAAACTGGAATTAACTGTGCATGATGAAGGCGCTTTGCGGGCACTCACCGCCATTAGGCATGTGTTAGATTACCTAAATCCTAGCCGCCCGAACCAAGTGGGCATTTTAGGCACCAGCGTAGGCGCCCTTTCTTCGGCTCTTGCTCTCGGTTTCGACTCTCGCTTGAACCATGGCGTGCTGGTGGTAGGTGGCGTAGGCTTAGCGGAAATTTATTCTACTTCCACACAATCTGACGCCTTAAAATTACGGGAAGCACGGATGAGCGCCTTCGGCTTTACCTCCATCGAAGAATACCGGGCAGCCCTCGAAAAAAATGTGACCATCGATCCCAAAGATTTTGCCGATTATTCCGGCAAAAAGAATGTGCTCGCTTTTGTGGGCACCGAGGATGCGACAGTGGCCACCAAGAACCAGCGGGATCTTGTGCAGTTATTTGGTGCTGAAAGCGTGGAGTATAATGGAGATCATCTAGAGACCATCTTGCATACGGCTTTCTGGCAGTCAGAGAAGATTAGGAACTTTTTTGAGAAGAACTTGCAGTAAACTAGGCACTAAGCCCGGCGCCAGAGAGCTGTATTGGAAAGATGCCGATAAGGCGAGGTGTATTCGAAGCTATTTGCGTGCTGGGATTGAAAAGCTTTGTCTCGCACCAAATAATTGGCCAAATCTTTTTTCACCACAAAAGATAAATACGCTTCCGGACGCCACACCATCGAAGCTTCGTGCTGCAAACGTTTGATCATGCGGCTACCAAGCTTTTGTCCCCGCCACTCAGGGTGCACCCAATAGCGAGCGATATAAGCAAAATCACCTTTGAACTTAGCCCAGGGAGCGGATTCGTCGATCTTACCGCGGGTGCCCGCAGGCGGATTAGCGTTACCAAACCATAACTTCAAAGAAGAAACGAGTTCGCCGGGATTGGTATCTCTGTAGTTCCGCAAACCCACATAACCCACGAGCTCTTCACCATTATATGCTTCGAGAAACAACAGCTCATTTTTGGTGAAGTTAGCCATCGTATCGTAAGAAAGGCAACGGGCCATGGTAGAGAAAGAACCTGAAGCTTGGCTTTTTTTCCAACTCTCATGGAAATCAAAGGGAGAGTAATGAAGCACTAAATTGAGTTGGGAGGCTTCGGCGCCGGATTGCTTTTCTTTTTTTGTGAAAGAAGAAAAAATCTGGGGCAACGTAAATGCTCCGCCCGCCGTTGCCACTCCACCAATCAATAGAGGAGCGGAAGTAAGTAGTTTTCTCCTGGAAATTTTTGCATCAAAAGAAATCAAGCGCGGCCCCCACACCTATTTTATTCCCTATTTAAGCCTAAATTTTCCTTTCCCTCCTGTCAAACGTAAACGCCCGGTCAGGGGCTCCCCTACAATTAAAATCTTTACGTGATTTCAGTGATTTATAATTTATCCGGCTACCGGGGCATCTTGGCTAATGCACCCATCTTCAATGCCGATACACGGCACCGTGGAAAACTATTCGAGATAATCCATATCTTTGGAAAAAGTTTCCTCCAAAAACGAGACCGAAATAAAAGCTAATCCCAACACCACCAAACCCACCATTGATGCTCCCGGCACCACACCGAAGGATTGGCGCAAATACTCAAAGGACATAGTGATCGGAATCACCGCTCCACGCACAAAATTAGGTGCCGTTGTGGTGGCGGTGGCCCTAAGGTTCGTGCCGAATTGCTCTGAAGCTATCGTAACAAACATGGCCCAATAGCCCGCGCCCACACCCATCAAAAAACAAAAGAGGTAGTAAGTGAAAAGAGAGGCGCCGGCAAATTGTGTGTAGAGAGCATAGGAACCGCCCAAAATCGCTAAAAAAACATACAACGATTTTTTCCGGCTACCCAAAAGCTGACTCACCCATCCGGAAATTAAATCTCCTAAGGACAAACCAAGATAACAAAACATCACGGCGCTACCAGCCTTGGGTAATTCTTGCATGAGAAAACTTTTTCCAAATTCAGGAGCGAAAGTTACGGGAACACCCACAATAAACCAAATCGGAACTCCCACTAAAATCACTGCGATATATTTTCTAGCTCGCGCCCAAGGAGAAAAAAGAGACAAAAAATTTCCACGGCTAACTTCTACTCGGGCTTTGATGCCTTCAAATAAACCAGACTCACTCACGCTTACTCTCAGCACAAGTAGCATCAACCCCATCACCCCACCCACCACATAGGCTGTGCGCCAAGAGGTGAGCTCACCTACAAAGGCAGCAAATACAGCGCCGAGAATTCCGATGCTTGCTACAACCATGGTGCCATAGCCACGTTTTTCCTTGGGCATAAGTTCACACACCAAAGTAATGCCCGCACCCAATTCTCCGGCCAAACCGATACCCGCGATGAAACGCAAGATGGCATACTGGGGAACTGTTTGCACAAAGGCATTGGCAATATTGGCTAGAGAGTAAAGTAGAATGGAGCCGAACAGCACTGATAGGCGCCCGCGTTTGTCTCCCAAAACCCCCCAAAAAATTCCACCTAAAAGCAAGCCCGCCATCTGCGTATTGATCAGCAACACGCCTTGAGAAAGTAACTCTTCTTCGGGCAAGCCCAAGCTTCGAAGGCTCGCCACTCGTACGATGCTAAACAAAAGCAAATCATAGATATCAACAAAATATCCTAAAGCCGAAACAAGGACAGCGAGCTTGGCACTTCTAGAAATGGACTGCATAAAACCTCTGAGTATTTACGAGGCCCTTTGCATACCAAAGCTTAGAAATAGAAGGAAACAAAAAGCCCGCTCTTAAAAAGCAGGCTTAAAATTATTTTGACGTTATAGAATTTATTTTATTCGGCCATGCCAGGGTAACTAACGGCATCTTGGATAAAAACATCTTGCTCCACGCAAATGTTATTCACCACTACCACCACATCCCAACCAGCGCTGCCACCGATTTTGCCGGCCAAAGCGTAAACCCCGCCGTTCTGCAGGTTCATAAATCGCGGCTTTTCACCCTTGGCTAGAGGAACAAGGGCGGCGTCTTCATCCTCATCTTTTAAAGCTCTGGTAGCCACATCCTGAGCAACTTTCAAGCAGTCGCTCGCTGCGATGGAAGTTTTCTGTTTTTTCTCATCCTTAGCCGGCTTAGCAAAACCCAAAGTAGGAACCAGAATCATGAAAGTAAGTAATAGAATATGTTTCATTGCCACCTCGCTAGAAAGTATAGCCATAGGAAAGGAAAAAGAAAAATCCAAGCTAGAGCAGGAAGAAATGATTCAATGCATCATTTCTTGGTTTGCGAGAGAAATCGAGAAAGCCATTGAGCTAGTGGGCAGAAAAAGGTAGGACAAAGACAAATTTTCGCACTCGTAGCTCAGTTGGATAGAGCGTTGCCCTCCGAAGGCAAAGGTCGTGAGTTCGACTCTCGCCGAGTGCACCATTTGGTGTCCGGCTACTTTTTGTGTCGCATGCGCGTTAATCGTAACCACCTCATAAAGTTCCGCTAAATCGCTATCGAGCATTGCTTGCACCAAGCAAATCTGTTTTTGGCATTACAATTTGTGACATCAAAAATTCGGACACTTATGATGTGAGTACCTGTCGGTACATAAGCTTCATGCTGTTTTAGGAAGAATTAGGGCGCAACGAAATTGGGAACCCGGCTGTTGAAACCATCGGGTACGGCCGCATCGGTGCCAACAGCACCCCAGAACTTCCAAGTGCCATCTTCTAATTTAGCTGTGATAGCAGTTGTATGCGATTGGATTTCAGTAACTCCGGCTGTAATACCCGAAACTTGTTGCGGCGTATTTTTTAATGCACAAGTAGTATCTCCGTTACCAATCGGGTTACCGCACGTCCAAGAGCTGCCCCAACATTTCACAGGGCCGGTAGTAAGAAGTGCACAGCTGATCGTACCGGCAGCCGCGATACCACTCACTCCACTACCCAAACCAGTGGGAGTGATAGGCACGTTACTATTAGTGTTAGCTCCTTGGCCTAAATTACCGTAGCCACCATTTCCCCAGCATTTCATAGCACCAGAATTAAAACGCACGCAGTAATGGTTGGAGCCGGCAGTAATATCCACCACTCCAGAGCTAACTCCCAAGCCTGATACTTGGGTCGGACTAGTTCTGTTATTATTTGTACCGTCACCTATCTGTCCTGAATTTCCTAGCCCCCAACACTTTACTGTTTGATCAGTTAAGAGCGCGCAAGCACCACTGGTCGATAGAGCCAATTTCGAAACATCGGCCAAACCCACAACGGCAACTGGGGCGCTGCGGTTGGTGTTGGTGCCATCGCCAAGTTGATATTGGTCATTCGAGCCCCAACATTTTACTGTCTTATCGTTTAAGATCACACAAAATCCATGACCGCTTTTATAGGCATAGATATCGATAGCATCAGTAATACCACTTACGGCCACGGGTACGTTACGACTGGTGGTGGCACCATCGCCAACTTGACCAATATTGCTATACCCCCAGCATTTAACCGTTTTATCGGTCAATAGAGCACATATTGTATGGGTGGTAGAAGCTAGTTTACTTACACCAGAGGCAAGACCTGTAACGTTTTGGAAAGTAACTGCGTTGCTCCACGTACCATTCCCCATGGTTCCGTGCTGCCCGTTATTGCCCACACAACTCACTCCACCTAAATTATTTAGCACACAAAGGAAGTTACCAAATTGAAGAGCAGTAGTATTGGCGGGTAAAGTAGTTAGATCAACAGGAGAAAATCGGTGCCCAGGGCCCTTCTGATTACCCTGCCTCCCATAAGAAGAGTCACCCCAACACTTCACTTCAGAAGTACTTAAACGAGCACAAAAGGAACCACTGATTCCAGATATAGACGTAACGCCTGAAGTAAGACCCGTTACTTGCACGGGGGTTGCGCTGTCAGTACTGGTACCATTACCTAGCTCACCTGAAGCATTCGTTCCCCAGCATTTTACAGCACCCGCCGTAGTAACAGCACAAGCATTAGTCCAGCCCACAGCTATATCGATTACGTTAGTTGTTAGGCCTGCGATATCAACAGGTGTAGCAGCATTGGCATAAACACCGTTTACACCATAGTTAGCCCAACCCCAACACTTCACGCCACCATTCACCAGAGCGCAAGAGTTGGCGTAACCTACGCCCACCTTTGTAGCACCGGAAGCGATCCCCTGCACAGTAACCGGAGTATTGCTGGGGTTAGAGGTATTATCTCCTAACCAGTTAGCCCCCCAACAACGAATAGTACCATCGGAAATGACCGCGCAAGAACGGGAGGTGCCAGCTGCAATATAAATTGCATCGGCAGCAACCCCATCAATTCCTGAAACTGTAACTGGAGTGGAAGAGTTATTCGTAGTTCCATCGCCTAAAACGCCGCTTGTATTATTACCCCAGCATTTCGCCGCTCCATCAGTTAATACGGCGCAGGCCAATGAACTATAAGCGCTAATCTGTGCAACTCCTGAAGTAAGACCTGTTACTTGAGTGGGAGCTGTACGATTGCTGGTGGTTCCGTCTCCAACGCTACCATTACCGTTCCCCCCCCAACATTTGGCTGCGTTTCCAGTTACGATAATGCAGAACGTGCCATTACCAGCGGAAATATCTAAAACGCCAGTAGTATAGCCAGATACATCGGTAGGAGTGAAAATCCAGCCATTAATATTTGCACTGCCACTTGTCTTTAAGCCTCCTCCAGCCGTTAACAGCAACATGGCGTCACCACCCATGGATGCTTTTGCGTATACACCCGGGGTAAAATCGTCGTCGTTAATGTTCACAGTGGCCGTATTAGTGGTTAAAGAAGCTCCCACAGGAGTAGATAAAGTTATAAAGAAACTACGAACCGCTTCATCCAGAGAATTATTGATCGTGTTCACGTTGATCGCGCCCGAAGTGCTACCAGCAGGAATGGTGAGTGTAGCCGAGCGAGCTGTATAGTCAGTGGCAGCCAAAGCAGAACTATCCGTGGTATAGTAGCTAACGGTAATGTCATAGGCTGCGGTACCTGTAAGGGTCACAGTAGCGGTAGCCACCCCACCCTCTGTAACACTCACTGGAGTGCCGATCGCTAAGGAAGAAGTGTCGTTATCACTCAAAGTAATGGTGTGAGTGGATGAAGCAGTAACCAATTCACCCTCGCTGGGTGTTCCCAAGGTTAATACGAGTGATTTCGAAAGTTCTGTGAGCGCATCATCCACCAGAGTTACAGTCAAAGTACCAGAAGTGCTGCCGGCGGCGATGGTTACCGTGGAAGTCGCGATCGTATAATCCGTAATATTCACGGCCGTAGAAGCTACGCCCACAGTAACGGGCACCGTGATTTCATTTGTAGAAGCAGAAGATAGGCTCACCGTTACAGTGGCGGTAGCTGTGCCTTCCGTCACAGTTTGAGAACTGGCAGCGAAAGATACACTGATGGTCACCGCCTCTTCTGTGGTGCTAGTAGAGGCTGATGTGCTCGTGGAAGTACTTGTATCGGTGCTAGTAGAAGCACTACTAGATCCCCCCACAAACAAAGAATCCTTTTTCTCTTCCTCTTGTTTTTTTACTTTATTGCTTTCACTGGAAGCTAGTGTGCGAGGGGCACTAAAACCAAAACTAGGCACTGCCTCTGAAGTGGGAGTTCCACCACTACTGGCAACTTCGCTCGTTTGCCCAGCTTTATCTACAGCAGCCGATTCTGATTGGGCTTTTTTTGAATCCCCAAAGTTCTTGTTCAAAGATTTAGGTAAATTGTGAAAATCTCTGTGGGAGTGCTCAGAGGAAAGAGGAGCCTCCACCACCACGGGATTAGACTCCGGCTGAGCCATTTTCAGCTCTTCCATAATAATAGGCATCACCAATGTTTTAGTGGCAACGGCAGCCAAAATAGACGAGCCAGTCCAGGCAGCGGTTTGTACTGTAATTAAACTGGCAATTTGGTCGCGAACGAAGGCTAGGGCTTTTAAGAACAAACAACACCTCCCCAGGCACGTTACCCCTATCGGTAATTATAACATATTAATTTAGTCGTATATTAGAATGGGGAATAAACCATCATAAATTCAAATAGTTAGATCCGTTAATGAAAATTCCCCTGAGATTTCACAGGCTAAGAAAGTAGCAAAAAGCCTCTGGGAAATGTACCTTGCGCTTATAACTCTATGCTCGCTCTCCGCATCCTATATGAAGACGATTCGCTCGTAGCCGTGGATAAGCCCCCAGGGTTTCATAGTCATCCGCCGGAAGATAAATCTATTGCCCTCAATCCTCGCTGGAATAGCCTTGGCATCCTGCAAAAGCAATTATCCACCACCCTCTATCCCATGCACCGTTTAGATCGAGCCACTTCCGGCATCCTGCTTTTCTCTAAACAAAAAGAACTAAATAGTTTTTTCCAAAAACAATTCCAAGAGCAATCGGTGCAGAAGAAATACCTTTGCCTTGTGCGAGGATCTTTTCTCGGATCCTCTCTCTTAGAACTGCCCCTAAAAAACACAAAAGGCGAATCCCAGCCGGCCCGCACCCAGCTCGAAGCCCTACACCACTTTCAACTACCGATCCTTGGCCCCAAAGGCACGCCACGCACCTTCACCCTACTTTGGGCCGAACCACTCACTGGGCGCTTCCATCAGATTCGCCGCCATTTGGCAGCCGCTGGATTCCCAATACTCGGTGATAAACAACATGGAGATAAAAAACTAAATCGAGAATTTGCCGCACTCACGGGAGTGGAACGCATGCTTCTTCGGTGCGCAGAAATGAAAATCCAACAACTTTCGGGCAAAGTTCTTGTTTTACAAGCAACATGGACCAAAGATTGGCATCGCTTGTTCGATCAGGCTGGCGCCTGCCCGCTCCTATAACTTCACTTTCTCCAACACCGCCATCACTTTTTTGAAATTGCCCTGATTGAAGAGAGTTTTTTTATCTTCCACGAAATCGGGCAGAGAAAATGCCTCTTTCCGTTCCATGATCGCTTGCGTGAGATCGTGGGAGATGATGAAGAGAGCACCCAAAGGCGCTACATAATTATGCGCCAAACCTCGAGGAAACCCTGTTCCATTGGGGCGCTCATGGTGTTGCATCACAATGAGATCCACATCCGCAGGAATTTCTTTAAAATTCCGCACCACATCGGCGGATTTAGCCGGATGCAAGTGGTAGCTTTTCACCAAATCCTCAGGAAATTCACTTTTTCGTTCCTCTAATTCCCGCATGGTGTTGATCTTGGCGATCTGGGGATTATTGAGAGAAACATCGTGCATAAAAGAAGCGAGCACTAATTTATTAAAAGTGGAATCGGAACCCCACTCCATCTCTTTAGCCACACAACAGGAAACATGGGCTAGGAGCGTGCTGTGCTGGGAAATATAATTTCCCTCTTTGGTTACCTTGTTGATGAGATCCTGCAAACGTGGGTGGGCACCGATGGCCTTTAGAGTAAGTTGCACGTTTTTCTTCGCAAGCTCTTGCACTTCCTCGTTGAAACCCACTCGATGCACTAATTCCTGGATCGCCTCTTGCGACATTTCCGCCGTAGCCAAGGCCTCTTCGGGTTTCACATCGCTGCGCGCGAGCAAATCTTCCAGTTCTTTACGAAAGCGATTGATGAATTCGGAAATATCCGTTCGCTTCAAGTACATATATTCGATTTTTTTGGTCTCGTAGTATTTCTCGAGATCTGTGTGTTCAAACTCATCGCCACTACGGAAAAGTTTTACGTATTTATCTTTTGAAAGACGCACATAAATATCGCCCTTCAAGGGGCTCACGCGAATAATGAGATTGGTGCGAATCGGGCAATACTCACTCAAACTCTCCGCCGATCCACCCTTTAACAAAAAACCTGAGAGCAAACTGCTAATTCCATCCAGCATTGTGGCCTGCTCCACAGTGCCAATCAAAGCCAGTCCCGCGAAGGCGGCATTATCAGGCTTGCCCATCACTGGATCGTAGAAAAAAATCACAGGCAAGGGCGTAGCGCGCCCTTTCAAATGCTGCAAAATCACAGAATCTTGGCCATTGTAAGGCGCCACAAGCGCTCCGAAAGTGGAAGAATCTTCTTTGCTGAGAATTTCCACGGCTTCCCGTGCGGAACTGCATTCACGCACCGTAATGGGATGATGGGAAGTGAGATGAAAACTCAAAAGTTCTTTTACTTCCTTATTGTCGGAAACCAATAAGATCTTCATTTACACACTCCGATGAAAAGGCAGGGCCAGCTTTTTTTCTGTGGCAGCACCCTCATTATCAGGTTTACCCACGAGTCGGTTCGAAGCCACCCGTAGCCGCTTATTCATTTCGATTCCCATGCCCCAAAGAAATTTTACAGAAAGAATGGGATCTTCACGTAGTAAAGAAAAGAGCGAATCTCGAGGAAAGGCCAAAAGATTTGTGGCAGCAGTTGCCACCACCGTGGCCGAGCGAGGTGCCGCATCGATCATGCTCATTTCTCCAAACACATCACCCTTGCCCAAGGTGCGAATCACTTGTCCGCCCTTCATTACATTCGTAGCGCCGGATAAAATCAACATCATCTCGCTGCCAGGATCGCCCTCCTTGCAGAGAGTTTGCCCGTCGGCCACTTTCACCAAATCTCCCACGCTCAATACTTTCAATAAATCCTGGTACGATAAATATTCGAAGGCGGGCACCTTTCCCAGCAGTTTTACTTTTTGTTCTGCCGCTATCGCCACTGGAGCAGAGCTGAGTTGTGGATCTAACACAAGAGTAGTGAAATTATCCCGAGGCCCGGTTTCGTTCACAGTGGTATGAAGTGAATCTAATACTTGCTGGGGATTCCCCGCCCGTGCCGCCAAACTAAAAGTAGTTTCTTCGCCTAAGGTTTGCCACACACCATCAGTCATCACCACGAAGCGATCGTTAGGCTCAAGCTCCACAAAGAGAAAGTCGGCTTTTACGTCCTCCTGAAAACCCACAGCCCGTGTCATTCTTCTGGCATAAGAGGCCATTTGCTGAGGGCTCACGTTTTGTAATTTTCCCACTCTTCGTAAATAGGCAAGTTGAGTGTGATCTTCCGTGAGCAAATGGGATTCTCCCTTACGCACTAAATACACTCGGCCCGCACCCACATGACCAATCAATGCATGCTGCCCCAAAATGAGGAGCGCATCCAAACCTGTGCACATGCCATGTAATTCTGGATCCGAAGTGGCTTTTTGAAAAATTCGCTTCGATGCTTCCTGGAAAGCTAAGCGAAAGGCCTCTTCCCAATTCTTCTTTTCTTCCTTTGCCAGTGGATTGGGAATCTTCTCCCGTAAAGATCGGTTACTTTCCCACCAAGAAACAAAAGCCTCCGCGGCCAATTGGCCCGCCAAATTCCCGCCCTTTTTTAGGCTCAAACCATCGCAAACCAGAAATAATCCCTGCTCCTGTTTAACTAAACAGCTATCCTCATTCCGCGGTTGCGATCCTTGCTCCGAGCGAAAGGCGAGTTCCATAAAATAATTCTACCCGTACCTAGGGATGTTTTAAAGAAAACAGGCACTTATAAATATGTAGCGGCCACGCGGTATCCTGTAAAAGTCTTACAGAATATTCGGCAAAAAAACTCCAACATAAATTTCTTGTGCTACACGTTGAAATTCAGCATAACCCATAGACTTCTGCGGCGTTCTGACCGCAGACAAGGGGGAATGTATGCGTTTATGCCATCTGCTTTTTTCACTCATCGTTCTTTTTGCTTTCAGCACTGACGGTAAAACCCAAGGGCCACGAGTTCCTCTCACGGCTACATTGAAACAATCCGTTATTCACTCTCTTTTGCCTTTAGGCTCGCCGGCTGTGGTTACCGAAGTAACCGTGCGCAAAGATGCTATCCTAAATCGCCCCTTCCTCTATGGCGCTAGTTTGCAATTTGCTGCCTTAAGAGAAAGGGGACAAGAAAAGGCTGAGCCGATCATGGCGATCTCCATCGGGCAAACTCCCGCAGAATTTAAAATCGTAGACAATCGCTTACGGCTCGTTACGGATTCCCGCTTAGGATTTGAATCCGATGTAAATCACCCAGCCCGTTTGATCCAAGAATTCGTGATCCTTTCCCAAAATGCAGAATTCCTCACATTCCGGGCCGATAAAGCTTCTCCCGTGCTGAGCACTCTTTTGATGGATCCAGAAACAGAAGATGAAATGCCCACCCGCGCTTCTTGGATCCGCACGTTAGAATTTGCTGCCCAAGATGAACTTTTCCTCATCCAAAGCTCTGTGGAGTTAATGAATGGTTCAGTGGCCGAATTTATGGAAACTCTCACACCCCGGGAACGGATTGTTCCTGAAGATGTGAAGCCCATTTTTGCCGATCCAGAATTAAATCCTAACGCCGCCCGTTTCCGTTTCTTGGACGCAGGGGATGTGTATGTGGACCACGAAGACGAACGCATCGAAACATTGGTGGCCGTGCGTTTCGTGCCAAAAGCTAACGAAGCGATCCGCTGGTGGGTGACTCCGAATATCCCCGAAGAATACCTCCTCGACGTAAAAAATAGCGTGGAAGCTTGGAACCGTTATTCCCGGGCCATGGGAAAAACGGATCTCGTTCGCTTTGAGGGCCGCTTGCCTGAAGGCGTGAACGTGGGCGATCCCCGTTACAACATTATTGTTTGGGATAATATCCAGGAGGCTGGCTCCGCTTATGAAAGCCAAGCAGCCGATCCCACCACGGGCGTTCAGAGCCACTCCTTAATCTACCTGCCTTACGCTTGGATCAATATTGGAAAAGAATATTGGGAAAATGCCGCTGGCACCGAAGCCGCCCACGAGAAACGTTCGGAAGTTTTATCTCGCATCCTAAAAAATCGTAAATTCATGGGCCGCTCCCTACCCGTGCACTGCATGGATAGCGCGCACTTGCACATTTCCTTGGAATCGAAACAAAGCCCCGAAGAATTTGCCCGGGCGCTTTTGAAGGGCGTGTTGTTCCATGAAGTGGGCCACGCTCTAGGACTCGATCATAATTTCAAAGGATCCCTTTCCTTTGATCCTGATAATGCCAACACTCTCTTCAGCCACTCCATCATGGATTACAACCAGTATAACGAAGAAGAAGCCGCTTTCTTTGATCTAGATTCTGCGGATGGTCCGTTGCTTGAATACGATCGACAAATCATTTCCATGCTCTATAACGAAGGTAAAGACGTGCGAAACACAGATCTCGTGCTACCTACCTGTAATGATGAGGAAGCCGATTCCAAGGCTGGAGGTGTGGATCCTCTCTGCGTGCGCTACGACATCGGCACCGATCCCACAAAACAAGCCTTGCGCTCTTGGGATCTTTTAGAAAATAAAAACGCCAGCAATCGCCGCATGACTTCTCTTCCTTCGGCGATCTTGAGAGTTTCCGATAATTTGCCAGAAGCCTCCAGCATCACCACCGTAGCAGCTGCGGAAGAAGCAATTGCTGAGGCACTAAAAACTTTGCAAGGAACCGCTTCGATTTATGTGGGCGGCTCCGCCAATAGCTTAGCCTATCTCGGCTCCCAATCCCTAAAATCCCTCTATGTATACCGCCCTGGTATTTTACCAGCCGGTTACCAAGAAGTGGAAATGCGGGAGCGCGCGCTGCAATTGTTAGAAAAAGTATCCATTGCTACCCAGTTTCCCACGGCCACAAAGGAAGCTTTGCAAAACTTACGGGCCAATTTGGAAGCATGGCTACTCTCCACACCAGCTTTTATCCAACTTTCGGATACTGATCGACAAGCAAAGCTAGGAGCGATCTTGAGTAAGATCGACACTACTTATACAACACTAGAATCTAGTCTCCTCGCCCGGGCGCGCACACGCTTGGCCGGAGCCTTGAAGTATAGCCCAGAGGCACCACTAAGCTTCCATTCCCGAAACGGCGCCGTGGTTGATGTGGAGGCGCTTGTGATCGGTGTGCTCGAAGGCTTAGCTAGTGCAAAAGCTGGAGAGCTTGCTCGCCCCCTCACCGAGCGGGCTGCTGCTGTGGATGCACTGGTAAGCTATAAAGATATTCCCCTGGCCGTAGACGCCCGGGCCCGGGTGAAAATTGCGATCCAAGCGGAAATCGCCACCACTACCGATGCTCGCACGCGGGAATCTTTGAGAAAATTGGCCGCGGCTCTGTAATAATAATGATTCAGCTACCATTCCAAGCCGCAAAGATTCTCTTTTCCCGTCCAAAATTATTAGCCCTGGGTTTTTTTCCCGGGGCTTTTACTTTTGCTTTTTCTGCTTGTAGCGTTTATTTCCTCTGGGAATTTTTCCTCCAAGCACAAACCCTATGGATTGCCGTGCCCGCCATGATGCTAGGGTTTCTCGCTTCCTGGTTGGTGTTCGGAAATCTTTCGCTCTTGCCCGTGGAAGATGCCTTGATCAATGAATGCCAAAAAAGCGTGTGGGGAGAAGTGAAACTAGCCCCCCCGCCCTTCGGTTTTCGGCGTTTGGGCCGGGAGTTATTCTATTCGGTGGTTTTACTACTACTCACTATCCTACTGTTTTTTCTTAGCCTCATTCCTTTTCTCGGAGTAGTGAGTTTTGTGGTGGCCGCATGGATGACAGCCTACGGATTTCTCGCCAACTTGTACGAACGAAAAAAAGAATTTGGGAAAGAGCGGGCAGGGCTTTTTTTTCACCACGGATTTTCTAACTTTCTTCTAGGGCTCGCCATCAACTTTTTATTATTTGTGCCGATCCTGAACGTTTTTCTCTTAGGCTACGCCCAAATTTTAGCTGCTTTGGTATTTTTACGGCGGGAATCCCGCTCTTAGTACATATCGTACGTGAGCAAGCGGCACTCGATGGGTCCGTTCCAGAGCGGATATCGCCGTGTGGCCCGGAGGCCAATGGTCTTGGCCAATTCGGAGCTGCCCGTGAGCACTCCCGCCCGCCAGCCCGTAAGTTGTTTTTTGAACATATCGCCCATGCCTTTGTAGAGCGGTTTCAGAGATTCCACGTCGCCCAAGCGATCCCCATAAGGAGGGTTCACGATCAGAAATCCTTTTTCGATTCCTTCGGGCCGCTGGAATTCGGCAAAAGGTTTTTTCTCAAGAGTTACGGCATCTGTAAAACCTAAAACTTTGAGAGAGTAGCGCACTTGTTTGAGCGCTTCGCTTTCTTCGTCTCTTCCGAATAATAAATTTTTCGGTAAAGGCAAACGGGCGGCTTCCGCTTCCTGCACACATTGCTCCCAGCGGGGTTTGTAAAAATCGGGCCAATTCATAAACAGGAATTTCTCCCGCAATAAACCGGGAGCCGTGCGAGTGGCAATCAGGGCGGCTTCCGATAAAAAAGTGCCGGAACCACACATGGGATCGATCAAAGGCGTGGCAGCATCCCAACCCGCCAATTGTAAGATTCCCGCGGCTAAGGTTTCTTTTAGCGGAGCTGCCGCATCCCGGGAGCGATAGCCCCGCTCATGGAGAGAATAACCGGTGGCGTCCATATTGAGCGTGCAGATCCCATCGCGGATATAGAGCACCACCCGAATGTCGGGATTTTCCGCATCCACATCGGGCCGGGAGCCAGTTTTTTCCCGGAGTCGATCCACAATCGCATCTTTGGCTTTTAATTTTGCGTATTGGGAATGGGAGAGTGCAGGGGATAAGCGACCACTCAATGTGCAATCCACGGCGAAGGTGAGTTTGCCGGTCAAAAAAGTTTCCCAGCGGAATTTTGCCAAGTTGTCGTATAAATCCTCTGGGGATCGGCAGGCAAATGAGCGCAGAGGCAAAAGGATGCGGTTACCTGTGCGCAGCCATAAATGGGCTTTGTATAAAACCTCCTGATCGCCTTCAAAATAAAGACCACCCGGAACCGTTTCCACGGTTTTACTACCAATCTGTCGCAATTCCTGCTCCGTGATCTCTTCTAAGCCCCGGGCGCAAGTAACAAAGTATTTAGACAAGAAAATCTTCCTCGGCCACCCTTCTTGCACGCCCTGCTGGGTGCCGTCAAATAAAGATCGCTATTCTGCCGCTGCCACCGTGGTTCTACTTGCCTCCCGTAAAGGATTCGGTAGGATTTTTAGGAAGGATTTATAAGGATGGGAAAAGCTATGGAAAGCTTACACTCCAAACGCAACCGCTTTTTTTTAAAGCTTCGCTCTACTTTGGGCTTTCGCCGTTCGGGCTACAAAGAAACGGGCAGCCAAACTTTGCCTTTAACCCCCGAGGAAATGCGTTTAGAGCGCCGCTACGGCATGATTTTTTTGCGCCCGCGCCTCTTTCCCGAAGTGTACAAAAAAAACCTCGCTACCCTCTGGATCCTGGAAAAAACCTTGCCGGCGGATCTTTTGCCGAAGGGCGAATTTTTGCTCTCGGAACCTGGCTGCCAAGATTTTTCTCGGTTGCCCGCCATCCGCGCCTTCTGTAAACGCCACGGCCGCACCCCCATCGTGCAAGGCATGGAGCTAGATCCCTACCCTGTGCTCATGGGCTTTCATTCCCGGGCCGATAAAGCCAACTACTATCTCTCCCTTCCCGGTGGCCACCGCCATGATGATTATGTGGCTGGGAATTTTTTTGAAGCCAATCGGCCTGCGCAATTGATTTTATCCTTCTATCCTTTTGTTTCTCCGGATCCGGCCGTGGCTTGGGGAATTCCCGCCGAATTTGGGGACGCTAAAAAATGGGCCGAAGCCTATACTTTAAATTTGAAGCCCGGAGGCTTGGTGTTGGTGGTTCACCAAGGCCCGTGGGAAGAAGAAGAGTTCGATCGAGCAAGAAAAGAAGCGCCACTAGAAATCCTGTGGCGCTCCCGGGTGGATTGTCCGTTCTATCCGTTGCCGCATCCGGCTTGTGCGAGTGTGTATAGACGGGTGGGTTGAGAGGCGCGTTCCCTCTTTTTTTGCCCGCTTCAGTAGATTCGGATTCTGCATCTATATATGGGAACACTTAACAACTCATACCGCTTGCGGCTGCCAACGGTATTGTTCCATACATCTTTTTCCTAATTTTTTCTCGGCCTCATAGAAGTTGTGCGCGCGGCAGAGGCAGCGGAGATTTTCGCGTGCGTTTGTTCCGTTTCTAGCTTTAGGTATGATGTGGTCTACCTCTAATTGGAAGCGGCTCATGCAGCGGCGTTTCGTGATGGGATCCACGAATTCGCATTGCCCTTTGGCTTTCTGGAGCACTTCTCGCTTTTGGCCCGGCGTGAGGGTTGCGGTTTTTTGACACCCCGCTTGTCCGGCAGCGGACTTTTTCAACGGATCTTTTTTATCCACGAAATCTTTGGCCAGGTGGGCGATCACCTCGGCAAAGGAGGCCTCAGGCTTCGTATGCGCCAGCAACTCCTTCACTCGCTTCAAGTTCTCCACGGCTTCTTCCCCGAGCACCACCGTAAGTTTTGTTTCCTCCCCATTCACCGCCCTGAGAGATTCCCGGCCCGGGGCCTGTTCAGGAAAATTGGCCGCTAGAATCTTTTCCGTTTCCCTAGAAGATTTTCCTTCGATCTCTTTCACGAGAGCCCGCCGCATTTCCGCGGAAACTTTTTTCCCAGAAGCCCGCTCTTTCTTCCGCACCGCAGATTGCACCTGGGCCAAAGTAGTAAGATTTACGCTACCCGCCCCCAACTTCTCTTTCGCCTCGGGCACAGCTTCTACCAACCTTGCCGATTGAATCCTGCGGTGGGCCGCGCCATGGGAATAGCCATATTCCCGGGTGAGCCAGTCATACAAACTCCCATGCCCACGCTCCAAATAGAGCCGCCGCCTATCCGCCTCCCGGATAAGTCCCAAAATTTCTTCGGTGATCTTGCGCTCTTCGCGCACCAAACCGTGCAACTTTATTTCTAGTTCCGAGTTTGTCATGGAAAAATCCTCCGAAAAAAGGAGAAATTATACCACAAAATTCAGAACAAAATTTTCACACAAAAAAATATTTTTACTAACTCCACAAAAATACAAACAGTAAACGTTTGCGCCATCGCAAACCTCTCTCACCTAGCGCACAGCTCGCAACGTCACATCAAAATTCCCCGTCAAACTTCCCGGTTCAAAACCCACCGCCGACGGTTGAAAATCCACGATCACCAACTCTCTCTCCGCCGTCGGCAAATCCTGCAGAATAAAATCCTTATCGTTGTAAGGATCACCCTTAAAATACATCTGCGTCACCAGCTCCCTGAAACCCAGCCTAGCCACCCGAAAGTGAATGTGGGCGGGTCGAATCCAATCCTTATCAGCAGGATAAGCGCCCGGAAGAATCGTTTTGAAAAAATATTCGCCTTCGCTATTCGTAAAAGTTTCGCCCCAGTAACGGAAATTTGGATCGAGAGGCGCCGGGTTTGGATCCTTAGTATTATTGTAGCGACCACTGGCGCAGGCCTGCCAGATTTCCACGTTGGCGCCCTCCACGGGCTGGCAAAGCGCATCCAACACTTTTCCCCGCACATAGATCACTTGGCCCAACGCCCTGGGCCCATCAGCAATCACTCGAGTTAAATCATTCTCCGCCGTGAACTTGGATTCCCCGGGATAAAAAGGCCCCGGTGTTTGCGGCGGAGTGAGGCCGCAGCTCGCGGCCCAGGCTTTGGGGAAAATACTGCCCATCATGAGGGTGCCCGCGGAAACGCCCATGCCCAGTTTTAGAAATTTTCTTCGGTCTAGTTCTTTCATAAGTACTCCTTGGGAGAAAAAGTACGCGAAGAACCGCAAGCCGCGCCAATTGGAAGAAGAAGGGTTTGTGATAGGGGGAATTGATGGAGACTCCCGCACTAGTACAGAAACTATACCTTGGGCGACCCACGCTGCGCCGCACCCAAAAGCTCCGCCTTAAGAGCCGCCCAACAAGTACCCTTAAAGCCCATATGGCCCACACCCGCCCTTTTTGCTAGTATCCCCCTCTATGGATAAAGAACTCTCGGAACTCCTCGAAACCCCAAAACTCTCGGCCCTGGAAACCATGCGCCACTCGGCGGCCCACGTGATGGCCCACGCGATCACCCGCCTCTACCCCGGCTCCGAATTCGGCGTTGGCCCCCATATCGAGAACGGTTTCTACTACGACGTAAAATTCCCTGTTGCCGTTACGGAAGAAATCCTCCCCACCATCGAAGCGGAGATGAAAAAAATCATCAAGGAAGGAAATACTTTCCACCGGAAAGTGATTTCCCGGGATGAAGCCTTGCGTTTCTTTGGCGATAAAGGCCAGCACTTCAAACTCGAGCTCATCCGCGATCTCAACCTTCAACAAGTGGGGCTCTACGAAGAGGGCCAGTTCACGGATATGTGCCAAGGCCCCCACGTGAACAACACCAAAGAGATCAAGGCGTTCAAACTCACCCATATGGCCGGTGCCTACTGGCGCGGGAACGAAAAAAATCCCATGCTCACCCGAATCTACGGCCTCTGCTTCAACAGCCAGCAAGAGATCGACGAACATTTAAAAATGCTGGAAGAAGCGAAAAAAAGAGACCACCGGAAACTCGGAAAAGAGCTCGATCTCTTTAGCTTCCATCCGGAAGCGCCCGCGATGCCTTTTTTCCACGCCAAGGGCGCCGTGGTTTACAACCAACTCTCAAACCTCATGCGCAAACTCTACGTGAAATACGGCTACGATGAAGTGATCACGCCCCAAGTGCTCAACGTGGATCTCTGGCACACCTCGGGCCATTACGCGAACTACAAAGAGAATATGTATTTTTCGAAGCAAGACGAGCAAGACGTGGCCGTAAAGCCCATGAACTGCCCCTGCCACATGCTGATTTTCGGCACGAAACAACATTCCTACCGGGAGTTGCCGATCCGCATGGCGGATTTCGGACGCCTCCACCGCTACGAAAGATCCGGCGTAACGGCGGGCCTCACCCGCGTGCGCTCTTTTTGTCAGGATGATGCTCACATTTTTGTTCGCGAAGACCAAATCGCCGACGAAGTGGCCAACGTGATCCGCATGATCCGGGAAGTGTACGAAGTGTTTGGTCTCGCGGATCCGCTCGTGTATCTCTCCACACGCCCGGAAAAACGCCTTGGTTCCGACGATCTCTGGGATCGCGCTGAAGCCGCCCTCGAAGGCGCTATCAAGGTGAATAATTTAAACTATGTGGTGAACGCCGGCGACGGCGCCTTCTACGGACCCAAAATCGACTTCAACGTGAAAGATGCCATCGGCCGCTACTTCCAGCTCTCCACGATCCAGCTCGATTACCAATTGCCGAATCGTTTTAAACTCGAGTACGTGACTGAGGATAATGGACGCGCTCAACCCGTGGTGATCCACCGGGCAGTGCTAGGATCTCTCGAGCGCTTCATGGGAATTTTGATCGAGCACACCGCCGGCGCGCTGCCATTTTGGTGCGCGCCCGTGCAAGCCCGCTTTGTGCCCATCAATGATTCCCACGTGGCTTTCTGTGAAGCCGCTGCCAATAAGATGAAGGCGCTGGGATTGCGGGTGGATGTGGACAGCTCCAACTCTTCCATGGGCGCCAAAACCCGGGAAGCCCAGATGCAGAAAATTCCATTTATGTTAGCTGTGGGAGATCGGGAATTGGCGGCGAATTCTTTCAGCGTGCGAAAGTACGGGGAGAAGGCTTCCACCACCATGAGCGCGGAGCAAACCCACGAGCTATTCTTGGGGCTCAATGAGCCGTTGAAGAAGTAGCTCTTTAGCCGCCAGAAGCTGCGCCCTTTTTCTCATCGGAATCAGATTTTCCACCATCAAGATTATTGATCTTGGTGCCCTTATTCTTCTGCACCCTCTTCAAACCAATGTCCAAATTGATTTCAATCGGCGGGTAAGAATCGTATCCGCCATCGTGCACTTTAGCCACAAATTCACAAGGGAAAGCTAGATCTTGGATCTGACCAAAACCAAGCTTGCCGTCGACAGGTTTAGGGGAGGGAGACCACATCCCATCTGCCGTAACCATGAGTCCTTCTTTTTGTAATCTTTGTTTATGTTCATTAATGATGCCGTTAAGATTCACAAGGCAATTAGCACTGTCGCAGCCTTGTTTTAATCTCGGCATTAAATCCCTACAGAGTGCGCGATCAAAATCCAAAATCTTTTCTTTCGTTTTAGCGTTAGTCCAGTAACGCCGCTGAAATCGACACTTATTGTCCACGAACTCAAATTCACTCGTATAGCTTCCCTCTGGAGTGAAATTGTATCTCTTGCCCTGGTCGTCAAACGCATTCATTTCAACAGTGAGAGACGTTGCTCGATTGCCTTTCTTCTGGATAGTAAATTTGCTTTTTCCAGAAACCTTGATGGGTTCATTTTTATTTAAGCGAGTGCTTTTAGTGGTGATACTTTCCTCATTACTATTATTTATTTGCTCTACAATCGTTTCAGCATTTTCTTCGTCATTCCTAAGTTTAACTTTTAAACGACCACCGGGCGTAATTTGAACATGCCTTTCGCCATTGTATTTGGGGGCCAAACAGGCGTCGTAGTTGTCGGGCCGGGGAATAGAAGGCGCCGCGTCTGCACTGATTGTTACCCCCATCAATCCCAATCCTAAAAGAATACGAAGCATCTAAACCCCCATCCGTGTAAATGTAAATTTATTTTATTGTATATTAGGGTAACCACTTTAATCTAGAAACACTTCCACACGCCTCCGTATACCCACCTCCTTCTCCATTAGACAATCCTCCCACCTTGCGTCATCCTATAGATAAGCCCACGAAGGGCCGGAGCCTCTTTAGGATGAAGCAAGGCAAAATCGTTTACGATCCCCTTTACGGGTTTATTCGTCTCACCGAAACCGAATCGCGGATCATCCAATCTCCATTCTACCAACGCCTGCGCTGGATTCGGCAACTGGGCTTTTCTAACTATATTTTCCCCGGCGCCGAGCACACCCGCTTCGCCCACGCTCTGGGCGTGATGAATGTGGCCGATCAAATCATGCGCGCCATTGGCAAAGCCGTGCCCGACGAAAAACTTTTCGATCCAGCTGCCACGGATCCCGATTCTCTCTTTCACAAAAGCATCCGCATCTCGGCTCTTCTGCACGATATCGGCACCTTCCCTTTTTCCCACACCTGCGAAGGCGCCTATATCAAACACGGCGATTCTTCTTTTAAACAAGCAGATCGCGGGAAACCCCTCCCCAACAACCACGAGCATCTGGGCGCCTACATCCTAAAAAATACCGACTACGACGGCGGCATCACCAAGATCCTCCACGAGCATGGCATCGACTACCAAGAAATTTCCCGCTACGTGAAGGGCACCAACAGCAATATCCTCGGCAACCAAATCCTTCATTCCGAAGTGGACTGCGACCGCATGGATTACCTCATGCGCGACGCCCACTATACGGGCTTGAAATACGGTCAGATCGACAGAGAATTCATCCTCTACCACATGACAACCTTCGATACGGGCGATGGAAAACTCGGCCTCGCCATCAAAGACAATGCCATGCACGCCGTGGAAGATTTTTTGATCGCCCGCTTCGGCTGGTACTCCCAGGTGATCCGCAATTCCGGCGGCGCTAAATTCGATTTGCTAGCGGAAGTGGTTACCAAACACTTCCTCGAGAAAAAACTCATGCACCAATTCCAGGATCTTTTAGGGATGGTGGAGAAAGATCCGGATCGTTTCTTCGGTTTTAACGATGTGTATTTCATGAATCTCGTGCACCAGCACTATGTGGATGGCACCGTGAAGAACCCTAAGATCCGGGAAATGATGAAGATGCTACTCTTCCGCCAAAGCCCCATGGAATTCCAGCTCTATCCGTTTGAGCACAAACTTGTGAGCCGCACGGAAGAGGGTTTACGACAGCGAGAAGCTACGGTGAGAAAAATCCACGAGCTCGTGCAAGAATTCGAAGAGTGCATCAAGGAACATGGGGATGGCACCGAATGGCTCCTCTACGACATTCCAGATAGTGATATCGTTTTCTCCCGCTCCATGCTGGATATCGTGCGCAAACGCTCCGGCGATAATTTGTTACAAGAGCGGGATCCCGTGAAAATCATGGATCGTAGAGGTAACGTGGCGCTCTTGATCGATAGAGAAAACTCGATCATCCGTATTTTATCCAACGTAGTGAATTTCATTCCCGTGCTGTATATGAGCCCGAAAGCCCATAGTTTGTTGAAGGCGCGGGGGCTGATTTGAACGCAGCGCTAGCACAGCTGTTGTTCTTTTTCATTTCTACCGCCCACGCTTCAACCCAGAGCGCTTGCGAGAAATATTATTCTAAAATCACCGAAGAGCAGCGCAGAAATCAGGCTGAAAAAATAAAGTGGCAAATAGAAAACGGCGATCAAACGGATTCAGTTCGCTGGTCTTATACCCCCCATGCCCAATCGGATTTGCTCGCTCCAGGAGTGCAACGAGTTGGCAGAAAAAATATCCAGATAATTAAAGATCGTAAAGAAAGAGTACAATCTGTATTGGTAACTTTACCGAATGGAAAAATTCATAAAATAAAAATAAGCGGCCTAGAGGGGTATAAGGGCACAAAAGAAATGCTCGCGGAGCATATTGCTCTTTTGCCTTCGTCTCATATCCATTTGTTGAAAAAAATTCGTCTCCCCATCTTCAGAAATCAGCGCTATACCGGTGGTACACCAGTTAATAATCAAAAAGTAATTTATATCGTGATTGAGCAAAATTTGGGCGAGCTCTTAGCTCACGAATTTGGTCATATCGCTGATCAATTTTATTTTTCAAAGGATATGGTAAATGCCTGGGAAAAAGCAGCGATGTTGGATCCACTTATTGTATCCCGTTACGCCAACACGAGCATAGAGGAAAACTTTGCCGAATCAGTGGCTAGGTATTTGGAGCCCGACGAAGAACTAAGGCAATCGTTCCGCTCTCTTTTCCCCAATCGCACCAGATTCTTAGATGACTATTTTAGCAGAAACGCTCGCCCGCATAATCTAATGCATAATGGAGTGATGCAAAATGCAAGAAATGCTGGATTGGTATCGTTATCGTTGGGCGCTGCGGTTTGCATACTTTTTTGGTACGGGGATTAGTTTTTATACACCATTATATATAGCAGCTGAGTTTTCACCCCGGGTAAAGCTCAATACAAACAATTCACCCGATTGTAATCATTCTGCCTTAAACTCCGGCGTTCCTGCGCCGTAGCCAATCCCGGATACATCACGGCATCTCGGTACTTACTAGCAGCCGCATCACAATAAGGAGAGCTAGTTTGATCGCTATCTCCGGATTTGCAACTATGTAATAATCCCAGCACATGCCCAAGCTCGTGTAGCATCAGGCTTTCCACGTCCACCAATTGTTTTCCCGGCGCATTGTAATTTTCAAAATTCAGCAACACACTGGCGCCCACAATGCTGCGGCCACGGCTCACCCAGGCCGTTTGCCCTTGGATGCCATCAGGCAGAATTTTCTGCTGAGTAAGGCAACTGGGCCGGCGGTTGCGGTGAAAGCCACTGGTAGCAATTTTCCAAATGCCCACCATATCTGTAACCGAAGAAGAATACGCTTCTTGCACACACTCGGTGATTTCAGGAATTTCCATGCCTGCCGTGGAATCGGAGCCATCGAGCCGAATCGAAAAAGCCTGCATGCCCCTCATGCCGGCCCAATTGTTCCAAGTGTTCACGGCATTTCTTAAAGCCGGCATGGCTTCGCCTTGGTCCGTTACATAAAAATCTTTATCGAACACGATCGGAATGGGGAGGCTGCTCCAGGCGCCTTGCAAACTACCTTGGCCTTGATCCTTCGGTAGCACACAGCCCGTAAAATTAGTGATGCGATCCGGATCGCCGTTGCCTGGCGCCCGAGCGGAACAAGCGCTGGCGAGAAATGCTACACACAGAAGGAAAAATCGAAATGAATGCATAGTGAAGGAGGCCATCCTTTTCCTCCAAAAATATTGTCCCTCGCAGGGAGAAACCCTGTCAAATCAACAAGAAACCGGCTTTTTCCTAGAGAAAAGCCCCCATAAATCCACTTTCCTTAATGAATTCAGCAGCCTTCACGCCTTGCGTTTCCCCAACCCATTTGATATACAGCCTGTGAGCTTCTCTGTCCTGAGGGGCTTTTTTTTTAAGCTCGCACGTCTAGTTCGGTCGCGCTTTGAAGGAAAGGTCCTCTCAAAGGCGGTGGGGTTCGCGAAGAACACCGAATAATGGATTCAATAGAAGATGACGAATGGGCCTAGCTCCCTTGCGAGCCGGATCGAAGCTTTACTCTCCCCTCAGGTGCGTAGCCTAGGTTACGAGTTGCTGGATTTGGAATACCAACCCAGCAGTTCCCACGGGGGAGCGGTGCTACGTCTTTTTATTGAGAGCCAAGCAGGCAAGGCCATTTCGTTCGATGATTGTGTTGCCGTAGACCATGGCTTGGATGCTTTGTTCGAAGGCGCAGAATTCGAATCCGTGCTGCCGGATACTTTCACTTTGGAAGTTTCTAGCCCTGGACTCGATCGTCCGCTCAAGAAACCTTCTGATTTCTTGAAACACGTGGGCCAACGGGCACAGATCAAAACCTATCGCCCCCTCACTGAGGTGGAAATGGGGAACGGCAAGTACTTCGAGCACCATCAGAAGCAGAAGAATTTTTTCGGAATTCTCAAAGGCTATGCCGGAGATTCCGTGGAGTTGGAAGCTGATAGGGAAACGATCAAGATACCCTTCGCCCTGATCACCAAGGCGAACCTGGATATCGTGAGTCACCTAGACGTGGACAACAAAGCATAAACGAAAGAGAAACCAGTAAAGAAGGATAAACCATGAACTTCTCCGAACTCAGCAGAGTGATTGATGCCGTAGGCAAAGACCGTGGCATCAGCCGTGAAATTATTATCGAAGCTCTCGAGCAAGCTATGCTCATGGCCGCCCGGAAAAAACTCGGGCCCACGGCAGAACTAGAAGCCCACTGGAACGATGAAGCCGGTGAAGTAGAAATTTTTCAATTTAAACGCGTGGTAGAATCCGACGATAAAATCGCCGACGACGACCGCGAAATAGCCCTCGATGAAGCCAAAAAGCTCGATGAAGAAGCTAAACTCAACGATGAACTCGGCATCAAATTAGAAGCCGTGAATTTCGGCCGCATCGATGCGCAAACCGCTCGCCAAATCATCTTACAAAAAGTGCGAGATGCTGAACGCGACATCATTTACAAAGAATTCATTGGTCGTAAAGGCCAGATCATCAGCGGCATCGCCCGCCGCGTGGAGCGTGGTGCTGTGATCGTGGATCTAGGCCGCACCGAGGCCATCATGCCCCGCCAAGGCATCATCCCTGGCGAACAATACAAGCCCGGAGATCGCGTGCAAGCCCTCTTGGAAGACGTGGCTGAATCCGCCCGTGGCCCGCAACTCGTGCTTTCTCGCACAGCCCCCAACTATTTGATCCAGCTCTTCGAAATGGAAGTTCCAGAAATTTCCGAAGAAGTGGTGGAAATCCGCCTCTGCGTGCGGGAACCGGGTGAACGCGCTAAAATCGCTGTGTACTCTAACGACCGCGACGTGGATCCCGTGGGTGCCTGCGTGGGAATGAAAGGCATCCGCGTGCAAAACGTGGTGCAAGAACTTCGTGGGGAAAAAATTGATATTATTCCTTGGAACGAAGACGTAACCGTATTCGTGCGTTCCGCTCTAGCTCCCGCAGAAATTTCCATGGTGCGTGTGATTCCTGCCACCAACACCCTCGAGATCGTGGTGGAAGACGATCAACTCTCCCTCGCGATCGGACGCAAAGGCCAAAACGTGCGCCTCGCTTCCCAGATCACGGGTTGGAAAGTAGACATTCTTTCTAAATCTAAGCTGGATAGCCGCACCAAAAACGCTATCACTAACCTAAAAAACATCGAAGGCCTCACAGATACGTTGGCCCAGTCGATCTACCAATGTGGTTTCTTGAATGTGTTGGATCTTTCCAAACAAACTCCAGAAACCTTGGCTAGAATTCCTGGTTTCGATAACGAAGGTGCTGCTGCAGAATTAAAGCGCAAAGCACAAGCCGCGGTGCAAGCCATGGGTGAAGAAGCGGCCTCTGGCCGTCTTGATAATGTGGTGTCCAGCGGACCCGATTTGAATAAAAATGCCACGATCGCCAATGCAGACGCTCGGCTGAAAGAAGCCATAGCCAGCGCCAGCAATAGCGAAGGGGAAAAGAAGTAGTTAACGCTCAAGCCGCGTAATGGTTGGCCGAAAGACTGGGAGAGCAGAGAATGACCGAGCAAGAGTCCTTGAAAGTCTATGAGCTAGCGAAAGAGCTAGGGATCGATTCCTTTGCTCTGCTGGACAAGCTCAAGCAGATCAATATCGAGGTGAAAAGCCACATGAGCAGCCTCGCTACGGATCAAGCCAATGCGATCCGGGAAGCCTTGAAAAAGGAGAAAAGGGGCTCATCCTCTGCGGGTGGAACCGTGAAAAAACGCACCGCCGCCGCAGCTCCTGCCGCCACTAAAAAAGTAGCCAAAAAATCTGCAGCCGCCTCCACTAGTGAAGCCCCTGCTCCTGTCAAAACCAAAGCGAAAACCGACGCCGCAAAAACCTCTGATTCACCTGCTAAACGCAAAATCATCAAGCGTCGCACGGGCGCTGAAAGCGAAGCCGAAAGCCCGAGTTCTGCTCAAGAAGTTTCTGCAGAACCTTCGCATTTTCCCGCTGCAGAAGAAGTAGAGAGTTTGCCTGAAGAAGCAGCCCCGGTTTTTGAAGAAATCATTACGGCTAAAGAAAGCGCACCAGCAGTAGCGGAAGAAATAGTTGAACCCGTAGAAAAGCAGAGCGTTCGTTCCACGGAAGAATATTCTCCAAGAGCCAATGCTCCCGGCACCAAGGTAATTTTCCGCACACCCAATAACAACCAACGGGTTATTGAAAAAGACGAATTGTTAGACGAGTTTTCCGCACGTCGCCTAAAGATTGTGCAAGCTGCTCCTCCTGCCTCTGCCACAAGAGAAAGCTCCCCCACATACCGTACGCCTGGTGGCCCTGGCGCTGGCGCGGAAAAACGCAAACCCATTATTAAAGAGCGCGTTTCCGATAGCACAGAAATGTTTCAACCTATCACTTCCTATATTGCCAAAGAGGAAGAGGTAAAAGGCAAACAACGCGGCAACACCACTCGCGGCCCTACGCCTGAAGAAATTCGCATTTCCGATTTCCGCAAGCGTGAATTGGTGTTCCAACCCAAACGTAAAAAATTACCCCCAGGTAAACAAGTGAAGCGCACCGAAATCACCGAGATGGCTGCTCATAAAAAGAAAATTCGCATTGAAAATAAAGTGGTGGTTTCCGAATTTGCCCAACGCATGGGTGAAAAAGCCACCGTGATCATGAAGAAACTCATGGATTTGGGTGTGATGGCTTCCATCAATCAAACCATCGATTTCGACACCGCCTCCGTGATCGCCGGAGAATTCGGCTGGGAAATTGAAAACGTGGCCTTTAACGAAGCCGCGGCCCTCAAAACCGAAGATTCCGCCGAAAGCATGCAGCCCCGCCCACCAGTGATCACTGTGATGGGTCACGTGGACCACGGTAAAACTTCGCTCTTAGATGCGATCCGCAACGCCAATGTGGTTTCTGGGGAGGCCGGCGGCATCACTCAGCATATCGGCGCTTATTCTGTTATCGTGAATAACAAGCCACTCACCTTCTTAGATACTCCTGGCCACGAAGCTTTTGCCAATATGCGCTCCCGGGGCGCAAATGTTACCGACATCGTGGTGCTCGTGGTAGCTGCAGACGATTCGATCATGCCGCAAACCCAAGAAGCCATCAAACATGCCCAAACTGCCGGCGTGCCCATCATTGTGGCTGCCAACAAAATTGATAAACCTAACGCCAATTTAGAAAAGGTGAAAAAGGATTTATCTGTAAACAATCTTCTCGTGGAAGAGTGGGGCGGCGAAGTACCGATGGTGGGAGTTTCCGCCCTCAAGAAAACGGGCCTCAGTGATCTTTTAGATACGATCCAACTACAAGCGGAAATGCTAGAGCTAAAAGCCAATCCCGATCGCAGTGCAGAAGGCGTGGTATTGGAAGCCCGCATGGAAAAAGGCCGCGGTATCGTGGCAGATCTTTTGGTGAATGAAGGCACGCTCAAAGCAGGTGATGCCATCGTGGTAGGAACCGCTTATGGCCGCGTGCGCGCCATGATGAACGATAAAGGCAAAAACGTGCCCGAAGTGAAGCCTGGTTTTCCTGTGGAAATCATTGGCCTCAACGAAGTGCCCAGTGCCGGTGACATTTTCTACATTGTAAAAAATGAAGAAGCGGCCCGGGAAGTATCCCAGAACCGCAAAAACAAAATCTTGGAAGAAAAGGCCCAATTATCAGCTTCCAAAACTCTTACTCTCGAAGATTTCTTGAGCAAAGTGCCCACCCCTGGCGTAAAAGAGCTGAACCTCATCGTAAAAGCGGATGTATTCGGTTCCACGGAAGCCATCAAGGAATCCATTGAGAAAATCCAGAGTGGAAAAGTAAAAGCCAAAGTGCTGCAAGCCAGCGTGGGCGCCATCACGGAGAATGATGTGTTGCTTGCCAAAACGGCAAAAGCGCAAATTCTCGGATTTAATTCCAAACCCGATAACAATGCCCGCGAAGCCGCAAGACGAGAAAAAGTAGAAATCAAACACTTCACTATCATCTACCAATTGCTCGATGATGTGCGCGCCACCATGGAAAGCTTGCTGGAACCAATCCGCAAAGAATCTCCTATGGGCAAGGCCGAAGTAAAACAAGTTTTCAACGTTTCGAAACTCGGCACCGTGGCCGGATCCGTAGTTACAGATGGCAAAATCATGCGTAATGCTTTTGCTCGTGTTACCCGCGGGAAAGAAATCGTGGCCGAAGGCAAAGTTGTTTCCCTGCGCCGCTTTAAAGACGACGCCTCCGAAACCATCAAGGGCCAAGAGTGCGGTATCGGCGTAGAAAACTTCGAAGCCTTCCAACCGGGAGATATCATCAACGCCTTCCACGTGGAGCTGGTGAAACAATCTCTCTAATATGGCTGAACTTTCTCGCAGACACAGACAAGTAGCCAACGCAATCCGCGAGGAACTTGTGACCATTTTCCGTAAAGACATCAGCGATCCTCGCTTGGAAGCTGTAGGCATGGTCACCGTTTCCGGTGTGGATCTATCGGAAGATATGCGCAATGCCACTGTTTGGGTTTCGTTCATGGGCAAAGAAGAAAAGGATCCTGCCGTAAAGGGCGCGCTAGAGGCTCTGCGCTCCGCGAGTTCCTTTGTGCATCGATTGTTGATTAAGCGCATTTCCATGAAAGTGCATCCGCACCTGATTTTTAAATTCGACCGTATTTTCGATCGCGCTGTAGTGATAAACACCGCACTCCAGGAAGCCGCGGAAATAGAGAAAAAAGCTGCTGCCGCTAAAGACGATTCCGAACAGGACTAACCTATGCCCAATTCTCGCTCGGGCATTTTGCTCGTGGATAAACCAGACGGCGTAAGCTCCGCCCATGTGCTCAACCAGCTAAAACTTAAACATGATTTCACACGCATTGGTCACGGCGGCACACTAGATCCTTTTGCTACAGGCCTGCTTGTGGCTTTAGTGGGAGAAGGCACAAAAGTGGCCCGCTTTCTTCTGGAAGGGGAAAAGGCATATGAGGCAGAAGCCGTGCTGGGCTCTGCCACCGACACAGGAGATCTCACGGGTGAAATCGTAGAAAACACTGCCGTGCCCAATCTCACCTTAGACGAGTGGCAAGCCTTGGCGCAAAAACTCACGGGTCGCATTCAGCAAACTCCTCCGGCCTACTCGGCGATCAAAGTAAAAGGCAAAGCCCTATACCAATACGCCCGGGAAGGAAAAACCGTGGAAGTGAAATCCCGGGAAGTGCAGGTGAAAGAATTTAAAATCTTGGCCGTGGAAGGCAATTCTTTACGTTTCCGTGTGGGCTGCTCCGGGGGCACCTATGTGCGAGTGTTGGCCGCGGATCTGGCCAAGGCTGCGGGCAGTTCCGCCTATTTGAAAAGCTTACGTCGCACGCAATCCTCCTCTTTCCGTGTGGAAGATGCGCTGCCACTGCGAGAAATTTTAGAAATGCCTGGGGAAAAAGTGCCTTTGCGTTCTATCGGCGAGGCTCTTTCGCATCTCTGCCAGGTAGAATGCAATAGCGAACAGGCGGCGAAGGTTCGAAACGGAAATTTAGCGGTGTTCGATGGATTGCGCAGTCAAATAGAAAAGCCCGGGTATTTCCTGGTGGTGGAAGAAGGAAAGCCCGTGGCGGTCTGTAACCATCATCCGATGCTAGTTCCTTTTTGCTCCATCGAAAGAGTTTTTGACCCCCGCCTCCTAGAAACGTAAAATTCTAGAATGCTCCGAAAAGTTCCCCGTAAGCTTCGAGAAGAGCGCGGACAAGCGGCCATCTTCATGGCCCTTTTTGCGTCCACGATGATTCTGTTGTTCGCCTTCACCACCAATATCGGCATGTTGGTGCACGCCAAGATCAATTTGCAAAACGCCGCCGACGCAGCTGCCTATGCCGGTGCCGCTACCCAAGCCCGCCAGCTCACGAGCGTGGCCTACCTCAATTACGAAATGCGCCGGGCTCTTAAAGAATTTTTGTTTTATTACACCACCCGGGGCCAGTATGTGGCCATGCCATGTTTTCCCTTGAACCACCAGGGGCAGAAAATTCCCCAATGTGCCGCCACCACCAATACAGCTGCGGATGCCCGTTATGATTTTGCGTTCGATGATCCCCGGGAATTCAATAATAACGAACCCCCTCCAGCGCCTGGCTTTAGTTACCTGCCTTCGGTTTGCATCATCTTCGACAAAGACAACAACTACTGCCAAAAAAACAAAGTGGCGGGTATTCCGGAATTCCCCTCCGGGGGAGGTTGGGGGGTAGCGGATCCGATCGTGGCCGCCGTTCGCCGAGCTACCTCACAAATCATCAATAAAAAACTTGAAGACTGTTACAGCCGCACCTTGATCAATCAGAAATTCCTTATCGCCTGGCTCTTTGGCCTAGATCCTATCAAAGCTGCTGATCCTTTCTTTTCCGTGGGCAATGATTCTGACGATCCCTTTCCTTTTTCCGATGGCATCGAACGCCTAGGGGTATTACCCCGCATGGCGCTGCTCCGGGCCCGCATTGATAATTTTGAAGAAGCCTTGAATATGAGTCTCAGTAGCGAGGGCCTAAGCGCCACAATCACCGAGGAAACCATGAGTTCCTTGAAAGGCTTGGCCCCAGCCGGATCCAATAAAACCTTGGATTATTTCGAACGGCCCATCCAAGCTTTCTTAAGCGCCCGCAATAATTTACCGTCCGTTTCTGGGGATAACGGCAACTTTTCGGAGATCGAACTCACGGAACTTCTCCCCACCACCCCCGGCAATACGGAACAAAATCCCAATTTAAAAAATCCTCCGATCCTAGCCAAGTTCGATGATCTTACGGGCCGAGCCGCCTTCGCCAACTCCTTTTTTAAATCCCTTGATAATGGCGATAACGGTAACTGTAGCCAGTACCGGGAAGTACGGGTAATTTCCCGCTTTCCTTTTGGAGTTACCAAAAATCCCAATGTGCTCACCTACTATGCGGTTCGCCTGCAGGCCAAGGCCCGTCTCCTTTTTTCCCCCTTTGGTGGCAATGGCATCGTAACCCTTTCGGCCTATTCGGCGGCAAAGCCCTTTGGTAGCCGGGTGGGCAAGGATCTTAATCCAGAAAAAACCGATGATGGCATGCTCAAAATGATGTTGGGTAAGGCGCAGGTGGGCCGTAGCTTCTTGAATGAATCCAGGGATGATCAGATCACCGGTTTCTCTTACGCCTTTCCGAATGTGCTTGTGGCCGATGGGGATACCACTTCCAACCAGCGAGGCTTTTCCACCAACGCCCACCTAGGTTACCTACGGAACGCTGTGGTTTCCTTGCGACGATTAGATTATGGACCCCGCTTAGCTGGGGCCTATGCCCCCTGGGAAATCGGTTACTACAATCCCCCCGCTAACTTTCAGCAGGATGTGATTGGCAAATTTGAAGATAATCCTGTGTATGGCGGGAAATTCTTTTCCCTGGTGGCCCCGGTTTATCCCGTGAATGGCACCAATGGGAACGACCTGCGCTTCATCCGCGACAAAGTGAACCAATACCTAGTGGCCGATGCCAAGGATAGGGAATCCCTAGAGAGCGGTAGATTCGCGGAGTTTTTAAGCATCATACAAAGCGATGCAAAATTCGGCTTACTCCAGGGTTATTTACGCAATAGCAAAGAGACAATTTTTCACTATATCCCGGATCCCATGCTCACCGATGAGCCCCAGCTCCAGGCCTATGCCCGCTCCTATGGCCGCCGCTTCACCGTGGCCGGCATGGAAGATCCCTATAAGCGCCAATTAACTTCCTGGAACAACCAAAAGACCGCAGCCGACACGAATAACCCCAATATGGGTATTGAATCCAATTCTGAGCTGGGTCTGGACATGGGGCGCAGCGGCTATTCCGTGCGTTTTGTGTCCTTTAGCTCCCTAAAAAGCGGGGGCAAAGGCACCAATGACCCCCAACTGGCTGGCGTGCAATGGACCAACCCCCTGGAGCGTTTCAATGGGGGTAATGGGGCCGCCAGGATTTCCGACGACATAAACAAACTCAAACACTAGCGCTTGTAAATTTTTAGGCCCCGTGGGATGAAGAGGGGGCCATTTCCCAGTTTTACCATTTTACTCAAATGTTTAGGAGAGAGTTCATGGCCAAAAAGAAAACCAAGAAGACTGCAAAAAAAGCGACCAAAAAAGCTGCCCCCAAAAAGTCAGCTAAAAAGGCGACCAAAAAAGCTGCCCCTAAAAAGTCAGCTAAAAAAGCCACTAAAAAAGCTGCTCCTAAAAAGACAGCTAAGAAAGCTGCCAAGAAGGCTGCTCCTAAGAAAGCCGCTCCTAAAAAAGCTGCTGCCGTAGCCGCTGCTGTGGGTGGATTCGCTGGCTCTTCTTTGTTCCGCGCAGAAGAATTGAAAAATCGCAATCTCTCTCCCATGAAGGATTCTGACGAAGAAACCGATGAGGAAAGTGAAAGCTGGGAAGAATATAACGAAGACGATACCGAGGATTCTGACGAAGAAGATCCTTGGACACCTTCCAAATTTGACGAAGAGGAATAAGAATCCATGGCCAATCATAAGTCTGCCGAGAAGCGTAACCGCCAAATCATCAAACGTACGGAACAAAATCGTTCCCGCCGTTCTGCCGTGAAAACGGTTGCGCAAAAAACCATGGAGTCGATCCGTAAGGACGCAAAAACTGCCAACTTGACCGAGGCCGCTTCTGTGCTAGCAAAAGCTGCCCATCGTGGATCCATCCCTAAAAGACGGGCCGCAAGAAAAATTTCTCGGCTACAAAAAGCAAAAAACAAAGCGCTAGCTTCCGCCAACGCTTAATTTTTTCTTTTCAAGTTCTAACAAAAAGCCAGGGTTGAACCCCTGGCTTTTCTATTTCTGAAGTTAGATCTCTGTGAGCTGCACTACTAGTTCGGTGAGCATTTGCTCCCTTGGCAAGCGGGAGCTTTTTAGCCCGTGATCTGTTTCCGCCAAAGCGTTGAGACCCCGGATCACTGATTTACTGCCCATGCGTTTAGCGGCGGGAAAGAGCACCTTGCCCGCAGCGGGAAAAATCCCAGCAGCGGAAGCGATAGCACCATCAGTTTTGCCCTCGGCCCGATGGGTGAGGATTGCCAACAGCCAACGGTACTGGCGAGATAATAATCCCACCAATGCCAACGGTTCTTCCCCTTGGCTCAGCAAAGATTCCAATAATACCAAAGAGGCTTGGCGATCGCCGGACAATAATTTTTCCGTAAAACGAAACACATCTTCCGGAGAAACTTTAAAACCCACAGCCAGCACATGTTCTTTTCTAATTTTCTCGGCGCCAGCAAAAAGCGCTGCTCGCTCTAGTGTGTGTTTTAAATCGGAAAGGGAGCCGGCGGTCCAGTGAGCAAGGAGCAGGCGGGCTTCGTCGTCAACATCCAATTTGCTTTCCCGCAAAAAAGTCTGCAGCCAAAAATTCCATTCACTCCCCTGGGCCGGCTCTAATTTTACGAGGGCTGCCCGCTCTCCAGCTTTACCTAAAGCTTGGAAAAACTTAAGACGAGCATCAGCCTTTGCACTTTGGAACACCACCACACAGCGCTCTAGCGGCTCTTTTAGAAGTGGTAGCAAAGCTTCCCATTGCTTGGCCGTGAATCGCTCCGCTTGGCGTACAAGTAAAAATTTATGGGGATCCCAGAGCGAGAGTGTGCGCACTTGTTCCAGCAATTGGTTAGGATCTACTTCATCACCATAAAGAATCTGTTTTTGAACGCCTTCGGGAAAGGCCGCCTCTTGGATGCGATCAGCGTAGTAATCCTGCTTAAAAGCATCCTCGCCCGCCAGCACATACACTTCCCGGATTTTTTTGCGCTGGAGTTCTTCGCGGATTTTATTTTCGGCGGCTGCAGCCATCAGAAAGTGTCCACCATGCGCTGGTAAACGCTGGCCATCATTTGCGACGCCAAAAACTGGATCGCTAAACGTTGTTCACTATCATTGATCAAAGCATTCGTGGCACCCTCACTGCCTAAGCGAGCGGCACCGGGATAAATTTTGTTGCTGTTGATGGATTGGGAAAAAATAGTGCGCCCCGTGCGATCCACAAGATCCACGGAACATTGCACGCCTGTGTTGTATTCGGCGGCTACATCCACAGTGTTTTTTGCATCGATTAATACGGATTTAGAGGATGCAATGCTTGTGTCAGCCCCAGAAATCTGCCCAGTAAGAATCGCATCCGCCTCTTCCCGGGAATTCACCAAACGAAAGGAGCCCGCCTTTTGGATTTCCCGGATCATGGCCGAAGAAAATAATTGTTCAATGCCCGGGCGATAGGTGGTGTTCTTAAATTGGACTACATAGACTTTTTCCACACCCAATTCTTTCAAGGGATTACGATTGCCCTGGAAATGGTAGCCGCAGCCGGAAAATGCCAGTAATATAATGCATAGAGTTATACGACGAGAAAGGCGCCCCATGCCTTGTGTGTAACACAGTTCAATTGGTACAAAAACCCATGGCCCTGCAACGTGCGAAAAAATCTGGTCCCTCAGCACTAGGAGATCTCCTAAAAGATTTCATGCAGATGACCATGCCGAAAAATGTGAACGAAGAGATTCAGGTATTTGGAGCTTGGCCCCAATCCGTGGGGGCCGATATTGCCCGACAGGCCCGCCCCAAATCTTTTAAAAATGGAATTTTGTTTGTGGAAACCCAACACCCTATTTGGACTACGGAGCTAACGTCCAAACGGCATTTGATTCTCCGGCGCATTAACGCAAGCTTGGGAAAAGATATTGTGAAGGAAATTTATTTTAGGCAGGCGCGACTATAGGATTTTGGAACAGTTGTTCTGTTCTCGGTTCACAGTTCTCAGTTCACTGTCTCGGTGGTGAACCGTGAACTGAAAAACAGATTAACTTACCATCCACGGCCGGCAAATTAATCCCAGCGCCGGCTTCGGCACAAAACGCGTAGATTTGCGTGGCATCTTTAATTTCGCGAGTGCAACAGCTCGCACCTGAGAAGCTTGCACCGCAGGCAAGAAAAATGCGGCCTGGCATTGGTCGAGGGCGAGTTGCTCCAGCACCAATTCCAAGCTGGCCACGGGAATTGCGGTGGCTTGCGGATGAGATTCCAGCACCAAGTGATCTAAACGAGCCACCGCTAAAGGTGCTAAAGCTTGTGGCAATTGGGAGGCCGAGGGCAATTGCACTAAACGAGGCAAGGCAGAATAGGAATGCAAAGCCAAACAATAGGCACCAGTGGGCATTTCTTTGGTTAAATAATTTTCGAGGGCAGTCACTTTTGTTTCCGTGAGCTCTGTTACTTTGCAACCGGATCGGGTGAGATCGGCGAACATAGCATCCGGGAGCATCCAGCGGCTATAGTGCACGGTGCGATGAATGGGAAGAATGAGGGTATCGTTAACATCCATGGAACAGAGGCAGGCGAGGATTTTTCCGTCGCCCAAACCGTGGCGGTGGTTTTCTTTGGCGGCAGCCAAACGATGGTGACCATCCAGGAGAAAGAGCGGTTGATCGTCTAAAAGTTTTTTCAGTTTTTGCGTGGCATCCTTATCGCTTAGAGGCCAAACCGTATGCTTAGAAGTGGCAGACTCTTCATACACTAATAGTGGCGTTTGGTTTGTTACGGCCTTTTCCAACACTTGGCGCACGTCTCGATAAAGACTCTCTTCATAGCCCACAAAAATGGGAGCCATATCGGTTTCACATGCTTCAGTAGCCTGGCGGGCCCGTTCCACACCCTCGTTCACCACATCTTCGTGGATAAAAAGTTTAGGTTCATGGAGATCCAAAGCGCAGTACACGGCCCAACGCTCAAAGGAACCTGTTTTTAGTTTAGCTGTGTGGCGGAGCACATAAAAAATATTTTCATCACTAAGTTCAATTTCATTAGCGCTGATCCATGCCTGCCAAATTTCACCCCTCCGCTCCGGCTCTCCCACCAACACATTGCGGAAAGCCCGGGAATTATCTAGGCCCCCCCAAAGGTGAGCAGCGGTATCGAGATCGGCCACAGCATATTGGGAAATCTTTTTGCGATTCTTAGCGGAATAATAGGCGGCAGCGAAGGTTTGCAACAAGGGAACCTCTAGAAAGGAAGATTGCGAGCCAGTTCGGGGGACAATACCTTACCCTGCCCCAAATGGTCGAGGCCCCGCAGGGCCAAAAGATCAAAAGAGTCTTGCTCCAAGGCCTTGGACAAAGATTTTATCGCCAAATCCTTTTTTCCTCTCTGGAGCTGCACGCTGCCGAGGAGCGACCAACCATCGCTCCGTTGGGGGTGGGAAGCTGTAAGAGCTTCTAAATATTTTTCCGCTATTTCTAAGCGGCCCACTTTGCCATAAGATTTTGCCAATAAAAAACCAATCGCAAAACCTTGCTTTTCTCTAGGGATCTCTTTCAAGAGATCAATAATTTCCTGGTAACGCCCTTCTTTCCAACGGTGATAACCCACGGCTTTCAGCAAATGGGGATCGCCCGGTGCCGCCGATAGCGCGCCTTCTAAAATCTTACCTGCTTCGCCCGTGCGATTTTGCAAGCAGGAGAGCACAGCGTCCACAGCCATCACCAAAGGGGAAGGTTTATTGCCCGCAGCTCCCAAGGGCACATTCAACTCCCTGAGCTGGGCCCGGGCAAACTGATAAAACTCAGTGTCCGCCATTTTACGAAAATTTGTTACTTGGGTGGGAGGATCTAGCTCGGGCAAAGCATCCAGGAATGCCCGGAAATCCGCTTCCGACGCCCGCATTCCCCCCTTTCGTAAATGATAAATGCCGAGGCCAAGGCGGGCCTTAGCGGAATAGGGCACATGCTCCAAGGCCTTGGCATAAGCGGCTTCCGCAGAAGGATCATTACCACCGCTAGCTACTTCCTTCGCCCAGCCAGCAAGGATCGCAAAATCCGCTACCAAGGGATCTTTCCCCACATTCGCCGCCGCGGCCGAACGCGAGGCTTCTGCCGCCAAGCCATTGCGCAATAGGGCCAAAGCTAAATTGTAATGAAAAACTTGGTTCGCAGGCTGCGCCGCAAATAGCCGGCGAAATTCCGCGAGGGAATCGCTCTTATCCCGCTCGAAAGAATAGTTGGCCATAAGATTATCCACTTCTGGCTCTAAAGAATTTCCCTTGGCCAAAGATTTTGCGGTTTGCAACGAGAGCAAAGCGCCATCTGTATCGAATAAAAATTCTTTTTTAATCAGAGCTACAGCTATAGGCAAGGCTACTTGCCCTTTAGACAGGGGATTCATTTCCCACTCGGCCAAGGCCTCTTTGGCGCCCTCTAAATTATAGAGCAGCAAAGACTTTTCCAAAGCCGTGCGGGCATCGCCATTAACTAAATGAGATTTGGTTTGCAAAGGAACGCTAGCGGGCTTCGCCCCCATCCACTCCACAAGACCAAACACCGCTATGCCCACCGCCACCAGGGCGAAAATGAGCTTTTTCTTTCCCCCGCCCTCATTAGTTTCAGATCCTGCGTGCACCATTTTAGGAACACTCTCGGCCCGATCTAAGGGAATATGCACCATATTAGATTGGCCCTGCCGATAGGCTGAGGCGCCTTTTTCTGGCGCTTTTAATACGGCATCCATGGGCTTTGGCCGTTCCCCTTGAGCACTTTTAAATTCGCTGGGCAAAGTATCCGCCTTCACGGATGCCCGCTGCATCATCTCTTGGGTGGCTTGGGTGCTGCCTGTTTCGTCCTCGCCAAATTCCATGGCCACTTCTTCATTCAGCCATTGCATCTGGCCAGAGGCCGAAGAAAGCAAATCCTCGTCGATTTTTATTTCAGTTGTTGGCACTGAAGTGAACTGAGTCATATCCACTGATTGTTCCGCTTGGTTGAGGGTCGCGGTCATCTGCGTTTGCTGTTCTTTTACTTCTAAACCTAATTCTGGAAAAAATTTTGCCAGTTCTTCTTGCTCTTCGATGGCAAACCAATAGGAATTGGCTTGGGAAATTTCCACCTTGCCCTTGAGCTGGCCCTTCTTAATCAATTGCAACACTTCGTTGTGCGCAAACGGGCCACGGATCACATTGGTATTATCGCGAATGAGCCAGGATAAAATTTCAGCTGTCATTTGAACACCCTGGGCACTCTAGGAGAGATGCCCGTGAGAATCTCCCAGGAAATCGTTTTTGCGTGATCGGCCAGTTCTTCCGCAGTAATGGAATCTTTTCCATCCTTGCCAAGGAGCACGGCCCGATCCTCACAAGAAACATGCTTCACGGCTGAAACATCAATAGCCGTAAGATCCATGCTCACGGAGCCAATCACTGGGCAGCGTTTGCCTTTTAATAAAACTTCGGCGCGATTAGAAAAAATCCTGCGGTAGCCATCCCCGTAACCTACTCCCAGCACCGCCATACGCATTTTCTTTTTCGCGCGAAAACGGCTGCCATAACCAACGGGTTCACCTTTTTTTAATTCACGCACTTGGTACACTTGGGCTGTCCAATGGGCTACGGGCCGCATCTCCGGATCCCCAAAACCATAGAGATGCAAACCAACCCGCGCCAAATTTCCTTCTGGAAATAAGTGCCCTGCCAAGCCAAAAGAATTAGCCATATGGAGATAACGGGGTTGGATGCCTGCTGCATGAAACTCCTGCACCAAGGCCCGAAAATTTTTCACCTGTTTTTTTGTGAGAGGAAGTTTGGGATTTTCTGCCGCCGCAAAATGGCTCATCAATCCTTCTACTTTTACCAATGGATGCGCACGCACGAGCTGCAAACATTCGGCATGCTCTTGTGCATCAATGCCTAAACGATTCATGCCCGTATTAAATTTCAAATGCAAAGTGCGAGCAGATTCCATTTTTTTTGTGACAGCACAAATCTGTTTTAAAACCGAAATCGAAGAGCACACAGGGATGAGATCGCAGGTTTCCAAACAACGATGGAGATCTTCATCATAGTGCTGGATGCCGGAGAGCACATAGATCGGCCGGCGGATGCCTTCCCGCCTAAGTTCAATGCCCTCTTCCACAGTAGCCACCCCATAGCCGTGGAGGCGGGAACTCGGATCCAGCTCCTCCAAACAACGGGAAACTTCCCGATGGGAATGGCCATAGGCATTGCTTTTTAGCACTACCATTAGCTCCGCCCCTTTTGCTCGCTTCAGCAAACGGGAATAATTTTGTTTAAGTAGGCTGAGATCGATTTCCAGCGTGGTTTGCCGAACTTGCCATGTGCCAGGCGCTTCCCTTTGCATAGAGAGATTGTAGCAAGTGCCCCAAGCTATCGCAAAACGTAGCTGTTCGTTCCGCCAGGTAAAGGGAAAGATCTAGAGCATTTTCCATTTCGCCCTGGGCATTCATGCGACGATCAAAATACAACAGAATAGCGCCCCGAACCCCGGCACATTGGATCGCAAAGGCGCGGAAATCTGTCTGGTGCAAGGGCATATGACGCTCCCTCTTTGCGTTCCACTGCTGGAAGGCTTCCGTTTCCAATAAACGGGGCAAGAAGCTCGGATTGCCGATGAAAATGCGCGCATCCCGAAAATAGGCTTGGGCGCTCTCGGGCAATTCTTGTTTGCCATGCAAAGTTTCCGGTACCAGCGAGAACGAAGAGGGGGAATAACGATAGAACACGGCGGATAATCCGGGCGAGCGGCTCGTGATCAGCTGGCAGAGCTCACTCCATACCTGTTTTCCCGTTACCTTCGGCAGGATTTTCTCCTGGAATTCCTGCAGCACTGCGATCCGCCACTCCATTTCTCCCTGGCGTTCAGAGTCTTCCCGTTTTTCAGACAACATGGCGTCCAGCTGCTGTTGGCGTTCTTCAGCTAAAGCCAGAGCTTGCTCTGCCGTGTGGCGGGCGCCTTCAAGGTAATCCATGGCGTCTTGGTCGAGGCGGCTTTCGTCGAACGCTTTTACTTCCCTAGGCTGCAATCGAAAGTTCAAGGCCCAACCTAAAGCCAACGCTCCTAAGATTGCACCACCCACGGCCAACCAGAAAAATAAGGAAGTGGCGGAAGCGGCGGGCATATCCACCCATTCGCTGCCCACTAAAAGATCAAGGATCGGCAAGGGTGTCCAAGCACCCACGGTTTGATTGCCTTCCAAGCTCAGATAGGATCGCACAAAGAGAGAGCCATCATTTGCATTGAGACCACGAATGCCCGCAGCCACGGGTTTTAGATTCGCGCTATTGGAACCAATAAAACGGAAATTCGGATGGTAGATTACTGTGCCATCTTTCAAGACCAACCAAGTGCGAATTCCGCCACTCGCGCGAAAGGCCGAGAAAAAGACTTCCGGCGCATAAGCGGCGGCGTAAACTTCGCCATTCACGGAGCCTTTCACAAATAGAAAATATTTACCCTTAGTGGGATAGAGTGCGAGCTTTTTATTGCCCAAGAGATGCTTGGCGAGAGCGTCTTCTAAAAGCGCATCATCCACCACACCCGCGGCCCGCAGCTTTTGTTCGCCCACAATGATCCATTTGGGCGCCTGGGGCTCAGCTAAAGCGGTGTCTGTCACAAAGCCGGCGGCTTTCTTTTTGCGAAGGAAGGCGCCCAGGGCATCCCGATCCACCCGGGAAAAACTATCGGCCAACTGAGCCGCTAAAGATTGGTTTTGGGCCCGTAATACCTCTTCAATGGCCTTCTGGGCTTCCATTTCTTGGGTTTCCCGCCGATTATGCTCCGCATAAAAGAACAAGCTAGCCAGCGCTAGAAATCCCACTCCCAAGAACAATATGGGTTTACGCATCTAGAGCCCTCCTTGCACTATTCCACTCTACCCTGGGTTATTATACAAGCTCCCCATGCAATCGGCAAAACAGGTTGATGCTCTCGTTCTTGGCTCCGGCATAGCCGGCCTCAATTTCGCGTTGGAATTCGCCGAACGCAACCCCAGCGCCCGGGTGTTGGTGGTAACCAAATCCGCGGACTTAGCCGAAAGCGCTACCCAATGGGCCCAAGGTGGAATCGCCGCCGTGATGAATGAGGGCGATGATGTGGAAGCCCATTTTCAGGATACCTTGCGCACCGGCGGTGGCATTGCCAAAGAAGAAGCCATCCGACTCGTTGTAACCGAAGGCCCCGATCGGGTGCAGGATCTCATTCGCCGTGGCGTGCAATTCACTCGCAGGGAAGGCCACCAGGACCAATACGATTTCACCCAAGAGGGCGGCCATTCGCGGCGACGGATTTTGCATGTGGCCGATCACACGGGCCGGGCGATCATGGAAGCTTTGATTCGCCAAGCCCGCGCTAACCCACAGATTGAACTCGCCACGGAAACCATCGCCATCGATTTAGTTTCGGATCATAAACTTGCCCGCATTCGTTCTAACCTCGGCGCTCGCTGCTTGGGTGCTTATCTTTTGCACATACCAACTAATTCTGTTTATTCCGTGCGCGCCGCCATCACCATGATCGCCACCGGCGGCGCCGGCAAAGTGTATAAATACACTTCGAACCCAGACACCTCCGTGGGTGATGGCATCGCCATGGCCCATCGTTTGGGTGCCCAGGTGGCCAATATGGAATTCATCCAATTCCACCCCACTTGCCTCTACCATCCGGAAGCCAAAAGCGCGTTGCTCAGCGAGGCCTTGCGAGGCGAAGGCGCTTATTTAGTGAATAAAGCGGGCGAGCGTTTCATGGCTAAGTACCACCAGGATATGGAGCTTGCGCCCCGGGATGTGGTGGCCCTTTCGATCGATAAGGAAATGAAAAGACGGGGGGATGAATGTGTGTACCTCGATATTTCCCATAAAGGCGCCGAGTTTGTGCAAAGCCATTTCCCCCATAACACCGCCACTTGTGCCCGTTTTGGTTTTGATCTCACGCGGGAGCCCGTGCCCGTGGTGCCCGCCGCCCACTACACCTGCGGCGGAGTGATGAGTGATGAATACGGACGCACAAACATCTTGGGCCTCTATGTGAGTGGCGAAGCGAGCCATACGGGCCTCCACGGAGCAAACCGTTTGGCCTCTAATTCGCTTTTGGAAGCAGCTGTGTATTCCCAGCGGGCTGCTTTGCATGCCACAGAAGCTTTACGGGCTTTGCGGGATTTTCCCTCCAAAGAAATTCCTCCCTGGAATCCGGGTTTCGCCAAAGAAGACGAAGAAGAAGTGATCATTTCCCACAGCTGGGATGAGCTCCGCACAGTGATGTGGAACTATGTGGGCATTGTGCGTTCTAACCGGCGTTTAGAACATGCTGCCCACCGAATTGCACTTTTAAAACAAGAGATCAACCAGTGCTATTGGGAGCGGAAAATCCATAAAAATTTGGTGGAGCTACGAAATTTGATCACGGTGGCGGAGTTGATTGTTACCTCGGCCCAAGCGCGAAAAGAAAGCCGGGGCTTGCATCAAAACATCGATTATCCAGAAGTGAACGATTTGCTGTTTAAGCGCGATACGGTTTTGTGATCATCGCTCCGCAACATGGGGCGCCCCATGTTGCGGTTTGCCATTTGAACCACTGCTACATGACTGTAAAGCAGCACTCCCGCCGAGAAAAATGACTTAGTACTTCACCGAGCAGCCATACGCCTTGGTCTGCGCTACAGCCACGGGCTTGCCGGCCAAAGTAGAATCGAGGGCGGCGCTCACATAGTTCTTTGCCACCTTCACGTCTTCTTTTTCCGTGGAAGGTTTATCATCGATGGCGCCTTGGTACACAAGCTTGCCATCTTTACTGATCACAAACATATGGGGCGTGGTCTCTGCGCCATAGGCTTTACCCATAACACCTTTTTCATCGAGCAAAATCGCTGTGGGATTGGCGTGCAATTTTTTTCTTTCCTCTTCCACTTTGGCACCATCCCCGTGGCCTTGTTTGCCCGGAGCCGAAGAGATCACGGAAAGCCATACCACGCCCTTACCGGTGTATTTCTTTTGTAAGTCTTGCATATTGTGGCTTTCGTAGTGTTTTTTCACAAAAGGGCAGCCGTGGTTTAGCCACTCGAGCACAACGGTTTTGCCTTTGTAGTCGGAAAGTTTTACGGTTTTTCCACTGCTATCCATCACGGAAAAATCCGGGGCCGGGCTGCCGGTTTGCACTGCGAACGCAGCCATGGGAGCTAATAAACACATTAGTACATAGGGAACAACTTTCATTTTCTCTCCTTTTCGTTTTCGGGTCTCAGGGAAATACTTCACGCACAATTTTCTCTGTCAAAATTTGCGGCAGAATTTCTGGTTTCTCACGGCCCCCAGGAAACGCCAAATAGAGCGGAACACCGATACGCCCGTAGCGCTCCAAGGCTTTGGTGATGTGGGGATCGCTGTTTGTCCAATCAGCCCGAAACAACACCACTTCCTTTTCTAAGAAAAAACTTTTCATCGCAGGACGCTCAAGCACCAAACTTTTATTCACTTGGCAGGTGAGGCACCAGGCGGCGGTGAAATCCACAAACACATTTTTCTTAGCTGCCAAGGCTTCTGCTACGGCTTGATCCGAATACACCTGCCATGCCCCTGAGGCGCCCAAATCATTACCCCGCCAGCGCAAGCTAGAAACAGTAAGTAAGCAGCCGCCGAGTAATAAACACCAACCCAGAACCTTCATTTCTTTTCCGGCAAAGCGGCGGCCCACCCAGAGAGAGAAAAATACCAGCACCAAGCCGGCCATAGCCACTACCAAGCCGTCGATACCAATTTGGATTCCGAGCACCCAGAACAACCACAGCACCGTAGCCGCCAAAGGAAAGGCAAAAAATTCTTTCACCCGCTCCATCCACGGACCAGGGCGCGGGAGAGATTTCACTAAATTTGGCTGATAACTCAAAAAAAGAAAGGGCGCGGCCAAACCTATGGCCAAAGCCGTAAACACCGCTAACACAGCCCAAGCCGGTTGGGTTAACACCACACCAATAGCGGTGCCCATAAAAGGCGCCGTGCAGGGAGTGGCCACCACCACGGCCAAAATTCCCGTGAAGAAGGAGCCTAGATATCCTTCCCGTGCTGCTAAGTTTGAACCCAAACCCATGAAGCGTCCCGTGAATTCAAAAAATCCTCCCAAATTGGCCGCCATCAATGAAAAGAGCAGGATCAACACCAACACAAAGCCTGGTTGCTGCAATTGAAAACCCCAACCCACTTCTTGCCCCGCAGATCGCAGGAGCAACAAGATGCCCGTCAGAACCCAAAAAGAAACAAGCACGCCGAGTCCATATACTTTGCCGTGCTTCCTAGCGTGCCAGCGATCTTCGCCTCCTTGGGAAACGAGAGATAAAACCTTTATTCCCAACACAGGAAACACACAGGGCATAAGGTTGAGCAATACTCCGCCTAAAAAAGCGAAAAGAATCGCCAGCCACACTGTAGTATCCTCGGCTGCCACCACAGTTTCCGCTCCCACCACTGGCAAAGGCGCCCGCACTTCGTAGGCCCGGCGCTGGTGGCCTTCACCCACCACTAAGATGCCCGGCAATTCTTTTTCTTGGTTTGCAAAAGGTTCGGCCTTATCCAGCCAAACAATAGCGCGACCTTTTTCTTTCACCACTTCCGGACGTTTCGCGCCCGTTACTAATTGCGCCACCAACGGAAAAAAATCCACCGTGCCCGAGAGCCAATCCTCTTCCAATTCCCAAGCTAAGCCGATGCGCTTGCCTTCCATATGAGTGGCCACAAAAGATCCTTGGGGTGGAGGCACGGCTTGTTGCTGCCGCAATTTTTCAAAAAGCACGGTGCGTTTTTTGGGTTGCCCGTCTTTTACGCTCACCCGCAAATGAAGATCTACACTCTCGGGAATGCACTCTTCCTTGCACACGAGCCACGAAGCCTTAGCCTGCAATTCATAAGATCCCGAACTTCCCGCAGGTGGTGTGAGCATAAAACCCAACAAGGCTTCGCCCTCGAATCCAAAGTTCACTAAAGGCGGCATGAAAATTCGGCTTGGTAACGGCCAGTAGACATCGGAAATTTTCCAACCTTCCGGCAACTGCCATTTCACAGTGGTGGGCAAACCGGAATCTCCGGGAAACTTCCAGTACGTATGCCAGTGAGGCTGCATTTCCAGCTGCAAACCAACCCAGTTGCTCTTTCCCGGCAGCAGAAATTCTTCTTCGCTCAACAACTGCGCACGTACATGGGGTGTACTTTTAGGTTCCGCGCTCGCAAAGAGTGGGAGCAAAAACCAACAAAGAAGAACTATCGATCGCACCATAGAATCCTTGTAATTCCGCCACGATTGGCTCCAGTCATCTTGACACCACTTCCTTGTTTTTGTGGAGGAATTCCTGCAATTGGCGCTACGCAAAAATTAAATGCTCTATAAATTCAAGTGTTTTTGCTGCACCTGCTTTTTTTTTAGAAAAAATGCCGCTGGTTCACCTCTTGCAGTTCGCTTCAAGAGGAATGGGCTTCATGATCTTCGGATGGAAAAAATCTACGGCAAAACTACGCCCCGCCACGGGAAAGGCGGAGATTTTGCATCAACTAAAAAACAAGGACGACGGCCTTATCCGCTTTGAAAACGTTAGCCTGCCTCCCACGATCCAAAATATGAATTTAGAAATTCCCTTGGGCTCCTGGCTCATCCTCCATGGAGATGACGACTTCGCCAAAGCTCTTTTTTGCGATCTTTGTTTTAGTTACATCCTACCTGAAGCGGGCCGGGTACACCCCGTACTGAAGGGGGGCGATGTAAGTTTCCTCGGCCGCTCCAACACCACCTATGGCCGCACTCTGGTGGATCACCTCACCTGCGGAGTAAAAGACAACGCCAAAGAGTTGCTACAATTTGTGGCCAAAAATGTGTTGAGCGATCGTTTCCGCCGGCATTTGGCTAGCCCTAACTCCCTAGAATTTTCCCAGAACCGCAAAGCCCAAGAAGTGGAACTAGACGAAAGAGATTTCCTAGAGGTAGCCGAAGCGAACCTTTTATTGCAAAAGCGGAAAGCCACCGTGATCGATACCACTTCCGATTTTTACCAAATTGCCCTGGAGCAAGGCTTTAATCATTCGGAAACTTTTCTCCACTCAGGGAAAACTTTGATTTGGATTGTGGACGAACAACACATCTTGCCTGCTGATGCTTGCCATTGGAACCAGCAGCGATTTGCAAAAATCGCTAAAACTAGCTTGAGCTTCCAGAACGGATCTCGGGCAGGGTACTTAAACTAAAAAATTTTATCCCAGCCGCCGTTACCGCTTCCCGAGCGCCTTCCAAGCGATCCACCACGGTTACAATCGCTTCCACCGCAAATCCCGCTTCCCGTAATTTTTCCACAGCCTTTAATGCCGAGGCGCCCGTGGTTGCAACATCTTCCAGCACCACCAGTTTTGCGCCCTTAGGAAAGGTTTTTGCGCCCTCGATCCAAGCGAGGGTGCCGTGATCTTTGGGGGCTTTCCGCACAATGAAGGCCGGCATTTTCATGCCGTTTGCGAAAGCCGCCAAACTCACCGCCGTAGCTAAGGGATCGGCGCCCAGGGTGAGCCCTCCCACCGCGTAAGGCGCAAGATCTTCCCGCTGAAATAATTCCACCGCCAAAGTGCCAATCAAAAACGCACCCTCCGGATGAAGCGCGGTTTCTTTCACGTCTAAGTAGAAGGAACTTTTTTTTCCGGAGGCTAGTGTAAAGTCGCCTTCGCGGTAACTTCTTTCCCGGAGGATCTGGAGGAGCTTTTCTTTAAAGGGGCTTGCAGGCATTTTAAAATCCATTTCTTACATTCTAAATAGGCCCGTTCCCTTTTGGTTTCGTGGAAGGGTTCGTGAAAGAACGTATGGAATACCCTTACCTCCACCATACCCGGATGAGCAACTGACAGTTTCTTCGCGTAGGATTCTGCGGCCCGGCTGGAAACTACTTTGTCCTTGCCGCCCAGCAAAAACAAAATGGGTAAATTTAATTGTGGGATGAATTTAGACAAAGATCGTATGCCCTCTTCCATGGCCAAAAACGCAGCCGGGGTGATCCAGGAGTGCACTAAAGGATCTTCCACATAGGCTTGCACTTCTTTGGCATCGTGGGAAAGTTCTGCAGGATCGATCCCTGAGGGCACTTGCAAAGACTGGAAAAATTTTGGCAAATGCCGAGCGATCAAGGTTTCCACTTCCCGCACTGGGTTCCAACGCAAACCCAAGGCAGGAGCTGAAAGGCAAAGGCCCGTGAGTTCTGGGAATAAGGGATGTTTTACGTATTTAGACACATAGGTGAGCGCCACCAAACCGCCCAAGCTATGACCCAACAAAAAACACGGGCGCTTAGAAGCCAACGAACCAGAGCTCACGAGGTGTGTGATCCACGCGTCCAAATCTTGGTGCAATTCATCCAGGGAGGTGAAATGGCCCCGGGTTCCTTGAGAGCGACCATGGCCCCGTAAATCCACGGTATGCACATCGAGCCCAAGCTTGAGGAAATGTTTTGCGAGTTCACCGTAGCGACCACTATGTTCTCCCAAACCATGCACAACCAAAACCGCACCCTTGGATTTAGGCGCGAGAAAAGATTCACAGTAAAGGAGAGTGCCGTCTTCGCTATGAACGATCATTGGCCGATATGTTTCTCGATAGCGCTCTTGGCTTCTGGCGAAAGGGCTTGGAAGCGGAAACTAAAACCCCGGCCATCTTCTAGAATGCGCACCACGGAACCTTCGCAAGCAAAGCTCGGAATATTGCCGTGGGGATTCACATTAAGTTTGAGTGTAGTGCCCGCGGGGCCAGGCGCATGATCCATGAGCACTTGCATACCGCCCACACTGATATCCCGGCAAATGGCCCAGCCCACTTCTTTGCCGTCCGTGAGCAAGATCTTGGCTTCGAAGGGTTTGCGGGGAGCAGCCCTTTTATCCGCAGGTTTGCCGGAAGCCGCAGGAGCTTTAGCGCCGCCCATGAGCTTGGTCCAAATGTCGATATCCTTGGCCTGCTGCCAATCGGAAAATCCCTTCTGCCACATATAAGTGGAGGGCATGATCCTTCCGGCTTGCACAAGACCAATTACTTCTTGGTCGGAAATGGGGCCGTAATTGGCTTCGTCCAAATACACATACCAAGTGCGCAAATCTTGTTTTTGCTTCGGCGATAAAGGCGGTGGATTCACCTGGGTGGATTTTTGTATTTCTCCGATCAAAGAAGGCTCGGGCTCCACAGGCAAGAGGGGCTTAAAATCGATCACGTCGTAAATCCGTGTCCAACCCTTCAGGCCGTCCTTCCACACATGGGAGGCAAAGCTCAATTCATGGGCCTGGAGCCGCTGGACTATCTCCTTAGCGCTCAAGGGGCCCACCGGGCGCGCATTCACCACGGTAAACCATTTAGGGGCTGTGTCCTGAAGTAGCAAATTTAGGGTGTTTTCCATCCTTATAGTATTAGGCAGGCGGCGGGTGACAGCAACTCTACAGCTGTATAAAAATACGACATTTTACCAGGGTCTATATTCTTTACACGGCCCTAGGTAAAAGCCCAGTTTCTGCATTTTTCCATTAGTTTCAATTAGTTATAATAATTGATTGTACATGTCTCCTTTTGGCATCGGCCTTGCTTTTCCTATGCCTGAAGTTCCTTGTGAACCGTAGGAGTTATTATGAAGTTCAGTAAATCGATGCCAGTCCTTGTTGCCGCCTTGGTACTGCTTTCCGCCTGCGGAAAAGCCAAGTTCCAAAAACAAGATTTCCAAGCCTCGGCTGTGGCTGGTCAATATTCCGTAACGAAACCGAAAATCGATATCATCGTTTTTCAGGACAACTCGGATTCCGTAATGTACGGCCCGATCAACACTTTACAGCAGCAAATGCAAGGCTTCTTGGGTGGACTCAGCGACAACTGGGATTTCCACTTCACTGTATTACCGCTTTTGAGCAACAAAACAATGAACGGAAAATACGTGATCGCCTCCAATTGCAGTGACATCTCCGGTGTTACAAGCTGTTTATCTCCTTCCCAAGCCAACTCTTTCAACAACGCCACCGGCGATTACGGCTGGATCCGTTCCGTGAACTCTGCCGTGGGCAGCGCCGATAAAGGCTTTGAAAAGATCTATCAGAATATCACCCAAGCCAGCATGACCAGCACAGGCTTCTTGCGCCCCGATGCGGCTCTCGCCATCATCGTGATTTCTAACGGTGAAGACACCACGGGCGTTACCTATACGACCCGTTCTGACGGCGTGCAGATCTTGGATTATAATAGCCCACAATCGATCGCGGCTTACAATACGTATAAGAACCTCTTCAGCGGCTTGAAGGGACCTTCCGAGATGAGCAAATTCTACTCTGTGGTTTCTCCCGGTGGTAACTGCTACGGCAGTAACTCTTTCCGCGGTCAGCGTTATATGGATATGTCCGACGACCTAGGCTCCCGTTGGTACAACCTCTGTAATAGTGAGTTAAACTACTCTTTGGCGAACATTGCCAACCAATTGCAGGTAGTAGTGCAATCCGTGATCTTCAACTATGTGGTGATCAATGAGAGCCCCATGGTAGGCAGCATCGTGGTGAAGAAAAATGGTGTAACGGTTCCCCAGTCCACTTCGAACGGCTGGAGCTACGAAGGCTATAAATCGAACCACCCCACTTCGTTCTTCCCAACCTCGGGCAACCCTCGCACGGGTTACTTCATCAAGTTGAACGGTAGCTATACTTTCGAAGGCACCGATCAGATGACGGTGAATTACCAGAAGAACTAAAAAGTTCTATTGAGCGAAGAAAAACCCTGGGTCGTTGACCTGGGGTTTTTTGTTTTAAGGGCTAATAGGCGAAAGCAAAAGCAGCTGGCCAAAGCGCTCCTTGCAAGTGCGGGCAAATTTTTTCACGGAGCGAAAACTCAAGTGGGCACGGTTGTAAAACTTAGGACTCAATCCCGCTTTACGGGCGATGATCAAGTTACGGAAAACCGCCAAATTATCCACCCCGATTTTTTTACCCAATTCTATCTGGCGATTTACCCCCAAAACCCAATGCACCACTGGCAGCGGTAGCTCCGATTCTTTCAGGCGCATATGGGAAATAAGTTTCACAAATAAATCCATGCGGTCAGAAGAGCTATTGAGGAGCTTCTTCACTTCATCTAAAGTGAATGCTTCCTTACCACTAATCTCCTTAGAAAGTTGATTTAAAATCTTCTGGGCCGATTCTGCGCTCTCAGACTTGGAAATCACCCGCAACACTTCAATGGCTTGGTTCCTCTCCGCATTTGAAATTTCCACGGCCTGGCCGAAATCTAGAATCTGCACTTTGCGATTTTCTACATCAATGATCACTTGCCCATCGTGGAAGTCCGGATTGGCGTGGAGAGGAACAGGATGAGGTTTGCCATCTTTCCCAATCCCTAAGAGAATATCCATTTCCACTTCACTCATGGCCGTCATGGTCTGTTTGTACAGAGCGGGATCGGTGCGGAAAAGTTTCTTGGCCGTTACTCCATTAGCTTTTTGCATAAAGATTCCGTCATGCTCCATCTTAAGTGCTTCCACGGATTCGATTGTCCAGCCATTTTTCTTAGCTTCGTAACGGTCGAACACCCTTCGCTGCATATCGAAAGCTGCCTGCTTATCGAATTCCAGTTCCACAGATTTTTGCACAATGCCGGATAGGCCTTTTAGGAAATCAAAGTTGTATCCTAATGTCTTTACCTTCGATAATTCCGCAAGAAGTGCGTTCATTTTACGGAAACTATCTTGAGCGGACACCTGGATATCTGGACGTAAAATAGAAATCACTTGGGATTGACCGGTTTTCTTATCCACTAATTCCACAGCCACGTTCACGGAACCGGAGCCCAGCAAACCTTTTACTTCCATGGTTTTTGGCCAATCTTTGCCAAAGCGCTTTTCTAATAGATCAATCACTTCTCCGTATTTCAAAGGAGAGGCTGCATCCTGAAAGTCTGCTAATTTTTCCGCGTACTCTTTAAATGCTTCCGTAAAACCTAAATACTGGCCGAGCTTAATACCGGGCACTCCGTGCATTAATAACAAGCTCGCCAAAATATCTGCTTCCTTTAAAGCTACGCCGGGTTTTTGGCCAGCAAGAATGTAGCTCAATGCCAAGGAGCGCATATCGCTATTGGCATCGAGTAAAGCCTTGGCAAAAACTTCTGCCAATTCTTTGTTTTTTGAATCTACATTCGCCAAAATCTTATCCGTGATCACTTTTATTCCAGCGTCCGATTCCCCTGGGCCACTGGGGCCCGCCAAGAAACTATTCACCATCACGGCACGTTCCACTTGCGTGGCATTTTTCAAGCGGGAACGGGCTAGTAACAAAAGATTGTTGGCCCGGGGCAATTTGTTCGCATCAACCTTTGCCACCGCTTTTTTAAAAAAAGTGGGAACCTCATCTTGGTTTCCTAAAAGATAGTCAATCATCTTCAATTGCTCTTCCACAGGCTCCGGCCGCGTAAGGGCCACCATCGTGCTGAGGCCCCGGATGGGCTCATTCATGCTAGTAGTAAGTTCCGTGGTGGTAAAAGCCTTAGTTAGGTTAGGAAAAAGTTTATCAGCCTGCCCAGGTTGGGCTTTCATGCCCACCAAGAACTTCTCTTTAAAAATTTCTCTGGCTTCAGGATTTTCTTTTAAAACGTAGGTTTTTTCTATTTTCTCCAACAAATCCTTGGCGCGCGTATTGGTGTAAAGCACTCCGTCCAATCTCGCTAAAGCGTAACGAGATAAATAATCGGCCAATTGCTCAGGGTTAAGGATGGCGCGGATGTGAGGATTTTCCAATTCCTTTGCAATTTTTTCTATGGGCAACCCCTCAAACCATTTCTTTTCCAGAAAAGGCATGAGCTCTTGCCGGTACTTTTGATTAGCATCCAACACCTGGGGAAAATTCTGAACAATGGCTAAAAAATTCTTTTTCCAGCTGGCATAACTGGTTGCCTGAGACTGATTTTGCACGAAAACATCCAAAAGAAACGAGGCGGAGTTGATATCTGTGAAATTAAGATATTCAACCGCATCTTTTATGTATTTTTTTCCGGAAACTCTTTCCACCTCTTTTAGGGACAACTGTTTATATGAGTTTCTCCACGCTAGATATTTGTCGAGGGAAGAATAATCGAATATTTTTTCCTTTCCCTCCAAATGACTTAACATTGCTAAAAAGCCATTTTTTTCCTCCAGCGGCTGCCCTAAAAAATAATGCAATTCATGCGATTGGGATGAAAGAAGTGAGGGCTCCGCCTTTATTCTCTCTTGAAAAGCTTCGATCTTCTTTTTTGTTTTTGCCTTTAAAGCCCCACTGGTCAAAAATTTCTGCAATTTTTCGCGATCCCAATTTTGTTGAAAGTATTCCGAAATCCGGGCCAACATTTTCTGATTTTTTTCTTCTTCCTGGAAAAGAGGCATTTTTCCGATGCTATCTGCGATTAGCCAGTTGAATAGGTTTTCCTTTTTCTCTAAAGGAATGGTGGGATCCACCAGCATCTTTGATAGGTAGTCTACAAATATGGGGGATTGCATTGTGTTCACAACGTCTTTGCCGAGTTTTGGGAAAAGCTCCGAAATTTCTAGAAAGAGGTTGCGAGTGGGATGATCAAAGGCTGGGTTGGCTCCCATGCTCTTTTCAAAGAGTAGAATATTTTCTACAGCACCGTGGTAGCGGTATGGTTTGTTACTCTTTGCAAGATGAGAAGTAAACACAGAAAAATAGTCAGCTTGTAAATCACGCAGAGCCGGCTCCAAAAACGGCCGCATTCTCACTAAAAATTCCTTTTCCAGAGGATTTTTCACTCCATCTAAATTTTTTGTTTTTTCGTAAAGGTCCAGTGCCTCTATGGGCTGTTCCCTTACAATCGCCGCTAAATTTTGTGTGCCTAAAATTCGAAAAATGGTTTCAATATTTTGGGCGCCCGTTGGCTGCATTTTATAGCGAACTACACGTACTTTTTTCCCCCCAACGGATTCTTGAATTGTCTCTTTGGAAAAAAAGAGGGGGGGATGCGTATTTAAAATTCTTGAAATCTCGTTAAGCTTTATCTTGTCGTTTTCCAATAATACCTTGGCCAACAAATCATCATAGAATGTGTGCCAGGCAGGGATGGTTTTCCCCAGGCGCTGTATTTCCTTTTGGAGGTTTGGGCTAGCGAGAAAGCTTTGCAATAAAACTTCCTTCACCGTTGAATATTGAATAGAATCAAAAAAACCTTTTAGCTGCCAAGCGCCTTCGCCTACACTTTGACTAGCCAAAAAATGCGTGACTTCCTGTAGTTCCTTAGGCGATAGGATTTGCCAAACGTGACCATTACTATTTTTAGCGGCTACATAATAGTCAGATAATAGTGCTAACTTCAGCAGGGAATTTACTTTCGCTTGCTTACTGGCGTTTGCCTTCTTGATTAGGTTAAAATTATAGAGGAAAGTGTCGTGGATTTGCCGATCGCTTAATACTTCTCCCGCGTCAAATATCTTATCGAATTTTTTTGGCGTATCGAAAAGATAATGCTCATCTTCAAAAGAAATAGGAAATTTTTTTTCGGGCAGGAAATATTTCTCCACAATTTCCTGCACCAAGCCTTTATTTTTTTCAAAGATCTGGGCGTCTTGTCCTCCTCTTTTTCTCCCCCCTAGAACACGTAAATCCTCTTCCAAGGGAAGCCTTTGCCGAGGTTGTGCATCCAAATGAGTGCGCCGTAAATTTTCGATATTCGCTTGCATTAAACTAAAGCGCGGCCCTTCATGATGGTGGGTGCCTAAACCGGAAAAAATGGCTCCCCGCAAGAGATTTTCGTCGGCGGCCTGAAGTGATTTCAATTTAGCGAGAATATCTATGCCGGCCGTAAGATCATATTTCCCCCGCATCATGCGTAGGCCTTCATAGTCCGCGGCCACTTCGTTGGCTTGGCTCGACCACCAGTGCTTTGATCGATCCTCGCCCGCGTGAGTGTGCACATGGCCTTCCAGCAAATGGCCCAATTCATGGCCCACGATAAAAGCTAATTCATCTTCGGTACTGGCTAACCTTAAAAGCTCGGTGCTGATGCCCAACTCAAAAACAGGTTTGTCTTTTGCGCCCAGCATTTTTTTTATGCGCGTAAGGAGACCTTTTTTTTCTTGGTAAGAAGCATCCACGTTGTTCATGTAGGCATTGGGCACCGGGCCTTCGAATAAGTTTATCACCAATTGAAAGGGTGCATTTTTTAAACGTTCCCCCGCCAAATTTTCCACAATCTCTTGGATTTTAGTGCGAGCCGCCGCTACCGCAGGATCTATGCTGCCCGCAGGTGGAGTCAGCAAAGTTCCCATTTCGTCTCGAACTCTATTTCCCCATTCTTTGAGGTCTTTGGAGCGTCTCTCCAGCGCCGTAGGCGCGGCCATAACTTGCGTTATCAACAGCAAGTGCAGAAAAAGAAAAAGCGAAATTTTGCGAAAGATTTCCACAATCTCTCATCGGTTCTTATATATGAGTGCTTTATAGATGAAGGATGCGTCAGCGTGTAAACGAAGCTAAATTTTTATCAGAGAAAATCGCTCACCTTGGGCGCCCAAGGTAAAGTTTCTGAACCGCCCCACCATCAACAATTAAAGGGGGCAGCTAGCTCTACACATCCCGCTTCTGCACATTCAGCTCCCGGAAACGCTGCCGGAGCGAAATCAAAGGCGCCAGGGCTTGGAAGCGGGGTAACTGAAACACAGCCGTTTTCGCCGTGCCTTCGGCCCGCACTTCCTGGGCAAAACCGCCCTTCACCAATTCTTTAAACGCTTCCCACTCGAAGGGAATTTTTTCATTCTTGGCAGCGGCAGCCTTTTGAAACACTTGTTCCATATCCACGGAAAAAGTTTCGCCCTTGGCTTTACTGATCTCGCTAAATTCGGCCACGAACTCGAGGATTGCTACGCCCTTATCGGTGAGGGGTAATTGTTTATCTTCGGTTTTGCCATTCTCCTCATGGGAGAAATACATAAATTTTTCCAAGCGATCTAACTGCAATAAATGTAGATCCACCTGATCTTTGCCTTTTTCGATGCGCAAGATTTTGGCATCGTTGAGCACATCGATAAAGGTTTGGATCTTGGAAAGCTGCACGCCGAAAATCTGGGAGCCATAAAACTGCACCCAACCGGCTTTTATCTTGGGAGAGCCATCCGCATTCTTTTCGCCGTTCCTGCTGGCTGCGAGCAAAATAGCGGAACTTAACTTCAAAGTTTCCGCCGTAGACAAAAATTCATGCACCTTGGTGGTACGGCCTTCTTCGTCTTTGGTGTACACCATGGAAGAATTTTCCAACTCCCGCAGGCGATTATTGGTGCTGCGTAAGCGCTTCACCAAAGTTTGCACCAAAGATTTCATCCAGGCGGGTTGGGCGGCGATGAATTCGTCGAACTTTCCTCTTGGGATTTCCACGATATCGCAAGGTTGGAGGGCTTCCACGGAAGCGGAACGGGGTTGGTTATCGAGGAAACTCATATCCCCCACCACTTCCCCAGAGTGCACCACGCCGAGCTCGATGAAGCCGGACCCCTTTTTCTTGAAAAGCCGGAGCGTGCCCGACTGCACCCAATACATGGAGTTACTGGTTTCACCCTCTTTCATGAGGATGTCGCCTTTTTTTAAATGCTGAACAGAGACCACGTTTCCCGCTTCCCGCCCGAACCACTCCCGGTGGTTAGAACGTCATTTCAGGAACGTTCCCCTCCACCAACAAAGGAGCAGCCGTGGCTTTTTTGATTTCGTCCACGCTCACGCCTGGCGCCCGCTCTTTTAAACGAAACGCCTTGCCCTGCTGGAGTTCCAGCACAGCCAATTCCGTAACCACCGTGCTCACGCAATGAATGCCTGTGAGCGGCAAGGTGCATTCCTCGAGGATCTTGGATTCGCCCTCTTTGGAAACATGTTGCATGGCAATCACGATTTTGCGGGAACCGGCCACCAAATCCATGGCACCGCCCATTCCCTTCACCATTTTACCGGGGATCATCCAGTTGGCCAAGTTACCTTTCACGTCCACCTGCATGGCACCGAGCACGCAGAGATCAATATGCCCTCCACGGATCATGGCGAATGAATCTGCCGAGGAAAAATAACTGGAACCAGGTATTTCGGTAATTGTTTGTTTACCCGCATTGATGAGATCAGGATCTACTTTATCCTCTGTGGGAAAAGGGCCAATGCCAAGAAGGCCATTCTCACTCTGGAGCACCACCTGCATTCCTTTAGGAATGTAGTTAGCCACGAGAGTGGGAATGCCGATGCCGAGGTTCACGAACATGCCGTCTTGCAATTCTTTGGCAATGCGGGCGGCGATTTGTTCTCTGGAAAGTGCCATAAATTACCCTTTCCTCACGGTGCGCTGTTCAATGCGTTTTTCAAAACTGCCTTTCACGAGACGTTTTACATACACCGCGGGAGTATGGATGGAATCGGGATCGAGCTCGCCTGGTTCCACAATCTCTTCCACTTCGGCGATGCAGATTTTTCCGGCGGTGGCCATCACTGGATTAAAATTCCTGGCAGTTTTTCTGTAAACTAAATTGCCGAGAGTATCAGCCTTCCACGCCTTCACGAAGGCAAAGTCGCCCTTGATCGCTTGTTCGAGCACGTATTCTCTGCCATCAAAAGCGCGTGTTTCTTTTCCTTTAGCCACAAGCGTTCCAGCGCCCGTGGGCGTGAAAAAAGCTGGGATGCCCGCGCCACCGGCTCGCACTCTCTCTGCGAGGGTGCCCTGGGGCACGAGTTCCACTTCCAATTCTCCGGAGAGCAATAATTTTTCGAACGTGGCGTTCTCGCCCACGTAAGAACTCACCATTTTCTTCACCTGTTTTTTAGCGAAGAGGAGACCAATCCCGTAATTATCCACACCCGCATTGTTGGAAACGCAAGTTAAGCCTTTCACGCCGCTATTCACTAGGGCCTTGATGAGATTTTCCGGAATCCCGCAGAGACCAAATCCTCCAAGAAGGATGGTGGATCCATCTTTTACATCGGCCACGGCTTCCGCGGCGCTAGCAAAAATTTTCGCGGCCATTTAAGCCTTCTCCACAATCATGGCGATGCCTTCACCGCCACCGATGCACAGGGAAGCCAAGCCCCGGCGGGCACCCTTGGCGTGCATGGCGTGCACGAGCGTGGTGAGAATCCGGGCACCGCTGGCGCCGATCGGGTGGCCGAGGGAAATTCCTCCGCCGTTGATATTGAGTTTTTTCTCGTCGATCTCGAGGCCTTTGGCAGCCGCGAGCGCTACCACCGCAAAAGCTTCGTTTACTTCCCAAAGATCGATATCGGAGGATTTCAAGTTAGCTTTGTTAAGCGCTTTTTTCATGGCTTCCACGGGAGCCGTGGTGAACCATTCAGGCGCCTGAGCATGGATGCCGCAAGAAAGGATTTTGGCTAAAGGCTTTAAACCGTGTTTATCCGCAAATTCCCGGCTCGTTACGATCAAGGCCGCGGCGCCATCATTGATGGTGGAAGCGTTGGCGGCGGTGATGGAACCCGCTTTATCGAACACGGGTTTTAGTCCGGCCATTTTGGCGAAATCCGCTTTGCCGGGGCCTTCATCGGTGTCGAAAAGCACAGGGTCGCCTTTTCTCTGGGGAATTTCCACGGGAACAATTTCATTTTTGAAAGCGCCGGATTTGATGGCCGCTTGGGCCCGCTCAAAGCTTTGTTTGGCAAAACGATCTTGTTCTTCTCTCGTGAATTTATATTCCTTCACGCAGAGCTCGGCGGCATTGCCCATATGGAAATTGTTATAAACATCCCACAAACCATCGTGCACCATGGAATCGATCAATTTTTTCTCACCCATGCGCAGGCCCGTGCGGGCCTCTTGCATCAAGTAAGGCGTGAGGCTCATATTTTCCATACCACCAGCCACCACGCACTCACTCTCGCCCGTGAGGATCGCGTTGCGCGCGAGGTTCACGGCCTGCATGCCAGATCCACAAACTTTATTTATAGTGGTTGCGCCTGTGGAATGGGGGATGCCCGCAAAAATCATCGCTTGCCGAGCGGGAGCTTGGCCTTCGCCGGCCGTGAGCACGTTGCCCATGATCACTTGGTCCACCCATTTCGGATCCACTTTTCCACGCTCTAGGGCCGCTTTGATGGCGGTGGCGCCTAAACGCGGAGCGGGGATATTGGCTAAGGCTCCTAAAAAACTTCCAATGGGAGTGCGGGCGGCGGAAACGATAACAACTTCTTTGGCGCTCATGGGATCTCCTGGCTAATTTGACCCTTTGCGGCAATTGCGCAAAAAGGTGGTCTAAGGATATGGTTGGTTGTCGCTAAATCCGGAAGGATTGTCAAACCGCAGCGCATAGCCTGGAGGCACAAAAATGTTATTCTTTTTACTCACCTCTTTCGCTCTGGCCGGAACACCCCCACCCGGCACCATCAATATTCCAGAACTCGTGGAAAAAGTGGACAAAGGCGTGGTGAACATCCAGGCCGTGGCTCTGATCCGAGAGCGTTTTGCGGATCCTTTAGTGGAGCAATTCTTTTTCCAATTCTACGGCGTGCCCCGGGAACGGGTTCGCACCCAACCCTCTTTAGGTTCCGGCTTTGTGATCGATGAGCAAGGTTTCATCCTCACCAACCATCACGTGGTGGAAAGAGCCGCAGAAGTGGAAGTTTTTTTCGACGACGCCAAACACACCCGCCTAAAAGCCAAAGTGATCGGTTCCGACAAAAAAACCGACGTGGCTTTGCTGCAGGTGAAAACCGGCGCCTATTTGCAGCCGCTCACATTGGGCAATTCCGACAACGTGAAAGTGGGCGAATCCGTGATGGCCATCGGCAATCCTTTTGGTCTTTCTCACACTGTTACAGCGGGTATCATCAGCGCCAAGAACCGAGTGATTGGCCAAGGCCCCTTTGATAATTTTTTGCAGACCGACGCCAGCATCAATCCCGGAAATTCCGGCGGCCCACTCTTTAATGCCCAGGGCGAAGTGATCGGCATCAATACAGCGATCAATGCCGCCGGCCAGGGCTTAGGTTTTGCGATTCCCATCAACCAAGCGAAAAAAATGTTAAGTGATTTGAAAAAATTCGGCCGCGTGCCTCGCGGCTGGCTCGGCACTTTGGTGGTAACTACTCCCGGTGGAGTTTTTATTGATGGCATCGTGCTGCGCTCTTCCGCCCAAAAAGCGGGTTTGAAAAATGGCGATCGCATCGTGGAAATGGACGGCACTAAAATCACAGCGCGCATGGATATGGAACGGGCCCTGGAAGAGAAAAAGCCGGGGGATACGGTGAGCCTCGTGGTGGAACGGGATGGCCGCACCACGAAGCGCGTGCAGACCTATAAAATTCCTTTGGGCCAAGAACCCGTGGGCGCAGAAGTTCCTCCTGGATTGTTGTGATGGGTGGCGCTCTTAAGCACACCACTCTTTGTTTTGTGTTCGATCGCGCTCGAGATTCATTGTTGATGATCGAAAAGAAGCGGGGCCAAGGCGCAGGGAAATGGAATGTGCCTGGGGGGAAAATTGGTATCGGTGAAGCGGCGGTGGACGCGGCGGTGCGGGAGACTTTCGAGGAAACGGGTCTGCGGCCTTCTGGTTTACAGGAGGTTGGACGGTTGGAATTTTATTTTCCGGCGGATTCTTCTTCTTGGGATAATACGTGCACTGTTTTCACGGCGGAAGCGTGGACTGGTTTATTGGTGGCAGAAAACGACGAATGCCGGGCTTCATGGGTGCCTTTAAGCGCGCTGCCATTCGAGAAAATGTGGGATAATGATCGTTTGTGGATTCCGTTGTTACTGGCGGGAAAGCCCTTTCACCGGATCTATCGTTTTGATGGGAAAGATCGGATGGTTGGGGAAGAAATAATTCTCTAAAATCCCTCAACTTTCCCCCTTAACCCACCGATCTAGTTCGTATGAAGCCGTCTGTGTTCGCACGCAATCTAGCCGCCCTTCATCCCTCGGGCCCCCAACCGCGCACCGATGGCCCTTATGGCGCCTTTCAACAAATCAACGGCCAACACCCCTGGAAGTACGCGGTTCCCAATGGTTTTATCGACTACGAAGCCCGCGTGCTCCGTCGATCGAAAGTGGTTTATTTCAACTTCGCCCTCGCCAAAGAAATTGGCCTGATCCCCAAGGATCACCCCCACTCGTTGAACAAAGATCTCGAGCACACTCTCGTGGAAACTTTCGCCCTGCGGATTATTAACGAATACGATCAACTCACGGGCGCCAAATTTTCCAAAAAAGATCTTAAACAAAATCGCTATATGGCTACACGCTACCTGCAGCTCCAGCACAACAGTAAAGCAGGTACCACTTCTGGCGATGGTCGTAGCATTTGGAATGGTCAATTCCTCGCGGCCGATGGTGCAGCTTGGGATCTGTCGAGCTGTGGCACGGGTGTAACCCGATTGAGCCCTGGGGCGGTTCATGAGGGCCGGCCGGTGCGCACAGGTGAAAAATTGATTTCTTACGGCTCAGGGCTCGCGGATGTGGACGAAGGTCTCACTGCCGCTATTTTGAGTGAATCCTTCCATGCCCGTGGAGTACACACGGAACGCACCCTTGTGGTTTTGGAAGGCCCCGAAGGCTACGGCATCAACGTACGGGCGGCGCGGAATCTTTTACGCCCGTCCCATTTATTTTTGCACTTGAAGCAAGGCAATCAGCTTACTTTAAAATCCGCCTTGGATTTTTATATCGCTCGGCAATTGCACAACCGCCAGTGGTCCGCGGTTCCCCGGGAACAAGAAAAGTATGATCATTTCCTCGAGCACGTGGCCACTCGCTATGGCGAGTTCGTGGCGCGTTTGGAAGATGAGTATGTGTTCTGCTGGCTCGATTGGGACGGGGACAATATGCTCATGGACGGTGGCATCATCGACTACGGCTCTATTCGCCAATTTGGTTTATGCCACCATCGCTACCGCTACGACGACGTGGAGCGCTTCTCCACCAACATCAAGGAACAAAAACGCAAAGCCCGCTACTTGGTGCAAACTTTCGTGCAGCTCGTAGACTTCGTGCGCACGGGTCAGAAAAAAGAATTGGGCGCCTTCGCGGGCAGTGCGTATCTAGAAAAATTTGACCGCGTGTACCGCCGCTTGCAGCTGGATTTGTTGTTGAAGCGGGTGGGTTTGAGTGGAGCGCAGCGGAAACGTCTGTTGAGGCGGAATTTAGCTTTGGTGGAAGAGTTCGAGCATGTATATCGATTTTTTGAACGAAAAGACACGGGCCGCGGCATCCGTCGCACCTCCGACGGCGTGAACGACCCTGCTATCTTCTGCACGCGTACGCTGCTGCGGGAGTTGCCACGGCGTTTGTTGCTCGATGATAAATCTCTCTCTACTTTTGATTTTTTGTCTTTGCTGCAAACCCCTTACTTGACGAAAAAGGAAATGCGGCGGGAATCGTTTTACCAAGCTCCGGTGCGTAAGTTCCAGGAACTATATTTAGAGTTATTGCGCCAGGCCCACCGTGGGAGTTCTCTACGCCGGGCCGTTTTGGAAACCGCCATGCGAGCATCCCAGGAGAACCGCACAGGCTATGCCACGGGCGATGCGATCATTTATGTGGCGGAGTATTTGCTCGGGAAACGGAAACAACTTAGCCGCAACGAATTCGTGCGCTTGGTGGATGCCTTCGTGGCCCAACAATCCGGCGCAGTTTGCCGCGTGAAACTGAGGAAGAAAACGCGGCGGATGCTGGAAAGTCTCTTGGGCATCGTGGAAGAATATCGGTATACGATTTGATTCTTGCTGCGGGTGGTGGATAAAAAGTTGTACCAGTTCGCGAGCACTCAGAGAAAATAATTTTTATTTTGCATTGACTTTGATTG
>CAYQES010000003.1:0-166129 GCA_964416595.1 uncultured Bdellovibrionales bacterium | reverse complement strand
TGTATTTCCCTGGATCGGGATTAAGGATCTTTCTGGAAAAGAGCAGAAGTTCATTTCTCTTCCCAGCCATGGTGATGTGCTTTGCTATCCTTTCTTCAAGATCAGAAACCAATTCTGTTCGTATTTTACCAGTGATATCAATGAAGGGTATTAGGGCAATTTTTTTTGGATTTTTTTCCCGCGCTAAGTCTAATAGTTCTGTGGCGGATATTCCCAATTTTTCTTTTAAGATGGCGACAGCTTTTTTCAAATCGTTTTCTTTGGCTAAGATCCAGCTTATTTGTGGGTCACTATCAAAAAATAAATTTTTGAGCAGGGCCTTTTCTTCTTCAAGGCTTAGGCCAATTTTTTTTACTTCGTCTAACAATAAAAAGTTACTGAATAAAACGCCGTGCAGGTGTTCTCCAATTTCTGCTTTAATTTTTGTATGAATAGTAATTATGGCCGCGGCGGTAGGCTTTTTGACTTTCGCTATGGCTTGTTTAAATCGTATTCGATAGGCGTTGGCGTGAACTTGTTTTCCTACGTTGGAGTCATTAACCATTATCCCGGCAACCAAATTAGAGATAATCGGTTTTAGTTTTTTCTTTTTGGCTAACTCTTCGTTGAAGTCCCCGGCGGCGTAGGGCCAAAGCGTGTCATCGAACCAATCAAGTGTGGCGTATTTATATGGCCGGCCCCCTGCATTTGCTTTGCGATTATTGCCTTCCCATTTTCCCATTATTTCGGCGTACTCAGGTGTTTTGGAGAAGGCTTTAAAAGTGGATCGAATTTTAGAGTATCCTTGGCTCGCAGGAATATTAAGAACTCGGAACACTAACTCCCAATCCATCTTTCCATCTTTCATTAACAGATCCATGGTGGCGTAGTAGCCAAGATTGTCCCAAATATTTTGCATTTGTTTGGTGACTAAATTTTGTAATTCTTTTTTTCTCGGATCCCCAAATAGTTCGTGCCGCCGGTAGATTATCCCTCTTTTTCTTTGTGCATACGCAGGATGGCGGTTTTCGGTTTGGCCTGGATCTGGAATAGTATTAATGATGGGGTAGAGGTGGGTTTCCGATTTGTAGTTTGTGGCGTCTGAAAAGAACGCCATTTTTTCTTCTAATGATAAAGTAGGCATTATTTCGGAATGGAGAAAATCAGAAAAACGAACTTGCCACTCTAAGGGAGTGGGAGCGTGGAATGCCTCTTCCATGGTATCAAATAGAAACCTTGGTAGGCCCCAATTGGGCTGTGTTTTTCTTACTTTTGCAATTTCGGTGAGGATTTCCGGTTTAAACCAATCTAAAATATTTTTTGGTGGAGCTATTTTCAAAAGAAGTTTTCTAGAGTCGGCTGTAAATTCAAAACCAGATTCAAAACCATTTGCTCGCAGCCAGTCTTTGTATTCCGTGCTACTATAGAGCGGGATGGAATTTATAATTTCTCCGTGGGCCGAATTGTTTAGGTATTTTGCAGGAGCTAAGCCTTCTTGCAAATAGGGCGCAAGTTGATCTTTTGTTAGAATGTCGGGCGCGTACCACTTTGCGTCTGACGATTCTATGTATTTAACAAATTCCATGATTTTATAAAAAGCCGCTTTGTCGACTTCAGTATAAATACCTTTTTTTTCTAGCAGCAAATGGTCGGCAGCTAGCAGCAGGCGGTTAAATTCCACGACCCTAAAGTTACGGCCGTATTTTAGTTCTTCTAGTTTTTTTAGTCGTTTGAGAATTTCATCCAGAGATTTGGGCTCTTCAAATTTCCAGAATTTTTTACTTTCACCAATATTGGCCAGTTCCCGTAAAAATCCCGGCTTAATGGGTTTAGGATTCCGGGCCTGGATGGTGCCTTGCTGGTAGCGGTGGTTCGTAAGGTACATTCTTTGTAGGGAGAGTCTTAAGTTGTTTTCGTGATGGCTGGAACCAAGGGCGGTGTTTGCATTTGTAAAAACCGTAGAATCCTCTGAAAATAAATGCTCTAGGCCCTCGTACACAGATTCGCTAGGCCAGCCTGCCTTTTCAGCAATCATGGATCCTTGTATATCAGCCCTAGCTTCCATGGCTTGGGAGGCGGCATTGGCCGCATTCTCTTGTATTTTTTTAGCAAGCGTATTGGAATCAGCGGCTTCTAGGGGATGGGCTAATTCGTGGGCTAACACTCCCACTAGCCGAACCATTCCTTTTTGTGAGGTTTGTTGATTAAGAGCTCTTGCACCTTGGGTGGTGAACATTTTTTCCATCATGCCCGTAGTCACAAAAACTAAATTGCGCACGCGATTGATGCCTGGAGTTTGCTCGGTAATAACAAATGCATTTCTTGCGGGGCTATCGATAATGAAAAGCTGATTTGTGCTGTGCCTTGAGTTGCCAAATAATTCGTCTTGGGCTTCCGTGAGGCCCGTAAAAGTACTTTCAAATTCTTGGTAGATGCCTGGGATCGTGGACCGCTCGACGATAGGCCCATATCGATCGGTGACCGTTTTTAAGGTTTCTTGATCGCTAGCGGATTGTGCCCATTGCGGAGTGAGCACCAACCAAAGGCAAAGTAGAATAAAAAAAGACCGCAACAGCATAGAGAATATATCGGAATTTTAAGGAAAAAATTGATGAAGAAAATAGTACCTAAATACTGAAAATAATTGCGCTAAAGAGGAGCTGTGAGAGCATAAATTTTATGATTTTTACGAAAGGAAATTCTTCCGTGTAAACCTATCTCGAAATAGGATTTTCCTGCTCTGAAATCCCAGGATTCAGCACGCTTTCAACCGGTGGCAAGGACGGCTCCGCATTTCTCGCTTCCAGCAAAAAATTCTCCAGCATCGTGTGGGAGCGGAATTGGTAATTGCCTAAACCTGGGCAATGCCAACGCAAAAAATGTTGGAGCGCCATAGCCGCTTCGTTCATGGGTTCCAAAGGAAAGCGTAAACTCGCTGTGTGTTGGATCAAAGTTTCCCGGGCTTGGATCATCCAAAGCAAAGAAGCCAAAGGAATGTGGCGGTTCGAGGGGGAAGAGCAATCATGACAAAGGAAACCACCCTTTTCCACTGCGAGAGAAACAAAAGAATCTTCCGGGTTCCGCTCTTCCCCAAAAAAAGGTGTCTCGCAGAGTACGCACTCTTCCAAAACTGGAGCCCAGCCTAATCGTTCTAGTAATTTGATCTCAAAGGAACGCACGATTTCGAAGGTGGCCGTTTGTTCTTCCAGCAAATAAAGATAGTGGGCGAGGAGTAAAAAAACTTCCCGCACACTATGTTTTTCTTCTGTGAGTCTTAAGATCAAATCAGCGAAATAACCGGCCGCAGAAATATTTTCGAGTTTTTCCCGGATCTTTAAAAAATCCCGCTTGAGGTTGGCTTCTTCTATCCATACAAGTTCACCCTGGCTCTCTTTGTAACGAAAATGGCTGCAGGCAAAAAGATCGAGGGTGCCGCCGAAGCGTTTCGAGTGGATGGCGCCCCGGGCGATGCCGGTTAGGCGACCGTGTTTTTCCGTGAGGAAGGTTACGAGGCGGTCCCGCTCCTTAAAAGCTTGGCTGCGGAGAACGATGCCTAGATCTTCCTGGAAAATAAAGCCCCCGTTACACCTTCATAGTGTCGTGAAGGTACTGGTAGCGTTTTTGGATTTCGCTTTTTTCGAGCCGTTGCAGGCGGTGGAAAGAAAAATCTTCCACGGTAAAACTCGCCATCACAGATCCGTGCAATACAGCTTGGCGTAAAACCTTCATGTCTAAGCCTGCGCCTTGGGCAGCTAAATAGCCCATTAAGCCGCCGGCGAAAGTGTCACCGGCGCCAGTAGGATCCACCACTTTCCGGATCGGTACGGCAGGAGCCGAGAAAATTTCGTTGCCGAGAAACAAGAAGGATCCGTATTCGCCCCGTTTGATCACCACGCATTTTGGACCCATGGTGAGGATTTTTTCGGCGGCCAATACCACATTGCTTTCTTCGGCCAATAATTTAGCTTCGCCCTCGTTGATGGTGAGGAGATGGATGCGGGGGAGCACTTTTAGAAGGGCATCCCGGCAGCCGCTGATCCAGAAATTCATGCTGTCCATGGCGATGAGTTTGGGTTTGCGCACTTGATCGAGAACGCTGAGCTGCAACTCGGGGGCGATGTTTCCTAGGAAAACATATTCAGCGTCTTTGTATTTTTCGGGCAACTGCGGATTGAAATGTTCAAACACATTGAGCTGGGTCGAAAGTGTGATGGCTTCGTTTAGGTCTTTGCCGTATTCCCCTGTCCAATGGAAAGTTTTACCTTTCACCATGGAAACGCCCTCGATATTGATTTTGCGGGAAGCTAAAAATTCCAAATGGCTTTTGGGGAAATCTTCTCCCACCACTCCCACCAACTGCAGCTCCGTAAAGAAGCTCGCCGAGAGAGAAAAATAGTTGAGGGAACCGCCCAGCACTTTTTCTGCCTTACCGGCAGGGGTGGAAACGGTGTCGAACGCCAGGGAACCAACAGCAAGAATGTTTTTCATTTCCCATTACGTACTATGGGGAAGGGGGGTGGGTCAATTCGAACTGCCCCCTTTAATTGTTGATACTAGGGGGGAAGAAGCTCAAAATTATGGAAGTTTGCATATAAAATAAGGTGCGCTCTTAAGCGGTCGGCTCTTTTGGTGGTGCACCAAGTTTTTCTGATCAATCGATTTACATTGGCTCTCAACATGGCGCAGGTATGGTTCAAGCTAAAGAGTGGATCAAAAGGCACCTTCTTTAACTCTCCTTGCCCACCAGATGAGCCTCTTTTGCCTTCATATTGTTTATGCTTGGAGAGTGGAAAAAACCGTTTCACATCTTTTGGATAGTGAGGATTACTATCCGACCTTATCTCGGCCCCTTGTGCCACTAATGGCTGAATCGATTTAAAAAGCCTTTCTCTGCCTAAAGAACGCTCGTCATGTCTAAAACCATACTTCTTAGCCTTTTTTACCAATAGACCCTTAGCGGGCATGGAAGAAACTTCTAATCCTAAGATTCTTCTCGTCTTGTGCTCTACAGCAAGGGTGACAGAGAGCGGCTTACATTTGGTGTGTTCAAAGGTTTCTAGGTCATCAAATTCAACGATTTGGGCTTTTGGTTTTTGAAAGTTTTCTTTTTTAAACTCAAATTCTGCTTCCAGCGACAACATGACAAATTTTCTTTCTACTGTCTTTACGTTCAAACGTAAGATTTTGGCCGTTCTTCTTTGTGAACCAGTAGAAGCAAGAATTTTACCTATCAACTGATATTTACGGCGCTCTCTCTGGCGATAGTGCCAGCTGTGCGTGTCGCAAGTGAATGTAGTGTGGCACTGCTTACATCTGAATCTTTGAACTAATTTTGAATCTGATGTTCGAAAATAGGATCCAAAACGTACGATTTTCGACAAGGGTTTATGGCTCGTTTCACATTTAAAGCAGTATGGCGTCATAGTGACGCTGGCTACTGCAATTGCTCAGCCATTTTTTGCCAGCAACAATTAAAGGGGGCAGTTTGGGGTCAATTCGTTACTTGCTGCAGGATTTCCATATTCACCTGCAGGTTATCTAAGGAAGCTCCGGGGAGCACTTCTGGGTACATAATGTTTTGTGGGTCGTTTTCATGGGCGAGGCCTAGGAAGTGTCCCATTTCGTGGGCCATAAGTTTACGGCGACTTAAACCCGTGGAATCTAGGCAATTGCCGCCGCAAAGATTCCATTCGCCATTGAGTAAGATCACCGCGTTTTCTACTTGTCCGGAGGAAGAACGAATTATGGTTTTGCCGGCGATATTGCTGTCGAACGGCCAGGGATTTTGCAGATAGATCCCGGTCATAAGAATTTCCGTGGGGCTTTCAATCGGGCCAGCATAGGGGGCTTGGTTGTGATCCCAGGAGCTCGAGAGGATAAAGAGGGGGCGGCCCGCTTTGTTTTCCCAGAAAGCGAAAGCGTCCTGTAAATCGGCGGTGGCTTGGGCGTCGGCTAAAAGGGTGGAATCCACTTGCACGGCCACGGGGAGGCTCTGCCAACGCAGCTGGCCGGAGCCTAAATTGGCGGAGGAATGTTGAGTGTCTTTCCCGCAGGCTGAAAGGAAAAGGAGGCATAACAATAAGAGTGGCCGAATCATGGGTAGGGATATCGCAAGGGGAATGCCAGTTTAGGTGTGGGGAAAGTATAAAAACATCAATAATTTCAAAGCATTCATTGATTTAGGGGGAGCGATTGGGGCAAGAAAGTCTGGCTCTCTGCATAAAGTCAGGAAAAGCGTCTTAAATTTAGGCACTTTCCTTTACTCGGGTCTATGGCTTTGCCATATTGATTGCCATGTGTGGAGTCGTAGGAATCATTGGTCCTGAAGAGGCAGCGAAGGAAGTGTTTCTGGGCTTATTCACGCTCCAGCATCGGGGCCAGGACGCCGCGGGAATTTTATCTTTCGACGAGCGGGAAGGCCCCGGCTTTCATTTATTCAAAGACAACGGTTTAGTGGAAAGCGTTTTCAACGAAGAGATTGTGAATCGCTTGCCCGGGCGCATGGCGATTGGTCACACCCGTTATTCCACGGTTGGCAATAGCGACAACAAACACGACATCCAACCCCTCGTACTAAACTATCCTTATGGAATCGGCATGGCCCATAATGGCAACCTCGTGAATTACTACGAGTTGGTAGAGCGCTTGAAAACTGAGCGTCACCGGATGCCGCTCACAAACAACGATCTCGAGGTGATCCAAAATTTATTTGCCGAAGCTCTGCTGGAAAGTGGCGCGGGCGACAAAATTCGCTTTGAGCAACTGGAACGCGCCGTGGGCAAGGTGATGGAAAAGGCCTTGGGTGGCTATTCCGTGGTTTCCATAATCGCGGGCCAGGGCATGTTTGCTTTCCGGGATCCAAAAGGCATTCGCCCCCTCATTCTCGGGCGCAGGGAAGCCATGGTGAAAGCGCCTGACGGTTCGTTAGTGAAAAAGGCCGCGTACTGCGTGAGCTCCGAAATGATTTTACTTTCTTTCTTGGGCTACGAAGTGGTGGGCGATCTAAAAGCGGGCGAGCTTGTGTTCGTGGATATGGCAGGCAATCTCCAACGGAAAGTTTTACCCCAAGCTCAGGAGCCTACGCCCTGCATGTTTGAGTGGGTGTATTTCGCCGGGGCCGAAAGTATTTTAGAGGGCAAGCCTGTTTACAATGCACGCCTGGCTCTCGGAAAAGGCCTCGCGCAAAAAATAAAACCCTATGTGGCTGACGGACGCATGCGCCCGGATATTGTGGTGCCTGTGCCGGAAACCTCCCGCATCGCCGCGATCTCTTTGGCCGAGGAATTAGATCTGCCCTATCGAGAGGTTTTAATTAAGAACCGCTATATCCAGCGGAGTTTTATCCTCAACACTCCGGAGAAGCGCACCAAGGCGGTGGATTTAAAACTGAACCCCGTAACGAGCGAGATCAAAGGCAAAAATGTTTTGCTCGTGGACGATAGCATCGTGCGTGGCACCACCTCGAAGCGCCTCGTGGATCTTGTGCGCCGGGCGGGGGCCAAAGAAGTATATTTTGTGAGCACTTGTTCGCCGATCCGCCACCCTTGTTACTACGGCATTGATTTTCCAAATCCTGCGGAATTGATCGCCACGGGACGAGATGAAAAGGATATCGCCCAAGCCTTAAACGCGGACCAAGTAATTTATCTCGACCAAGAAAGTTTAAAAGAAGCGATTGGCCTAAAGAGTTTATGCATGGCTTGCTTGGATGGAAAATATCCTACGGATATTTCTGCGGGCCTTGCCTTCCAGGAGCGACGAAAGGGGCAGAGGAAATGAAAGTTCTTGTGATCTTCGGTAGTAAATCTGACGCCAATATCTATGAACCCTTGAAGAGTCGCTTGCTGCATGAAGGGCACGAAGTGGATTTTCGTATGATTTCCGTGCACCGCAGTCCCGAGCTCTTGGATAAAGAGTTAGTTGGGATCGACGCCCAGGCCGTGGTGGCGGGGGCTGGTTTAGCTGCGCATTTGCCGGGGATTTTGGCGTCGAAATTATTGATTCCTGTGTTTGGCATTCCTTGCGCCGCGGCCGTGGGTGGAGTGGACGCTTACTTCTCCATTTCCCAAATGCCCTTTGGTATTCCGGTGCTGTGCTCGGCTCCCGATCAGTATGGTTCCGTGGTGGAAGCCTTGGGGCGCTGGGAACGATTGGATCTTAAATTCACCTTCGATAAATTTCATTTAATTTATGATCGGGCCCGCCGAAATGCTTCACACTTTAAAATGCTTTTGGATCGGGCGGAGAAGATTGTGGACAAAACCCACATCACTTTAAATCTCACCGATCGGCCCGTGGAGAATGCTCTGAATATTTGCTTGGTGGATATTAGCGAAACGGATCCCGAAGCGCCCTTGCCCTACGCGCCGCCAGCGAAAAATTCCGATGAACTCCGCCTCTATGTGCCGGTGCTAGGCGAGCAAGCGTACCGGGATGCGGATGCGGCACTCATGGTGATTCGCCGGATCCATTCGGTGCCGAACGGATTATGGTGCGGCATCAACAATGTGGGCAACGCCATGCTAGCCGCATTGCAAATGGCCAATAGTGGCTCCCACTCTGCTTTCCTCACGAATGCTAAAAAAGGCTATATCCATGCCTGATCGTGGCTTACCCCTCCTTTACACCGGTTCCGTGAAGGATGTGTTTGGTCGGGCGGGGCAGGATCCCTATGTGTTTTCTTTTTCCGATCGCTATTCCATTTTCGACTGGGGAGAGATGCCCGACATGTTGGCGGGCAAGGGTGAGGCGTTGGCGATCCTGGGGGATCTTTTTTTTCGTCAATTGGAACGCGCTGACACCTGGCTCTCCTGGCATATTTCCGAAGCGTACCCCAAATTCTGGCGGGATAGCATCACGGCTTCTTCCGCCTGGGCCCGCTTTCGCCGAGAGGGTTTGTGCCATCATTCTTTGGGGCTCGTAGATGAACAAAACCAAGCATTGTCTCCCGGCAGCCGCACCCGCCGTTTGGCTGTGTGCGCCTTGAGCCGGCCGCCGGCCACTTCTTCTGTGGTGAATGGGAAAGTGCAATGGGATTATTCGGCTTATAAAAATCGCCCAGCAAAAGCTTTGGTGCCGCTAGAAGTGGTGTTTCGTTTCGGCGCTCCCGCTGGTAGTTCTTTTTTGGAGCGCTTGGATAAAGATCCAAATTACGCCTTGAGTTTTGGTTTTCCGGAAAAGCCAGAAGCGGGAGATTGGTTTCCTTTTCCTGTGGTGGAATTTTTCACCAAGCTCGAACCCACGGATCGTTTCCTTTCCCGAGAGGAAGCTAGGTCCATTGCTGGCTTGAGCACAGAAGAAATCGACGATCTTGTGGCCGTTACGTTGCTCGCGGCTTTACGTTTAAAAGATATTTTTTCTGCTGTGGGTTTAGAGCTCTGGGACGGAAAATTTGAATTTGCCTTTGGTGCTACGGGCAGCTTTCAGATGGTGGATTCCATTGGCCCTGATGAATTGCGACTCATAGGTGCCGGTGGTGTGCACTTTTCCAAAGAATATTTGCGAAGAGTATACCGTGGCACCGCTTGGTATGAGGCGGTGGGTAAGGCAAAAAAATTAGCCAACGAACGTGGATTAAAAGACTGGAAAAAAATCTGCGTGGAAGAGCTACGGCAAGAGCCCTTGCCACTGCCCGCGAAAGAATTGGAATGCGCCCGCTCCCTCTATCCTGTGTTGGTGGATGCCCTGGCCAAGGATTTTTTAGGACGCCCTGTGTACGGTGATTTGCCATCGGTAACAGCGCTCTGCCAGCAAATGCGGGAGGGCGTGTGAGACTTTTGGTGGTGGGGGGCGGTGGCCGGGAACATGCCTTGGCTTGGAAACTTTCCGAAAGCCCAAAGGTGGAGATGGTTTTTGTGACTCCTGGCAATCCAGGAATATCTCTCGAAGAAAAAGTACGCTGCGTAGGATCTTTAGATTTTCCAGGGATCGCAACTTTCTGTGAAAAAGAAAAAGTTACTTTTGTGGTGGTTGGCCCAGATCAGGCCTTGGCTGATGGCTTAGTGGATTTTTTAGAAGCCCGAGGTATCGCCACTTTTGGTCCAACTCAAAGCGCCGCCCGTATCGAATACTCTAAAGCCTTTTCCAAAGAATTAATGAAGGAGCAATCCATTCCCACGGCTCGCTTTGAAAGTTTCACGGATTTTCGTGAGGCGGAAAAGTTTTTGCGCTCCGTGGATTGGGGTTCCGGCTGGGTGATCAAAGCCGATGGTTTAGCTTTAGGAAAAGGCGTGGTGGTGGCCGAGAGCCGGGAAGAAGCTTTGGCAACAGCTCGCGATTTTTTGGAAGCGGGCGCCATGGGAGAAGCGGGCCGGCGGATTGTGGTGGAAGAGCGCTTACTGGGCCGGGAAGTTTCGGCTTTTTTTCTTTGTGATGGCGTGCGGGGCGTGCCACTAGGTTTTGCTTGTGATTATAAACGGATTGGTGACGGCGACCAGGGCCCCAATACAGGTGGTATGGGAGCGTACTCTCCCGCCGATTGGTTGCCTGAGGGCACAGAGCAATTGGTGCAAGAAAAAGTGATTGTTCCTCTGCTCGCGGCCCTTGCCGATAGAAAAACTCCTTTTAAGGGAATTGTGTTTGTGGGTTTGATGATCACAAACACAGGACCGAAAGTTATAGAGTTTAATGCTAGATTCGGAGATCCAGAAACCCAAGCTTTATTGCCCTTGCTCGCCGAGGATCTCTTGCCTTGGCTGCAAGCGGCCCGGGAGGGAGCCTTGGAGCGCATGCCGTCGGCTGGCCCTGAGAAAAAAAATCAGCATGCCGTGCATGTGGTAATGGCAGCCCATGGGTATCCTGGTGGGAAGGGCGTAGTAGTGCGCAAGGGCGATACAATTAGGTTGCCATCTCGCCCGGAGGCAAAAATATTTTTTGCAGGTGTGGGAAAAGCGGGAGAAGATTTTGTGACAGCTGGAGGCCGGGTGCTGGGGGTTACGGCTTTAGGTGAGACGAGGGCAGAAGCCAGGGCCTTAGCGTATAAAGAAATTGAGCAGGTGCATTTTTTGGGAAGCCAACGGAGGAGCGATGTTGGCCAATAGTCCCACATCCTTCGTGATCTTAGCCTCTGGCACAGGCACCAATGCCCGGGCGCTTTTGCAGCGGGCAAAAGAGAAGCCTGAATTACTTGCCATAAAAGCTTTAGTGAGTGATCGCCCGAACGTTCCTGCTTTAGCAGTGGCCAATGAATTTGGCGTGCCTGCCCATGTGATTGCCCATGGGGAAGAAAAAACGCTTTTGGAATTATTAAAAAGCGTAAAAGCCCAGTGGGCGTGTTTGGCTGGTTACAAAAAAATCGTGGGAAAAAATTTTCTGGAATTTTTTGCAAGCCCCGAAGGTTTTTTCCGGGTACTCAATGTGCACCCATCTTTACTACCCGCCTATCCGGGATTAAACGCTTACGTGCGCGCCTTTCAAGATAATGTAGCAAAAAGCGGAGTCACCGTGCATTTGGTGGATCAGGGCGTGGACACAGGCCCAATCGTGCTCCAGGAAAGTTTTGTGCGGGAAAAAAATGATACCCTTGAGAGTTTTGAGGCTAAAGGCCGGGCGCTGGAGCTACGGCTTTTCCCCCAAGCCATGGAGCTTGCGGCAGCAGGAAAAATTAGGATCGGAGAAAAAGCATGAGCCAGGTAGTGCGAATTGAAGTGCGAGAATTAGATTGCAATGCCCGGGAGGATCGCTATGCGGCCCGGGCCCGCTCTCACTTAAGGATCTCTGTGTACGGCACGGAAGTGGTGCAGCTATTTTGGTTGAAAGCCAGAAACAACCGGGATTTGCCGGAAACAGAAGTAAAAGATTGGGCCGAGCGGGTGTTTAGTGATCCTGTATTGCAGGAGTTTCATCTGCAGCACGAACCAGAATTTCGTTTCTCTGGGGCTGGGCAAATTTTGCCGTCTTTTGTGGCTCAAGTGCGATTCTTGCCGGGAGTAACGGATAATGTGGGCCGCACGGCTACGGAGGCCCTGAGTTTGGTGAGTTCTTTTGCCCGGGAAAATGGTGTGCAGGTGTACACAGGCAAGGCCGTGTATTTTTTTGGGGATCTTACCCGCGCTGAAGTGGAGAGAGTGGCTGAAGAGTGCTTGGCCAATCCTTTGATCGAAGAAATCAAAGTTTCCCCCTGGAAAGAATATTTTTCTCCAAAACGCTTCCAGGACCAAAAAGTTCCCGAGGTGCAGCTCCAAGGGGAAACGAAAGTAGAAACGATTTCGCTCGAGGGCGGGGGAGCGGCTTTAGAGCGCATGAGTAAAGAGCGCTGCTGGGCCCTTACTTTACCGGAAATGGAAACGATCCGGGCCCATTATGAAAAACCCGAAACACAAAAACGGAGGCAGGGTTTGGGTCTGCCTTCTGCTCCCACGGATGTGGAAATGGAAGTGCTCGCGCAAACATGGAGTGAGCACTGTAAGCATAAAATATTTAATGCGGAAATTGCTTATTCGGAAAAAATTCCAGAGAACGTTGGCCCCGCCCTGGGCAATTTCACCGTCAAAAGTGTTTTCAAAAGTTATATCCGTAAAGTAACGGAAGAAATTAAAACCGAAAGAAACTTGCCGTGGCTTGTTTCTGTGTTCACCGACAACGCGGGTGTAGTGCGTTTTGATCCCCAAGTGGATTTATGCATTAAAGTAGAAACCCACAATAGTCCATCGGCCTTGGATCCCTATGGGGGCGCGCTTACGGGCATCGTGGGCGTGAATCGGGATGTGTTGGGCTGTGGCTTAGGCGCCCGTCCGATCGCTAACACGGATGTGTTTTGTTTAGGTCTGCCGGAATGGCCCGGAGTAGGAGAAGAAAAAGAATTGCCCGAAGGTTTAAAACACCCGCGCCGAATTTTTGACGGCGTGCATTTGGGCGTGGAAGATGGCGGCAATAAAAGCGGCATTCCCACCGTGAATGGGGCTTTCGCTTTTCATCGGGATTTTTCCGGGAAACCCCTCGTGTTCTGCGGAACGATCGGTGTGATGCCGCCCGTAACAAAAGCTGGTATGCCGGGCGCTTCGAAAAACCAAAAACCGGGCGATGCGATCGTGATGGCCGGTGGTCGCATCGGGAAAGACGGGATCCACGGCGCCACCTTCAGCTCCATGGAACTCGACGATAGCGCTCCCGCCACGGTGGTGCAGATTGGTGATCCCATCACGCAAAAACGGTTGGGAGATTTCCTTTTGGAGGCCCGGGATCAGGGGCTTTACTCCAGCGTGACCGACAATGGCGCCGGCGGTTTAAGTTCCAGTGTGGGCGAGATGGCCCAAGGCACGAATGGGGCCCGCATGGATGTGACCCATGTGCCCGTGAAATATCCAGGCTTGCAGCCTTTTGAGCTCGTGGTAAGCGAAAGCCAAGAGCGCATGACTTTCTCCGTGCCCCAGGAAAAATTACCGGCCTTTATGGCTTTAGCGGAAAGAAGGGGAGTAGAAGCGAGTGTGGTGGGGGAATTCAACGATTCAGGATTTTTCCAAGTGGTGCACCAAGGAAAAGTGGTGGCGGATTTGAGTCTTGATTTCTTGCATGACGGTTTGCCGCCCATGGTGCTCACGGCCGAGTGGCAAGGGCCCCAAGAGGAAAAACATTGGAGTAAACCTGAGCCCGTGGTGGAAGTAAAAGAAATCCAATCCCGCGCTTTTCACGAAAGTGCTCTTTATACGCTTCTTTCCCGTTGGAATATTCGCAGCAAAGAAGATTGGGTTCGTCGCTATGATCACGAAGTGCAGGCTTCCACTTTGATCAAGCCTTTTGTTGGCGTGGCCGCTGAAGGCCCGGGCGATGCGGGCGTGGTGTGGCTTGCGCCCCATGGGGGAGAAGAAAAAGCTGGTGTGAGTATTTCCTGCGGTTTGCAGCCCAAACTTTCCCGCTTCGATGCTTACCTTAGCGCTCAACACGGTTTAGATGAGGCTGTCCGAAATGCGGTGGCCGTGGGCGCGGATCCTGACATGATGGCCGTGATTGATAATTTTTGTTGGCCCGATCCCCTGCCTTCGGAAAAAAATCCCGATGCAGCCCATAAACTGGCGCAGTTGGTGCGGGCCAATAAGGGTTTGTATGATTTAGCTAAATTATACGGCACGCCTTTCGTGAGCGGAAAAGACAGCATGAAAAATGATTTCCTCGGCCGTTCCCGTTTCGGGAAAGACGTGAAAATCTCCGTGCCACCCACGGTGCTTGTTACCGCCTTGGGCAAAGTGCATGACGTAAGCAAAACCGTTTCTTCGGATTTCCAAAAAACGGGTGATAAAGTGTATCTACTCGGCCAGAGTTTTCCCCATATGGGCGGCTCAGAATTAGAAGCAGTCTTCGGCGTGGGTGGCCAGGCACCCGTGGTAAACGGGGAAGAAAATCTTCGTCTCTATCGCACGCTCCACCAAGCGATCCAGAATCGATATTTACGTTCTGTGCATGACTGCAGCGAGGGCGGGATGCTCGTGGCTTTGGCCGAAAGCGCCATCGGCGGCATGCTCGGCATGCATGGGGAACTGGAATCTCTGGATTGGTCCGGTAATTTAGCGGAATTTTTTTTCAACGAATGCCCGGGGCGTTTTGTGGTCTCCGTGGATCCAAAACAAGAAAGTGATTTCCGAAAACTCTTTTCTGGCCAACACTGCGTGCTTTTAGGAACTGTGGTTCCAGAAATTTTACGCTTCACCCGCTCGGGGCTAGTAGTGCTGGATGTGCCCATCACGGAGGCCCGCCGGGCCTGGAAGGGGGAAAAATGAAAGTTTTAGTGCTCACCGGGGATGGTATCAATTGCGAACGGGAAACCGCCCGGGCATTTTTCTTGGCTGGCGCGGATCCTGTGATCCTCCACTGCAACGATGTTTTAGCGGCTCCCAGAAACTTGCACCAGTATGAGGCCTTGGCTTTTCCTGGAGGATTTTCTTTTGGGGATGATTTGGGCAGCGGACAAGTGCTGGCATTGAAATTGGCGCAAGTGTTGGGGGAAGAACTTCGCACCTTTATCGGTGCCAAAAAACCGGTGATCGGAATTTGCAACGGCTTCCAGGCGCTCACGAAATTGGGTCTATTGCCAGAACCCTTCGCTCCTCGCACAATGGCGTTGGCGCGGAACTCCCATGGGAATTTCTTGGATCGTTGGGTGGAACTTGAGGCCGAAAAATCTTCTGTTTGTATTTGGACCAAGGAGCTCGAAAGTTTTCCTCTGCCCATTCGTCACGGCGAAGGACGCGTGGTATTTCGCAAGGGTGAAGAAGAAGCCATCCACCGGAAATTAAATCAGGGCGGCCAAGTGGCTTTGCGCTACCGGGACGAAGTGAACGGCAGCTACGGCCGGATCGCGGGCGTGTGTGATCCCACGGGCCTGGTGTTTGGTTTGATGCCCCATCCGGAGGCGGCGGTTTCTTTATTGCAGCATCCCCAGAGCACCCGCTTGGAAAACCGTACGGGTGAGGGGATGGGATTAAAGTTTTTCAAAAATTGCGTGCAGTATTTGAAGGGGAAATAATGGAACTCGTCAAAATTCGCCGGGCCCTATTCAGTGTTTCCGATAAAGAGGGCGCCATTGGTTTCGCCCGCTTCCTGGCCGATAAGGGCGTGGAAATTTTAAGTACTGGTGGCACGGGAAAAGCGCTGGAAAAATCCGGCATCCCTTTTACACCCATGGAAAAAATCACAGGAAACCCTGAAGCGTTCGGCGGCCGCATGAAAACCATCAGTTTTCCTTTTGCAAGTGCGTTGCTCTATCGCCGGGATAATCCGGAGGATGTGGCCACCGCAAAAAAAATGGGTGTCGAGCCCGTGGATTTGGTGGTCTGCAATCTTTATCCTTTCCACGAAGCCCGGGCGCGTAAAGCTCCCGATGATGAACTTGTGGAAGAGATCGATGTGGGTGGCCCTACCATGATTCGGGCGGCGGCCAAAAATCACAAACATGTGGCCGTAGCTACAGATCCTTCCCAGTACGCCAAACTCATGGAAGAAATCGACGCCCAAGGCGGCGCGCTTTCATTGGCCACGAGAAAAAATTTAGCGGTGCATGCGTTTCGTTTGCTGGCCACGTATGATTCGGCTGTGGCCGAGGAGCTTTCGTCCCGTTTTTTGGGCGAAGAAACCCATTACTTAGCGTTAGACCACGGAAAAAAACTCCGCTACGGAGAAAATCCCCATCAACATGCGATTTTTTATCGGGATCCCCGCTTTGGCAAACAAACTTCCATTGCATCCGCCGATATTCTCCAGGGGAAAGCGCTTTCTTATAATAATATTTTGGATGCGGATGCGGCTTTGCGTTCCGCTAGCGATGCTTTGGTGGCTGTGGAAAGTTCCAAACCCGTGGTGGCGATCATCAAACACTTAAATCCTTGTGGTTTAGCTTCGGGCCGTTCGAGTTTAGAGGCTTTGGAACTTGCCTGGGAAGGAGATCCTGTTTCGGCCTTCGGCGGGATTTTAGCCTTTACTCATCCCTTCACGGCGGAGTGTGCCGAATGGTTGGGGGATAAATTTGTGGAGCTCGTGGTGGCGCCCTCCGTGGAGCCCGATGCTTTGGCGTTGTTGGCGAAAAAGAAAAATTTACGGGTGCTTTTATGCCCACCAAGAAAAGCGGGAACAAAAGAAATTTTATTGCGTTCGGTTTTTGGGGGAGTGCTGGCTCAAGATGAGGATGAAGGCTTGGACCAAGATTTTAAATCCGTAACGAAGGTGGGATTTCCTAAGGAAAAATTACCGCTCGCTCGCTTTGGTGTGATGGCTTGTAAACATTTACGTTCCAATGCGATTGCTTTGGTGCGCTCTCTTCCCAATGGAAATTTTCAGCTCGTGGGCGCAGGGATGGGGCAACCCAATCGCTTGGATAGCATCCGGGCATTGGCGGGGCCACGGGCAAAAGAAAAAGGACCCATGGGGGATTTGGTGATGGTCTCTGATGCATTTTTTCCCTTTGCGGATGGGATCGAGGCGGCTTACGGGGAAGGAGTGCGTTTTGTGGTGCAACCCGGTGGCAGTATCAAGGATAACGAAGTGATCGAGGCAGCGGATTGCTTAGGGATGGCGATGGTGTTTACGGGGAGAAGGCATTTTCGGCATTGAGTTACTCGGCCGCTGGCTGATTTGACAATTGGGTATAACTGTTATACCATATATTGTGCGTTTTAAATTCGATAGACATAAGAGTGAGCAGCTAAAGCGCAACCCGAAGCGGGGCATCGGATTTACTGAGGCGCAAAAAGTATGGGGTAGTCCATATTATTTAGACCAAAGATCGGAAGTGCCGGAACAATATCGCGCCATCGGCTGGGTTGATGGGCGGTTATTTTCCGTAATTTTTGAAGTTCGAGAGGATGTGGCGGGTGAGTATTACCACCTCATTACTCTTTGGAAGTCTACTAGAGAGGAGCAAGAGCTTTATGAGAAAAACTCGTAGTCAAAAAAAATCATTACCCGCGGAAGCGATCGCCGAAATGGCGGATGTTGGAAAGAGCATCGCTCGTCACTTTACGAATAAGGGAAAAATGATGCTCCCTATTCAACGGGTCAATGTGGATTTCACAGCCGATATGCTCGAAGAGCTGGATCAAGCTGCTGAAGACTTGAATATAAGCCGGCAAGCCGTGATTAAAACTCTAGTGCGGATGGGCCTAAATAACCGATATTTGGCGAATAAACCGAAAAAAACTGGATGAAATTGGCCATTCATTACGGATCATGTGGACAGGGCTTTTTATCTCCAAAGTAGGCATCAAAGCAGGAGCCTAATTCATTAGTAATTGCCATGAATTGTAAAACTCTTCCGTTGCTATGATATGTTCCTCTTTCTGGAAAAGAATAGGATCTAGCTTCTTCTGTGCGATTAGATCTCAAAGATCCAGTGGCAATAATATATACCTCTCGTCCCTCTTTTAAAATCTTTCCTATTTTTTTGAGCCTTTTTTCGCAGCTTCCCTTATCGAGAGTATTGCCTTGGATAACCGTTGCAACGGTATTTTCTTCATCCAGCACATGAATCATAAATCCATAGAGCGTAGGATCATCAGCATCGTAAAGCCATTCGCATTCAAGCAAAACTCTATCTGGAGTTACTTTGAGTTCTGCGCCGCCCTCGCTTTGGTTTAAAACGCTGTAGTTTGATGTCGCACAGCTTGTCAGGAGTAAGAATATAAAAAAATAAATTCCACTATTTATTTTTAAGTAGTTCATAACTTTCCTTAAACTTTTTTAGGGCATTATTTTTATAACCAGTTTTGCTTTTCAATAAGCCTTTGTATTCCAGTATTATTTCTTCGGCGGTTGGAGCTCTTTTTAATTGATGCGTAGCCATGGCTCGTTTCCGAAAGAGCCATCGTATGCCCATGGGAATCGCTATGCTTGGATCTTTTAGATCCTTACGGCGGATTTTATTAAAAATAAAATCCTTAGCTTCTCCTACGGGATCTTGCACGATTTTTAGCGTACTGGGAGTGATTTGAGTAATGCCAAAGGCGTCCCTGTTTTCAGGAGGATCAACGCGAAAACCTGATTCGCTACAAATAAGAGCCTTCACCACATCTGGATCAAGTGGCGGCGTGGCATTAAACTTTTTGTTGAAATAGTCCGTCCATACAGCAATAAATTCGTCGTATGTATCGGCTTTTTTGTATTCTTTTAACTTCCCTTTAGTGGGAAAGACGATTCCTTTACGATCGTAATTTTTAAATGTGGATTCGATTTCAGTTGGGTCTAAATAAGTGCCTTTTAAGCGCCGAAAGTGGCGATCTCTGATAGTAATGCCCGTTGGATTTTTTTCACTAACGGGGACGTGCAACGGATGCGAACGGACGGTGGTGATTTTCTTTTTTGTCTTCATAGGTAGAAGCTTCCCATGATTTTTTCGGGATCAGATTTAATAATTTAATATTTTAATTCTTAATTCAGCCACAATTAATTGTACTGGTTAAGAAATATTATGTTCATGGGGGATGCCCAATTATTGGAGGTAGAGTAGTCTTACATCCCACTCTGAATATCAGCAAAAGGATTACTATCCGGAAAATCTTCCTGGGAAAGTTTTTTCATCAGCTCATAGGCTTTATTATAGGGATCAAACACGGGACCACCGGGAGGCGATTGGGTGAACGAAACAATATTGCCTCCTTGGAAGCGACCATCATCCGCCAAGGTCACTTGCAGAAGAGGCGCTAAACCTTGGGGGCCACCCATTTTGAAAGGGCCATAGGTGCAGAAATTTCCTAGGCTATAAGCGATCAAACGATCGCGGTATACTTCCAGTGCCCGGGGCACGTGGGGGCCGTGGCCTAGAATCAAATCGGCGCCGGCGTCGATGGCGCCGCGGGCAAAGCGCACCACATTTCCGCGGGGTTCGCCATAGAGGGATTCTTGTTTATCTCGGGTGTGCGTTACGTCCGCACCTTCGCTGCCGCCGTGGAAAGAAACGATCACAATATCGTACTGCTGAGAAAGCGCGCGGATTTCATCATAAATAGCTTCGGGTTCCAAAATAGTGCGGGGGCCGGGCCCGGTGGCGGTGGCGATCATGGCCACGGTGGCGCCGTTCACGCTGAAGGCCGCTACTTCGCCCTCTTTGCTGGAGTATTGGAGGCCCAAACCATAGAGAAGTTTTTTTGTTTCTTGCATGCCGGAGGCGCCGAAATCCATGGAGTGGTTATTAGCTAAAGAAAATAGATCAAAGCCTGCGTCTTTCAAAAGGCCGGCCATTTCCGGTGGAGTGCGGAAAGCGTAGGCTTTTCCACCCTGCCAATTTTTTGTGGTTTTTGTAGCCGTAGTGATGGGGCCTTCTAAATTTCCAAACACCAAATCGGACTGAGCGAAAAAAGGAGCGGCTTGGGTGAAAAGATCTTTGCCGCCATTGGGGGGCAAGCGATCCTTGGGAAAATTGGTGCCCATCATAATGTCGCCTACGGCGGAGATTCGCACATCGGCTTGGGCCAGGGCGGGAGAAAAGAGGGCGAGGGTAGCCAGGGTGAAGAAAAGTTTTGCCATGAAACTCATATATCATATTTATTGTGCACGGCATTATATAATTCTGAGTAATTTAGTATTATATTATGGCGGTGGGCCATTTATGTGTAAGTTTTCGAAATAACTATATTTTTTTAATGACCCTTTTATTAATACTTGATTAGTACACTGCGCTTAATACGTGCAAAGTAGAGCCTCTTCTTCTCCTTTACCTCCACGCTGCCCCTGTTATTGTCTTCTTTCTAAAGGAGATGAGGGATGCCAATTACCTATGCAGATGCAGGAGTAGACCGGGACAAAGGCGACCTTTTTGTGGAGCGTATCCGCGCACTCGTAAAAACCACATACAACAAGGCCGTAAAAGGAGGCGTAGGGGGATTTGCGTCGCTCTATGATATTGGCGGCGGAAAATATTTGGCCGCGGGCACCGATGGCGTGGGCACAAAATTGAAAGTCGCCCAGGATCTTGGCGTGCACGATACGGTGGGCATCGATCTCGTGGCGATGTGTGTGAACGATGTGGTGTGCACCGGGGCCCGTCCGCTTTTTTTCTTAGATTATATTGGCTGCGGAAAACTAGAACTCCCCACAAGTGAAGCGATCGTAAAAGGAATTGTGAACGGATGCCGGCAAGCGGGCGTGGCGCTAGTGGGCGGAGAAACCGCGGAAATGCCCGGCATGTACGACGATGGCGAGTACGATCTTGCGGGTTTTTCCGTGGGTGAAGTGAAAAAAACTCAAGTTCTCGACGGGAAAAAACTAAAAGTAGGAGATGAATTGGTGGCTTTGGCTTCCAGTGGTCTCCACTCCAATGGTTTTTCTCTCGTGAGAAAATTAATTGAATCCCACGAAACAGAACTTTTGCGGCAAGCTCTTACTCCCACTCGCATTTATGTGAAATCGGTGCTGGCCGCATTAACTTCCAAAAAATTTGGCATCAAAGGTTTTGCGCATATCACGGGCTCTGGTTTTTATAATATCCCCCGCATCAACGGAAAATTCCGTTACCATATCAACGCTTTGCCGGAGCCTTCTTCCCTCTACCGCACTTTGCAGGAGCGGGCAGGCTTGGATGCCAAGGAAATGCATTCCACTTTTAATATGGGTGTGGGCTTTGTGATCGCTTGCCAAAAAGGCAAAGCGGAAGCCCTCATAAAATTTATGCAGAAAAAGGGTGAAAACGCTTGGCGCTTAGGGGAAGTGCAAAAGGGTAAGGGTGAAGTGAGCGTGCAGAGCAGGGGGCAAGAATTCACTCTCGTATAATTCTGAAAAATCAGGGACCCGGCCTTTATCTCTTCAGCGCTGGCTGCGCTTGGGAAAAAGCTTTCCAGGGTGCGAGCCAATTCTTAGAAGAAAATAAAGGCAAAGTTTTACTGGGGCCGGGCATTGGCTCCAGCGCTAAGGAATGGCTGCAGGACCAAGGCAGCACGCCTTTACGATTTGGGGCCCGTCTCCAAGACTGGCGGGAATGGGTAAAGGAGCGGGCTCGCCGGCAAGTGCTTTCGGAAGGCAAAGCCTTTCATGCTCTAAACAAACCCGCGCTTCGACAATTTTTCCGGGAATTATTGCAGCTCATGGAAGGAGCCTTCTATCGCCTACGGGAACTGGGGGAAGACGAGCGTTTTTTCACGGCGCTTTTAAAATGTGTGGAAGAAGCGCGGCTCGCGGGATTAAACGAAGAACACACACTCTCCCGAGCCCGGGAACTTTTACGCACGGGAAGCGACGCCGTTACCCGGGAAGCCTATGAAGATTTTTGGAACCTCCTAAATATTTATGAAGGGAAAATGGCGCAGGCTGGAAGCCATGATTATCCCTCCCTGGTGCGGGAAGCCTTGAAGGGCGGGCAGGATGAGGGCACCTACTTTTTCTTAGGCTTCGATCAACTTTCGCTACTCGAAACGGATCTTTGCCGGGAGTTGGCGAAAGAAAATGCGGTCTATCTTCCCTTGGCTCTTTCCCAGAAAGAACTAGAGCTCGGCGTGCGGGGCCCGGCGGATCACACCGCGCAAGTTTTCCTGCGGGCTTTGCTCACGGGCTTTACGGGCAAGATCACCATATTTCCCGGGGAAGAAGATAAAAAAATAAAACCAGTTTATTTGCTCGACGGCCATGTTCCTTCAGAAGAAGTGCGATCTGCGGCGGTGTATGGGCGCTATGCTTTAGATAGAAAGCAAAAAGTGCGCTATCTTTTGCCTAAGGGCGAGTTACCTGCAGCCATTTTTCAAGAAGAGTTAGGTTTGCCTAAAGATTTTGCTGGCGGAAAAATCTTGGATCATCCCTTGGCCCGGATTTTTTTCCACGCCATCGAGATCAAGGAAAAACAATATGAGCTCACCCACGGTTTGGAGCTTGCGCAGCTCTTGCAATTTACTCAAGGCAAATTCTTTCGTCTCGCAGAATTAGCAAGCCGCGTGGGCGTGCGAAAAGGTTTATGGGATTGGCAACGGAAAGCCAAGGAGACAGGTGCGGCCGAGCTCCTAGAGTTCAGCGCATTTTTAGAAAAGCTCGATTGCCTCATTCCAACGCGTGCACCGGCGGCGGCTTTTGCGGAAGCGGTTACAAGCTTAGCGGAACTATGCGGTTTAGGAGAATTGGCCCGGCGGGCACCTGACCGCCCCACGGAACGGGCAGCCCACGGGGCTTTGGCCTCGATGGTGCGCTATGCGCAGCTATTGGGAGCTTCTGTAAAAGGCGTATTTAGTTTCCAAGAATGGTTCCAAGAATGGTCCGCTTTATTGGCGGAAGCAAAGAGCGAACCTGTGGCGAGTTTTTCTTCTGTGCAATTTTATTCTTATGGCGAGTGGCTGCCGCCGGAGCCTGAATCGATCACGGTGGCCTTGCGATGGGATAATAATGTGGCGCCTCGTAATAATTTTCATTTTTATTTGGAAGAGGCCGCCCGAAGAAAATTAAGTGATTTGCAGCTTCTTTCTCAGGTGCAAGAAGAACTCACATTCCTGGATCAAATGGAGCGGATTGCGCGCTTGCCGGGCGCAGTTTTTTCCTGGAGTAAACATGATGGCATGGGTAAGGAAGTGGAACCGAGCTGGATGGCGGCGGTTTTACCTATGGTGCCAGGCCAATGGCCAGAAATAGCGCGCACTAGTTTTTTTACAGGAAAATTTAAAGCTCAAGATCGGATCGAAACTTCTTCTCCTGAGATCGCGGCTTTTAATGCGAGCTTGTTGGAAGCGTATAAGGAGTGTCCGTTTAAGGCATTTACACAAAAAATCCTACGAATCGAAGATCGGATTTTAGCCGGGAGTTTAGATCTTGGGCATTTAGAATCGGGCAGTTTAGTCCATCGCACCTTGGAGCTCTATTATGGCGAGCATAAAGGAAAAACTTGCGGAGCCGAAGAACGGGAACCTTTGTTAGAGCGTTGTTTGCAGCAAGCGGTCACAGAGCAAAACTTCGAGTATTTTAAAGGCAATGAAGGATTACTGCAGGCGCAAGTGGCGCGTCTTAAGCGTTTACTGTTGCGGTTTCTCGAAATGGATAGCGAGAATTATAAAGAGTTTCCTGCTTGGGGAGAACCGCAAGTGGAAGTGCAGGTGCAGGGCAAGCTTGGGCCCTTTCAATGGAAGGGTAAAATCGATCGCATTGATTTAGATCCTAAGAACCGTAATTTTTTAGTGGTGGATTATAAAGCCGGAGCCAGCACCCCAAAATCTTCAGAAATCCAAAATCTAGAACGTTTTCAATTGCAGCTCTACATGGACGCTGCCCAAGAATTACATCCAGATCATTCGCCAGTAGGTGGCGTGTATGTGAGTTTGCGCACGGGGGAGCGCAACCAAGGCTTGCTCAGAAAAGAATTTAATGGCGCAAAAAATCCCGTGAGCTACTACAATTTTTCTTCCCGCACGGGCGCCTTAAAATCAGAAGAAGAATTTGCTGAGCTGCGGGAGAAAAGCCGCAAAGAGGCTTTGGCTTTAGCGGAGAAAATCCAAGGTGGCCAATTTCCTGTGCAGCCTCTTTCTTCCAGTGATTGCCAACGCTGTGAAGTGCGGCCCGCATGCCGAATCCGGGAATTAGAAGCTCCCGCGCCCTTGCCTTGGCCCCGGGCTTTACCGGATTTTTCTTTTTTGCATTCGGTGGATGAAGCAGCAAATAGCCAACGGACAGCTAAAGGTTTTAACCAAGAGCAAACGGAAGCCTTAGAACGGAAAGGTTTCGTGTTTATTGAGGCTTCCGCGGGCACAGGCAAAACCACTGTGATCGTGGAAAAAATCCGTTTGTTTTTGGCGGAGAGATTAGCTCAGGGCGATCTACCTCACCAAGCCGTAGAACGTTTTTCTGCGATTTCGTTCACAGATAAATCCGCCCAAGAGTTGGCTAGCCGAGTAGGAGCTGCCTTGGTTGCCGATAACACGATGGGGCCAAGGCTCGCCGCCCAAGCGATTCGGCAGATTGGTACCATTCATGGTTTTTGCCGCAGGATTTTAAGCGATTTTCCCCTGGAAGCGGGCATTAGCCCCATGGCCGAATTGCTCGACGAGCGCCAAACCGAAACTTTAAGGGAAGAAGTATTTGAGGAATTTTTTCTGCATCCGCCAGTGGCGGCCCAAAAAGCGCTGCAGGAGCTATTTGTATTTTTCCCCAGGAAAAAAATAGAAAATCTGTTGCGCCAAATCCTTGGCAAACGCCTTCTCTTCCAAAAAGAATTGGCTCAGTACCGCGCTTGGGCCTCGGGGGAAATAGAAAAGCCCGGGGATTTCGCGGCCCCCGGGGGCGAACGTTTTCCTTTGGGTTTAGTGATCCAATTGAGTGATGCGTTCCAGGATTTTTTTACGATAGCAAAACGACAACGGGAAGTGCTGGATTTTAACGACCTCGAATCTCTGGCCCTGCAGGTTCTTGATTTGCCGCAAGTGCAGGAATTCTACCGGGAACGCTTCTCGCTTTTATTAGTGGATGAATTCCAGGACACAAACACCGTACAGCGTGAAATTCTAGAAAAAATCGCCCGGCCTGGCTGGAGTAATCTCTTTGTAGTGGGCGACGCTAAACAATCCATCTATCGTTTCAGGGCGGCGGATGTGAGCGTGTTCCAAGGTCTACGACAAGAGGCGGAGCGTTCGGGGAATTTGGTCACACTTTTTCGCAATTACCGAAGTCGTAAAGAACTAGTGCAAGCAGCCAATCAAATAACGGAAACGATTTTTCCTGCTGCGGGCTCTAATGCCCCAGGCTTTGAAGCTGTGGCGGCGCTTTCCGAGGGTATGCAGGAGGATGGCGGGTGTATCACACTGATGGAATATGAACCTCAGGGTTCTGCGGAAGAAATTCGAAAAACCGAAGCGGAACTTGTGGTGCAAGCAGTGCAAGCGCAATTGGCTAAGGGCAGGAGCCCTAGTTCCATCGCGATTTTACTCCGAAAAATTTCTAGTAACCAAGCCTATCTTAGTGCGCTCACTCGAGCGGGCATTCCTTTCCGGTTAAGTTCCAGTAAGGGTTTTTATTCTCAAACTGTGATCTTAGATGGTTTGGCGCTGCTCCGGGCCTTGTATGGCGCAGGCAATGATTTAGCATTGCTCGCAGTGCTTCGTTCTCCTTGGGTAGGATTAAGTGATAATAAAATCCTCGAAATCAAAAAACGGGGCCATTCTTCTCTTTGGAAAAACTTGCAAGAAGCAGAAGCTCCGCGGATTTTTTCGTGGAAAAAGAAAGCCACTTTTTCGTCGTTTTCGGAAATTTTGCAGGAAGCGTACAGCTTTTACCCACTGGATCGCCGTGCGCATTTACAAACCGTAAAACTACTTTCGATCATTTCGGCTATGGAAAAAGAGTCCGCTACCCGCGTGCAGATTTTGGATCGTCTTTCACTCTGGGCCGGTTGGGAAATGGAAGAAGAAGCTATGGATGATTCCACCATGCCTGAACCTGGCAGTGGCGGCTCTGTGGAGGTGATGACAATTCACAGCGCCAAAGGTTTGGAGTTCGACGTTACGATATTACCGGATTTATCGTCGAAAGCTTCCGTGGATCGCTCCGCGCTTCGGATGGTGGCGGGCCTGGGCATTGCTTTAAAATTGGAAGAAGAAGAAAATTCTGCGGCTTTTACGGAGCTTGGAGAAAAAGATAGGGAGCGGGAACTCGCGGAATCGAAGCGTCTCCTCTATGTAGCCACCACCCGCGCCAAAGAAGAAAGTATTTTTATTTTGCCTAAAGCTTTGGAGACAAAAAAAGGCAAGCGCGAAAGCTGGGCAGATTTTTTACGGCAAGCAAAGCTAGAAAGTATCGCAGGGAAAAAATTGCCAATAAAAGAGCAAGTGGAGAAAGCTTCAGTTCCTAGCATGGAGTACGGATCCCTTCACGTGCCATTACGTTTAGAAACGAGCATCACGGAACTTGCAGCCTTGCAGTTTTGCCCTGAATTTCACAGGCGAAAATTTGTTCAAAAGTGGGACGACCGTGTGGTGGCCCTCTGGCCCCAAGAGAAAAAGGTGCATCGTAAAAAAGATCTAAGCCCCGAGCAGGAGCGGGCTAAAAAAATCTTAAAAACTTTAGGGATTGAAAATAAAGAGCGGGGCATTGCTTTGCACCGGGTGTTGGAGCGAAACCAGGATTTAGCTTTGAGCGAACTATGGCTAGAAGAAGCCTACGAGGCGCAAGGCGTAGATGTTTCCCACGAAGCTTTCAAAGAGTTAATCGCCATGGATTTGGCCTTGCTGCGGAATTTTTTGGCTTCCGATTTAGGCAAAGAATTATTTTCGTCCGAAGTGGAGGCCCACGCGGAACTGCCATTTCAGTGGAAAGTAGGTACTTCGCTCCTACATGGCACCATGGATCGTTTGATTCGCCGGCCCGATGGCACATGGGTGGTGGTGGATTATAAATCTTCCATTTCCGACGACAGCCAAGAACGCTACCGCTTCCAGGTGAGAAGTTATATGGCCGCTGTATTTCAATTTGCTCAAAGCATTGGTGAGCAAAATCCTAAGGTGCTCGGTTACCTGGTGGATTTACATCACTCGAAATCTTATCCGGTGGCGGGTGATCCCAAGGAGCATACGGATTTTATCGAAGCAGAGTTACGCCGGTTACAGAAAAATTACACGTTAACTGATGAAGAAGTTTCCATTTCACTCCAACAGATCCAAGGTGGAGATCATTGTTTTTCATGCCCTTATTCCTTGCATTGTGACCTTGGCCGCAAACTTGTGCTAGCATTTTAAATAGCTGATAATACATTGTGAGCAAACCACCACGGACGGGGGAGCGTTATGTTGTTTCGGACTTTGTTGCTAGCGGTGATTCTTGTTTGTCCCTTAGCCCATGGCGCAGAAGTGGAACCTGGCCAGGACGAATATGATTTTTCTTGGCTAGATCCAGAAAAGAAAATCTATGTGGTGCAAAACCGCAAATACACGAAGAAAAATCGCGTGGAGCTCGCACTTTCGGGCGGCGTGGGCATGGGAGAGCCATTTCGCAGTAGCTACACCGTAATTCCTCGAGCCTTTTTTTACTTCAATGAAAGCTGGGGTATTTCCGGTTTCATGGGTTTTAACTCTAATTCCGAGAATGATGATTTCTTAAATTTTAAAACAAATAACTCTACCTTACCCGTGATCCGCGACATTCAAAGTTTTGTAGGTGGCTCCGTGGTTTGGGTGCCATTTTACGGTAAAATAAATATGTTTAATCAAATTTTTTATTTGGATTGGCACTTGGAGGCCGGTGCTGGTCAGGTTTCTTCAGAGATTGATTTAAATAGAACAAGGGATGCGGCCCCACGGATTGAAGAATCCACGCACACTTCCTTTCATTGGGGCACGGGCCAGAAGTTTTTTATCACTCGCAACTTTGCTATACGCTTAGATTATTTGTCGATCTATTACAAAGCTCCGCTCGGTGCTGATGGATCGCTTACCAGCCAGGCAGGTAGTGTTGAAGATTCAAATAATAACCATTTTGTTAGTTTGGGTGCGAGCTATACGTTTTAATTGGCCACGGAGGGTCATGTGAAAAAAATTCTGCTGGGGATTTTTGCAGTGGCAGTGGGCTCCGCCCAAGCCGCGGAATATAGCGCCGAAGCCTACTTGCAAGAGGGAATGCGCCAAGAGAAAAAGGGTCAGTATTTCCAAGCGGCCCGCTACTATTTCCAAGCAGCCCAGAAATCGGGCAACACTCGGCAAAAGGCTCTCGCCAATGCTCATATCAGTAATGCGCTAGTGGCTCAGGGCTTGCCCCAAGCGGCGTCTTACTTTTTTCTTAAAGCCGTGGCCGATGGGGATGATAGTGCCGTGCGGTTGGCCCTCCGTAGCATCCAATCCCTCGTGGATAATGTGGGTGGTGTGATTTTTAAAAAATACGCCATGAAATACACAAAGGAAGATCAGTATCCGAGAGCTCAGAAAGATTATCTTCTCTATTTCTTAGCCCAAGATCATTTGCAGGATCAACGCCCGAACGAAGTGGTGCGCGTAGTAAATGATATGAACCAAGATTTTTCGAACTATCCTTCGGCGCTCTTTTTAAGAGGAACAGCGCACCTAATGTTGGGCAGCGTAGACCAAGGCGTAAATGATTTTAAAGCCTGTGCCCGCATGGCAGAGCAGCGTGCTTATTCCCGTTACCAAACCAAACAAGAAGCCCGGGAATTGAAGAACCGTTGTGTGGCCGGTGTGGCCAGGGGCTATTACCAAGGAAAAAATTACGCCGAAGCCGAGAACTGGTACGAACAAGTAGAAATCCAAAGCTTCACTTGGCCCCAAGTGCAGTATGAGCGCGCTTGGACAGCCATTGCCCGCGGCGATTACAACCGTGCTTTGGGCCGCTTGGTAACCTATAAAGCGCCTGGCCTTACTTGGTTCCACGATTCGGAAGTGGAAATGCTCCGAGCCATCAGTTACTTGCAAATGTGCATCTACGACGACGTAGAAAAAGAATCCCAGGCCTTCATTGGTAAATACACCCAGATTGGCCAGCGTTTGAAATCCCTGCTCGATGAGGGCGCCGGTGGTGGCGCTCGGGGTGTGGTGCGTATGTTCCAGTTGGGCCTTGGGGCCATGAATAATAAAATCCATAGCGAAGATCCTGTGCAACAAGTGATGAATCGTTTTGTGCGCTCTCCTTACTTTGTGCAGCTGGCGAAAACGGGCGAACGCGTGAAAAGAGAAACGGCTTATCTCAATGGCCTTGGTGATTCTGGTCGCAGGGGCCTTGGTGGATTTTTGCGGGAAGTGCTCAACTGGCGCTGGCAAACGGCCCAGGAAGCGGGTGGAATTTTTGTGCGGGATCGATTGTCTACAGAGTACAAGATCCTCTTAGCGAACGTGGCCACGATCGATATCGTGAAACTCGAGATGTTGCGTAGATCTCGCTCACAAGTGGAACAGATGGCCACCAACCTCAATAGCGGTGAAGATGTGTGGGGAAATAAAAAGCGGGGATCCCTCGGCCGGCCTTCCCTAAAAGACAATCAGTATTTCTTCCACTTTAATGGAGAGTTTTGGGCTGATGAATTGGGCGATTATGTTTTCGCCTTGAGACCGGAGTGCCAGTAAGATGCCTTTAGATAGGAACGCCATTTTATTCCTCACGCTCTTTTCTGCTCTCGGAGCGAGTCGGGCGTTCGCCTATTCCAACCAGGAATTTGCCCAGGTGATCACGCCGCAAGAGGCCAGGATTGATCAATTCCGCACGGCGGAGATCCAGCAGTTGAATTTGGTGATGTCCCGCTCGAGTGCAAAGGAAAAAGAACCAGAATTAATGCTACGTTTGGCGGAGCTTTACACAGAGAAATACCGGCTCTTCTCTTTAAAAGAGAGTGAAATCTGGGACAAAAAAATGAGCTCCTATTTGCAGATGCCCATGGCACGGCAAAAAGTTGTGCGTAAGCCTGTGCTAGATAATTCTGCTTCGAAAAAGTGGCTCCAAAACGCGATAAAAGTTTTGGAGCGCATTCCCGTGCAACGAACGCGCTTTGATCGCATCGATGAAGTATATTACTTCCTTGGGTTTAATCACTGGGAGCTAAACAATAAGAAAAAAGCTAACGAGAGTTTTAAAAAAATCGTGAGCTCTTATCCCCGAAGCCGATTTGCTTCCGAAGCTTATCGTTATATGGCCGATTATGCTTTTGCCACTCGAGATTTCCGCGAAAGTCGGGATTATTATGAACGCGCGGCAAAATCCGGATCCTCGCCAGCGCGGCCTAGGATTTTGTATGGCTTGGGTTGGAGTCAGTTTAAGTTAAAAGAATACAAAAAAGCTGTAAACACTATGAAGGAAGCGATCCTCTTGGGTCGTGATAACGTGGAAGCTGCCAAAGCGGGTTTATCTTTGCAGCGGGATGCGGCTGATGCGTTGGCCATTTTTTATGCCGAAGGCGGCAGGGTTGAAGAAGCGTCTGAATTCTTCACCGGAGTTTTTGGTGAAAATGAAGCGGGCTCTGTGCTGAGAAAGCTCGCCGAAACGTACCAACGCCAAGGGGAGTATGCCAAAGCGCTCGCAGTAAACAAGCAGCTCTTGGCTCTTGGTGGCAGTGCCGCTAAAGAAGGCGAAGAAAATCGTTTCTCGATTATGGTGGATAGTTTAAATATTTCCGCCACAAAAGGTGATCGCAGCCGGCAAGCAGCCCTCTTAAAATCCATGACAGCCGAGTTCGTGACCAACGCCAAGGATCCGGATCCCGAAAAAGTAGAACTCTTGCAGGCACAAGTGCGGAAAGTTGCAGCCCTTGCGCATAAAGAGGGCAATAAATCCAGGAACTCTAAGGAAGCCTTCGCCCGCGCGGAAGAGTTGTATCGTCTCTACCTTACAGCTTATGGTAGTCGCCTAAAATCCGAAGACGCCGCAGAAATTCGTTATTATTTGGCCGATGTGCTCTCGCAATTGGGCCGGCACCGGGAAGCTGCAGCGGAACACAAAGCCATCATGGATATGGCTGAAGACGACGCAGCTTATAGAAAATACGCCAAAGATGGAGCCGCGGGACTCGTATACTCCTTGGATGCTTATTTAAAAACGAAGAGCGATAAAAATATGTCTAAGGCCGATGGCGATCAGGTGATCGGCGCCATCGATTCTTATGTGCGGGAATACCCAAAAGACAAAGATGCACCAAAATATTTGGCCCGGGCCGCTGGGATTTTAGTAACCAGCGGGCGCATGAAAGAGGCGCAGCCTCGTTTGCATGACATTATTGAAAAATACCCTCAGTCCACGCAGGCTTGGGATGCCTCTGCTACCTTGTTAAAAGAAGCGGAAGACCAAAAAGATTATGAGCGCGCAGAAAAATTAGCGGGTGAATTTTTGGGCAACCAAGCCCTCATGGGGCAAGACAAAAAGGGTGAATTTCGTAAAAAATTAGAAACTGTAGTAGCCCGGGCCCAATTCCAACAAGTGCGGCAGGTGGAAGAGGATAAGGATTTCTCGAAAGCCGCCAAGGGTTACGAAAAGCTCGCATCTGAATCAAAAGACAGCGAAGTACGCAAAAAAGCCCTCAACAACGCAGCTGTGAGTTATGAGAAGGCCGGCGATCGAGAAAATGAGTTACGAGTATACAAAAAAATCTTGGATCTCTATCCAGGCAACGATCAAGCAGAGCGCAATATTCTCGGTGTGGGGAACGAGCATTTCCTCTCAGGCCGTTACGATGAAGCTGCCACGGTTTACGAAGATTATTACAAGATTTATGAGCATAAATTAGGCTCCGTAGAGGCGAATTCACAAAAATCTGCATTGGAATCTTTGCGGTCTGCAGCTCTCCTGCGCCGGGCGCTGCGTGAAAGCGAAAAAGCGGCCGAAAATTTCAAAAAAATCGTGGATGCGGCTAATAAAGGTATCGGTTCCGCCCGGGATGCAGCAGGGGAGTTCCTGTTTGAAATGGCCAAGCGCCAACGAGATGAAGGTAATACTCCAGAAGCGATCCGTTCTTTCCAAAAATATACCTCCGCCTTTCCCGATGGCCCTCATAGTATTGGCGCCACCATGGAAACCGCCTTGCTATATGAAAAGTTAAAAGAGGATGAAAAATCCCAGAACTATTTACGCACCGTAATCTCTAAAGTGAAAGCTAAAGGCAATCGCGCATCTGCCGAAGAATTAGGTTATGGCGCGCGGGCACGGCTCGTGCTGCTTGGTCCACTCGAGGAAACCTTCGAGAAGGCGCCCTTACGTTTGCCTGAACAAACCTTGAAGGCAGATATCAACGCGAAGTTAGCGGCCCTTGAGCGACTAAATAAAGGTTATATAGAGGTGATGGATTTTGGCGATGGCACTTGGGGTGTGGAGGCATTCCGCCGCATGGCCATGGCATACCGGAGCTTTGGTCAAAAATTAGAAGCGGCGCCCGTACCTGAGCAATATTCAGCAGAAGATAAGGCGAAGTTTAAAGCGCAGCTGAAAAATGTGGCCCGCCCCGTGTTTTTGAAGGTGGGTGAAACCCTAGAAACTGCGCTACAAAAAGGGGAACAGCTCCAGGTGGTAGGGCCCGTGATGGCGAGAGTGTATATTCTCTCGGGGCTTCATAGTGCTAAGGCCGATAGGTTGCCTTTGGTGCAAAGCGTGGATTGGGAGAGGCCGGCCGATTGGATTATGGGCGAAATGCCCGATAGCGAAAGTGATGTGGAAAAGAAACGTAAAACTCTTCGCACTAAGCCCGATGATGTGGCCGCTTGGGTAGCCATCGGCAATCGCCATTTACTGAAGGATCAAAAAGATTTTGCGGAAATCTTTTATCTACATGCCGTACAGAAGAATCCTAAATATGCTCCGGCCTTGAATAACTTAGCGTACCTCAAGGGCCGCGAGGGAGATTGGGGGAGGGCGATGTCGGGCTTTAAGGCCGCCCTTGGCCAAGATGAATTTGCGGTAACGCCAAAGAAAAATATCGCTCGTTTACAGATGGCTAGCGGTTTGTGGCGGCACGCAAGTTTAGCGTTGCGGCAGCTTGAAGTGCGTTCCCCTGGCGACAAAGAAATCAAAAAGGGTTTGGCGTTAGCGAACCTCGCGATGGGCAAGGTGGTGGATTCCTCTTCCATCTCTGGTGGGGATAATGGCCGTTACGCCGAAGCCATCCTTGCTTTAGCCAAGGGCGATCGCTCCCGGGCCGCGAACCAATTGGAATCTTTGGCCGATGATAACGAATTTGCCCGCATGATCTTGGATTTCTGGAACACGAAGGAGTCTCCATGATGAAGTTTTTGCCTCTCCTTTTTTTACTAGCCATTACCGCCCACGCGGACGACGAAGGCTCTGGCTCTAAGCCCACGATCATCTACAAAAAGAAAACTTCCGTGGATTTTGATGATGCGGTGGTAGAGGGTAGCCCGAACAATCCGGAAGGGGTGTATGTGGTAACTCCGCCGGAAAAAAAATTCGGAAGTTTATTAAAGCTCAGGCCCAATTTTCACCGGGAGCTCGTAAGAGATTCCCTTTTGCTGAAGTGAGAGTGACCAATGGATAAACCCCTAACTACCCCGCAGAAATCCCCCACAGAGCGGTTAGACACTCAATGGGTGATGGTATTTAATCTCATCACTGGCAAGGGCCGGGAAGAGGTGAAAAAAACCTATAAGGTGAATAAAAAACGGGTGGTGATCGGATCCGCCCTTTCTAGCGATATCCGCATCCAGCAAAACGCGGTTTCTAACGTGCACGCCGTGGTGGAGCTCGACGACAACGGCCAAGCCCATATTTACGATATGGCCAGCGAAACTGGCGTGTTCGTGAACGACAAAAAAGTATTGTCGGTGGATTTAAAAGACGGAGACGAAATCAAAATCGGTTTCGGTACGCTTACCTACAAGCGCTTACAGGTTTCTGAAGCTCAAGCCCAGTTACCTGCCGGTGCCGTGCGCCCGAGCAGCAGCGGCTCGCGGAAACTTTTTTATGATGCCCAAGAAGATTTCCGCCCATTAATCTTGGAAGATGAGCGGAACGTAATCCAAATTTTCGACTATCCTTCTGCTTCAGAGCAAGCCCTACAAGTGGTGATGTATTGGGGTGATGTGATCCTTGATGTGCAACACCTCGTGGACAATAAAGACGTGACGATCGGGGAGGGCAAGGATGCTACCTTCTGCGTGCCCGGCATGGCTTCTTCTTTTCCTTTAGTTTCTTTTGATGGTGGCGCAGCCCAGTTGCAATTCTCTGGTGATATGCGCGGCATCGTGCGCTCGGGTAAGGAACTTATTCCGCTCGATAAATTGGGCGGAACTCGCTTCCACCTAAAACAAAATGATTTAGCTAAAATCGAATTTAAGGATATCAGCTTCTACGTGAACTATTCCCCCATGCCGCCGCATTTGAAGCGTCAGCGGGTGCTGGAGCGGGATCCTTTTTACACCCGCATTTGGTTTACTTCTCTTCTCCTCACTTTAGCGCTCGTAGCTTTACTTGTGGGCATTGAGCCACCTAAGAAACTAGAAACCGAAGAGCTTCCTCCTCGGGTGGCCACGATTATTTTTAAACCTGTTCCTCCTCCCCCGCCCCCACCGGTGAAACCGCCGGAACCAAAGCCGCCGGAGCCGAAAAAAGAAGTAAAACCACCAGAGCCGCCGAAGCCGATGCCGCCTCCGCCCAAGCCCATGGTGATGCCACCTCCTCCGATGGAATTACCGAAGGAAGTAAAACCCGTGGTGATGCCACCTCCAAAAACCACGCCTGCTCCTATGCCTGTTACCCAAGCGGCTAACCAAGTGAAAGGCGCTCCTGCAAAGCCTGCGGGTGGTAACGAAGGAGAAGGTGCTCGAGCTAAGGGGCCTGAAGGTAAAAAGGGTGAACCCAATAAACCCAAAGCCCCTGTGGCCATGAACTCTTCCCGGGGCAATCCCAATGCGCCCACGGCTGCGAAAAGTTTGGCTAAAGGCCAAGGTAATGTGGAAGCCCTCTTCAGTGATATCGGCGGAAACATTTCCCAAAAAATGGCCGCTGCCGGCAAAGGCGCCAGCGCCGCCGGTGAAAAATTAAAAGGCTACGGAGCTTTCACCACGGAAGGTAATGGGGGCCTAGGTAATATGGGTGCCGGCACTGGTGGTGGGGGAGAATCCCAAACCGTGCAGGGCTTAGGAACCAAAGGCTTAGGCGATGGTGCAAAAGGCACGGGCCTTGGCGCTATCGGCTCTGGCGGAAATTTAGCTGGCACAGGTCATGGTCGCCCCAATGTGGAAGTGGGCAATGCTTCGGAAACTATCATCATGGGGGGCTTGGATAAGAGCGTGATCGACGAATACATCAAGCGTCATATGCGCCAGATCCGTGCTTGTTATGAACGAGAACTTTCGGGCAACCAAAAACTCGCCGGACGCATCAGCACTCGCTTCGTGATCTCAGGCACAGGCCGGGTTACTCAGGCGGGCGTGGAATCCACCAGCATGAACAACCCCAGCGTGGAACGCTGCCTTACAGGGGTACTGCGGAACATCGTGTTCCCGGAACCTTTGGGCGGCGGGATAGTGGAAGTATCCTATCCGTTCGGCTTTGTGCCTGCGGCGGGGAATTAGGATTTTACGCTTTCTTTAGGTGCTGCTCGATCCAAGAAGCAATGGTTTCGAGCGGTGCTTCACTTAGCAAGACGTTTGAGCAGTTCTTTATTTTTATCTAGCACTTCTTCCGTAGCGTTTTGAAAGCCCGGGCGAATGTGTTTCTTTTTTAAATAATCACTGAGCGCTTCTGTGGCTAATTTGGAAACGCTTTTACCTTCGGCTTTGGCGTAAGCTCGAAATTCTTTGAGAACGTTTGATTCTACTTTGGTGACAAGCTTCGCAAGCTTCATCTGTCTATTTTTCATGAAATACTGAGAAATTGCCTGGATTTAATTTTCATAATAAAATCAGCTACTTAAAAGACGGCATTATAGGGAAGCACAGCTCCTTGTCTTAACGCCTTCCTTTGCAGTAGGCTCCTAATCCATGGATCCAAAAGAAGCTTATACATTAGTGAACGCCAAAAAAGCCGTGCTGGTGGATGTGCGGGAAGAAGAAGAACTGAAAGAATCGGGTTTGGCCGAGGGCGCCTTATGGATGCCCACCTCCAAAATGGATGATGACGAACCCCAGTGGAAATCGTTCAAATCCACTTTACCTAAGGGCCAGCCGATTATTTTCTATTGCCGCTCCGGCGCTCGTTCGGGCCGGGTGGCGGAATTCTTGCGCCAAGAGGGATTTGACACCCATAATATGGGTGGCTTCAGCGCTTGGACAGCTGCGAAATTACCAGTGAAAAAATTCTGACATCCTTTACGGGGCCTAGTGCGCGCGTGTATCTTCTTTTGCAAGAGGAGCACCCCATGAATAGCCCCGACGTTCTTGCCCGATTCCAAGCCATCGCATCTGCCACAAGCCGCTCTCCCCGAAAATTCGATCTTCCTAAAGACGATCTCGGTCGAGCGCTTTCGGTGTCGGATTTTTTTGGCCAATACACATTTGGCGAAAAAGAAATCAAAGCCGCAATCCCTAGGGCGGATTTTGAACGCTTCCTAGAACTCACGAGCACAGGGCAACAGCTGGAAAAAGATCTGGCTGATAAAATTGCCAAAGCCGTGCGCAACTGGGCCTTGGAAATGGGCATCACGCATTTTTGCCACTGGTTCCAACCAATGACTGGTCTCACCGCCGAAAAACACGACGCCTTCATCTCTTTCCAAGACGACGGCACCCCTGTGGAAAAATTTTCCGGCTCCCAATTGATCCAATCGGAGCCCGACGCTTCGAGCTTTCCTTCTGGCGGCATGCGCACCACCTTCGAAGCCCGCGGCTATACCGCCTGGGATCCCACGAGCCCCATGTTTATGATGGTTACCACGAATGGTCGCACGCTCTGCATTCCTTCCGTGTTCATCAGCTACCACGGCCACGCCCTCGACGAAAAAACTCCGCTGCTGCGTTCTCTCGAGGCACTCTCTCACCAAGCCACCCAGCTCATGCACGTGATCGGGGATGCCAATGTGAAGCGCGTGACAGCAACCTTAGGAGCTGAGCAAGAATATTTCTTGATCGACCGCTCTTATTATAATCTCCGCCCCGATCTCATCCTCACAGGTCGAACTCTCCTTGGGGCCCGCCCGCCTAAAGGCCAAGAATTGGAAGATCATTATTTCGGCGCCATCCCTTCCCGCGTGCAGGCCTTCATGCAAGAAGTGGAATTTGAGTTGTACCGTTTGGGTGTGCCGGCTAAAACCCGTCATAACGAAGTGGCCCCGGCCCAATTTGAACTGGCGCCGATTTTCGAGGAAGCCAACGTTTCCATCGACCACAACCACCTCACCATGGAAGTGATGAAAAAAGTGGCCGAGCGTCACCACTTTGCTTTGCTCCTCCATGAAAAACCATTTGCCGGCATCAACGGCTCCGGAAAACATAACAACTGGTCCATGGCCACAGACACTGGCGTGAACCTCCTGGAACCAGGCGCTACTCCCCACCAGAACTTGCGGTTCCTCATCGTACTAGCGGCGATTTTGAAGGCGGTTCACAAACACAACGGATTGCTCCGGGCCAGTATCGCGAGCAACGGCAACGATCATCGCTTAGGCGCCAATGAGGCTCCTCCAGCCATCATGAGCGTGTTCCTCGGAGAGCAACTCTCCATGATCCTCAACAAAATCAAGAGCGGCGAAAGCATCGAGAATGCGGAGCGGGCCATGATCAATCTCGGCGTTTCAAAAATTCCCGCTGTGGCTCGGGATAATACGGATCGTAACCGAACGTCTCCTTTTGCTTTCACCGGTAATAAATTTGAATTCCGGGCTGTTGGTTCCTCTGCGAGCTGTTCTTTCCCCATGACTTGCCTCAACACCGCCGTGGCCGAATCCATGAGCGAAATCACCGCGCTTTTAAAACAACGGATCAAGAACGGATTGGATCGGGATAATGCCATCCTCGAGGTGGTGCGGGAAACCGTGATCGCCACCGAGGCCATCCGTTTTGAAAGCAATGGTTACAGCCCCGAGTGGCTTGTGGAAGCGGAGAAGCGGGGCTTGGCCCATTTACGAAACACTCCCGAAGCTTTGCACGCGTTCAGCTACCCCAGCACAAAATCCCTCTTCATTGAGCAGAACGTGCTTTCGGACGCGGAATTGCAGAGCCGCCACCATGTGAACGTGGAGCGCTACTTGAAAAAAATCGATATTGAGATCGAGACCATGCGCACTCTCGTGGATTCTTATGTGGCTCCTGCTACGAGTCTTTATCTTTCTAGTGTTGCCCAAACCGCCGCCAATGTTGGAAAACTTACAGGGGTGGAAAAAGGCACAGCAGAAGGCGCAGTGAAAAAAGTGGCGGAGCTCTACAAAGAACTCAATGATAAACGGAATGCCTTTGAAACCGCCTACCAAGCCTGCCTTGGCTTAGGGGAGGAAGCCCGGGCGAAAAACTTAGCGGAAAAAGTATTGCCCATCATGAATAACCTGCGGGACGTTTGCGATCGTCTGGAAGTGGTTGTGGGCAACGGTTTTTGGCCCTTGCCGAAGTATAGAGAGATGTTGTTCTGCTACTAGAGCGTTTCGTCGGGCACGAACTCTTCTTTGAGGTGCCCTTCTTCGGCCCCGTATTCCCAAGCTTTGATATCGTATTTGCGGATCTTCCTTAAGAGTGTGTTCTTCGGAATGTTGGCGTGGGCCACGGTTTGGTTGATGCGGCCACCGAAGCGTTTTAATGCGTTGATGATGAACTGACGCTCAAACTCTTCTTTCTCTACCTGGAAATCGATGCCGGCTACACTGAGATCTGTGGCGGACTCCCGCTCTTCTTCTTCTGCTTTCGGGCTCGGCATGCGCAACGCTTCTTCGGGCGTGATGCCGCTGATTTGCTCCGGCAAAGCTCGCAGGGAAATTGTATTGCCAAGTTCCATCACGAAAGCCCGTTCGATGGCGTTTTCTAATTCCCGGATATTGCCGGGCCAGGAATATTTTTTTAATTTTTCTAAAGCGTCGTTCTCGATGCCTAAGATGCTGCGGCCGTGGAGGCGATTGAACTTTTGGATGAAATTCATCACGAGCACGGGGATATCGTCAGCCCGTTCCCGAAGAGAAGGCAGAAAAATCGGCATCACATTTAAGCGATAGAAAAGATCCTGACGAAACTCTCCGGCCTTGATCATTTTTTCTAGATCCCGGTTCGTGGCGGCGATGATGCGCACATCACAACGGATTTCGCGGTTGGATCCCACGGGAGAAAAGGTGCGCTCTTGTAAAACGCGGAGGAGCTTCACTTGCATGGGAAGAGAGAGTTCGCCCACTTCATCCAAAAATAGGGTTCCGCCCTCGGCGTATTGAAATTTTCCGATATGGCGGGCATTGGCGCCGGTGAATGCGCCTTTTTCGTGGCCAAAGAGTTCACTCTCCATGAGGTTCTCGGGGATCGCGCCACAGTTCACGGCCACGAAGCGTTTGTCTTTCCTTGGGCCATAGAGGTGGATCGCGGTGGCCACTAATTCTTTTCCGGTGCCGTTTTCTCCGCGGATCAAAACGGACGTGGCGATATTGGCTAAGCGCTGGATGAGCGCAAATACGCTCTTCATCTGCCGGGAGTGGCCCACAAATTCCTGGCCGTTTTCTAGCTTGAGGGTGGGGGAAGAGAGCGCCACATCCCGCACGGCTTGGTGGGTTTTACTGGCCTTTTCCACGAGATCCCGCAGGTGCGTTTCTTTTAAAGGTTTCTCGATATAGTTGAAGGCGCCTTCTTTCACGGCTTCCACGGCGTCGGAAACATTGCCGTGGGCGGTGATCATGAGCACGAGCACGGAGGCATCGTGTTCTTTGATGAAGCGCAAGGCCTCAAGCCCTGAGCGCTTTGGCATATTCACATCAAGAATCGCGATGGCAAAATCTTCTTCTTGGGCTTTTTGGATGGCGTCTTCGCCGTCCACGGCGAGCACAGTGGTAAAGCCCATATGTTCAAGGGTGGCACTGATGCTTTCGCGGAGTTCTTTTTCGTCGTCGGCGATGAGCACTTTTAGGTTTTTGGGATTTTCCATGAGAGTGGCTTTCTACCTTAGTTAGCGGGAAACCGTCAATGAGTTTAATGCGGAGCGATGCATGATAAGTTTCTGGAATATAAGAAGTATTTTAATTTTTAGGATGAATGAAATGGAATTACGTGATGCGGTATTTATATGTTGACTAAATTAATCAATTAAATTGGGCCCTCATCAAGAAAAAGGATGCACAGCATGGGAAAAATAAACCTCAAATTATTGTTATTGCTTAGCTTTTTTTGCTCATCCCTTGCTTGGGCAGAAACCCTAGAGAGAAAAGGAATGGTCGCCACCAAAGACCAAGAGGGCATTCGTATATCCGATTCTCTAGTGAGCGATCTCTCCTGTGAAAGACTAACAGAGAGTAATGTGCTTACGAAATTACAGCCAGATGCCTTTTCTCTCGCAAAACATATCCCTGTAACAAATTGGGCGGCCAATAGTTTAGGGCAGTGCTGGTCTTTGAGTCTCACCCAGAGGGAGTTTTTCTATCTTCTACGATTTCAAACTGGCCGCAAAAGTGAAGCTCAAGAAAAAAATATCTTAAATGCGCTTTTAGAAATTAGCCGAGGCGCCTCTCCCAATCGTCACAATCGAAAGTGCATAGAAAATCCTAGATTAGATGGATGTTTAACGGCGCTCAATCGCCGAGTGATTCCGTTAGCCGATCATTGCTTAAATTGTGAGTCTCCAGAATCAAGCCCCACGATTCAATCGCTCTTAAGGGGAGACGCAAAAACAGGCCGTGATTTCCGTTCGGAGATAGAACTAAAACAGAAAGATCGTTTTTACGATCCAGGAAATCTTGATTTAGTGCTCGACGAAAGAGAGCGCAGCGAAGATGCGGATGCTTCCACCATGGCAAAAATCCTGAAAAATATGCAGCAAGGAAGAATGCCATTGGTGATCATCCGAGCCGATGTTACGGCCCAACACGTGGTGCTTGTAACTTCTATCCAAGAGATGGCGCCCGGAGAGTACCAAATGAATGTGTATGATTCCAACCGCCCAAAACGAAATAATATTTTGATCTATGCTGGCAAGCGGTTCTACGCCCCAAGCATTGTACGAGCCTTTACCTATAATGATTCTGCTCCTGTTGGAGTTTTTCTGCGGGATGAAGATGAGATGGACGACGTACAGGAAGCTGTATACGAGTATTATAAAAAAGTTTGCGATAGTTTAACGAAGAATTTTCGTTAATCCGCCACCGGCATCCGAAAACGAAACGTTGTGCCTTTGCCGATTTCGCTTTCCACCTGGATATCGCCCCCGTGGAGTTCGATAAAATATTTGGCCAAATAGAGCCCGAGGCCTGTGCCTTTTACTCGCTCCGAAGTGCCTTTTTCCGCCCGGGAGAATTTTTTAAACAAGCGATCCATTTGCTGAGAATCAATGCCCACACCATCATCGGCTACGGTTACTTCTATATAATCCTCAAGATCCTGGGAGCGCACGGTTACCACCGTTCCTGCTTTATTGTACTTGATGGCGTTGTCGATCAAGTTATTTAGCACTTGTTTGATGAGTTGTTCATCGAGGGCCAGTGCAAACATGGGCTCTAATTCCAGATTTACAGTGATGCCTTTTTCTTGTGAAAGGGGGGCGAGGCGCTGGGTTACTTCTTCGATGAGCAAATTTATATCGTGGCTTTTTTTGTTGAGTTTCATTTCCTGGGATTCGATCCGCTGGAAATTAAGAATGCTCAAAATATACTCGCCCAATTCTTCGTTGCTCTTTTGGATCGAAGAGAGAATTTCTTTTTGGTCGTCTGTAAGGGTGCGGGCTTCCCGGGTGAGGCGCTCCGTGAGGGCTTGCACTTTGGCAATGGGTGTTTTGAGATCGTGGCTCATCAGCGAGAGGAAGTTGGATTTTAGTTCGTCTAATTCCCGCAGATACTGGTTCTTTTTTTCTGCCTGCCAGCGTTTGGATTCTTGCAAAGCAAATTTCAACCAGAGAAAAGCTAGGTAGGAAAACACGGTGCCGATCACGAACGGAATCAAAGGAACGTGGAGCGAAAAGAAACGGAGGAGTAAAAGCGAAACAAAGGCTTCTCCCAGCAGGAAAAACAAAGCGATGCGCAGTTGCCGGCGGCCACCAGACTGCAACACAATCCGCGCCAAACCTAAGCAATGGCCAAGCACGGCGAAAAATAAAAGATACGAGCTCAAAGTGAGCACAGGATTCGCGCTTTGAGCCGTGAGCAAAATATTGGCGAGCACTTCGCCCCGGCTCATGGGGCCAACAGGCGTGCGATAGAGGCTAGCACCTGCCACGATATTGCCCGTGGGAGAAAGGATCACAAATTTATCCCGCAAAGAGCCGCAGTTGTTTTTGTCGTTATCAGGATCAAAGAGATCTAAAACCTGGCAAGTGGGGATGTAGCCTGGGCCGCCGCGAAAGCGGATGAAAAATGGATCGTTTAGCGGCATGGAGGTTTTGAGAGAATCTGGCCCGTCCACCAACGCACGAAACGGCAGAGACATATGGTTTTTTTGTAGGAGGTACGCTCGACGGACCACTCCGTCGATATCCTGGTGCAAATTAGTGAAACCATAGTTTTCGATGCCCGTGAGTTCTGGCGCTGGTTTCAGGAGTTTTTGGTCGAGATCAAATTGACTGGCCCAGAGCACAGCGGGCTGCCTAGCCAATTGCTGGAGTTTGGGGTTTCCTTGCAGGAGCACGAGGCTTTCACTGTAGAAGAACGTGACAAGGACCCGTTTCGGATCGCTGTCTAAAATTCGTTGCAGCAAGGTTTCATAAACACCATCATCCCAGAAAAATTGATTCCTGAGGGCATCAAACTTCTCCCGCCATGGCCCGAGGGCGCTTGGTTCCTGGCTTTTGCCAAAACGCCTACGCAATACCTCAAAATCTTCTTTGGAAATCTCTACAACCACCACAGATTCAGGGCGCTGGAAATAGGTGCGGGCTAGGAGCCGGGTTTTAAGGTCGTAGAGCTGGTTTTCCTGCTCCGGAAACGGCACCATGGCCAAGAGCGCGCACGCCAGTGCTCGAAGAATGACTTTCCTGGAAAACATGCGTTATGATATCCCACGCCTTATGCCTGTTTACAAGGGAATGACAGAGCTGCCCTCCACCCTCAAAAATGCCGTGGTTACCATCGGCAATTTCGATGGCGTGCATTGTGGGCACCAAGAGCTTTTACGGCGGGTGCACGCCCACAGCCAGCGCATCCAGGGCGTGGCCGTGGCGATCACTTTTCGTCCACACCCGTATTTTGTGATCCGGGCCACTTCCGAGCCCTATCTTTTAAACTCCTATGAAGAACGGGCGGAACTTCTCAGCCAATACGGCATGGAAGTGATTGTGGAGCAGCCCTTTAGCCGGGAATTCAGCAATACCAGGCCCGAAGAGTTCGTGGATAATTTCTTGGTGCGGGCTTTGGCCACGAAGGTTTTGTATCTAGGCTACGACTTTGCCTTCGGAAAAGAGCGCACGGGTTCCGTGGACGTACTAAAACAATTGGCCGAGAACCGGGGCATCGAGATCCATGTGGTGGAGCCTTTCCGGGTGGATGGGCAGGCGGTTTCAAGCTCTCTTGTTCGGAAAGCCTTAAGTGAGGGCGAAATCCCCCTCGTGAATGAATGTTTAGGTCGCACTTTTTTCTTGCGGGGCTTAGTGTGGCGGGGCGAAGGCCGGGGCCGCACCATTGGTGTTCCTACTGCCAACTTGCAAACAGAAAACCGCCGCTACCCAAAAGTAGGGGTGTATGCGACTCGTACTTTGTGGCGGGGCACTTGGTATAACAGCATTTCTAATATCGGCTACAATCCCACCTTCAAGGGCGACGGCACGGATCTGCCTTTGAAAGTTGAAACCCATTTGTTTGATTTCGATAGTGATATGTATGGCGATGAGATTCAGGTGAATTTTTATGCTTTTTTAAGGCCCGAGAAAAAGTTTGCGGGCGTGCAGGAATTATTGTCGCAGATCAAAGAGGATTCGGCCCGGGCGAGGGAAGTGTTGGCGGGTATCTCTTAGATACCTTGTTCGCTTTTAGGAGCTGCAGGTTCCACATTTTGTTTTATTGATGATTCCTCCCGTGGGTAAGCCCGGCATTGCGCTGGCGTTAAAGTTTTTTGGCAAACTTTAGGTGTGAGATCGCGGAAACCATTGAGCGCGGAGTAGAGCCCTCCATAAACTTCCGGGCTATCGATTGTTTTTCGCACATTGTTTCTCGTGGAGTTTTGTAAGCCCTGCCAGCCTGATTGGTTATAGGGGCCTAAAATATCCTTTTGCACGCGCGCTAAGGTTTCTTTAGCAATCGAAGAATTTGGATCGAGCCCGGGGCTCCATGCCACTATTTGGCATTTTTCGCTTAAACCAGATTTTTGCGCATTAATCGTTCGAACGGCTTTTGCTAAGTGGGCGGCCATATGTGCTTGAGATTCTGTGCAAAAAGAAGAAATTGGAAAGCAGGCGTTCTGATAAGTAGCTTTCACAAAATCATAAATGCTTTTTTTGTTGGTATCGGAAATGGCAGCCACACGCTCGATTTGAGCAAGTTCCGTGCGTGCGAACTGTTTGAGGCAGCCCCAAATATTTTCTGCATTATAAGATTTTTTTTCGTGGCAATACGAATTTTCTTTTAGCCAAGAAACGAAAGGGCAAAGCGGGTCGGGCGCTTTTAATTGCATTGGAGTAGATTCTTGATTCTTACAGCCTTTTTCTGCGCTGAGGGTTCTTTGGTGAAGTTGGTTTTTAAATTTTTCTTCCCCGCCATGCCGATCAAAGTTGGCGGACCACTGGAGAGAAAGCGGATCCATTTGCGAGATACGTATGTTCCCCAAGGTGGAGAGCAAGCCAAAGGAGCTCCCGTGACCGCCTTGTATGGGATTGAGTAGGCGTTTTATTAATTCCTCAGAGGCATTGAACGTGGCTTCAGCGGAAGCGCGGTTGTGTTCGCCATTGGTGCTTTCATAGTTGGCTGCGGCCTTTGGAGACATACTGTATTCTTTGGCAAGGGAGCTAACATTATTGATAGGGCTAATAAATGAGAGGAGTTTATCTCTTTGCTCTTGGCTGCCGCCATTAAACTGCAGCGCGTGGGTGGCTTCGTGGCGGAAAATATCTAATAGATCTGCCTGGGATGGCGCCGAGCAGAGTATTAACTTCGGGTTTTGGACATCAGAAAGATAGAGGCCACTCACGCCGGTTTTTGCGCACTCTACTTTGCGGACTGGATCGTCGATTTCCATGTGCACTGTTACCTTGGTGCCGGTAAGTTTCCACTGTTGTTTGCCCTGGGTTTCAACGGCCGTTAGGAGTCCGGGAAAAAGCTGCTGTATGGTTTCTATTAATGTTCCGGGATTGGGAGGGCTGAAAGCTAAGGCGAGATCGTTCTTTACTTTGGCATCTAGGGAGAGATTTGCTAGTTCTGCTTGGCACTCTTTAAAAACGGGCAGGCCGTCAGCTTTTTTTTCGCCAGCGTGTAGGAGGGGGCTGGAAAAGAAGGCAAGGATGCTTAGTAAAAAAATGCGCATGTCTTTTTATCGGCGAAAAGCCTGAGAAACTTTGGCCTCTATGAAAATAGTTTAATAAAAGAAGAGGCAGTTACACGCCGTAGGCGGTTTGAGCTAAACAGAGATGATTTTCCAGCTCCTCGGCGCTCTCGGGCACATAGATGGCGTAGGCACCGGGTTGCTCTAGGAGCTCGTGCACGAGGCGGGTTTGCAGCTCGTGGCCGGCCCGGTGGAGCTCGATCTCGGCCAGGATAGGGTAACCGATCAGGGAGAAATCGCCGATGGCGTCCAATACCTTGTGCCGTACGAATTCATTGGGGAAGCGGAGGCCTTCGGGGTTGAGGGCCTTTTGGTCGTCGAGCACAACGGCATTTTGTAAAGATCCGCCGAGGGCTAAACCCATGGCCTGCATACGTTCCACATCTTTTAAAAAGCCAAAGGTTCGGCAGGGAGCAATCTCTTGGAGGAAGTTGGTATTGGAATTAAATTCGAAATCTTGGCGGCCGATCACGGGGTGGGGAAAATCGATGGTGTACTTGATCTTGAATTCACGGGAGGGTTTTAAGACAGCCCACTTATCGCCACTGCGCACTTCGATGGTTTTTAAGGCCACCAAAAAACGGCGGGGAGAGCGTTGGGTTTTCACTCCAGCCTTTTGGATGAGCTGGGCAAAGGGAACAGCGCTACCGTCGAGGATGGGTACTTCTTCGCCGTCTACAGCACAGAGCACGTTATCAATGCCCATGGCCCAGAGGGCACTCATGAGGTGTTCTACGGTGGAGATCTTGGCTTCACCGGCGGAAAGTGTGGTGGCTAAAGTGGTAGAGTGCACGTTGCGTACATTGCCTTGGATCTCGATGGCCTTAGGCAAATCCGTTCGTTGGAAGCGGATGCCGGTATTGGCCCGGGCGGGATGGAGAGTGAGAGTCACTCGTTTCCCGGAGTGGAGGCCGATGCCAGAGATAGAAACCGATTGCTTTAATGTCTTCTGATTTTTCATAACCTAATTAAGCTAGCGCAAGGGATATGCCATAATAGCCGACTAAATGCCAAGGGCTATTTATGAAAAAAACTTCAATAAAAACAGTGGTTTAAAATTATGCGGGGCCATAAAGAGCGCACCTGGAATAGTGGACGTGTTAAATGGGAGATAGTCCAGAGCAGTTCACTGTGTTGTTTTAGATACAGCCTTGAGCCGGGTTAATTTTTCCGCAAATGGCCGGTTGCCGAGTGCCGGTGGTGGAGGCAAAGGTGATGGGCTTTTTTTGCAAAGTGCATAAAGCGAAGTGACCAAAGGCTTGGGCTTCGAGCGCCTGGGAGTTCCAGCCGTAATCTTCCATGGTAAGGAATTCCACGTTGGGAAAATGGCACTGAAGAAGAGACAGAAGGAATTCGTTTTTGGCTCCTCCTCCCGCTACTACCACGGTGCTTAAGGGGTAGCGCCGGGAGAGGATTTCTTTTTCATAGGCTTCCGCCAAGAGCAGCACCGTGAAGTGGCTGAGGGTGTGCAATAGATCTTCGGGTAAAAGATGGGGGTGTTCGGCCATGGCGTTTTGTAGATAGCTGGGGCTGAATAGTTCCCGCCCCGTGCTTTTGGGCGCGCGACGGCGGCGGAAGGCTGCTACTTCTGGGTTCTCAGAGAGGGTGCGGAGGAGTTCGGGGCTCAAGCGGCCGAGCTTCGCTAAGGCGCCGCCTTTATCATAGGGTGTTTTGCCGTGGCTTAAGGTTTGGATGGCGCCATCGAGGAGGCAGTTGGCGGGGCCGGTGTCCAAGGCAAATATTTTTTGTTTTGGTCCGAGGTAGGTGAAGTTAGCGATGCCGCCCAAGTTCTGCACCACAACGCCCTTGCGGGCTTCTTTTTGGAAAAGCCGCTGGTGATAGTAGGGGAGAAGGGGTGCGCCTTCGCCGCCTAAGGCTGTATCGGCCGCGCGGAAATCACTCACGGTAGTTATGCCTGTGCGGGCCGCGATCAGGGCCGACTCCCCGATTTGCAGCGTGCGTTTGCCTTCGGGATCATGGAAAACAGTTTGCCCGTGGGAGCCGATTACGGTGAGATCGCCGCGTTTTTTTAGAAGCTTCTTTTTGAGAGCTGTCTGGATCGTTTTTTCCCCGGCTTCCGCAAAGGCTTCGCCAATGGCGTAGTGGAGGCGGGTGAGATTAGGCAAGGTTATGGAGGGGCTGCGGATGAGGCCGAGGATTTCATCCCGCAAATCTTTTTTATAAGGAAATTGCAGGTGGAGCAGCAGATGATCTTTGGCGCCGCTGGTTTCGAGCAGGGCGCCATCGATGGCATCCACGCTGGTGCCGCTCATGAGGCCGAGGGTGAAGTTTTTTTTCATTCTTTCTAGCTTATCTTGAGCTAGAAGAATCGCAAGAGTTCAATTCCAGTGTTGGTGAAGAAAGTGCTATGCAACAATCACCAGTATTTTCTTAACACCGTTTCAGTTTCTTCTTTGTACACAGGGCTAAAGCCGTTATCTCCTGATCCTGTTTTGGACGGATCCACGGCGATTTCCCAGAAATTAAAGCCCTTAAACCAAGGCCACTGAGGTTCCCAAAAAGAAGAAAATACTGCTTGGAAAGCCGCGGCTTGGTGCAAAACATTCAAAGTGCCTTCGCCTGCATAGCTAAAGGGATCGATAAATCCCTTCTCCACGGAGCGGTAGCCCAATTCCTTAAAAATGACAGGTTTTTCCATATCTAGCGTTATGGATATTTCGGTTAAGGTGTTGTCCATTTGTGTGGCGAAGGAGTCGGTTCTTTGGCGTAGGAGTGCCACTAGTTGCTCGTAGTCTGAAGGTATTTCTTGCGTGTGACTGGCCAAAGATCGATACATATCGATACCCACAGCATCGAGCTCTTTCCAAAATGTGGTTAAGTCTAACCAGATTTTTTTCTCCTCTGGGTTGGTTCGATCTGCAAGATCAACGATTCGGTAGCGCCAGCGTTCGAACTCTCCACCCAGGGCCGTAAAATCTCCGCCACTCACGCTGTCATCTGTGAAATTGATGTCATACATTAATCGAGCATTTGGCAATTTGCTTCTCACATAACGCAATAGCTCGAGCCATCGGCCAGGAAATCCGTATGGGTATTCTCTCCATTGGTCTTCTAACCCAACGGTCATCGAATATAGTTCAGCTCCTACAGTGAATTCTTCCACCTTGGCGAATTTGGCGATCGTAATATAACCATCTAAGAAAACGCGGAAGCTCTCAAACCAGCGATTTGGATCTTTGGGTTGGATGTTTCCGTGCCACCAGATTTTCTCTGTGCCGTCTGCCATTTTTTCTTTATAGGGGAACTCTCCATTAGGGCCGACCACAAAAAAGATGGGGCGTAGGCCAACGGTCATGCCTTTAGATTTAATGTATTTAATTAGACGGGACATGCGTTTCATTTCATTGGATCGATCGGCCGGCGGAGTAACAGGGATAATTTCTGTGGAGTATGGGCCAACCATAGTGGCTCGGACATTCAAGATAATGTGATTTGCGCCCAGGCGCAGAGCCTGATCCACGGCCACCTGGGCAGGGGTTTTTTCTATGCCATCGGAGGCGGCGTCATAAGGAAAGTGCTGGGATTCGGTGAGATTGAATCCCCTAACCATATTCATGGCTTCTGCTGGATTGGTTGGGATGCATAACAAGGACAATAAGATTAAAGCTTTCATGATATTCCTCTTCTAGTTAGAAATTTTCTTTAAAATAAATTCTTTGGCTGAAATTCCGCGGCCACCATTGATCACAAAACCTCGGAAGGTGCCATTTTTTACAACACCCCTTAGTTGAACCCAGTTGGTGCGCTGGCGTCTACCGGTTGTCAGATAGAGCACGGAGTCTACTCCTCTGGTGCCAACATTCAGATCGAGGAACATGGTTTGATTTTCATCAGACATGCGACCGAGAGTGTGGCCATGAAAGCTCGTTACTACCAAGTTCATTTTAATACTAAAATTTTTACCAAAATGTACCATGCCCTGGTAAGTGCCCGAAGGATCTATGGGATTTGGATCTGCTTGGAGAAAATAGTTGGGATAGGTTTCAGACTTTTTCCCTTTCAAAATTTGCTCTCCAGGCAAAGCCATGAGATCGCGGACTTCAATTTTTCCATCACCGATGAGCTTAAATTTGATAGTCAGATTGCGAGCTGGATCTGTATCTAATTCTCGCTCGGATGCTACAAAAGTGTCGTTTTCAATCCCGTAGCTAACATTATAGAAAGATTTACGAACAAAACCATCGGCATCTTCAAGCGCCACAAATAGAGTGGATTCTCTTGCTAAAACTGCTGTGAACTTCCAGCTCTTGCCATGCCGATCACGAAGATTGTAGGTGCCTTCAAGGCGCTTACTTTTTGCCATTACAGAGGCTGCATAGAGTGCGAGAAAACGTGAAATATCGTCTGATTCTTTTTCTAGATTGTTTTGGCTCAAGTATTGTAGCAGCACGCGGGTGAGATCTAGATAATCTTCCGCATATTCATCATTAGGAACACGATCCGACATCATCCATTGTGCAGAAAAGAATTTTAGATGCTTTGCCCTGAGTAGATCTAAGAGGCCAGAGAATTCGCCCACGATAAAACGCTCCCTGTAATCTACCATGCGAATTGCGGCTTCGCCGGCAATTTCACCCAACTGATCCATGAGCCAAATAGGTTGATTTTCTCCTGATTTAATTTTCTGGGCGAGAGAGAGAAGGCGCCGAATATATTGGTGTAAAAGAAATTTATTTTCTTTTGTTGTGGTAAGGATTTCACTTTGGATTCCACTTAGCGCTGCGCTGAATCCATTGGTGGAGTAAATTTTCTGCAGCCAAAAAATTCGATCTTCTTCTGTTAAATTGGGGTTTGAAAGAAACTTGGCAGCCATATCAGAAATTAGGTTTTGATAGCCCAAAAGAAGCCCGGTTTCGTTAGGAAAGTTTTTCCTAATCCAAGGAATGAGCAGGTCAATGTTCGTTGCAAATCTTCTTATGGCTAAAGGATCTGTTAACGTTTTTGCCTCAAGCTCTGTGTTGGCTTCAAAAGAATAAGCCACATTGGAATTCATCCAGCGATGATACTCTAGTATTTTTTCAATAGAATCACGGGAGGCCGATAACCAGCGAATGCCACTAGATACCATCTGGAGGCCAAGGTTTTTTACAGCGTCGGGGTAGATGTCGTCTAGGTTGAGGCTTTGAGCGATTATTTCTAGCTCATCCAAAACGGAGAAATAGCTTTCGAATAGTGCCGGTTCTCTTAGCTCCGGAATATTTTGCTGGATATCTAAAATCACCTCACGGCAAGCTATTCTTCCGGTTTTAGCTTTTTCTAAGAGCACGTTCGGCTTTTCTAGATTTAACTCTCCGTGGGCCGGAAAGGCTAATATGAGGCCGCATAACACAAGAAGTATGGTTTTCATTGTTGGATCTCCCGATAGATGGGTTCAGGTCGAATGGGGTTGGTGTTTTTTTCTGCAAATTGGTGTGCGTTAATGAACGTATATCCAAGTTTTTTTATTTCACGCACAATGTAGCGAAGTTCTTTGGGATCACCGGGAAAGGCTCCTCTGCCGCCAGAATTGAAGGGCTGTAATAAATAGGGGTGATAGAAGAAGGAGGCCCACGCATCCCTAATCACCAAGTTTCTTTTTGCATCTTGTACAATCTCTTTAGCCGTTCGAGTTCGAAGCACATGTTCGCTGATATAGGGCTGAGAATTTCCTAAATTTTCAGGAATAATTCTTTGGCCGTATATGTCCCCATGTATTTCATAGGGGAAAAATTGTCCGTTCCAACGCTGCGATACATTTTTTATGCTTATTTTACTGAAGGTGTCGATGCGATTCTTTTGAGCTGTGGGGTCTAGTTTACTAAACCAGTGGGATGGGTCGTGCGCTGGAAGGTTGTGTGCTTGGAACTCGAAGTAGATAACTCGACCAACGTTCCATGGAAAAACCCTGGCGAAGATAAGATAGTCTAAAGCGGAGGCCTGGTAATGCGGGGTAAGCCAAACTAGGGGTGGTGCTAGTTTTGTTTGCATGATGGTATAAAAGCCGTCGTTTAGCCGGTCCAATACCCAACTTGCGCTATCTTTTTCCAATGGGCGGTTTTCTTGGGACAGCCAAAATTCAAAATCGTCTCCAGACGCCCCATTGTGAGGATTTTTTCTCCTCCCGGTTTGATGGGTAACACCATGCCAAATGAAGCTTGCATTCAATTTTTGCATTTCACGCAAGTATTCAACAAATTGTATTTTTCGATCCATGGTCACGTATTCATCAGATTGGGATCGTGCATAGACATAAAGTGGGTCAAAAAATATAGGGATGAGCGAAATGTTGATGGGCACTTTTTCTTCAATCAACACATTGGTCATTCCATATAAATTGTAGAGTGGCAGGAGTGCGTGTACATCTTCGATTCGGAGCAGGGCGAGTCGCTTTTTATGTTTGGGTTCTACTTTGAGTATATCGAACAGCAGATCGGTGGTGATTAGATAGCGATCGGCCTCGTGCATATAGCTGAAGGGGATATCGGCCACATAAAAATGATTCTTGTTTCGAATTGCATAGGGAATTTCGATCTCGCGTCCGCTGTGGCGAGCCGTGGATAATACACTGGTATCGCCTGAGCGGGTTTTTGAAATAATTATTTGCTCGAAAGGGGCCAAAAATTCTTGTGGGTTAGTTAGCGACCAATCTCCAAATTTAAAAAAGGTTTCTCCCTTATACGTGATCCATTTAAAAAAGGTGGGGTGTCCTTTTTCATCGGTTAATTGTTTGTCGAGGGTGGTTAATCCATCATATCGATATCCAAATATTTGCTCAAAAGCTTCTCCCATTTGCCAGATGGAGTAGCCAAACCACACCACAGATTTTTGTGTTTTTTGGTAGTCTACTAGAAAATCTGCTGGGATTTTGTTGTCGAAATAGCTGCCCAAGTAAAATGTGGCTCGGCAGTTTTCAATCTCTCCCTTTTTATACAATTCAATAGGACTTATGATTTGTTGAAACTCGGGAAAGTGCCCTAAGAGGTTTTGGAGAAAAGTGGCGTATGTTTTCCCCATCCAATAAGTGGGATCGGGGCTGCGATCGTAAAAAATTTGCACACACTCTTTTGTTGGAGCTGCGGCGGCGTTCCCTGTAAAAAGAAGAAGCAAAAATAGCAGCCTCATGCACTCGCCTCCTTCTCTTGAGGAAGAAGATTGGGGCGCGATTCGATACCAAAATTTACGGGTAGACGATGTTGAGTTTTCACCCAGGGAACCGCTGTGCCGGATTTTCTGCTTCGCCGAAATTCGAGAAAAGCTCGTGCTGCAGCAAGAGTGTTGATTAAATTAGCCAGAGGCCATCGTAGGGGCACTAAAACAGCAAATGACCATCCATAAATGAGGGAGGTGCTTTTTATGCGTTGGCCAAGGCGCCATAGCATCTGCAAGAAATTAAGTCCTAGAATGGCATTTATCCAATCTAGATCCACAACCGAAGGGAGTGTGGCCGTATAAGCATAGTGGCCGCTAAAATATATTAGTATGAAAGTGCAGTTAACTAATAAAATAGCATTTATGGGGCCCCGTCGATCTCGCCAGAAAAAGTAACGATCCACGAGTTTACCTTCCCACGCCAATAAGTTGTGGCCTTGGAAGGTTATACCCAAAGTCCAACGTGTTTTTTGCCGGATAGAATTTTTAAACTTATTCGGAAAATATTCTCTCGTGGCGATGTAATCTCGTTGCCCATTTTGTTCTAGGAAATAACAAGCGAAACGCGTGATTAGTCCGAGCTTTCCAGTGAGGATTCCCAGTTGATAATCTTCGGTGAGCGTTTTCTCATTAAGAAAATCGCCATTAAAAATATTTTGCATTTTGAGTACAAGTTTTCTTGAGAGGGCTGTTCCTACACCTGCACTTGGAACGGCAGCGCCCAGAAACTCACGGGCCAACAAATCCTTTGTGTGAGACTCAGCGAATTCATCGGCATAGGTTCCTGCGGTGAATTCTCGATAGGGGGTTTTTAGAGAAAATACGGGGATCTGCACGAAGTCTGCTTCATTTAATTCTCTATTCATGAGTGCAAGAGAACAAGGATGAATGAGGTCTTCAGAGTCTTGTAGCAAAAATGCGTCGTAATGGAGGCCCGTGAGTTTTTCTGAATCGAGGATTTTCCTCATCATGTGATTGAGAAGTTGCCCTTTAGACGTTGGGCCCGGCAGGTGATTGATGATGACTGACACCTGTGGAAACACTCGCTCGAGATCCCTTGCCACTTCCCAGGTGGCAGTATCATTGGGATACACGCCGAGAAATATACTAAAGTTATCATATTTAATTTTTCCGAGATTTCCACGGATCATTTGCCCTAAAATATCCTCCTCTTTCCAGTTGGCAATGAGGATGGCAAAGCGTTTTTGCGGCAGCGAAAGTTGGTGTGGCAAGATTTTTTTAGGCCTGAGGCTAAATAAAAGGGCGGTAAAATCAATAAAAAGATCGTCGAGAGCAAGAGCCAAAACTCCTATCATGGTGATAGCTATAAGAGCATATAAGAACATTTCCACTAGAATGTTCCTCCTATAGCTAGCAGGAATCGCCATCGGGATCCTGGGGCTTCCACAAAGGTGGCAAAACGACGAAACACTCCCATTTGTGCGCTCCAATTTCTTGGGGCCCAAACTAGCCGTGCTCCATAACGGAGCTCCAGAGCGTCTCTGCCCATCAGCGGATCAGGGCTTTTGTTGCCGTAGGCTTCAAAGTAGGGATCGGCAAAGAAATTTTTAGTGAGCGCTTTTCTTAGGCCAAATTTAGAAAAACCCGTGAGGGTGGGGGCCGGGCGGATGCGTGGGGAAGAAATCAATTCTGTGTAGGAATCGCAGAACCAGTCTAGTTGCGCGAAGGTAGGGCTCTGCCACCAGTAGCCTCCTACTAAACCTAAACGAGGATCGTGGGGCGATGGAGTGGAGCGAGGGCGCTCATAGAGGTAACGATATTCAAGGAAGGTGGTGAAGGGGCCCAATGGCAGCTCGATGCCTACCGAGGGCGCAAAACGACGAAGGGTATTGGAGTCTGGTTGGTAGGTTTCCCATTGGGTGCCTACAAAATAACGGAAATCTCCTGCAAAAGTTTTTTTCGCTTTTACGAAAGCACTACTAGAGTAGCCTTTTTCTAAAGTAAGCCACTCGCCATAACTATGGACCAAGATGCCTTCTGTCCAAGGTGTGGCATGGGCAACGCTGCTCCATACCCATAGATTGAAAAATAGAAAAATACGCATCTGTGCAGGATCCCCGGCCTCGGATAGATTTTGCGGCGCGTTGACAATTAGCCTGAATTGGCTATAAAGACAAAAAGAAAATGTATTTTATAAGCACAAAAAAGAGTGATTCGTGAATAAAAAAGTCGCGTTATTGTTAGGCACTCGTCCAGAAGCCATTAAATTAGCCCCCCTGGCCTTGAAGGGTTCGAAAAACATCCAGATTTGGAATTCGGGTCAGCACCGGGATTTGGTGCGTCCCATGCTCTCGGCTTTTGGTTTAGAGCCCCATTTGGATTTAGGCCTCATGCAACCGGGCCAAACTCCGGCCTCTTTTTTCTCTCGGGCCGTAGGAGCCATTTCCGAAGCCATACAGAGCGAACGCCCCGATTGGATCGTTGTGCAAGGGGATACTACCACCGCCGCCGCCGGGGCCGTAGCAGCTTTTTATGAAAACATACCTCTGGCCCATGTGGAAGCGGGGCTACGCACCTATGATCTACGCTCTCCTTGGCCCGAAGAATACAATCGCCGTTTGATCGCTGTTTCGGCCCGTTGGCACTTTGCTCCCACACCAATGGCTAGAGAGCATCTGTTGAACGAAAAAATTCCTTCTGAAAAAATTCTGGTTACCGGTAATACAGGAATTGACGCTCTTTTGTGGATGGTGGAGCGCTTAAGAACTCCTGGAAACGCTTTAGAAAAGAAGTGGGATATATTGGATCCCCATCGAGCCCTGATTTTGTGCACCTTGCATCGACGTGAGGCCTTCGGAGAAGCCATGCGCAGCCTGATGGAGGCCCTTGCTGAGCTGGCTCGTACTACTTCAGCACAAATCATTTTGCCTCTTCACCCGAATCCAGAAGTACGTGCGGCGGCCCATGCCGCTTTTGGCACAACAAAGCCCGCCTCGCTCCTGGTGGTTGATCCGTTGGAGTACGAAGAGTTTTTATGGCTAATGGACCGTTCCACCATAGTGGTGAGTGATTCTGGAGGGGTACAAGAAGAGGCCCCCACTCTGGGAAAACCGGTGGTAGTTACCAGGAATAAAACAGAGCGCCCAGAGGCGGTAGCGGCTGGTGCTGCGATCTTGGCGGGCACCCATGGCCCAGACATCGTGGGAGCCGTAAGGCAATTGTTAGACAGTGCGGAAATGTATAAAAAAATGGCCGTCCCTCGTTTCTTGTTTGGAAACGGAAAAGCGGCCGAGCAGATTTTAGATGCGTTGGGGTGCAGCTTATAAGCGGATGGTTTCTTTGATATCCTGCTCTAATTTAATGCGCGCTGTCAGGGGCAGCGCTCGTAGTGCGCACGAAAATCTGCTACAAAGCTCCGTAAAGGAGATATTTCATATGGCCACTCACCAACCCGTTACTAGCGCCCAAGTGCTCGATGCTCTCCGGCAGGTCACCGATCCTGGCAGTGGCAAAGATTTTGTCTCCTTAGGCTTAGTGGCCAATGTGCGCGTACAACAGGGCAAGGTGGGATTTGATCTCTACATTCCTTCCCACGCCGAAGGCCATATGGACGAAATCCGTTCTGCGGCTTCAAAGGCGGTAAAGAACATTTTTGGCGTGGTGGCGGTTCTTCCTAATTTGTTGAAGAAGCCTAAGCCCCGCGTAGTGCATGGAGCCCAGGCGGTTCCGGGTGTGAACCATGTGATCGTGGTGGGTTCCGGCAAGGGGGGCGTGGGCAAAAGCACTTCGGCCGTGAATTTGGCCATGGCTTTGCGGAAGTTGGGTTATTCCACGGGTTTGTTGGACGCAGATATTTATGGCCCTTCGGTGCCCACAATGCTGGGCAAAGGTTTTGCTCGGGGCGCAGACGGCACGCAACCAGCCACGGAAGACAATCAACTCATTCCCCTTGATCTACAAGGCGTAAAAGTAATTTCACTGGGCCTCTTGATCGGCAAGGATCAACCCACTGTGTGGCGCGCACCCATGGCCACAAAAATGATCCAACAATTTTTGTTGGGCGTAAAATGGGGCGAGTTAGACTTTTTGATCGTGGATCTGCCTCCGGGCACGGGCGATATTCAGCTCACGCTTTCTCAGCAATCGAATATCTCGGGCGCCATCGTGGTGACAACACCCCAGCAAGTGGCCGTGGAAATCGCCCGCAAAGGTTTATTGATGTTCAAGCATGTTGGGGTGCCAGTATTAGGCTTGATCGAAACCATGAGCGGTTTTGGCTGCACGGAATGTGGAGCGGTGAATCCGATTTTCGGCAGCGGCGGCGCGGAACGTTTGGCGGCGGAAGATCATGTGCCCCTCCTCGGGCAAATCCCCGTGGATGCGGCTCTCGTGAAAGCTTGTGATGAGGGTGAGCCCATTGTGCTGCGGGATCCAAAGTCTCCTTCGGCCCAAGCCTATATGCTGGCTGCTTCCCGCTTAGTGGCTTCTTTGGAAGCTCGGGCGAGTGGGGTAGAAGTGGATATCGTGCCTTTGGCTGTGGAACCTTTGCCTGCCTTGGCGGCCGAATCTGGCCATAAGTTGGCTGTGTATTGGAGCGACGGTCAAAAATACACCTACTCCGCCCAGGCCCTGCGCTTTGCCTGCCCCTGCGCTGTGTGTGTGGACGAATTCTCCGGCGTGCGCAAAATCACGGCCGATTCCATCGCTACGGATATAGCTCTAGAGAAAGCGCTGCCCGTGGGCCGCTACGGCATTAATCTCGTGTGGAACGATAAACATTCCACGGGAATTTATACATATAAGTACCTACGGGAGTTGGATGCGGAAAAGACGCAAGAGCGTCCGAGCCCACCACCAGTGGCAGCGGCAGCTACGGGTCCGGAAGCGCGAGCGTAAGGGACTGATGAAGAATGTTTGCTGGCGGCGAATCGAGAATTTTTAGCTAGAAGCCGCCAAAATAAACCATTTCCAACCACACTCTACTGGCCAGGAAAGTTGCCCTGCGCTAAAGTGCTTGGTCATGAGCCAACAAAACCTCTCCGAAGAAGAAAAAACCCGCCGGGAAAAATTAGGGTTCTACCGGCAAAAGGGCCTTAATCCCTACCGCAACGGTTTAACGCCTAAACATTCCGTGGAAGAAATCCGTGAGCGCTGGGGCGAGTTTTCCCGGGAACAATTGGAAGCGGAAAAGATTTCGGTTACTTACGCGGGCCGGATCATGGCTTTCCGTCATTTTGGTAAAGCAGCTTTTGTGCAGTTGAAAGATCGTACGGGCACGTTGCAGAGCTACGTGGCGATCCAGGATTTGGGCGAAGAGAAGTTTGGTATTTTTAAAACGTTCGATGTGGGCGATATCGTTTTTGTTTCGGGTCACCTTTTTCGCACAAAAACCAACGAACTTTCTGTTCATGCGAGTGGGATCGAGCTGCTTACGAAAGCATTGCGGCCTTTGCCAGAAAAGTTTCATGGTTTGACGGATGTGGAGCAGAAGTACCGCATGCGCTACGTGGATCTCATCATGAACGATGAGGTGCGGAAAGTGTTCCTGGCGCGCTCGAAAGTGGTGCAGTACATCCGGGATTATTTGAGCGGTAGGGGATTTTTTGAGGTGGAAACGCCGATGATGCATCCGATCGCGGGTGGCGCGGCGGCCCGTCCGTTTGCGACTCATCATAATGCGTTGGACATGCAGTTATTTTTGCGGATCGCGCCGGAATTGTATTTGAAGCGATTGCTTGTGGGCGGAATGGAGAAGGTTTTCGAAATCAACCGCAACTTCCGCAACGAAGGTATTTCGATTCGGCACAATCCGGAATTTACGATGCTGGAATTTTACTGGGCCTACGCCACTTACGAGGATCTGATGGATCTTACGGAGGAGATGCTGGAGGGTATGGCGAAGAGCCTGCATGGTAGCCCGAAGTTTATGTACCAGGGTGAGGAGATTTCTTTTGCGCGGCCGTGGAAGCGGCTCACGGTAAAGGATGCGATCCGGGAGTATTCGGGCTTGCCGGGTAATTTGCTCACCGATGAGGCGTTGAACAATGTGGAGAGTTTAAAGAAAGCACTGGTGGCGGCGGGAGATGGGCCGTCGAACTGGAAGAAACATTGGGGTGTGGGATCTTTTTTAACCCATTTGTTTGAGACAACGGCGGAAAAGAAATTAATCCAGCCGACTTTCATTACGCAATATCCGGCGGAGGTTTCCTTTTTGGCCCGGCGGAATGAGCAGAATCCGGAAGTGACGGATCGGTTCGAGCTCTATGTGTATGGCCGCGAAATCGCCAATGCGTTTTCTGAACTGAACGATCCGATCGACCAGCGGGAGCGGTTCGAATTGCAGGCCAACAACAAAGCGGCCGGCGACGACGAGGCCTGCGAAGTGGACGAGGATTTTTTGCGCGCCCTCGAGTACGGCATGCCGCCCGCCGCCGGCCAGGGCATCGGCATCGACCGTTTGGTGATGTTGATGACCGACCAGGCCAGCATCCGGGACGTGATTCTCTTTCCGCATATGCGGCCGGAGAGTTAGTTTAGTGCAGGGGAGTGGGGTCTGTGCTTTTGGTGACACTAGTACCGAAAGTTTTCTTGGCTCGGTGCTGATTGTGCTGGGCGCAGAGGAGTCGCAAGTTTTCCATATCGGATTTTCCTCCTAGAGCCACGGGTAAAATATGATCTACCTGTAGATAATGCCGAGCACCACAACGTTGGCCGGAGGCGGGGTGGGTGAAAGTGCACTGGCCCTGGTCTCTTTTCCATACTTCTGAGCGGACGGCGGAGGGGATGTAGCGGCGGTCGGGTGTTGACGCACTGCGAACTCGTTGCGAGTTCGCAGTGCGTTGTAATGGATTCCATTTTTCTTGTCCGAGATGAATGAGGTCTTCCAAAACCTCACTAAAAGTTTTGTGAGTATGAGATTTAATAGCTTTTAAGTCATTTAAGCCTTCAAAAGAAGGGCGTTTTAAAAGCACCGTAAGTTGTACACAATCCACGTTTAGCCAACGCGCATGTTCTTTCTTAGTGACTTCATGCCATTGGCTTAGATGTCGGTCTACTTCCTTAGAGTTTTTTCCCTGAATTTCCTCCAAAATTTGTTTTTTCTTTTCTTCTCCTTCCTTGCGAAAAGCGGTTTGTACTTTAGCTACAGAAGTGAGGTTGAGTTCTCCTTGACTAATTTTCTCACCAACCTCCGGAACCTGCCGCAATAACCGCATAGCTTGTATGCGTCGATACGCAGCGCCTTCAGAATATTTAAGCTCTTTAATGGCATAATCATACAAACTGCCATACCCCCGATCCAAGTGCAGCCGCCTGTCCTCAATCTCCTGCAAGTGTTGCAATACCTCCAAAGTAAGATTCCGCTCCCGCACCGCGAGGGCCGTAGTATTATTCCATAGTTCATCGTTCGATAATTTTTTCACATCCATTGCTGCGTTTCTCCTTTCCACTCCCACCAGCAGCTTCCACGCCACACCCCACACAAGAACTCTCCGTAAACCACAACAGAAAATCCTGCCGGTGCCCTAAACCCGCCAATATAAAGTCCTAAAATCGAACAGATTCCCGTGGTACGCTCCTTCCATGTCGATCGTTTCCATCGTGTCGAAGCGTTTCCTTACGGGCAAAAAGCGCAACGCCTTTCTATCCTTCATCGCGCTCGTTTCGCTCTTTGGCGTTTCTCTCGGTGTGGCCGCGCTCACCGTGGTGATGGGCGTAATGGAGGGCTTCGAGAGCCAGCTACAATCCATCATCACCGGCACCCATTCCCACATCGTGCTCTACTCCTCCCGGCAAATCATCGCGGAACCAAAGGAGCTCGAAGAGCGCATCCGCCAAATCGCCGGCAACGAAATCGCCGCGATCAGCCCCTATGTTTTTAGTGAAGTGATGCTCGCCAAGGGTGCCCGTGTGGTGGGCTCCATGATCGAGGGCATCGAGCCCAACATAACCGAAGCCACGGAGCTCACCCGTCACCTAGCGGAAGGATCTCTTCCCACCGCCGGAGTCACCACCCCACAAACTCTCCCCACCATCCTCCTCGGTGCCAACCTAGCCGAAGGTCTCGCCGCAAAAGTGGGAGACGAAATCACCGTGATCTCGCCCTTTTTCGAAAAAGAAGCCATGCAGCCCCGGGCCCGGAAATTCCAAATCGCCGGGATCCTGCGCACCGGCATGTACGAATACGATTCCAAATACAGCATGGTAGATGCTGTAGAAGCCCGGGATTTTTTCCAGCTCCCGCTCCACGCCGCTTCCGCACTGAAAATAAAAACGAAAGAAGCGAACACTTCTAAAGCCACCACAGACAAACTCCAAAACGAACTCGGCTATCCCTACCGCGTGCGCGATTGGACCGAGCTCAACCGCAACTTGCTCTACGCCGTAAAATTACAAAAAGCCGTAATCTTCATCATCCTCACGGCGATCATCGTGGTGGCCGCTTTTAACATCATGAGCACCCTGATGATGATGATGAGCGAGAAGAAAAAAGAAATGTCGATCTTGAAGGCCATGGGGCTTTCTCCCCGTAACAGCGCTCGCATTTTCCTGCGCGTAGGCCTCTGGATCGGCGTGGCTGGCGCCGTGGCCGGGATCGCGCTGGGGCTTCTCCTCTGCCTCATCTTAGCCAAAACCCGCTTCATCCAGCTGCCCGCAGATGTCTACTTCATTTCCTATTTGCCCGTGGACGTGCGACCCCTCACGCTCATCCTCATTGCCGTGAGTGCCCTCGTTGTGGCCCTGCTCGCCACACTCTATCCCTCCTTTCGTATCGCTAAAGAATCGCCGGTGGAGGGCCTACGCTATGAGTGAAGTTTTACTAGAGTGCCGGGGCGTAAAAAAAACCTATCACAAGGATGGCCGCCCCGTGGAAGTGCTACAAGGCGTAGATTTTCAACTCCAAGCCGGCGAAACCGTGGCCATCCTCGGCTCCTCCGGCGCCGGTAAATCTACCTTACTGCACGTGCTCGGCACCCTCGAACCCCCCACCATGGGCGAAATTCTCTACCTAGGCAAAAACGTGGCCGCCTTTTCCGCCGAGAAAACTTCCCGCTTCCGCAACCGCGAAATCGGCTTCATCTTCCAGTTCCATTATCTCTTGCAAGAATTCACGGCCCTGGAAAATGTGCTCATGCCCGCACTGATCGCCGGCGAAGATCGCCCAAAATTTGAAGAGCGAGCAAAAAATTTACTCGAAGAAGTGGGTTTGGGCCATCGCCTAAGCCACCGGCCCGCGGAACTTTCTGGCGGCGAACAGCAGCGGGTGGCCCTGGCCCGTGCGCTTGTGATGCATCCGCGTCTCCTTCTGGCCGATGAGCCCACAGGCAATCTTGACAGCACAAACGCACAAAAAGTGAAGGAGCTTTTTTTGCGCTTGAGTGAAAGCCGTGGCATCACCATCGCGTTAGTTACCCACGACGAAGAAATCGCCAAGGACTTTTCTCGTCAACTGGTGATGCGGGACGGACGAATTTTACAAGATTCGCAAGCGTAAAATTCCACCGTAAGGCACGTTGCGTTATGGCCTTTCAATTGACAATGTCTGTCGCCAATAGGTACGAATCTTTAACCCGATTCTTTAAGGAGCGATCATTGGCCCTAGGCTGGAACAATAGCTTGAAAAAGCGGAGACTCGCAAAAGTAGCACTGCTGCTTATCTTTTGTAGTGGCTTCACGGCCACAGCCGTTCAAGCAGCCCCTAAGCCCAAACAAAACGCCACGCCCGAATCCGTGCGCTCTGCTCAGGGCGAGACGCTGCAAAAAATTGAAATCAAAGGCAACCAGAAAATCGATCGGGAAGCGATCCTGGAAAAGATCGGCTCCGTGCTGGGCCAACCACTTTCCGACGATCAAGTGCGCCAAGATATCGTAGCCATCCACAAGCTCGGCTACTTCGATTCCATCCAAGCAGACTTTGAAAACGGCAGCCTCATTTTCACCGTGAAAGAGCGGCCTGCGATCTACCGCATTGTCTTTTTTGGTAACGATCAGATCTCTACCGACGATTTAAAAGGCGTGCTCACCGTAAAAACCTACGATATTTACGACGAAAACCTCGTGCGCGAATCCGTGCGCAAACTCTCCAAACACTACGAGGATAAAGGCTTCTATCTCGCCAAGGTTAGCTATTCCGTTCGCCCCTCCAAAGAAAAAGACATGGTGGAACTCCTCTTCCAGGTACGCGAATACGACAAAGTAAAAATTCGCAAAGTTTCTTTCCTCGGCAATAAAGCCTTCAGCGACGATCAATTGAAGCGCACTTTACGCAACACGAGCGAAGGCGGCTTTTTTTCCTGGGCCACCAGCAGCGGCAACTTTAAAGAACTCGATTTCAAGAACGACCTCCAATACCTCCAGTACTGGTACTTGAACGAAGGTTACGTAAAATTCCGCTACGAGCCACCCGTTGTAACCGTAAGCGAAGACAAAAAATGGGTTTACATCACCATCAAGGTGGAAGAGGGCCTCCAGTACAACCAAGGCCCGATCGATTTCGGGGGCGATCTCCTCTTTCCTAAAGAAGAATTGTTTGAAACCCTCACTCTCAAAGAGGGAGAAGTGTTTTCCATCTCGAAACGTAATGCCGATATCATGGCGCTCACGGAAAAATACCAAGATCTTGGCTACGCCAACGTGAACGTGGTGCCCAATATCGACGTGAACGACGAAACCAGACTAGTGACCACACACTACGATTTCGAAAAAGGTACCCTCGTGCGTTTCGGACGCATCACCATCAAGGGCAATTCCAAAACCCGGGATAAAGTGATTCGCCGTGAACTGCGCATCCGGGAAGGGGAACTATACTCCGGCTCCGGCATGCGGATCTCGAAAGAGAACGTGGATCGTTTAGGCTACTTCGACAGCGAGGCCCTCCAGTTCCAAACCAAATCGCCACCGAATCGCCAGGATATTATGGACGTGGAAATCAACGTGAAGGAGCGCCCCACGGGCCAATTCCAATTGGGAGCCGGTTACGCTTCCACCACGGGTTTCTTTTTCACCACCCAAGTTTCTGAGTCTAACTTTAGGGGTATGGGCCAGGATTTACGGCTGCAAGCCCAGGTTGGTACCGCTAACAGTGGAAGCCGCTCTTTTCGTCTGTCGTTCACGGATCCTTACGCCTGGGACACGCTTTGGAGCGCGGGCGGATCTTTGAGTTATGAAAAAACCAATATTGAAAACAACTTCATCGAATTTCGCCGTGGTTTTCAATTTAACTTAGGCCATCCCATCTCCGATTATTCCCGCTTATATGTGGGATATCGTTTGGAGGACGTTCGCTACTTACGTCCCGAAGACCCTCTGTTAAAAGACCCTCGCGTACTAGATTTTGAAGAGGGAACCATTTCCTCCGTTACACTTACCTTGGCTAAAGATAAACGTAATAACCGCATGGAAACCACAGGCGGCCACTACCTCTCTTTCAGCGAAGAGTTTGCGGGACTAGGCGGAAACCGCCGCTTCACGCGTTCGATCTTCGACGCTCGCTATTACAATAAAATTTGGGGCGAGCTCACTTTCCGCACGAAATTTGAGGCTGGATCTATCTGGGATTACTACAAAAAAGATTTAGGTGTGCAGCGGAACGAGCGCTTCATGCTCGGGGGCCCCAGCAATTTGCGGGGTTATAGTTTTGCTAGCGTGGGCCCAAAATCAGAAGCAAAGGATGCGAGCGGTGCTATTATTGGCCAATACAATGCCGGGGGCTTGCACGAATCGATTTTCATGGTGGAACTAGAGCATCCTCTCATCAAAGATGTGGGGTTAAAGGCCGTAGTATTCTACGACGCAGGGGATGCGTTTAATAAAGTGAGTGCCTTTAAATTGAAACACAACTACGGTGTGGGTGTCCGCTGGTTCTCGCCCCTCGGCCCCCTACGTTTCGAGCAAGGCTGGCCCATTGGGGATCCAAAAGCTGAACCCCAATTCAACTTCATGATTGGCCCGCCGTTCTAGACTTAGAAATCCATCTCCAACCCTAAGGACCATTTCTCCGTTTGCTCCTGGTAGAACTGCCCCCGAAGATCGTGGCCCTTCAAGTAGTTCAAAGATAAACGCAAAGGCGGAGCGCCTAAGGAAGAAACCAGCGCCACACCGCCCGTAAGATGGAAAGTGGTGCCTTCTTGGGAATTACGCAATCTAAGATCCGAGCCCAAAAAGGGGTGCAGTTTTTTCCAGTGCCAAGGCAGCACAGAATAAAATCCCACCTGCAGGGAATGTTTCGGGAGTACGGGCTTTGTGTGCGCCAGAAAATGGTAGCCCATATAGGCCCGCACCACGCCCCACTGCCGCGCTAAACGGAGCGAGAGAGTTTCCCGAGAGTATGTAAAGCGCTGGCGAATATTAAAAAGGCCATCGCTCAAGTGAGCGGACACATGGGTGTAGCGCACTTGGTAGAGCCAGAGACCACGGATCGCTTCGGCGTATATGCCGATCAAACCGTCAGAGCTATGGAGCGGGAAGCGGGCGCCTTCTTGTCGAAGGAGGAAATAGGCATTGCCTTCCACACCCATATGCAACACAGAGGTTTTTCCCCGGATCTTTCCTTTCCAGCCTGCCACGGAGCGATAGCCGCCCACGTCCGCTTCCAATTCACTCTTAGAATTTTTGCGTAAACCCAATTTCAAATCCCTGGGATCCGAAAGAAGACTCGGGAAGGGGCGACCTGGAGGCAGGGCTACCCAACCTTCAGGTTGGTCCGGCGGCACCATGAAGCCCGGAGGAAAAGGATTGAAAAGGTCTTCATTTTCCGCCACAGCCGAGGATTCACTTTCGGCGCTCTGCGAAATGGAGGGAAGGAGAAGGCACAACAGTAAAAAGAAAATTTTGTTCATCCCTATAGCATGTAAGAAAGCCTTTGCTCCCGCAAGGGCATCCACTATAGTGGGAGGGTTATTTTTAGGAGATCATATGAAAAAAATTCTAGCCCTTGCCTTTTTAGGAACCCTAAACGCTTATGCTGCCCCGAATCCATCGCACGTTGCCCTGGTGAACGTACAAGAAGCTATCCGTAGCACCGCCGATGGAAAAAAAGCGGAGCAAACTTTGCGCAAAGAAATGGAAGACATGCAGAAGAAAATGCAGGCCGAAGGCAAAAAGATTCAGGATGCCATGGAAAACTTGCGCAAGCAGGCCATGGTGATGGATGAAAAAACCCGCCGGGAAAAAGAAGAAGCGATCCAAGCGCAGATTTTGAAGTTGCGGGAAACGGAAGCCAAAAACAATGCAACTTTCCAAGAGCGCGACCAAGAAGTTTCTGGCCCGATCATCAAAAAGATCCGGGAAATCGTGGCTCAAGTTTCTAAAGAAAAAGGTTATACCTTGGTGATTGATGTGGGCAATGTGATCTATGCCCAAGACCAAGACGACATCACCGCCGAGGTGGTGAAGCGCTATGATGCCAAAAAATAGCGTTCGGCTCGAGGAACTTTTCCTCGAGCTGGGCCTAGTGAGTGATTTTTCTGACCATGGTGGATTGGTCATTTCTCGTTTAGCGGCTCCGGAAAAAGCGGAGCCCGGGGATCTTGTTTTCATTGGTCAGGATCGTCTCCTGCCTTTTTTAAAAAATACTCCTACAGCTTTTGTGGTGAGCGAATCCTTGCGTGGCGCCATGGGGGATTTGCGTGCTGGGGCTCCTGTGCTCTGGAGCAAGGATGCGGCCTTGGCTTTTGCTAAAGTGAGCCGGCACTTTTCCCGGGAACCCAAGCCCGAAGGCATCCACCCCACGGCCGTGGTGCATCCTTCCGCAAAGATTTCCGCCGGTGTTTCTATCGGGCCCTTCACTCAAGTGGGCGAAGGCGCTGTAGTGGCCGAGGGCGTGGTGCTGCATGGCCATGTGCAAGTGGGCCAGCGGGTGAAGATTGGTAAGGGTTCCGTGCTATTTCCGGGAGTGGTGCTCTATCATGATGTGGTGTTAGGCGAGCGGGTGCGGGTGCACGGCAATAGTGTGATCGGGGCCGATGGTTTTGGGTATGTGCAGGAAAAAGTGACCGGCGGCGTAAAACACGTGAAAATCCATCATTTAGGATCCGTGGTGATTGGCGATGAAGTAGAAATCGGCGCCAGCACCACAATCGACCGGGGAACCTTGGGAGATACAATAATTGGCAAGGGCTGCATCATTGATAACCAAGTGCAGATTGGTCACAACTGTGTGTTAGAAGAGGGCGTGATCCTTTGCGGTTGTGTGGGCCTGGCGGGCAGTGCCCATGTGGAAAAATTTGCCGTGATTGCGGGCTTCACGGCCTTGGCAAATAAAGTTAGGGTAGGAGCGGGCGCACAGGTTGCAGGTTTTACGGCCGTTACGGGGCATGTGCCTGCGGGAGCGAAGTGGGGCGGAATTCCCGCTATGCATCGGAATGATTACGCCCGTCTACAAGTTTTATTTAAGCGCTTACCGGAATTATTTGAGCGCCATAAGAAAGGGAAGGCATGAGCCAGGAGATGAAAAAGTTTGGTCCCTTTGATTCGCAGCAGGTGCGCAATTACTTGCCCCATCGTTTCCCGTTCCTGTTTGTGGATCGGATTTTGGACATTCAAATTCCCATCGGCGCTGATGGTAAATTTCAAGAACTCGGCGCTAAAGTGATCGGCTTAAAAAATGCCACGATCAATGAGCCCTATTTTGTGGGTCACTTCCCCGAGATGCCGATCACGCCAGGCGTGATTTTGATTGAATCCATGGCCCAAGTGGCAAGCTTTGCGGTTTTGCCTTGGATTAAAACCGATCAGAACATGAAAGTGATCAGCAATTTAGATTTACGTTTAGCCGCTGTGGATGGAGCGCGGTTTCGCCGGCCCTTTGTGCCAGGAGACAGCCTCACGATCACGGTTGAGGTAACCAAACACCGTGGGCCGATCTGGGGTTTTGCCTGCAAGGGCGAAGTGGATGGGCAACTAGTAGTAGAGTGCGAGATTCTCGCCAGCGTTTCTTTCGGGGGAGGAGCATGAACAACATACATCCATCAGCATTTGTGCATCCCAAGGCGCAATTGGCGGGCGATATCGAAGTGGGGCCTTTCGCTTATGTGGGCGAGTTTGTGAAAGTGGGCCGCGGCACTAAGATTGAGCATCATGCCACCGTGGAAGGTCACACCACTTTGGGAGAAAAAAATGAAGTGGGCGCCTACGCTGTGCTTGGCGGTAAACCGCAAGATTTAAAATACAAAGGTGAACCTACCCGCCTCGAAATCGGCGATCGCAACCATTTTCGGGAGTTTGTTACCGCGAACGTGGGCACCGTTACGGGCACTGGCATTACTCGCATCGGGAATGATTGTTTAGTGATGGCTTATTGCCATGTGGCCCATGATTGTGAAATCGGCAATCACGTGGTGATGGCAAACTATACGGGCCTCTCGGGGCACGTGGTGCTCGAAGATTGGGTGATCCTCTCGGGCATGTGCGGCGTGAACCAATTCGTGCGTGTGGGAAAATACGCTTACGTGGGCGGCATGACAGGCGTGAGAAAAGATGTTGCCCCTTACGTGATCACCGTAGGAGATCCCAGTGCCGTGCGTGGTTTGAATTTGGTGGGCCTAAAACGCCGGGGCTTTGAAGGGGATCGCTTAAAGGCCGTGATGGAAGCCTATAAAATTTATTTTGAACAGGGCCTCGAGAAAGAGCAGGCGCTGAACGAATTGCAGAGCCGTTTTTCTGGCAATGAGGATATCCGTTATTTTACGGATTTTATCCGCAAAAGCGAGACAGGCATCGGCCGCTAAGGGGGTAGTTAGTGAAACCGATCCGCGCCATGGTGGTGGGCTTTGGGCACCTTGGTTCTTTTCACGCCCAAAAATATTTAGCCCTCCGCCAGGAAGGCGTGGAGCTTGTGGCCTTGGTGGATCCTCGAGGGGAAGAGCTGGCGCCGAAAGCTGCGAAGGTAGCTCCCAACATTCCGATTTTTACGTCGCTCGCGGCATTCAATAAAGCCGTGAAGGATGGTTGCTGCCCGAAAGTGGATGTGGCGAGTGTGGCCACCACCACGGATCAACACGTGGAAACGGGATTACAGCTCATGGAAATGGGCGTGCATTTGCTCGTGGAAAAACCTTTGGCCGCTTCTTCCCGGGAAGGCTTGAAGCTTGTGCAGGCAGCCCGGAGTAAAAATCTCACCTTGGCTACGGGCCAAGTAGAACGGCACCGGGTGGTGGAAACCTACCGGGCTTTAAAAGGCCAACCGCTTTTTATTGAGTGCCATCGTTTGAGTCCGTTTCCCGCCCGCAGCGTGGATATCGACGTGATTTTTGATCTCATGATTCACGATATCGATTTGATGCTGGCCATGGTGAATAGCCCGTTAAAAGAAATCCATGGCGCAGGTTTTCCCGTGCTCACCAATCAAATCGACATCGCCAACTGCCGCTTTGAATTTGAAAATGGTTGCGTGGCCAACCTCACTTCTTCCCGGATTTCCATCAATCGCACGCGTAAATTCCGCATTTTTTGCCAGGATTCTTATCTCTCCTTGGATCTTGGCGCGGGCACCTTCGAGCGTTACGCAAAAGATCCCAACGAAAAAGATATCGCCAAGGCCATTTCCCACGAATCTGGATCCTTGAGAGTAGAAGACGCGCTCCAAGAAGAGATCCGGGATTTTGTGAACTCTGTGCGTGAGGGCCGGGATCCGCTTGTTTCTGGCCGGGATGGTTTGGCGGCAATCCAAGTGGCAGAGCAAGTGGTGCAAGACGTGAAATCTCGCATGGAAAAAATTAAGCCCCGGGATAAGCAGGGCCATGAAAAAGAAATATAAAATTTTGATCGTGGCTGGGGAAGCTTCAGCGGATTTGCATGGCGCTCATTTGCTCGAGCGCTTTTCCCAAAAACACGAGATCGAACTCATAGGCGTAGGCGGTGATCGCTTGCAAGCGTTAGGATTAAAACCCATAAAACACGCCCGGGAAATGGCCGTCGTAGGGCTCACGGAGGCACTAAAAAAGATTCCGCAAACTTTGCGCTTACTCGGAGAGCTTGCGAGTTTGGCGGAAAAAGAAAAACCTGACCTTGCGCTATTATTAGATTTGCCGGATTTTAATTTGCGGCTTGCCCCAAAATTAAAAAATGTGGGTGTGCCTGTGGTGTATTACATCAGCCCGCAAGTTTGGGCCTGGCGCTCGGGGCGCGTGAAACAGATGGCGAATTGCATAGATCTTTTGCTCACGATCCTGCCATTTGAACTTCCCTGGTATAAAAAAAATGCGCCCGCTTCGCTTAAGGTGGAATATGTGGGGCATCCGGTGCTGGAGGAAATTCCAGATCTTCCCTATGAACCCGAAGAAAAAACCTTAGTGCTCATGCCCGGTAGCCGGGAGAGTGAGTGGAGAGAATTGTTTGGCCCTTTAGTAGAGGCAGCAGCGCTTTTGGGCCGGGCGGATTCCGCATGGCAATTTGTGCTGCCGTTAGCGGAACCTTTGCGTAACAACGCACTCGTGCAAGAATTTCTTTCCCCCGAGGGGCCATACGGGGATTCCTTGCGCTCTTTGGCGGCAAATTTACAGATTTCTCTCGCACCCGCTCACCAAGAATTACGCAAAGCCAAGGCCGCCTGGATCGCTTCCGGCACAGCCACCTTGGAAGCTGCGATCGTGGGCACGCCCATGGTGGTAGTGTATCGGGTGAGCGCAGCTACAGCTTTTTTGTTTCGTTATTTGATTCGTTATCAAGGCCCTGTGGCCATCGTGAATTTGATCCATGGGGGCTTAGGGGCAAAGGAATATGTGGTGCCAGAGGTGCTGCAAGAAGAAGTGGAACCTTTTGCCTTGGCCTCTGCCATGAGGGAAGTGCTCGCGCCGGCCGTTTGGGAAAAACAAAAATCCCACTTGGCTGAAACGCGCAAAATTCTTAGCGGGCCAAACTTGCCTTTAGAAAATGCGGTGCGGGCTGTGGAAAATTTTTTGGAGGCTAGGGGATGCTGAGCGGGGCCCGGCATTGGCTCTATAAAACTGGCCTCTTGCCCGTGGTGGATTTGCCGGCCTGTGTGGTGAGTGTGGGAAATTTAAGTTTAGGTGGCACCGGGAAATCTCCTTTTGTGTTTTACCTTGCCCGCTGGGCTCTGGCCCAAGGAATTCCCACGGCGGTGTTGAGCCGAGGGTATGGTCGCAAAAACCGGGAACTGCAAATTGTTCCGCCCTACGCAAAATTACCCACAGCGGAATTCATCGGTGATGAACCTTGGATGATCAAAAACCGTTTGCCTGGGTTATCGCTCCTAGTGCATCCAGATCGGGCCACCATGGCCCTCGAGCATTGGCAGGCTTTAGGCAACCCCCGATTGGTATTACTAGACGACGGTTTCCAACACTGGCGGGCCCGGCGGGATCGGGATGTGCTCATGCTCGATGCCACGGAATCTTTAAGCCAAGGCGTAGTTCCATTTGGACGCTTGCGGGAAAAAGCCACGGCCCTTGGTCGCGCGGATTTTGTGGTGATCACCCGGGCCGAATCCGTGGATCCCAAAGAGCGTAAAAAACTCGCAGAGTTTTGCCGGCGGGCCAAGCCCGTGCCCGCTGTATGGAAAAAAGAGCGGCAAGCGGAAGTGAAAGTGGTGGAAGTAGATTATGCCTTTGAACATTTTTTTCGCGTTAGTACGGGCGAAGCATGTGAGCGTCCTAAAGAAAAAAATTTACTGTTAGCCACCGGCATAGCTAAACCCGCAGGTGTTGGCGCACTCGCCAAATCTTTAGGTTTACCCATCAAAGGGGAATGTGTTTTTCCTGATCATCATTCCTTGCAAGCTAAGGATGTGCAGATGATCCGTGAACGCCTTAAGGCACTGGGTGATAGCGCCTTGGTGATCACAGAAAAAGATTGGGCCCGTTGGCAGCACGCTTTACAAGGCATTCCCGCCTACGGTTTGGCCGTGAAATTTCATTTTTTAGAGAACAGTGAAGCTGTAGTGGAAGATTTTTTGCGGGAGGTGGAGCTTTGTTCTACTTCGCGTTGATTGTGTTAAAGATCGTGGGTTATTTTTTGGCGTGGCTGCCCCGGCGGATTTTTTTGTGGCTGGGATTTGGCCTCGGGCACCTCTTACGGCTCTGTGGATTTCGTTATGCTATTGCCAGCAGTAATGTGGCTTTGGCATTTCCCTATCTTACCGCCGAGCAGCGGCAGAAATTTTTAGTAGAGCACTATAGAGAAATGGGAGTGCTATTTCTTGAGATGCTCGGATCCTTTTATAAATTTGGAAATTTTGTGGATCGCTTGGGGGATTTGCAGGGCGAGCAGCATTTAAAAGACGCTTTAGCCAAGGGTAAGGGAGTGTTTGTGATGACAGCCCATCTCGGCAATTGGGAGGTGCTCTGTGTTTCAGGCCCCCGGATTTTTGAAGCTCCTTCCACGATGGTTACCAAGGAACTTAAGCCCCAGTGGTTTCATCGGGTGGTGGCGCTCACTCGAGAATTGTTAGGCGTACACATGGCCTGTGAGCCTCGAACAATGCAGGGTATTTTGCGCACTCTAAAAAAGAACGGAATCGTGGGTTTTGTGATGGACCAATACACGGGAGCGCCCGTGGGGGCCCGGGTGCCATTTTTTGGACATCCCGTAGGCAGTCACACGGCCCTGGCTACCTTGGCCCTGCGCACAGGAGTGCCAGTGGTTCCAGCGATCGCTGTGCGTAAACCCAATGGCCGTTATCTTTTGCGCTTTGATCGTCCACTAGCTACCCTTACCCACGAAGATCACGATACTGCTGTGCTTCTGAATACGGCCCAATATGTAAAACACACGGAAGCCTGGGTAAAAGAGTTTCCTTTGCAATGGATGTGGGTGCACCGCCGATGGAAAGGAGATCTTTCTCCCTTGCCTCCGGGTGCTATAGGCGAGATGCTAAAATGATGAAGATACATTGGCTGCTATTTAGTTTTTTACTGTGCGCCTGCGCTACCAATACGCCCCCTCCCACTACGGCAATGCCCAACGAAAAAGAATTCGAGGTGCCCACGGCTTTGGCGGATAAGTTTGCTGTAAAAGAAGAGGCGGCCGTTCCTGTGGCAGAAGTGGCGGCGCCAGTTGCCACTACTCCTGTGGCCAGTAAAAATAAAAAAGAAAAACCTCCAGCCCCGCCCTCAGCTAAGGAGAAAAAACTTTGGGCTAGCCGTTGGAGCATTGAACCTTTTTTCCGTACCGGTGAGCGTTATGTGTTTGATGTCACTTATTTCGGTGCCACCGCAGGCGAATTGGTGATGATGCTCCTTTCGCCCAAAACAGTGGCGGAGCGGCCCGTATTTCATATCCGAGCTGAGGCGCGCACGGCTTCGGTTTTTTCCCTTTTCTATCGCATGAATGATGTGGCCGAGAGTTTTATGGATTCCACAGCTCTTGTATCCCATAAATTTTCTTTAAAACTGGATGAGAGCATGCAGCAGCGGGATGTGCTGGAGCTGTATGACCAACGGAAAAATACAGTGCATTACTGGAGCAAGCTTGATCACAAAAAGAAAGGCAAAGCCCAGGAGCAAAAAGAAATCTCCATCAAGCCCTTCGCACAAGATGGCCTTTCGGCTTTTTTCTTCTTGCGCACCTTGCCCTTAGAGATTGGAAAAGTGTTTGAATTTCCCGTTGTGACCAATGGCAAGCTGCGGGATGTGCGAGTAACCGTGGTGCGAAGAGAAAATCTACAAACGAAAATTGGAGAAATTCCTGCCATCGTGGTGAAGCCTGATGTGGTTTTAGACGGCGTTCTAAAAACCTATGGGGATAGCTATGTGTGGATTAGTGACGATAACCGGCGCATTATCTTGAAGGTAGACGCTAAAATCAAAATCGGCAGCGTGATTGCCTATTTGAGGGAATACGATGACGGCTCGGGTTCCGCCGGAAAACGTTGAACGGATCCTAGTTATCCACACAGCTTTTCTAGGAGATATTGTTCTCGCCACGCCTTTCTTGGCGGCCCTAAGGGCGGCGGCTCCCCGGGCAGAAATCCATTTCTTAACCACTCCCGCTTCCCTTCAACTACTTACTCCCAATCCTTGGAATGTGGTGCTTGTGCCTTTTCATAAAAGGGGCAAAGAAAAAGGATTGCTCGGCCTTTGGCAAAAAAGCCGGGAGCTAAGAAAATTCAAACCCCAATTGGTGTTTGTGCTCCATCGATCATTACGTTCTTCTTTGTTAGCCACACTTGTGGGGGGCGAAAGCTGGGGTTTTCAGGAGGCGGCGGGTGCCTTTTTGTTGAATCACAAAGTTTCCCGTAAGGGCATAGAGTTTGAGGCGGAGAAGAATTTGGCCTTGGTAAAAGCTTGGGCGGGAGCGGGAGAGTTTTTTCCTTATCCTTTTTTGCAAGAATCCGCGGAGGATGCATTATCCGCGGAAAAAATTTTAGCGGGCACCGAAAAGTTTGTGGCAATCGCCCCTTCTTCTGTGTGGGCCACGAAGCGTTGGCCCGCAGAACGATTTGGAGAATTGGCCAAAAAACTCTGGCAGGAAAAAAAATTACGCACAGTGGTGTTGGGCAGTGATGCCCCTGAAGATCAAGCCGCCGCAGCGGCTCTGGTGGCGGGTTTTGGCGCGGGTGGGGGAGCGCCGCTCAATCTCACGGGGAAAACTTCCTTGGGCGTGATGAAATCCGTGCTGGCCCGGGCGGCCCTGGTGGTGAGCAATGATAGCTCTCCCCTCCATATGGGCATTGCTCTAGGGCGGCCCGTGGTGGGGATTTTTGGTCCCACCACCCGGGAATTGGGTTTTTTTCCTTTGGCACCCGCGGGCAAAGCAGAAGTTGCGGAGCACTTAGGGTTAAATTGCCGTCCTTGCGGTCTCCATGGCCATCACCATTGCCCCTTACAGCACTTTCGTTGCATGTTGGAATTGAATGTTGACCAAGTGTACGCGAAAGTAGAGAGGCTATGCCCCCCATAACCGAAACTGTGGAAGAATTATGCGACCGGCTCTCCAAAGAGCTGAATATACTTGTCGTGATGATTTCTGATGCCTGGGGTGGCCTTGAACAAACGGCTTTGAGTGATGTTCGTCTGCTCACGCAAACGGGTTTTAAAGTAACGCTACTTGTGCGGGAAAATAGTCCGATCGATCATGCGGTGAAAATGGAATCGCCCCAGATTCGCTTGCTCTATTGCCCAGCTCACGTGCGTAATTATTTTGATACGGGCCTGTTTCGCCAGCTTCGGCATTTGATCGATGAGGACGGCGTAAATCTCATTCACTGCCACCAAACTTCTTTGCTGGGCTCCATCGTGCCAGCCTTAATTGCCCGCCGGCATGTGGCCTTGGTAGTGAGCCGCCACATTTTAAATTCCCATAACAAACGGGATCCGCTGCACGCGCTTCTCTACCGGCGTTTAGATTATATGCTCGTGCTTTCGCAAACCATGCGCCGCAATTTGGCCACCACTTTCCCTTTGCCGGAAAAAAAATTGCGGATCGTAAATCTTTCCATCGATATGGATCGATTCAACCCCAATGTGGTGAACCGGGCTGAAATGCGGGAGCAGTGGGGAATTCCTGCGGGAAGTTTTCTTGTGGGTTTAGTGGGAAGGATTGATCCCATGAAGGGCCAAGATCTCATGGTGAAAGCCCTCGCACAGGTGCGAAAAACCTATCCCGATGTATTTGGCGTGATGGTTGGCAATGAAACGCCGGGGCTCGATGGCCGCTATTTAAAAGAATTGCAGGAAAGCATTCGTCAATTGCATTTAGAAGATTCGATTCTCGTGCAACCGGCAAAAAAAGAAGTGCCCGAAGTGATGGCAGCTTTGGATTTATTTGTGATGCCTTCTTGGTCTGAAGCCTTCGGACTCGTGGCCATTGAAGCCATGGCCATGGGAGTGCCCTGCATTTTGGGCAAGGGTGGCAGCGCCGAGGAGATGGCGGCGGTTTCTGGGGCAGAATTGGTGCGGGCCCAGGATGCCTATGACTTGGCCCGTAAAATCATCCATTTGCGCAATACCCCTACCGCCCGGGAGAAAATGAAGAGCCTCGGAAGGAGCTATGTGCTGGAAAACCATGCGAAATCCGTGCGTTTACAGAAAACTTTGGATGTATACGCCCGTTGCTATCGCCGGCGGATCTTTGAAGATCCCCACCACGGCTAAAGCCGCCTAATCCTTTGATTTCCTTGCTTATCTATGGTTAAACCGAGGGGCTGCTCTCGCATCCTGGCATCTCCTATATATAGTAGGTTTTTTCGCGGGGATTTTCGGGCAGCAAATCCATATGAAAGGTGGTTTTTAAATTAACGAATGAATACACAAACCAATAACTCTAAACCCAAAAAAACGGCGGGGTCAGCCGTTACTAACAAATGGCTCAGCGATTTCGCCGATGTAACGGTGGACGCACAAGAAGTAGAAAAACTCGACGAGCAGGAGAAGCCAAAAAATACCAACGGCGAGATCTCCTTCAAGGAAATTTTTGAAACGTCGCAAACCACATCCTCCATGAAAGAGGGCGAAGTGGTGAACGGCGCCGTGATTTCCATTAACGGTGATTATGTAACCGTAGATATCGGTTACAAAATGGAAGGCCTCGTGCCCCTGGACGAATTCCGGGACATGGATGGCAAAATCGTAGTGCAGCCTGGCGACCACGTGGTGGTTTACCTCGAAAAAATGGAAAACGAACACGGCGTGATGATCCTTTCCCGCAACAAAGCGGAAATCATCAAAGCCTGGGATTCCATCGCTGAAGCCTGCGAGCGCGACGAAGTGATCAGCGGCGTGGTAACCAAGAAAGTAAAAGGTGGCTTGGAAGTGGACATCGGCGTAAAAGCCTTCTTGCCCGGCTCCCAAATCGACATCCGCCCCGTGCGGAACTTGGATAAATACCTCGGCAAAAAGCTGAACTTCAAAGTAATCAAATTCAACAAAAAACGCGGCAACATCGTTCTCTCCCGTAAAGCTCTGCTCTTGAAAGAGCGCGAGAAAATGCGCGAAGAAACCCTTGAGCAATTGCAAGAGGGCATGGTGGTTCAGGGCGTGGTGAAAAACATCACGGATTACGGAGCCTTCATCGATCTTGGCGGTATGGACGGATTGCTCCACATCACGGATATGAGCTGGGGCCGCATCAAGCACCCAAGCGAGTTGTTCCAAGTGGGCGACGAAGTGACCGTGAAAGTGTTGAAATACGACAAAGAAAAAGAGCGTGTTTCCTTGGGCCTCAAACAGGTACAAGACAATCCTTGGGACAAAGTGCCCGAGAAATACCATGTTGGCGATAAGGTGAGCGGCAAAGTAGTTTCCATTAAAGACTACGGCGCCTTCGTGGAACTGGAAGACGGCGTAGAAGGCTTGATCCATGTTTCCGAAATGAGCTGGACCAACAAGGTGAAACACCCCTCGAAAGTGCTGGAACCCGGAACTTCCGTGGATTGCCAAGTGCTCGATATCGACACCAAGAACCGCAGGATCAGTCTCGGCTTGAAACAGCTTGAGAGCAATCCTTGGGATCTCTTGGAGCAGAAATTCCCGATCGGATCTACTGTGGAAGGTGAAGTGAAAAACGTAACCGACTTCGGCGTGTTCGTAGACATCGGCGAAGGCATCGACGGCTTGATCCACATCTCGGATCTTTCTTGGTCGAAGAAAGTTACCCACCCCACGGAGCTCTTCAACAAGGGCGACAAAGTGCGGGCGATCGTGCTTTCCATCGATAAAGAAACCGAAAAGTTCTCTCTCGGCATCAAGCAACTTGAGCGCGATCCTTGGGAAAACATCCGTACGCGCTACAAGATCGGCCAGGCGATTGAAGGCAAAGTGAGCAAGGTGGCAGATTTTGGCGCCTTCGTGGAATTGGAAGAAGGCCTTGAAGGCTTGATCCATATCTCCGAGCTTTCTACTGACCAAGTAAGCAAAGTGACCGACGTGATCAATATCGGTGATTCTGTGAAAGCAGAAATCCTCTCTATCGATCCTCGGGAACGGAAAATCGGTATGTCCGTAAAAGCGCTTCACAAGAGCGAAGAGCGGGCCAATATCGAGCAATACTCGGGCAACAAAAAATCCTCCAACACCTTGGGCGATGTGCTCGGCTCGAAATTGAAAGACCTCAAAGGCGATAAAGAATAAGCGCTACTTTGAGTTAGAAAAGAAGAACCCGTGGGAGAAATCCTGCGGGTTTTTTTATGTACGCGGCGGAACCCGCGATGCCGGCAGCGGTATAGTTTCTTTACTTTGCAGTCGAAACGTTCCGGCCGTTGGTATTGGTTTGGAGGCGCCGCCATTTTACCTGCGGTCACGGATTTATTTTTACGTGCTACGTTTTTTCGGCACAAGGTTTCGCCTTGGAGTTTTACGCCGGGATTGGTGCTGCTAGAGGAAAAGCCAATGCCTACGTTAGCGGCTAGTTTTCAATGGTAGCGCTTACTTAAGGTAAAGTCTTGAGCTTAAGCACTACAAGCTCTTTAGGTATAGTTATGGATTCTAAATAATTTTTACCGTCTTCTTTCGTGACGGTAGTAGTAAAATAGTATTTCGCACATGCCTTTTTTAAACTGAACTTTTCATCTATTTTAAGTTCTTCGCAGTTTTTGGCTTCCATTTCTTTGCAATTGGGAGAGGCGAAATTATAGTGACAATTTTCAGCCTTACTTATGGTGGTAATGGGTTTTTTAAGTTGAATATCAATCCCTACCCAACCTCCATTGTCTATTTCCTCATTAAAGGTATCGAAGCTTTTTACCTGAACGGATTCAGGGATTCGCGGATGAAAAACTTTTGCCAGGGTGGCATTTATATCTATTTCTAGTCGAAAGGCTTTTTTCGTGGATTTTAAGTCGTCTGCATATTTACAGATCGTAAGGCTTTCCTTTTTGCCTTCCGCTACTCCCCAAAGAGAGGATTGGTACTGAAGAATGGTTTTGGGTTTTTCACAAGGGGCAGGAAATGCATCTGCGTTCTTACTGGGGGGAGAGATAGCGGTAAAAGTAGAATGATCTGGTTGCAGGCAAATAATTTTATCTTTAAATTTGTACCTATCCACTCCACCACCACGGCTACAATCAAAAGAATCAGCTACATAAGTTGAGTCTTTTGGGGAGCGGAAGATAACAAAGCCCAGCTGATCATAGCCTCCTTCTCCCGCATCCAGCACAATCGGAACTTTCAATCCATCCTCATCCTTAAAGATCTGCCAACCAATCTGTACTGTGCCAAAACGCAAATCCCTATTTTTCAAGGTCACAGTTTTTTTATACGTTTGGTTTTCGAATTTACAGGTGATGGAAACGATTTCTTTTCTTTTTTTTGAGGGAGTTAATTCACAGATTTTGTATCGGTTAGGCAGTTCAATAGCTTCTAATCCCAACTTATTGTAGTACGACTCCTTTTCTATCTTAAACGGAAGAAATTGCTCTTTGGTGGGGTCGAATTTATAGGCGCAGCCATGACCCCACTCCTCCCCATACAAATAAAGACCATCTCCCTCTAGTCCTAGGGCACAGGCGGCTCTTGCTTGGGACGTAAAAGAAAAAATAAATATAATAAGGCTAATGTTTAGGATGATTTTTTTCATATTTTGATTCTCGTTACTTAAATGCCTTCAGCATCACGACCGTATAAATTGCGATGGCAAAGATCGAAACGCAAAACATAGTTCCCAGTTTAATCACCAGTCGACGCTCTACTTTTTGTATTTCTTCTCTAAAAGCTTCGATCTCTTGTTTCATGTCCATGATTGCCTCCATTCGCCTGCTCTCTACTTCAGCATTTCTGCGTATTTTAGTCCATTGTTGCATTGCATGAATTTCATCCAGCGATTTTTTCCAAAAAATCTTTCCATACGTTACACTCCTACCCATGAAGAAAAATCCCCTTGTTGTACTCCTAGGTGTTTCCGCCGTCTTTTTCCTCGTCTTCCTGCTCTTCGTGTTTTTTGCCATGGGCAATATCGTGAAGAATCGCTCCCTCCTAGCTCGGGGTGGAGTGAATATGGGCGTGGTCAATATCCACGAAGCGATCATGACTTCGGAAAATATCCTGAAAGATCTAAAAGAGTTTGAAGAAGATTCCAGCGTGAAGGCCGTAATCGTGCGGATCGATAGCCCTGGGGGCGCCGTTGGCCCGAGCCAAGAAATCCATGATGCGATTAAGCGAGTGCGGAAAACAAAGCCCGTGGTGGCGAGTTTTGAGTCCGTGGCCGCCAGCGGCGGCTATTATATAGGAGTAGCGGCGGATCGGATCGTTTCCAATCCGGGCACGCTCACGGGTTCTATTGGTGTGATCATGAATATGGCGAACCTATCGGAACTCTATAAATGGGCGAAAGTGGAGCGCTACAATATCAAAAGCGGAAAATTTAAGGATGTGGGCTCCGAAAATCGACCCATGACGGAAGAAGAGCGCAAGCTTGTGCAGGATTTAATCGATAATGTGTACGGGCAATTTCTCAATGCCGTGGCCGATGGCCGCCGTTTGCCCGTGGAAAATGTGCGGCCCTACGCGGATGGCCGAGTTTTATCCGGAGAACAGGCATTTAAAGCGGGTTTGGTGGATAAGTTGGGTGGATTGGACGTGGCAATCGATCTCGCCAAAGAATTGGCGAAATTGGACGCCAAACAAAAGGTAAATTTGGTGTATCCGGAGCCTAAACGGCGTTCGCTTTTAGAATTATTTGGCCAAGGCGTAACGGAAGGCGCCTTGGAGATCGTGACAGAGCACTTAAAAGGCGGCGCCGCTAGCTTAGGTTTGAATCGGGGTCTCTATTTTCTTTAGTTGGATCTTTCTTTTTTGCTCCCTGGCCTTCGGTGCCCAAGAGCAAACTTATATGAACACTCTTTCTTTAGAAGCGGCCAAGGCCATGGAACGCTTGAGCCAACAAAATCCTAAAAAACTTTCAGAGGCAGAAAAAATCGAATGGGCTAGGGCCCGTTTGGCCTGGATTGCGCTCAAGCGCTTGCAAGGGCAAGAAGGGGAAGCGTTGCAGATCTTTCAGGGATGCCAGGGATTTTGTGAAAAATACGGGCCAGAGAAGGAATGGAAGAGCGTAAGAGCTTGGGGCTGCGCAAAAAAAAGAGAGGCGATTCCTTGCCTCTCTGGTTCTACAAAAGCAAAGACCCAAAAACCCCCGCAGTAACTGCCAATGCCTATTCAGCTGGCGGCTGGTTTTTGGGCCCGTTAAAAGCTAAGGAACTTACTTCTTCTTAGCTTTTTTCTTCGTAGCTTTTTTCTTGGTACCAGCTTTTTTCTTCGTAGCTTTTTTCTTAGCAGCCATTTTTAGGTCTCCTTCTTCGTTCGACAGCAGATCCAGCCTTCACTTCAACGTTCATCACATTCACTGGGCTGTTGAGTTCCACTTAGAACTCAATCCAACTGTTCAAGTAAAAGTATAAGCAAACAGCTTTGCTCTGCAAATAAAAAAAATCATTTGCGAAAAAAAATGTTCATCTTTCGAACAAAGAATGTTCGCGAATCGTACTTCAAGCAGGATTTTTTTTCTGAAATCAGCCGCATTCGCAGAAAAACTTGGCTCGATCCATGCCAAAGAGCGTGGAAGCGGAGTTTTCATGAACTACTTTCGGTTGAATAGCATAGGTGTATTGGGAAAAAGAGTGGATGTGATCCAAGTGGAGTGCGTGCAACAGCGAAGATTGCCGTATTTGCAGATCATTGGTGCGCCATCTCAGCTGTTGCAAGAGCAAAGAGAGCGAGTGATGGCGGCATTGGAGTCCAGTGGATTTCGGCTGCCAGCACGGCGAATAACGGTACATTTGAGTGGTTGGAGCGCAGGAATGAGCGTTGAATGCCTAGATTTACCTGTGGCTTTGGCCATTTTGGGAAGCGCGAAGGTAATTCCAGCGCAACAGGAAATTTTTGCCTGCGGTTCTTTAGGTCTGGACGGTCGTATTCTGCCATTGCATTGCCGAGCGCCGCTGAGAGAGTGGTTACACGCCCAAACGGCGGCCACACTCTTACCTTGGGAAGATAGTCATCTCTTGGGTGAGAGGAAAAAGGGGGGTGGTTTTCGTTTTTTGGCTGAAGTCGTGGCGCATTTGAGAGAAAAAACAGAAATAGGAGCGCGACAGTTGGTGCCAACTCGGGTGGTAGAAGAAAAAGGAGAAATATTTTGGCGCGCTCTAGCTGGTAGAGCTCTTGCCCAGCGCGTGGCGCAACTCACGGCGGCTGGGGGGCATCCGATTTTCTTGGCGGGTGCGGATCCCGTGGAATCTAAAGCGATGGCCCAGGCAATTTTGGCACTTTTACCACCCATGAGTGCCGCTTTGGCCGAAGAAAGTTCCAGTGTGCACCAAATTTTTGGTGAAAAAACTTCTGGGCAGCGCCCTTTTCGAGAATTACGTAGTGACCAAGCCGCCCGATATTTACGTTTCGATGCCAAAGCAGGCCTCTGGGGCGAAATTTCTTTGGCTCATGGTGGCCTACTATTCCTTTCAGACCTCGGAGAACGCCCCGATCTTTTGGCACAAAAGTTACAAGAACCGTTGGAGTGTGGTGCGATTCGAGCATTTCGTGGAGGGCAAACTTATTGGCAAGGAGCCGATTGGCTTTTAGTTGCACGGCTTTTTCCTGGGCCGGAGGAATCGGAGCGCTATCGGCAGCGGATAGAAAGGATTCGTCCTTACTTTCATTTATTCTATTCTTTTGCGGAAAATCAGGAAGAGGAAGGAAAAAAATTTCGCGCAGCGGCCGAGGAAGTGGCCGAGGCCCGAGTAGTGGCGGAGAAACGCCAGGGCAAATGCAATGGGCGTTTAAGTATAGAGGAATGCTTTCGCAAAGTTTGGCAGGAAGATGCTCTAGGGCTTTGGCGTTTGAGTCGTAGTGGTCGCCGGGAAAATGCGGTATCTTTAGCGCGAGTGGCACTTACGGTGAGCGATCTAAGGCGTGGAAAAGAAGTGAGCCGAGAAGATGTGCTAGAGGCCAGGCACTATGTGCCCGCTTCATTTGTGGAAGCAGGTAGAAGGTTTTGGAGAGGGGCCATGCCCGAAAGAAATTCCACGGCAATACCGTAGGTAAGTTCCCCCACGCCAATATCCACTTCTTCTAAGCGCACCACTTTGGCGTTGAGGGTGGCTAATTCCGATCCAGAAGCTCTGTCAAAAATACTGATTTGTATGGTTTCAAAGAGCGGAATTTTATTGTTACAAACAAATTTTAAGCCACCGGCGCTAATGTTGCGGGCTTCCAAGCGCACAGGAGTAGAGGGGCTGGCCGGTTTGGGTAAACGTAAGGAAAAAACCCAGGAAAATTGGCTAAAATCAAATCTTGGGTGCCGCCGTTCGGTGGAGTGCATACTTTGACTATAACATAAGCCCTGAGGTAAGACTTGCCCTATGCCTTTGCCCACGCGAAAACGCCAAACGAAAATTCCCATGGCCCTACCCAAAGATTTTTTGCAGACCGTGGGCAATCTGTTTAAAAAACAGTTCAAAAAACAGGTAGGGGAGGCCGCTTTCCTTGTGTATGGGGATTTATATACTGACGAAGTGATTTTTTGCGCTTCCTTGGCTCACCCCAAATCTTTACGGGCCGCCTCCTTACATATTTCCACGGATTTAGTGGATGCAGCAGAGCATCCAGAGAAGGTAACAGAAAAACTAAAATCCATGGTGGATGTGGCCGCTAGTTGGTTCTCTCAATGCTTGCAAGGGGGCGGTGGGCTGGAGGCGGCGATAGCGGAAATTGCGCAAATGAGCCCTAATTGGCAGGAGTTTGCTTGGGAGGGGCAGTCTTTTTTTGTAAAACTCAATCGGGATAATTATGCATTGGAAAAAGCGGCCGATAATTTCCTAAAAAGCGCCGGCTTTGATCCTGCGGATGATGATGCAGATATAGATGCACTCTTTAATGAAGAGGATGGGGACGACGATTCCAACGGTCCCTTACACTAAAAATCACACGCCGGGGCTTTGGCCCTGGAACTCGGGTTTCACTTTCGGTTTCAAGAACGGGCGCTCCAAGAGACGATGGTTGGTGGTCCATTCTCCTGGAGAAAGATCCGCGGCGATGAAGCCTAAGATAGTGTTCACCTTGGAATCGAGATCATCCACATAGTGTACGAGCAGGGCTTCCAAAGAGTGGGGTACCTTAGGGCTGCCGTATTCAAGTTTCCCATGGTGGGCTAAGATCATATGCTTTACATGCAGTTTTAAATCAGCGGGGAAATCAGGGATGCCGTGGGTGATTTTGTCCACTAATTCGCAACCTAATACATGGTGACCAATCAGTTGGCCTTCTTTGGTGTATTCAGTGCCTCGTTCGAAGGCGAGTTCGTAGATTTTTCCGATATCATGGAAGAGGCCGCCCAATAAAAGGAGATCCCGGCTCACGGCCTTGCCGTAGTAGCTGCGGTAGTGTTTGGCCAAATTATCTAAAATACGGCATACGCTGAGGGTGTGTTCTAAAAGTCCACCCGCGTAGGCGTGGTGCACAGTTTTGGCAGCGGGGGCTCTGAGGATCCGGCGTTTTACGTCGCTATCCTCGAGTGTGAGTAAAGCCAATTTTTGTGCGAAGGGGTTTTCCAAGGTGCTAAAGAGCGCAACCATATCGGAAAAAAGTCGATTCACGTCATAGGCCGTGGAGGGAAGGAAGCGATCCATAGGTAAGGAGCCTTCGGCCACCTTAGCCGCCGCTTCCACCACGATTTGCTTGCGGCCTTGGTACACATTCACTTTACCGGCCACTTTGAGAATGTCCTGGGCTTTCACTTCTTCGAACAAACGGTTAGCGTTTTCCCAAACCCGGGATTCGATTTCACCGCTTTTATCCATTAGCACTAGGTTCAAATACGGGCGTCCGTTTTTGTCCATATGCAGCTGGATTACTTTCACGAGGAAAGCGCCCTCAAATTCCATTTTTTCTTTTAGTTCGTTCACAAAGGGAGAATAAATCGTGCTCATGCCAAGCACTTTACCTGAAAGGTAGAAAAAGCTCGAGGTTGACGCGCTGTATTCGCATTGACCTCTCCCTATTTTTTGTGCAAGAAAGACAGTGAGTTAAAAGTATAACGGGCCAACAAAGCAGAGGAGGAACTGTGAGAATTGCTATCAACGGTTTTGGTCGGATTGGAAGGAAAGCCATGCGTCTTGCTATCGAGGACGGGCTAGAAATCGTTGCGGTGAACTCTCTTTCGCCCGTGGATTTGGATGCTCACCTCCTGAGTTATGATTCTGTGCATGGTCCCTGGCAAGAAGAAGTGGCCGTAAAAGATCACGCCCTCTATGTGCGCGGTAAAAAAATCCATATTGCCGAAGAGCGCGAGCCCGCCAAATTACCTTGGAAAGAGTGGGGCGTGGATGTGGTGCTGGAATGCACGGGCGCATTCACGGAGCGGGAACCTGCTTCTGCGCATTTAAAGGCTGGTGCCAAAAAAGTGATTATCTCCGCCCCTTCAAAAGACGCGGACGCCACCATCTGCATGGGCATCAACGAAAAAACTTACGATCCCTCTAAACACCATGTGATTTCGAACGCAAGCTGCACCACTAATGCTTTGGCGCCCATTGCAAAGGTATTGGACGAAAATTTCGGCATCGTGAAAGGGTTGATGACCACGATCCACTCTTATACCAATGACCAAAAGGTATTGGATCTGCCCCATAAGGATTGGCGCCGGGCCCGGGCTGCTGCTTTGAATATGATTCCTACTTCCACGGGGGCCGCCAAAGCCATTGGTCTGGTGCTACCTCAGCTAAAAGGAAAAATGGATGGCACCTCCATCCGGGTACCCACGCCCAATGTTTCGCTCGTGGATCTTTCGGTGATTTTGGCAAAAAACACCACGAAGGCTGAAATAAATGCGGCCATGAAAAAAGCGGCCGATGGCCCCTTAAAAGGTATTTTGCGCTACTGCGATCTACTTTTGGTTTCCAGCGATTTTAATGGCGATGTGCACTCCTCTATTTTCGATGCGGATAGCACCATGGTTTCCGATGGCAATTTAGTGAAAGTACTTTCTTGGTACGATAACGAAAGTGGTTATTCGGCTAGATTGCTGGATCTTGCCACACTTGTGGGCAAGGGATTGTAAGTCTCATGAGCATCGGTAGCATTCGCAATGTGGGGAGCTTCGAGCTCAAAGGCAAAAAAGTTTTTTTGCGTTTGGATTTGAACGTTCCCCTTTCCGGTGAGGGTGAAGAGCGCAAAATTGACGACGACACCCGCATTCAAGAAGCTTTGCCCACGATCCGTTATTGTCTAGAGCATGGCGCCAAAGTAATCCTTTGCTCGCACCTTGGCCGGCCCGATGGCAAAAGGCATCGCAAATATTCCCTTGAGCCCGTGGCCAAACACCTTTCGGAACTTTTAGACCGAGATGTATTGCTTTCCGAAGAGTGCGTGGGTGAGGGAGTGCACCAGATGATCCATCACTCCAAAGAGCACCAAGTGATTTTGCTCGAAAATATTCGTTACTATCCAGAAGAAGAAGCCAATGACCCAGAATTTTCCCGCCAGCTTTCGCACTTGGCGGATATTTATGTGTCCGATGCTTTCGGCACCGCTCACCGCAAGCACGCTTCCACTTATGGCATGCCCGCCGTGATGACAGAGAAGGCCGCCGGCTTCTTGATCGAAAAAGAATTAAAATTTTTACAGCGCCTTTTGGAAAGCCCCGCCCATCCTTATGTGCTCGTGGTGGGTGGCTCCAAAGTTACGGATAAATTGAAGGCCGTGGAAAATCTCCTTAACTATGTGGATAAGGTAGTGATCGGCGGCGCCATGGCTTATGCTTTCTTAGCTTCCTTGGGCAAAACTATTGGGAAGTCTAAATGCGAGACCGAGGGCATCGCGGCCGCTGAAATCATTCTCAAAAAGGCCCAAGCGCGGAAAGTAGAAATTTTTCTACCCGTGGATCACAAAGTGGTTTTTCCTGAAAAGGATCCAGATTTTAAACAGCCAGTGATTTTGGAAACGATTCCTGAAGATGGCGTGGCCTTGGATATTGGGCCCCGCACCATTGAAGTTTTTGCTGAAGCCATCGCAGATGCAAGAACCATTTTCTGGAATGGGCCCATGGGCTTTTTCGAAAAACCAGATTTTTCCGGTGGAACCTTGGCTATCGGCCGCGCTATCGCTGATTCTTCCGCGGTGAAAGTGGCTGGCGGTGGAGATACCTTGAGTGCCATCGCCACTTTTGAACTTGGGACTCGTTTTGATCTTTTGAGCACCGGCGGGGGAGCCAGCCTAAAATATTTAGAGGGCCGGGGTTTGCCAGGCATTGAAGTTTTGAAGGGCAAATGAAGTTAATCGCCGGTAACTGGAAAATGTATAAAAACGCCGAGGAGACTCGGCAATTTCTGGGGGCCGTGGCGGCCCGTAAAGGTGAGTTTTCCCAATCAGAATTAGTGGTTCTAGCGCAGGCACCGCTTTTGCCCGTGATCCAAAATGAATGGCAGCGTTTGCAAGGGGGCCCTTGGTTGGGCTGGGGTGCCCAACATATTTATTGGGAAGAAAAGGGTGCATTTACGGGAGAACTTTCGCCAAAGTTAGCCAAAGAATTTGGCTGCACCTATGCATTGGCGGGCCATTCTGAGCGCCGGCAATTTTTTGGGGAAACCAATGAAACAGCGGCTCGCCGGGCCCTAGCTGCTCATGCCTTTGGATTAAAAGCGATTTTTTGCGTGGGTGAACAATTGGCTGAGCGGGATAAGGGAGAAACTTTCAAGGTTTTAAAAGCCCAATGCCAGGCGCTGTTTGCGTTGAGTCCTAAAGCACCAGACAAATTTACTTTTGCCTATGAGCCGGTTTGGGCCATTGGCACTGGCCGCACGGCTACGGCGGCCCAAGCCCAGGAAGCCCATGCTTTTTTACGCCAAGAAATTCGGTCCGCCTGGGGTGAGGCCGGTGGCAGTTTGCGCCTATTATATGGAGGCAGCGTAAAGCCGGAAAATGCCAAGGAATTACTATCCCAGCCCGATGTGGACGGAGTATTAGTAGGGGGCGCAAGCCTCGAGGCCGCCTCTTTTTTGGCAATTGCTGACGCTCGCAAAGAATGTTAGTTTCCCCTCTTCTTTAGGAGACCTGTTTATGTACACTGCATTGCTCGCGGCCCATGTTCTTATCACCGTAGTTTTAGTGATTGTGGTGCTCTTGCAGTCGGGTAAAGGCGGCGGCTTGGGTGCCGGTTTCGGAGGCGGTGGTGCCAACACCCTTTTTGGTAGCTCCGGCGGCAGCAATTTTTTCACCAAGCTCACCATGATTTTGGCTGCTTGTTTCATGGTTACTTCTTTGGGATTGACTATGATTAATTCTAAATCCCGCACCTCTTCCGCTTTCGATGATCTTCCGGCCGCCAGTGCTCCCGTGAATCCCGCACCGACTACTCCTGCGGCTCCTGCGGCGCCAGTAGAACAAAAATAATTTTCTCTTCCTCTGCTGCGCCGCACCAAGGCACTTCCTTCTGGAACAACGACCGCTTTTCGTGGATGATACTTCCACCTTTAAGGAACAACGGAGAAGAGCGGCGTGTTTTTTCGGGTATTTAAATTTTTTGCCTCCCTCGAATTAGCCGTTTTTCTGATCCTTACCTTGGCGGTAGTTCTTAGCGTAGGCACAATCTACGAATCAAAATATGGAGCTCCGGTGGCGGGGCAATTAGTGTATCGCTCCTGGTGGATGCAGGTTCTACTTTGGTTGTTTATGCTGAATTTGGCTGCGGTGGCCATTAGCCGTTTGCCCTGGAAAAAGCAGCATGTGGGTTTTTTAATCACCCATTTGGGCATTATTATTTTATTGCTCGGATCTTGGGTGCAACAAAAACGGGGTGTCGATGGGGTGTTGGCTTTGGCTCCCGGAGAAACGGGGCGCCTAGTTCGCTTGGACGAAAACATGCTCTATGTGTTCCGCACGATTCCAGGCCAAGCCTATGAGTTAGTGTTGGAAGAGCCGTTGCACTACGATCTACGCCACGTTTCCGAAAAAGTTCGCTCCTATCCTTTGCAGAATGGCAAAACCATCCAAGTGCTTCGATATTATCCGAAAGCCAATCGGGAAGTGGTGGCTGAAGATGTGGCTCCAGGCCAAGGAGTGCCAGCTTTGAAGTTGCGGCTTTCCGGATCCCGGGCCACGTTTAATGATTGGATGTTCCTCCAACCAGACACCGGCACCACGAATTCCGTGGGGCCGGCGGAAATTCGTTTTGTAAAAGAAAAGCCAGATCTTGGTAAGCCACCCGCCAAGGCCACGCTTTATTTATATTTAGAAGGAAAAGGAGCTCCTAAAATTGCCGTGGCTCGGGCGGGGCAACCCTTCCGGCAGCTCGGGCGCGTGCAAGTGGGAAAAGATGTGGTTCTAGGTTGGATGGATTTTTCCCTTACGGTGGATGCCTATCATCCTTCGGCTATTCCCCGGGCGAGTTATGTGCCACTTACAACGGCGATCCCCGGTTTCGATGGTTTTCAAGTGGTGGAAGTATCGCTTGGGGATGAGAGCATCTGGTTAGAGCTTGGGGCTTCTGGCCAAGTCACGATCGATAATGAAATGTACTATATCCAGTTTGCCCGTCGGCAGGTGGATTTAGGATTTGAATTGCTGTTGCGACAATTTGATATTGGCTATTACGAAGGCACCACTCGGCCCAAATCTTATTCCAGTGTGGTGGAAGTGGCGGGGCAAACCCACACTATTAGTATGAACGAACCCTTACACCATGGTGGATTCACCTTTTACCAAGCAAGCTACGAAATGGATGAAATGGGTGAGCCCCGCTTGTCGGTATTATCCGTGAACTATGATCCAGGCCGGGCGATCAAATACATCGGCTCGCTGATGCTAGTGCTGGGAATTATATCCATGTTTTATTTCAAACCTAAATATAGCGGAAAGCACGCGTTGTTTAAAAAAGAGGGAAGCTCAACATGAAAATTTTTTTGGTTGCGGCCATATTTTTCCTCAGTACAAGTACTTTTGCCAAAGAGCCGTTCACGCGCACTTGGGAAAATGAAGCATGGAAAAAAGCCGCGGCCCGGTGGGCGATCCAAGCGGGGGGGCGGGTAAAGCCCTTGGATACTTTTGCTCGGGAGGGCGTAGAGTTATTGGTGGGCCGCGAATCTTTTAAGGGAAAAGATAGTCTGGAAATTTTGTTCTCTTTGTCGTTCGAGCCCCAGTTTTGGCAAGAAATTCCTTTTATCCAAATTCCCTATCGTCCGCTTTTGAAAGATTTAGGTTTGAATGAAAAGGAAAGTCGTTTCAGCCCGAAGGATCTGATGCACAGCAAGCGGCTGATGCCTTTGTTTCAAGAATTAGATGCCAAGCAAAAAGCCCAAGAAAAACTCGATCCCTATTTCCAGGCGGTGCAGCGTTTAGGTAATCAGATGGGGTTTTTGCAAGAAATCATAAGTGGCCGGGCTCTGCGCTTAGTTCCTCCCAGCGCGCAGGAGTATAATAAATCGGATGCTTGGCTTGGATTTGATAAATTTTCTGAAGAACAAAAGCTACGCTTTGCCTTGGTGGCTGCGGGTTTTACGAGCGAAGAAGCGGGTGTGAAGGCGCGGCTCGCAGAATATGTAGAGAAATTCCAGTCCGTGGCTCGAGCAAATAATCCTAGTTTATATCCTGCGGCCGCCGCTTTGGCGCGGGAGGTGCATTTTAATACGCTGCGACCTTTCCGATGGGCATGGATTTTTTCTCTGCTGGCTACCATCCTTTTGGCTGTGGCTTTCTATAGTAAGAAGAATTTTTGGTACTGGGGTGGAATGGGCTTTTTCTTGGCCAGCTTCCTTTTTCAGATTTATGGTTTTGTGCTCCGCTGTTGGATTGCGGGCCGTCCGCCGGTTTCCAATATGTATGAGTCTGTGATTTGGGTGGCATTTGGTTGCATGCTGTTTGGCTTAGTGCTGGAAGCGATTTACCGGAAAAGAGTGGTGGCCTTGGGGGCCTTGGTGTTTGCCACTTTAGCTTTGATCATCGCGGATACTATTTCCGGCGTGGTGGATGATGGCATCCATCCCTTGGAGCCGGTGCTCCGCAGTAATCTTTGGCTCACTGTGCATGTGCTCACTATCACTTTAGGATATGCGGCTTTTGCGCTTTCGCTGGTGTTGGGAAATTTGGGGCTGGGGCAGTGGGTGTTCTTTGGTAAAGAGAGCGCAAAATTGCCATTAAAGGAATTGGCTTTTTATGCGTATCGAGCCGTGCAAGTGGGAGTGATCTTGCTCGCGGCAGGCACTATTCTTGGCGGAGTGTGGGCCGATTATTCTTGGGGTAGATTTTGGGGTTGGGATCCTAAAGAAACTTGGGCCCTCATTGCACTCCTGGGATATTTGGCTCTTCTACATGCGCGTTTTCGTGGCATGGTGCGCCCCTTTGGTTTTTTGGCCGGTTGCGTGGTGGCATTTTTGGGTGTGTTGATGGCCTGGTATGGAGTGAATTTTGTGTTGGGGGCTGGCCTCCATAGTTATGGTTTTTCTACCGGTGGCGTGAGTTATGTGGCCACCTATTGCTGTTTGCAATTGTTGTTTGTGGGTGCGGCCGCTTGGGCCCGAAGTGGGGCGGAAAAGAAAGCTTAGTTTTTCTTTTTTTCTTCGTCTTTTTGCAAAAGATCTTGGGCTTGGGTTGTCATGGATTCATGAAAATCCCGCTGCAAATTATTACTTGCTCGTAATATTTTAACGAGCCCCTCCCCAAATGCGGGCACAAGAGAGCGGAACCAGGATCGTCTATCTAGATTCACAGCGTCAGGGCTGGAGTTGCTTGTTGGGCGCGGATCTTCGTGATTTGTCGTCGAAGAATCGGGGGGATTTTTTTGCGGTCGCGCTTTTGTATTTTCCACCATGGCTAGAGGTGTAGCAGTTTTTTTTATCTCCACCAATGCTCTGTTCAAAATAACTCTATAGGAAAATTGAAAATTCCTGGTTATAGTAGTCCAGCACACTTCTTCTAAATTGTAATTGCACAGGAAAAGCGAATGGCTGAGCATCGCAGTACCCACGAGCACCAAAACGAGAAAAAACTCATCCTTGCTAGTTTTGTACTTACAGTCGTCACAATAGTGGCGTTTGGAGTTTTTCTCTTGCCTGGAAGAGGAGTGGGTTACGCACCTTCTCAACCGATTCCATTTAGTCATAAGCTCCATGCGGGGGAGCGCAAGATCCAATGTATGTATTGCCACTCCAATGTGGATAAAAGTGCCCACGCCAATATTCCTAGCACTGCAGTGTGCATGAATTGCCACCGAGTAGTGAAAGTAGATTCTCCTTGGATCCAAAAGCTCACGGAAAGTTATGAGAAGAATGAGCCTGTGCAATGGGTGAATGTGCATGTGCTTCCGGATTATGTGTACTTTAATCACCAACGCCATATTCAAAGGGGTGTGAGCTGCGAAACTTGCCACGGCAATGTGGCCGATATGGATAAGGTGGAGCAGGTGAATCCGTTAACGATGGGATGGTGTGTGAATTGCCACCGCCAGCCTGAAAACCAAGCTCCTTTGAATTGCAATACCTGTCACCGGTGACGTGAATTGCCATGGGGCCAAGAGAGTAAACGCTTCTGGAGAGAAAAAGATGTCAGAAAAGTTTTGGATTTCCCTAGAGCAAGCAGAAAACCCCGAAGGGTATAAAAAGAATCTTCCTGGTGAGTTCACTTCTTCTCCTATTCGGGAGGGCGCCGAAGGTTTAGATCGTCGTGATTTCATGAAAATCATGGGTGCTGGTGCATTGATGGCTAGCTTGGCTGGTTGCACTCGTCGTCCTGTGCAAAAAATCGTTCCGTATGTAAATAATCCCGTGGAAATCATTCCGGGCCAACCGAACTTTTACGCTTCCGCTGATCCGCAAACTGGTTATGGTTTGATCATCAAAACACGGGAAGGCCGCCCGATTAAGGCGGATGGCAATAGTGATCACCCGATGAACCGGGGGGCGATCCCTGCCCGCACCCAAGCCATGGTGCACGATCTTTATGATCCAGATCGCTTGAGGGCACCAAAGATCGATGGCGCCGATGTTTCTTGGCAAGATTTTGACTCGGCTGTGAGCAAAGTATTGGCCGCCTCCAAGGGGTCTACTTGGATTCTTACGGGCACAGTGATGAGCCCCACCTTGAAGGGTGTGATTGAGAAGAGTGGCATGCGCCATACTATGATAGATGCGCTCTCCATGGATGATGTTTTGGAGGGCCAAGCCCAAAGCTTTGGCACTCGAGTTTTCCCCCGCTATCGTTTTGAGAATGCGGATTATGTGGTGAGCTTGGATGCGGATTTCCTCGGCACTTGGGGTTCCACTTCGGAATATGCGGGCCAGTTTAGCCGTAAACGCAAACTCGACGGCAATAAACTTTCCATGAATAAACTCGTGGTCTTTGAAAGCGTGATGCGCCTTACGGGGCAAAACGCGGATTTGCGCGTGAATGTGCATCCCAATGATATGTTGTTGGTGGCTTTAGGATTGGCCAACGAAGTGGCTCGGCTCGCGGGCCGCTCCACGGATGATCTTTCTGCTTTTGGTTTGAACGCCGTGGCCCAGCGCACGGGTGTAAATGAAGAAACTTTGAAGCATGTGGCGGCAGATTTACTAAAATTCCGTGGTCGGGGCCTCGTGGTGGCTTCTGGAAAAGGCGCCCAGGGCGTGGCCCTGCAAAACGCGGTGAATTTTATCAATTCCGTTTTGGACAACGAAGGCGAATCTGTGGATGGTTCCGCTTTTCCGTCCAACCAATTCCAAGGTTCTTATGCAGAATTCGATCGTTTGTTAAATGCCATCCGTTCCGATTCCGTGAAAACCTTGATTATCCAAGGAGTGAATCCAGCTTATTTATTCGCCGATTCCATGGGCGTGAAAGAAGCCCTCAAAAAAGTGCCCAACCTTATATATGTGGGCCAACATATGGATGAAACCGCCGCGTTGGCTAAATATGTAGCCGCCGAAAGCCATTCTTTCGAGGCGTGGGGTGATGTGAATCCCCAAAAAGATTTGTACAGCATCCAACAGCCAACGATCCGCCCTCTTTGGCAAACGAAGAGTTTGCTCGAAATGTTGGTGGAATGGTCTCCTAGTACGGGCACGAAAGTGGCCGAAAATGCCTACTCAGCTGTGGAAAACACCTGGAAACAATTGCATGGTCGTTTCGGCGGTGGCAAATCTTTCCAAGACTGGTGGGATGATTCTTTGATGGGTGGCGTGGTGATGGGAGGGGATCGCAACGGTAAAGCCTCTTCCCGAACCTATCGCATGGAAGCTTTGCGCAACGCTGTGGCGGCCGCTCGCTCTTCTGGCCAAAAAGGTGGAGAAGGTGAATTCACTTTGGTGATTACCACTGCTGTGGCTATGGGTGATGGAACGCAAGCCAACAACGCGATTTTGCAAGAGTTGCCTGATCCTGTTTCTAAAAATACTTGGGGCAATTATTTAGCCGTGGCCCCCGATACAGCCAAAAAAATGGGTTGGCTCGATGGCGATATTGTACGAGTAGAAAATGCTGGTTCTGCAGTGGAGTTGCCGCTCTATCGTCAGCCCGGTATGCATCCAGGAGTTGTGGCTGCGCACTTTGGTTATGGCCGTCAATTTCAGGGTCGTGTGGGCAATGGTGTGGGTGTTTCCCTTGTGAATTTTACGGGTTCATCTACTCAAGGATCCATGCCCGCAAGTTCCGTAGTGGGCGTGCGCATTCGTAAAACGGGCAAGAAAGAAAAAATTCCCTGCACCCAAGGCCACCATTCGTTAGAAGGCCGGGATCTTGTGTTTGATACCACTTTAGAAGAGTACCGACAAAATCCCGAAGCGGGCATTGTGCGGCACTTTCCTGATCCGCCGAGCATTTGGTCTGGTCACGAATACAAAGGCTATAAATGGGGCATGGTGATCGATCTCAACTCTTGCACGGGATGCTCGGCTTGCGTGATCGCTTGCTCTGTGGAAAATAACGTTCCCGCTGTAGGCAAGGATCAAGTGCAAAAAGGCCGTGAGATGCAGTGGATTCGCATCGATCGTTACTACTCTGGAGATAGCAGTAATCCGGAAACCTTAACACAAGCGATGCTGTGCCAGCATTGCGATAATGCTCCTTGTGAAACCGTTTGTCCGGTGCTTGCCACGGTCCATAGCGATGAAGGCCTCAACCAAATGATTTATAACCGTTGTGTGGGCACAAAATATTGCTCCAACAACTGTCCTTATAAAGTGCGTCGCTTTAATTGGTTTGAAAACAATGCACCCATGAATGCACCCATGGAGCATCCATTGGCATTGATGAAAAATCCGGAAGTTACGTTGCGTAGCCGCGGGGTAATGGAAAAGTGCACCTTCTGTGTGCAGCGGATTGAATTAGGTAAATATGCCGCCAAGGCTCAGAACCGCCGGGCTGGCGATAATGATATCCGTACTGCGTGCCAAGAAGCTTGCGCCGCCGATGCCATTGTGTTCGGTGATTTAAATAATCCTGAAAGCCGGGTAGCAAAGCTTGCGCAAAGCCCAAGGGGATTCACTACTTTGGAAGAGCTCAATACGCGGCCCGCGGTTACTTACCTCACAAAGGTGCGTAATCGGCCGGCTGAGAAAAAAGAGGGCCATGGAGCAGACCATGGCGGCCATCACTAGGGTATGAGGAATTAGTATGAGCACAACGACCCACGGGGCGCAGCTAGAACGGGAAAGTTTAGTTACGGGCGGAAAAACTTACGCCAGCGTAACAGAAGATATTTGCCGGCCATTGGAAAGTTTTCCCACCAAAACTTGGTATATCGCTTTTGCCATTTCCGCCACGATCCTGGGCTTAGGTTTAGGAGCTTGGGGCCTCACGCTTTGGTTTGGCTTGGGGATGTGGGGTATCCACAACACCAACGCTTGGGGTGCGGATATCATCAATTTCGTGTTTTGGATCGGTATCGGTCACGCGGGTACGTTGATTTCCGCCGTGCTTTATTTGTTCCGGCAAAACTGGCGCACGGGCATCAACCGTGCTGCCGAAGCCATGACAATCTTCGCCGTGATCTGCGCCCTCATGTATCCCTTGGGTCACACGGGCCGCCCTTGGCTCGCGGCTTACTGGCTCCTGCCGTATCCTAATAATATGGGTCCGCTGTGGGTGAATTTCCGCTCTCCTTTGTTGTGGGACGTATTCGCCGTTTCCACTTACTTCACGATTTCTCTCGTGTTTTGGTACATCGGTTTGGTGCCAGATCTAGCTACCGTACGCGATCGGGCTATCCATCCCTTGCGCCGAAAAATCTACGGGGCCCTTTCTCTTGGTTGGAAGGGCGCTGGCCGCCACTGGCACCACTATGAAAAAGCCTATGGACTATTGGCGGGCTTATCGGCTCCACTCGTGCTCTCTGTGCACACGATCGTATCCTTCGACTTCGCTGTTTCTATTTTGCCCGGTTGGCACACTACGATCTTTCCCCCTTATTTCGTGATCGGCGCCATCTTTTCTGGTTTCGCCATGGTGGTTACATTGATGGTGATTGCCCGGGAAGTGTTTCAGCTCAAGAACTACATCACTTTAAATCACCTGGAAGCCATGAACAAAATTACCATGTGCACGGGTATGTTGGTGGGCTTGGCCTACGCTACGGAGTTTTTCGTGGCATGGTATTCGGGTAACCCTTACGAACAATACGCATTTTTGAATCGCGCTTTTGGTCCCTACTGGTGGGCGTATTGGACCATGATTATCTGTAACTCGTTCATTCCCCAAATTTTCTGGATCAAACGCTTCCGTCGTAACGTGCCGATGATGTTTATTGTGAGTGTATTCGTGAATATCGGTATGTGGTTTGAGCGTTTTGTGATCATCGCTACCTCCTTGCACCGGGATTTTTTACCCTCGAGCTGGGATTATTATTTACCGTCGGTAACGGACTGGTTCATTACTTTGGGTAGCTTCGGTTTATTTTTTACGCTTTTCCTATTGTTCTGCCGTTTCTTACCCGTGGTGGCGATGGCGGAAGTGAAAAGCGTGATGAAGACGGGAGATGGTCATCATGAGTAATGCATATGGCGCCGTAGCGTATTTCAAAACTTCAGCGGAAATCCTGGCTGCTGCAAAAGCAGCCACAGCCAAGGGTTTTGTGGATGTGGAAAGCTATACTCCATTTCCCATTCACGGTATGGATGAAGCCTTGGGCTTAAAACCTTCCATCGTGCCTTGGGCCACTTTCATCGGCGGTTTGGTGGGCTTTGGTCTCGCTACGCATTTGCAAATTTGGACTTCCGCTTTTGATTGGCCTGTAAATGTTGGTGGCAAACCCATGATTTCTGGCCCAGCTTTTATTCCGATCATGTTCGAGCTTACGGTTTTATTGGCCGGATTGAGCACGGCCTTTTTTATGTTCGCCATCAACGGCTTACCCAGTTTTAAAAATAGCCCCTTTGATCCCCGAATTTCCGACGACCGTTTTGCTCTCTATATTCCTTTTAAAGGGCAAAAGAGTGGAGACGTGGAAGCCTTCTTAAAAACCTTAACTAGCGAAAAAGTCGCTGTGGTTACGGAGCCTGTATGAAGAGGTGTTTAGCGATTTTAGTTTTGGTGTTTACGGGTTGTTCTATGCAGACAGAAACACCCGTGATGCAGTACATGCCCCATATGTCTAATACCGCCATCTTGAAATCCCAAAAAGGGTACGATGGCTTGGGCAACGGAGCTTCCGTGATGATGCCCCCGGAACACACAATCGCCCGGGGCCATAAGCCCTATCGGATTGAAACTCCCGAAGAGGCCGACAGCAAATTGCGTAACCCTTTGCCATTGAGCCGCAGCTCTTTGGATCGGGGGCAGAAGGTATACAATATTTATTGTATTACTTGCCATGGCCCTCGGGGTTTAGGGGATGGCCCCGTGGTAAATCCATATCCGATTCCAAAATCTCTCCACAGCCCGGATATGCTCCGTTGGGGCGATGGCCACCTTTTTCACGTGATCACCATGGGCCAAGGTGTGATGCCTTCCTATGCTCAGCAAATCCAACCCCAAGATCGTTGGGCTGTGATCCATTATGTACGTGCTTTGCAGCGGGCCCAGAATCCTTCCGCGGAAGACGTGCGTGAACTTAAAAAACGTTCAGGAACAGGAGAGTAGCCATGCAATTGGACGCTCGGAAATTAGAATTAAATCCTTCCACCAATTTATTGGTGTATGCCCTCATGGCCATTGGCGTGTTGAGCTTTGGTGTTGGTCTCTTTTTGAATGCAGGACGCACCTGGCACGCATTTTTGCTGAACCATTCGCTCTTTTTGGGTTTGGGTGTGGGTGGCCTGTTTTTTATGGTGGTACACTATTTGGCTTTTGCTGGCTGGAACGTGGCGATCCGCAGGGTTAGTGAATCTTTTGCGTCCTATCTGATTTTTGCTTTGGCTTTCACCGTGGTGCTCTTTTTTGGCTTGAATAAGATATATCCATGGACAAACCATGAACTCATGGCCACTGATCACTTGCTGCACGGTAAACAAGGTTACTTTGGTTTGCCGTTTTTTGTGGCCAGGGTGTTGGCTTTCTTTTTTGTGGTAGTATTTTTTGCCCATAAAATGATCAAAAACTCCACCGCCCAAGACACTGAGGGCGGCACCGCGCGGCTGTTGAAACAAAAGCCGTTGTCGGCGATGTTCTTGGTGTTGTTTGCTCCTTTGTTCACCGTGTTTTCCGTAGATGTTTTAAAATCCTTAGATCCTAAATGGTTCTCTACGATTTTCGGTGTGTATGTGTTTGTGGGATTCGCTCAAGCTTCCGTGGCCGCTATGATTTTGGCCATTCGCATGATGCAGCGGAAGGGTTACCTTTCCGTGGTTACTGCGGATCACTTTCATGATTTAGGAAAATATCTTTTTGGCTTCAGTGTGTTCTGGGCCTATATCGGCGTGAGTCAGTATCTCTTGATTTGGTATGCTAACGTGCCGGAAGAAACCACTTTCTTTCTTTTGCGCCAAACTCCCGGTTGGGTTTATGTGAGCTTGGCATTACCAGCCTTGCGTTTTGTGTTGCCTTTCTTATTGCTGTTGCCCCGCATGGCGAAACGCAATCCTGTTTATTTGGAAAAAGTAGCGGCCCTTGTGATCGTAGGGGCTTGGGTGGATCTCTTCTGGTTGATCATGCCGTATTTTTCTCCCAAAGGAGTTACCTTTTCCTTTTGGGATTTCGGATTGTTCCTGGGGTTCCTAGGATTTTTCGCCTTTGCTGTGCGCCGCTTTCTTTCGAAGCATAATACTGTGCCTGTGAAGGATCCTTTCCTGCACGAGACAATGCATCACCACGTGATGTAAATGGTGTCCGGCTACTTTTTGTGTCGCATGTGCGTTAACGCACCGCTTGTCGGGCGCCGAACTTTTTCGGCCCTCGAGCGGGTTTACAACTGAAACAACTGTTTCAATTCAGCTTTAAATGGACGAGGTCTCATCCAGCGAGACACACTCCAGCCCATGCCATAAAGCGAAACGAACAGAAAAAATGCGCCAAAAAGTAGAGTGAAAGTGCCGAAGAAGCGGCGCTTGGCCCAATTCACGGATTCGCCTTCTAAATTCGGTGTGAGCGACCAGCACTCCGGCCGTTCCGGTGAATACACCACGGGCACGGTGCGGGGGATGCTGGTTTCGTCGGTGGTGATCACTTGATCACGGCCTTGGATTTTTACGCCATTTGGCGCCGTGAATTCTAAGTCCAAAATATAATGGCCCTTACGTTTCTTTTTAAATTTCACCACATCCATGGAGCTCAACACGGAGTGCTCTTGCAACACCTTGGTGCAAACGAATTGGTTGCGGGAATCGGCCAAGAGCCCCACGGCGAGGGGGAGGCAAAACAGCGCGGAGGAAACAAAAGCCACGGCCACAAATCCTTTTTGCCCGTCCACGTAATCAAAGGCAGATTTTTTGGCTTCCTCGGGTTGCCGCGCCTTCCAGCGACGGAAAAATTCCAGCAGCACTTCTTGCTGCTCCGCTAGCGGCAGATCTAAAGGAATGCGAACACCAGGCCCCTTTAGACTAAGAGCACCGGACAGGCTGGAGTGGCATAATTTTATCTTGGCGTTGAAGGGTAAGAACTTTTCCACGTCGGCCGAAGTAAAGCGTAGGCCCGACTCTTGGAAGGAGTATTGGTTCTTAGAAGCCATAAATTTTTACTAACACGCAATCCGTTTCCCTGGGAGGTTTTTGTGTTAAATTGCGGCAGAAGAGAAATTTGGAGCATCCTCCTATGAAAGCTTTGGTTTTGACCTTTGCGCTTTTTTTGCCCGTGGTGGCTTTTTCCGCCGAAGAACAACCGGCTGTGCTGCAAGAAGTAGGGATTGATCCAAAATTGGGCACCCAGCTGCCCCTGCATGAAGAGTTTCTGGATGAAAACGGACGCACGGTAACGCTTGGCTCTTTTTTCGACGGCAAAAAGCCCGTGGCCCTGTTGTTCAATTACTACGGCTGCCCGATGCTGTGTGGTTTATTGCTAAATGGAGCCCGGGATGGTTTCGAATCGATCAATTGGTTGCCGGGCGATCATTACAAAATAGTAACGATTAGTGTCGATCCCAAAGAGGAGTTTGACCTGGCGGCGTCTAAAAAATCGTCGATCTTGGAATCCTTAAAGCAGGAAAAATTTCGCCAAGCGGCAGCTGCCCATTGGCATTTCCTCGTGGGCAAGAATGGCAGCGAAGCCAGGGTGGCGGCTGCAGCGGGTTTTCGTTACAAATGGGTGAAAGAAGAAAAGCAGTATGCTCACGGCGCGGCATTATATTTGGCCACGCCCGACGGAAAACTGAGCCGGGTTTTACTGGGTATCAAGTTTGAGCCACGTGATTTGAAGTTTTCTCTTCTAGAAGCAAGCGCAGGAAAAGTTGGGACATTTGCTGAAAAACTGATGTTGTTTTGCTATCATCTTGTAGCATACGATCCAAAGGATAACAAAAACGTGCTCTTAGCCTCGCGCTTGGTGGCTGTGGGGGGGGGCGCTACGGTAGCCGCAATTTTTTTGGGGTACTTAGTGTTGTACCTGCGCAACCGAAGGAAAGGAAAAGCATGTTCTCTCTCGCCTTGAATTTTCTTCCCTCAGCTTCTACGCAAGGGGAAAAATTCGATTTGTTTATGTTGGTGGCGGTGGGCATCGGATCGGTGCTCTTCGTGGGAACTCTGGGCGTAGGAATTTATTTTGCGCTCCGCTATCGGCGCCGTAGAGAAGGGGAAGAAACTGTCTACATCCCCGGCAATTACCTAGTGGAATTCCTCTCGGTGTTTATGATCTCCATTTGGGCTGCGGGCTTTTTCCTCTGGGGCTGGAAGGATTACGCTTACATGCTCACGCCAAAAGCCGATGAGATGGAAGTGAATGTTATTGGCCAGCAGTGGAGTTGGCAGATTCAGTACCCTGACGGTAAAACGCTCACGAATGAAATGTATGTGCCCCGGGGTAAGCCTGTAAAATTGATCATGACGTCGAAAGACGTTCTCCACAGTTTTTTCATTCCAGAGTTTCGCGTGAAGCTGGATACCGTTCCCGGCCAATTCACGGCCCTTCATTTCACGGCCACAAAAACGGGCATTTTCCACATTTTCTGCGCTGAGTATTGCGGCACTTCCCACTCCAAAATGATTGGCAAGGTGCATGTGCTTGAGCCCGAAGATTACCAAAAGTGGCAAGAGGGTATGTACAAAGTACCTGTGGTGGCTGCCAGTGAACACGGGGGAACTGTTCCTCCGCCTCCCACCCAAACCATGGCCCAGCTAGGGTACCAAGTATATAAAAGCCGTTCTTGCAACGCTTGCCATAGCGTGAATGGGGAGCCAGCCGTGGGTCCCACATTTAAAGGGCTCTTTGGCTCTGAACAAGAATTGGTGGCTGGCACTAAAGTAAAGGCGGACGAAAATTACATCAGAGAATCCGTGATGGATCCCATGAAAAAAATCGTGCGGGGATTTAGTCCTTCCATGCCTACTTACCGTGGGCTTTTGTCCGATGAAGAAGTGAATCAGTTGATTGAGTATATCAAGACCTTGAAGTGAGGAATGTCGTATGGGTCATGCTGCAAATGTGAATTTTTATGAAGCTAGCCATGGAATAAAAAACTGGCTGATCACTCTGGATCACAAGCGGATCGGAATTTTGTATTTCGTAACCACCTTGCTCTCTCTTTGCGTGGGCGGAATTTTTGCGCTGCTAGTTCGTTTGGAACTTATGTTCCCTGGCCAACAATTTTTTGATCCCAACACCTACAACCGCCTCTTCACCTTGCATGGCGCGGTGATGGTGTTCTGGTTCATCATTCCTGCAATCCCCGGCGCTCTTGGAAACTTTCTTTTGCCGATCATGATTGGCGCCAAGGATGTGGCGTTTCCTCGTCTTAACTTATTAAGTTACTATCTGCTGCTATTGGGCATGGCAATTAACTTGTATGGCATTCTCCATGGCCCTGGCGCTGATACGGGTTGGACATTCTACACTCCTTATTCCATTCGCACGGGGGCCGCCGTGGTGAGCATGGTAGTGGGCGTGTTCTTCATGGGTTTTGCTTCGATCCTTACGGGCCTAAACTTTATCGTTACGGTGCATACTTTACGTTGCCCGGGCATGAGTTTTTTCCGCATGCCACTTTTTGTGTGGGCCATCTATAGCACTAGTATCTTGCAGGTATTGGCCACGCCCGTTATCGGTATCACGTTATTGTTGCTCGTGATCGAGCGCACCGTGGGCATTGGTTTTTTTGATCCAAAACTTGGCGGCGATCCCGTGCTTTTTCAGCACTTTTTCTGGTTCTACTCTCACCCAGCCGTGTACATTATGATCTTGCCGGCTATGGGCATCATTTCTGAAGTGATTCCCACGATGTCGCAGAAAACAATTTTTGGTTATAGGGCGATTGCATTCTCTTCCCTTGGTTTAGCTTTGGTGAGCTTTCTTGTGTGGGGGCACCATATGTTCACTAGTGGCCAAAGCCCGCTCACGAACTTTATCTTTTCATTGCTTACCATGGCTACAGCAGTGCCTTCGGCCGTGAAAATGTTTAACTGGGTGGCCACCATGTACCGGGGTTCCGTGAGCTTAGCTACGCCCATGTTGTATGCTTTAGGGTTCCTTTTCACTTTCGGTATCGGCGGGATCACGGGCATTATGCTTGGCACTTTGTCCGCAGACATTCACTTTCATGATACGTACTTTGTGGTAGCTCACTTCCATTACGTGATGATGGGCGGCGCCGCCATTTCCCTCTTTGCTGGGATCTTTTATTGGTTCCCTAAAATTACGGGAAAAATGTACAACGAGTTCTGGGGCAAGGTTTCGTTCTGGTGCTTTATCATCGGCTTTAACGTTACCTTCCTGGCGCAATTTGTGGCCGGATATAACGGCATGCCCCGCCGCTACCATGATTATGAACCTATGTATGCGAGCTGGAATTTGATTTCCACTGTAGGCTCCTGGGGTATTGCTCTGGGGATTTTCTTCATTCTTGTGAATTGTGTGATCTCCTGCTTCCGTGGCGCAAAAGCGCCTGCTAATCCTTGGGGTGGGCGCACTCTAGAGTGGTTTGCGGAATCACCTCCTGTATTAGAAAATTTTGCAAAAACTCCTACGGTGACAACTGGTCCTTATGAATACGGCGTGAAGCCCACCTAAGATTGGAGAAAGGAACACCAATGAGCGCAGAGCACGGACATATGGATCATGCCCACCACTTTGACAGCATCGAACACGAGTTCGAGGCTGGCAAACTCGGCATGTGGTTATTCCTCGTAACCGAGGTAATGTTATTCGGCGTGCTCTTTGCGGGCTATGGTCTATTCAACTATCTCTATCCTGAAATGTTTCGGGAAGCCCACCACCACTTGAATAAAGTGATGGGCGCTGTGAACACGGTGGTGCTGCTCGTGAGTTCCCTCACTATGGCGCTAGCGATTGCTTATATCCAACGGGATGAGCGTGGAAAATCTAAGTTGATGCTAATCATCACTTTCCTCTGCGCGTGCATCTTCCTCGTGATCAAATACTTTGAATATAGTGAAAAAATCCACCACGGTATTTTGCCTGGAGATTTTTTTACATCTACGGATTTTAAATCCGCCAACGTTGCCCTCTTCTATTCCTTTTATTTCGTGATGACAGGCCTCCACGGCATACACGTATTGATCGGCATGGGTGCCATCGCCTGGGTGTATTGGCGTATGGGTCGTGGGCATTTCAATTCCCGTAAATTTGCGGCCGTAGAGTTCGTAGGACTCTACTGGCACATTGTGGATTTGATCTGGATTTTCCTTTTCCCTCTTCTTTATTTGGTGGTGTGAGGATTTTTATGGAACATAAACACGACAATCATAACCATAGCCATCACATCGTTCCCTTTGGGATTTATTATAAAACCCTAGGAGCTCTGTTGGTGCTTACGGTGCTAACCGTTGGTGCTTCTTACGTGGATTTTGGTAGTACGGCCAACGTTTTTGTTTCTCTGGGGATTGCTACCGCCAAGGCATCCTTGGTGATGCTCTTTTTCATGGGTTTAAAGTACGATACCAACCTTAACCGAGCCTATATCCTGAGCTCCTTTGCAGCCCTCATACTCTTGATCGGTATCTCTGCTTCCGATCTTTGGACACGTCCGCAGCCGAAGCCTGCTGTGGTGAAATCTACCACTGGCCCTTTATCTCAAGAAGAATTTGATAAACTCATGAATGGCGGCACGGCTCTCGTGGCTAAAGGTAAAGCTCTTTACGACGTTAACTGCGCCGTATGCCATGGCGTGGCTGGCCATGGGGATGGAGTGGGGGGGGCAGCCCTCGATCCGAAACCACGGAATTTTTCGGGCTCCGCGAGTGATTGGAAAAATGGTTCTTCCACTAAATCCATGTACGTAACCTTGGCTTATGGAATTCCCGGCACGGGCATGGCTTCTTATAAAGCCTTACCCCCCTCTGATCGTATTGCCTTGATCCACTATGTACACTCGCTTACAAAAGACATCCAAACCAATAGTAAGGCTGATGATCGTTTTGCACAGGCCGTAAAAGAAGATGGAGTGGGTGGCGAAGGTTCTGGCCCCGCTAAAGTAGCTTTGCCCATTGATTTTGCCATCGAGCGGATGCTGCAGAATTAATAAAAAATATTTATGGCGTTTTACAAAAAATTCGCCTGGTTCACTCTTGTTTATTGCTTAGCCGTGATTTTATGGGGCGCTTTTGTGCGCGCCACGGGCTCCGGCGCCGGCTGCGGCGCCCATTGGCCCCTTTGCAATGGGGAAGTGGTGCCCCGGAGCGAGCAACTAAAAACCCTGATTGAATATTCCCACCGCTTGAGCTCGGGCTTTTGTTTGGTGTTTGTGGCCGTGCTTTTTGGGTGGACCTTGCGGCTTTTCCCTAAAAAAAGCTTTCAGCGAAAAGCTGCGTATCTTTCCTTACTGGCCGTGCTTTTAGAAGCCTTGATTGGTGCCATGTTGGTGTTGCTCCGTTTGGTGGAGCACGACCAATCTTTAGACCGGGTGATTTCCATTTCTTTCCATCTGGTGAATACCCTCTTTTTGTTGGGCTCACTCACCGTATTGGCCTTGGCGGCGGAAGAAAAAACTCCCCGCTGGTGGTGGCCAGAGGGCGGCAAAGAGCGGCTCCGTTGGTTGCTTGTACTCGTGGGCTTTGCTTTGGTGGGAGCGCTTGGGGCCATGACGGCCCTCGGCGACACTCTTTTTCCTGTTACGGATTTAGGCCAAGAGCTGCAGGATAAATTTTCTAAACGGCACTTTTTGCAGCAAATCCGGCTTTTTCATCCAGTTCTCGCGGTGCTCTGGGTGGGATACCTCTGGGTTTGGCTCACGAACCTCTCAGAACGTTTCCCAAACCTAAAAAAGGCAGCTTTTTTCCTTTTATGGCTCACAGCAGGAAATTTAGCCGTGGGCTTTATGAACGTTTTATTGCTAGCTCCCATCTGGATGCAGATTTTGCACCTTCTGTGGGCGGAAACCCTCTGGATTCTTTTGGTACGCTTATCGTTTTCTGCCGCTTCCCGTTGGCAATAGACTCCATTTTCTTGTATTTTGTGGCTTAAATGACCGCAAGAATTTCTGCCTATTTTAGCTTGATGAAGCCCACCATTGTATTGCTTTTTTTGGTCACGGGTTTTGCGGCCATCGTGGCCGAAGGCTCTCTCCTGCAAGATCCCTTGAAACTTTTTTTAGTGATGGTGGCGATGGGTCTCACGGCGGGTTCTGCCAACGCGCTCAATATGTATTTTGATCGCGATATCGATTCACAAATGGAGCGCACCCGGCGGCGTCGCCCGATTCCTTTGCAACGAATCGAGCCGGAGCGCGCGGCGATTTTTGGATTAGTCACCGGTTCTGTGGCTGTGGCCTATTATCTCTTGGCAGTAAATTGGGTAGCGGCCTTTTGGAGTTTTTTCACCATCGCTTTTTATGTGGGCATCTACACTCTTTGGCTAAAAAGGCGCACGCCTTACAATATTGTGATTGGCGGAGCCGCGGGCGCCACGGCACCTTTGATCGGCTGGGCCGCCGCCACGGGCGAACTTTCTTTTTTAGCGTGGGTACTTTTTTTGGTGGTCTTCCTTTGGACCCCTCCACACTTTTGGGCCCTCGCGATCGCGATCCAAGATGAGTACCGAGCGGCTAGTATTCCCATGTTGCCCGTAACCCACGGCGAGCGGCGCACCCGTTTCGAAATCTTTTTCTACACAGTGGTGTTAGTGCCAGTCACAGTTTTGCCCTATTTCTTAGGCTATAGCGGCCAGATTTATCTCGGAGCGGCTTTGGGCCTGGGTGCATTTTATTTGTGGCAAACTGTAAAGCTTCTTAGAACCAAAGAACGAAAGGATTCCAAAAAACTTTTTTGGATTTCGATCCTGTATTTGTTTTTGTTATTTGGCGCTCTTTTTGCGGACTCGCTCTTAAAAGCGTAACTGCTCTAACACCCATTCAGGTTCATCCAGCGTGATATCATGGCCAGCATGTGGATTTGTTTTCAGCGGTACATTCCAATATTTTGCAATCTTTTCCGAACAGCTTGGTGCCACTAATTCATCCCGGGCGCTATTTAAGAGCAAAATTTTAGTGCGGGGTTTTTCTGCTGGCGGTTGAAAAGTGGCGGCTGCGAAGATCTGCGAAATGGCGTTTTTCAAGGACACGGGCCGTTTCTTTTGCAAATCTGCCCAATGCTGCGGGAGTTGCGGGAATTGTTTGGCCCTTTGGCTTGTCATGCGGAGAATGTTTTTTTCCCGAAAGAGTAAATCTTTACTAAACATCATTCGCAAAATAGTTCCATAATTTTTCGGAAGCATGCGTTGGTAGAATGGGCACACTCCTTTTAAAGAAGTATTCACCAGCACGGCACTTTTAAAATCATCGGGATATTTATGCATCCATTGCAAACCCACCATAGCGCCCAGGGACAAAGCGAAAAGATAATTTTCTTGGCCGCGGGTTTGCAGAAATTCTGCTCGCACTTTTTCTGCCATTTCGTGAATAGAGCAGGGGCTTGGTTCTCGAAACCGTTGGCCATTTCCTGGTGTATCAAGAGCGATCACATTGCGGTGAGGAAAGGCGGCGGCGAATTTTTCTAAAAACCCACTCCAGTGGCCCGCTTCCCGCACTAGGCCCCGCATGAAAAACCAATTTTCTGTTTTTTCTGTGTTCACTCTTCGTACCAGTAGTCAGAGGCGCCTTTACGTAAATCTGCTTTGGCGGCGCTATTGAGGAAAGCCCATTGCGCGGGTGAGATCACGGCTTTATGCAAAAAATCTAGAAGTGTAATGTGCCGGCGCAAAATTCGTTTATGACGGTGAAGGTGCATCGGGTGATACAGACCCATGGCAGAAAACAATTGAATAGGATTTTTTTTCAGCCATAACCAAGAACCCATTTCCAAGGTGAGAGGAAAAAATCTTTTGCTCTCGCCATAGAGGGCCTTATGTTCGTCAAAAAGATAATCCCAAAGATCACCATTGATCGTATAGCCCTTGGAGCCCGGCTCCATGCGGTACACATGGTTGGGGTAGGTATTATCCATGAGATTTCGTAAAGCATAAGCTTCCGCAATATCGGGATAGGGCTCTAGGGAGCGGCAGTAGGGAAACCACAAACGATCCAGGGAGCCGTAGCCTGAGTGGCAATCGATGGCAATGCTCACCTTTGCTGGGAAAAGTTCTTGGCGCATGAGATTGCAGAGCACTTGGGCTTCTGCTTCCATGGGAGCATCCTTTTCGCCCCGGTACCATGGCAGGTAAGGGGAGAAGCGCTGCCCGCTTAAGAGCGGTACCACAGGGGAGGCATTTTCCGTGGGGGCATTGCGCATAAGATCCACTCGATTGCCATTACCTCGGCGTAAAAGAAACATGCCCACAGGATTTACAATGGGCAAAAAAACGATTCGGGATTTTTCTAAGGCTTGGTTGGTGATTTCGTCCCAATGCATGAGCTCAATCAAGCTTTCAAGATAGGAGAGTACCACCTGGGAGCCAATTTTTTCTTTGCCATGCACTCCGCCCACTAGAGCAAAAGTGGGGGCTTGGGGATCTTCGGAACCAAAAGTTGCGCTATAAATGGGAAATGTTTCGGTGCCGTGTTTAATCGTGGCGTGTTGTTGCACGCGGCCCTTGCCATTTAAGGATTCCAATAAGCTCTCAAAAAAAACAAGTTCGGGAAAGCTCACGCAAGTCTCCTCTTTGCGGCCAAAGCAGCAAGGAATGCTAGAGCCATGAGTATGCTAGAAAGGAAGAGCGGAGTCTCGGGGCTAAGGCGATCAAATAATAAGCCAGCCAGGAGTGGGCCAACCACTCGCGCCATAGATCCTGCGCTCTGGTAGATTCCCATAATCATGCCCCGGTTTTCTTCAGGAGCGGCCTTGGAAACTAAACTTGAGAGTGAGGGATTCACTAAGCCATTGCCAATGGCGATGCCCAACAAAGAAATGGTAAAAAAAGTAATGGAAAGCGCCAAGGCCGAGCCACCTAGAGCGAGGAAGAAAAAGAAAAAGCCTGCGGCCAACAAATTCTTCTCGCCAAATCTTTTTGTTAAGCGCCCGATCAAACCGCCTTGTAGAAGAGCACTCACAAAACCTATGCCGGCCAGCAGCCAACCGGCGTCTTTTGCGCCAAAGCCGAATTTTCCGAGCACAAAGAGTCCGAACACTACTTCTAATTGTGTGAAAGCTAGCGTGCTTAAGAAAAATAATCCCACCGGAATGGCTGTGGCGCTTTGAGCTAGAGTGAGGCGTAAGGCTGGCAAAGAAAACTTTTTACTAGTTTTCTCTGCCGTGGATGAGCGTGATTCGGCCAACACAAAATATGCAAAAAAGAAGTTTGCGAGTCCCAAACCTGCAGCCACTAAAATCGGCACACTATAGCCATGCACCGATAGCACTCCGCCGAGAGCGGGGCCAAAAATAAATCCGAGCCCGTAACCTGCGCCAATAATGCCCATACCTTTGGCTCGATCCGCTGGGCCTGTGATATCGGCGATATAAGCGGTGGCCGTAGAAATATTCGCTCCAAAAATTCCTGCCAAAAGCCGAGCTAAGAACAATAGCCAAAAACTTCCCGCTAAAGCGGTGGCCACCATGCAAGCGGCTCCACCTAAGATCGTGAATAGCAGCACGGGGCGGCGGCCAATGCGATCCGAAAGGCTTCCCCACAAGGGTGAAAATAAAAATTGAGTGATACTGAAAATCGCCATTAACCAACCTAAAGCAAAAGCATTGGCGCCAAAGGTTTTGGAATAATAGGGCAAGATTGGGATCACAATCCCGAATGCCAGGAGGTCAAAAAAGACCACTAAGAAGATGACCAAGAGGGAGCTACGTTTCATGGATAGATTTTGATACCTTACTTAAAAGCTCTGAGCAATGCCTAGCCATTAGAATAGGGATGATGCTAAGAGAGGATATGTTTAAATATATTCTTTTTTTCTGTTTGTTGTTTCCCTTTTCTGCGGATGCTTTCACTACCTCCCCTAATGCTTTTCGGATCATTGATTCCAAAGAAGGCAATTTGCTGTTGGGTGCCGAAGAGGCGGTGATTGAGCCCGGTGAAGTGTATGGCACCGTAGTGCTCCTTTGGGGAAACCTCACGGTGCATGGCCAGGTGGAAGAAGTGGTGGTGGTATCGGGGAAAGTGGTGTTTGAGCCTACGGCCAAGCTCACCAAAACCCTGGTGGTGGTGGGCGGATCCTTTGAAAGTAAACCGGGCTCCCAAGTAGCGCCTGAAAGCGTGGTGTACCAAGCGCCGGGTCCTTTTTGGCGGATTATCCGATCCACGGCTCTTTTTTGGCGGGATAATATCCATTGGATCGCCAAAGTTTTTGCTGCGGCGCTTCTATGGCTGGTGCTTTGGGGCTTTGGACTTTTCCTATTTGGTTTTTTTCCCTCACTTCAAGGCCTCACGGCGGGAAGGCTAATGCGGGAGTGGCCTAAAAATCTTTTTGTGGGTTTGTTTGGCTCCCTTGTGGTGCCGGTCTTTTTTGTTCTCTTGGTGATTTCCATTTTGGGGATTTTTTTGCTGCCAATTTATTTCCTTTTTTTATTGCTGGGAGGAGTGATTTCTTATTTAGCTGCGGGCCTGTGGATCGGGCACCGTTTTTTTCCTGCCCGGCCCGGAGAAAACTTGCATCCTTGGGGGTTTTTACTGGGCTTAGGTGCCTTGCAACTGCTTTTGGCTGTGGGCGTGTGGTGGGCTTTTTTGCCGGGTCTATTGATATGGACCCTAGGCTGGGGCGCACTATTGCGCGGTGGCCGCAGGCTTTGGCGCTAGCTGCAGATAACGTTGCACCTCGGGCTCTTTTTCTTGGAGTGCCTGTATTTGGCTAAGGATTTTTCCTACTGGCCTCTTTTCCTCTTGGGCTAATTCCAAGAGGCCAGCCAGCAAGAACAGATTTTCTGGTTGGTTGGGGTAAGCCGCGAGAATGGCTTGGTAGATCGTTTCGATATTTTCCATCACGGATTTTTCGTTTTGTACGGTGAAGGCTACAAAATTCTCATTCATTTCTATGATCTCTTTTGTGAGCGGTTGCAGACGCGGCAGAATTTGCGAACGAATTTCTTTACGCATTTTTGCGTATAAAATCAAACCGCCATGCAATTGACGAAATTCTGGTTGCAGACGATAGCGGCCAAAATCAGGGCAAGAGCCGAGTTTTAGGTTTTTTGTGTGTGGGTATAAATCGCCCACATGGTCATGATCTTTAGAGGAGGAGAGAAAATCAAAGGGGATCTGTAAGAAGTATGCAGGCTGTTTGGCTTTTTTCCCTAAGGCATCTAACACTCGCCAGTCCGGATGAACACGTCCTCTTACATTCACCATATCTTGCTGCGCAGGCACAAAATAAAAATGCAAATAGAAAAAAGTAGCGGCTAAAAGGGGGAGAGCCGCCAGTTTTATCTTAGAGCTTGTTAGGGTTCTTGCCTGCCAAGCTAAATGCAGGGTCAGTAAAAAGATACTGCCAGAAATCCAAGTGGAAAAATAATGGCGGCGCAAACCCCAATTGATCGTGGCCCAAAAGATCTGGAAGGCAAGGGGGTAGAAAAAAAGAAAAACGAAAGTGCCCAGGCTTATAGCCAATAATGTTTTGGATTTATTTTTAATCCCGAGCGCTAAAGTAAGTAGTGGCAAGAGCAGGAGAAATTGGACAGGATGGAAACTTCCCCAATAAGCCCGAAGCGCTGAGAGTTTGATATTCATTATGGCTATTAGCCAATGTTGGAAATGGTTTTCGCCGTGGAATTGGGCGTAGCGAACGCATTCCACATAAATTTCATAAAGATTGGGTAGGAATAGGAGAGTAGGTAAGAGAAAAAAGGCGGAGAAGGTTAATAGTGCTTCTTTTTTCGAACTCACTAGCAAAGACCAAGGCAAAAAAGCCAGAGCCATGAATAACAGAAAAAAATGGGGCTGCAATCCATTTGAATAAAAGAAAAAAATGGCGGCGGCGAGCAGCGGTAGCACACTGGTTTTCTTTTTAATTCGTTCATAGAGAAAAAATAGACTCAAAGACGAAAAAAATATGGCCAAAGAAATCGGACGAGCCTCACTGCTATATCTTAGCAATGTGCCTTGGGCGGCAAAGAGGAGGAGTGGTAGAGGCGCAAGCAGCACCGGTAATTGCACGAGCCGCAGCCAAAGGAGAAGAACTACTTGGCTGAGCATACTAAACGCCACAGCATGGGAGACCATGGAAATTTCCGAGACGCCGTATATATGCCGGGCAAAGGCGGAGAAGGTGTAATCTAGTGGAGGTTGTTGCTGTAGGGCTGCGTGGAGGGTTTCATCTATAGGAGCGGGTTGGTATTGGAAGAATTGGGTGATTTCATCAAACCAGGGCGAATAGGTAAGCAAAAATTCTTTTCGGTACAAAAACCAGGAGAGCGCGCCGAGCAGGAAAAGAATACAGCCAGAAGCTTGGATTTTTTTCGAAGAAAAGGAGAGCTCTTTTAACGAATAGACGCTCAATCCGCACGCTACCACTATCACCGCTTGAAAGTACAAATGCAGCGGCCGCCCTTGGGCCGGATTAAAATAGGCAGCGCTCGCAAGAGCCACCACAGTATAAAGTGCTACGGTGGCTAATAGCATCCGGGCGATTCCGCCAGCACTAAGCCAAGGAATTTTAGCGGGGCTTTCCATGGATCTCTTAGTCAGGAATTTCCGGCAAGGAAAAAAGCTGGCGGGTATTGGCCTTAGTGGTTTGCGCCACTGTGGCTAGAGTTACATTTTTCAGCTCCGCCACTTTTTCGGCCACGAGGCGTGTATAGCCCGGCTGATTTTTTTTGCCCCGGTGGGGGGCTGGGGTGAGAAAAGGCGAGTCGGTTTCCACCAACATTTTTTCTAGCGGCACAATATTTTGCACCACGTTCCGTAGATCTTCCGCGTTTTTAAACGTGATGATCCCGGAAAAAGAAATAAAATATCCAAGCTGCAAGCAGGCTTCCGCAAGATTGGCGCTTCCCGTAAAACAATGAATCACACCCGGAATTTTCCCGGGATGTCGGCGCAAGAATTCTTTAGAGTGAGTTTCCAGGAAGCGAATTGTATCTGCGTCTGCATCCCGCGTGTGCACCACCACGGGTTTACCGATTTCCGCGGAGAAGGCAAGTTGCGCTTCCAGGGCTTGGAACTGCAGTTGTTGGCTCGCATGGTGATAAAAATAATCTAAACCTAATTCGCCCACGGCCACGCACTTTGGGTGAGTGGCTAGGGTTTTAATGAGGCTAAAAATTTCTCCATTAAAATCCCCCGAATCATGGGGATGGATGCCCGAAGTGAAATACACATTAGGAAAACGTTCGGCGAGCTCCCGCACTTTATGTAACGAGGGGGCCGCGGCGGCAATGGCGATCACGGTTTTCACGCCCATATCGGCCGCTTGGCGAAGAAGTTCTTCGGTGCTGTGTTCGTACTCGTAGTCTAGGTGGGCGTGGCTGTCGATCAGCACTATTTCTTTTCCAAAGTTTTGAGGAGCGTTTCCAAATCTTGGGGCGAGCGGGCGCCAATCAAACGACGGCCATTGATGATGATCGTGGGTGTTGATTGCAATTGCACTTGTTCACCCCACTGGATTTCTTTTTGTAACTGCAGTTCCGTTTGCGGATCTTTTAAGCAAGCAGCCCATTTGGTTGTATCGAGCCCGGCTTTTGTGGCCAGTTCTTCCAGAAGGGCCGGAGAAAGGGATTCTTGGTTGTCAAAAATCAAATCATGCATATCCCAGAATTTTCCCTGTTGGCCAGCGCAAATGGCAGAGCGGGCCGCGGAGCAAGCCATATGGTGGCCGCCATTAGGCACGAAGGAATTACAGCTGCCGTCGAGCGGAAAGTTACGGTAGGTAACCCGCACTTTATCTCCATGTTTCATCACAAAAGGTTTTAAAAATTGCGAAGCCACTTTACAACCCGGGCACTGGAAATCCGCAAGCTCAATAATCTCCATCACGGGAGCATTGGCTTGGCCTTTGGAGCTGGGCCCTCCCACGGCTTCCGCGGGCAGGAAGGTTTGCACGGCATCGTTATACTCTTGCAAGATTGAAGTGCTCTCGATACGGGCTTCGTTGCCTTGGAGGCCCTTGGCGGCGGCTCCAATCACGGAGAACACGAGGAGGCAGATTCCCCCGGTCACAAAACTTGAGATGATCCGTTCTTTTTTGAGCTGAAGAGCTTTCGAACGAAAGAGCTCCAGGTTTGCCGCAAGCGCATTGCCCCAGGAGAGATTTAGGTGTTTCACAAAGCAAGGCCAAATGAGGAGATTGATCACCCAGAGGGCGCTGCAACCCAAACAAAAACTTTTTAATATATAACGGGCAATCACAAACATCGTTACCGTTACAACAATCGATAGCGTGGAAAGAAAGAAGCTCACATAGAGGGCTTCATAGGCCATCTGGTAGTTGCGCATGGCCCAGAACACGAGCAAAAAAAGTGTGAAGTAAAAACCCATGGCGATGGCCGCGAGGGGCACGCCGAAGATGGCCGAGTAATTGGAGATCGCGATATTGGCGCAGCCTTCCGTGGAGCCGATGCCGGGAATGAAGCAAGTTTCCGTGAGCCCCGCTTGGCCCGTGGAGAATTTAATGTGCACCGAGAGCAGCCAGCCGGAGACAAAAATTCCTAGCAGAGCTAGCACAAGGATGAACTTCATATAGGTGTTATTGCTGCGCATAAATTACCTCAAGAGGCAGCTTAGCATGGACGTGGGGGGCGGTCATCTTGAGACTCATTACTTTGCACGGGCAAAGTAGGTGGGATAAAAATTGAGCGTGTCTGAAAGTTAGGTTGTGGATTTAACGCGCCGCTTGTCCGGCGCCGAAGTCTTGAATTTACGTAGCCAGTGCAACTCCTAGAAATTGAAAAAAGGACACCCTTGTCCTAAAAACAATTTCGCCAAAAACCAATTTTAAGGAGTTGTACCGTGAAGTACTCAAGGGTGACCTACGCCGAAAGGTGCCAGATTTTCGTTCTTTTGCAAGAAAAAATGGCCGTTTTACATATTGCAAAATCGCTCAATCGACATAAATCTACTATTTATCGGGAACTTAAGCGAAATTCAGTTAAAAAAAGCTGCTACTCAGAACCAGTTTATCAAAGCGATCCTGCCCATTGCCTGGCCAGAAAACGTTTTCGACAAAACTGCCGAAGAAAATTAAAAGTTGAGGAGCGCTATAAAGAAGTCGTTTGCCAATGGCTTAAAAGGGGCTGGAGCCCGGAGCTCATTGCAGGCAGGATAGCTCTCGAAAAACACGAAGATTTATCGGCAATGACAATTTATCGCTTCATCAAGCGACACTCTGTTTTTAAGCAATATCTTCTCTATAAAGGCCGTCGATATCCGAGGATCTATAATACCCACAACGGCCCTAGGCCCAAATGGTGGAAAAACATCAAGTCTCGACCCGAGGGCAGTAACAATAGAAGCGAAATTGGACATTGGGAGCGGGATCTAATGTATGCAAAAAGGCGTGAGCCACTTCTAGCTTGTACTGATCGCAAATCAAGATTCACCGTTCTCTCCAAGTTGTGTGCGCCAAACTCGGCAGAAACCCAAGAGGCTACGAAAAGGTTACTAGATGCTAAGCCTAAATTGAGTATTACGAACGACTGCGGTTCAGAGTTTAGATCGCGAGAAAACATTGGCTGCGAAATATACTTTTGCGATCCGGGCTCTCCTTATCAAAGAGGAACCATTGAGAATACGATTGGCGTTATTAGGCGATTTATTAAATCCGATACCGACCTTGAAACCATAAATCTGCCTGCTTTAGAGAACTGGCTAAATCATCGCCCTCGAAAGGTTCTTGACTACCTTACCCCTTTTGAGGTCTTTAACGGTAAGCGAGTTGCACTGGCTCTGTGAATCCAAGAGTCATTATTATTATACCTATGACTTCTCTCTAGACCAAAGATAAGAGTTTTCTATGCACATCCGCCCCTTACAAGCTGCTGATCTCATGATGTTGGCCCGTCACGAGCTTCGCCATTCCCGGGAGAATGGTCGGGATGGGGATTTTATTTTTGCTCTCCAAGAGGAGGAGCGTGCGATTAAAGAAGAAGATTTTCCGAAACAGATGGAGTCCCTTTTAAAGCCAGTCACCGAAATCGGTTGGCGAAGGTTCTGGATCTTGACCGACGAAAAGGAGGTTTTTGGCGAAATCACCCTAATACATCACCCACCTCTTCAAACTTCCTTGCACCGTTGCTTATTAGCCATGGGCATGGAGCGTTCCGTGCGAGGGCGGGGTTGGGGGTCGAAACTCATGGAAGAAGCGTTAGGCTGGGCCCGGGCGCAACCTTCTCTTGATTGGGTTAGTTTGTGCGTATTTGAAAACAATATTCCCGCCAAGGCGCTGTATAAAAAATTTGGCTTTCAGTTGGTGGGCACGAGCCGGGATTTGTTCCGGGTGTTTGGACAATCGATCGATGATAGCGAGATGGTGTTGAAACTGCGCTAGAACTTTGCCCATGCCAATTGGACTTAACGCATCGCCTGTCCGCGCCGGACAAGCGGTGCGTTACTAAAATCCAATATATGATAAAATTCTTCCCGCCTTCTTCCCATCCCGCCGATAGGAGGGGAGCGCTTCCCGCAATGTGCAAATCCCCAAAGCTTCTACTTCTAACTTTACTCCCAAGCGTTCCGCCGCCGCCAATAACTGCCGCCGATTCTCCCCAGGCAAATCGAAGAGAAATTTTTTCTTATTCTCTTCCATGCGTAAAAATCGCGCGAGGCCCCGATCCAATGATCCAGGAAAAGCGGTCACCACTTCTTCGCCCACTTCAAAACTTTCAAAACTAATGCACGGACCAATCGCGGCCACAAAGCGCGCGGCCTTAGAGCCAAGTTCTTCCGCAAAACGCGTAAAGCTTTTTGCGCCGATTTCCATCGCAGTGCCTCGCCAGCCCCCATGCACGGCCATCACAGAAACCACTGCGCCGCCCTCACTCAATGCGGCCACAAGAATCGGCGCACAGTCCGCGGAATAAACGCCCACTTTCAAGCCAGCCTTTCGTGTTGCAATTCCGTCTGCTTCCCGTTCTCCTTTTTCCAAACGATCACTCCACAGCAATAAATCTCCGTGTACTTGCTTCACGGTGCTCACTTGAGACTTAATAACAGGGTCTGGCTCTGGCAAAAATCCGTGTTCCACACCGGCCAAAGAGGATAAAAGAGGAGAGCGAATCATTTGCATGGCTCCAATGCTAGCATGATTTCCCTTAAATCCTCCGGCAGCTCGCTATTAAATTCCATCCGCTTCTGCGAAACAGGATGAACAAAACCTAAATGAGCCGCGTGCAAAAATTGCCGGCCAGCTTCTTCCAACTTTTCCACCAATCGCGAACCCTCAACACACCGTTTCGCCAGCACTCGCCCGCCTTCTTCCCTGGATTTCCTTGCGGCCCGGCAAGCGCCTCCATACACAGAATCCCCCACCAAAGGAAATCCATGAAAAGAAAAGTGCACCCGGATCTGGTGGGTGCGGCCCGTGAATAATTCCGCTTCAAAGAGCGAAACTCCTGGAAAACCAGAAACACACCGAAAACGCGTGAGTGCCGTGCGGCCTTTTTCCGAGGGCGCCATGCGTTTGCGCTCCTTTGGATCCCGAGCGATAGCTTCGTTCCACTCGCCCCGGGAAGGCAGCGAGCCCCAACACAATCCCAAATAACGCCGAGAAATTGAATGCTCTTTAAACTGCTGCGAAAGATGTGCATGGGCCAAATCGGTTTTTGTGATCAGTAAAATCCCGGAAGTATTTTTATCGATGCGATGAACGATGCCGGGCCGAAGTTCCCCGCCGATGCCGGAGCCCGTGGAAAGATCGGGAAAGTGGTGCAACAGCGCATTCACTAAAGTTCCGTCTTCGTGCCCCGCCGCTGGATGCACCACGAGGCCCGGAGGTTTTTCCACCACGGCTAAATGCTCGTCTTGGTAGAGAATCTCTAACGGAATATTCTGGGCCTCTACTCCTACCGCCCGCGCCAAGGGCAAAAAAACTTCTAGCGTATCACCAACTGCTAATTTCAAATTCGCCTTTGCACCCGCGCCATTGCAGCGTACGAAACCTTCCAAAATTAATTTTTGCGCGCGCGAACGAGAAAGTTCAGGGAAGAGTCGAGCGAGCGCAACATCCAAGCGCTCTCCTGCTACCTCAGCTGTGATCGAAATCCATTGCCCGGCCTGCAACACGGCCATGGCTAACTTGGCCGGTTGGCGCGCAGATAGTCCATGTAGGCGTTAGCCACTTTTTCGTGGTCCACGCGCACGGCTTTCGCGTATTGGATCACGAATCCGCGCACGAACACATTGGCGGGGAGTTTGGAGAAATTGTCTTCCTCAAGGGCCGTTAAATAATTGCGGCTGATTTTTAGGATGTTCATGATTTCATCCTGGGAAATCTTTTTGTATTCCCGCACGGCTTTCAAAAATGCACCATTCACGCCTTCGCATTTCTGGATCCGCTCTTCCATGGCGTCGTCTTTTTCGAAGGTGTGCACCACATGGTAGGCTTTGGCGGGAGCGGGAGAGTTATCCAACGCCTTCAAGCGCTCAAGAGGAGAGGGTTTTGCCGAAACTGGTGCGGGCTTGGCTTCTCCAGCGGCTTTGCGGAAGGGATCATCCTCAAAGCTAAAACGATCTTCGCCTTCTTGGGGCAAGCTATCGCGGGTAAAGGCGGCCACTGCGTGATTGCCCCTGTGGTAGGCGTCGTACACAGATTCAGAGGAAAGGATGCCGTGGGATTCGTCGTATTTTCGGCGCTTCTCGGAATCGGAGAGAATGGCGTAGGCTTCCTCGATTTCTTCTAAAATGCGTTTTGATTCTTCCCGATCAAAGAGGGAGTAAGCCGCCAAGGAATCCCGGTTGTAGGCGTTTTTAGCGCGGATATAAGAAGTGCGAATGATTTCCGGATTGGCGTTGAGGCTAACGTCGAGAATTTCGTAGTAACTTTGCTTGCCGTTCTTTCCCATAGGATAAAATAATCCTAGCACGGGAGTTGTTCTAGTGAATAGGGCCGATCACAATTCCACTTCTTGGCGTTTCAATTTTTCCGCTTGTTCGGCCACGATATGGCCCACCATCCTTTGGATCGCGGGCACGAGGGGGCTTGAAGGGAACTCGATGGCTAGGGGGCGTTTCCTGCGCACGCTCTGCCAAACGGCGGAATCGTATTCCAGGCAACCCAGGTAATCTAAGTTGAAGCCAAAGTACTTTTTGCACACATTGCGCACTCCGTAGCCGATTTCCGTGTCAGTGGCCGTACGGCCTTGGTTCACCACGAGTTTAATATCGAAACGGTTGATGGCGCTGCGCACCTTGGATCCCACCTCGGGGAATTGCTCTTCTAGGGAGCGGAGTAAATCTGCAGGGGTGCGGATGCCGAGTTCATTTTTACGGTTCATGGTGGCGTCCACAAAGGAGCGGGCGTCGTAGAGGTATTCGATATTTTTTAATTTCCGGTAGAAAGCGCTTTTGATGAAGCGGTAGGCGTTTTCGATGCTAGTAGGCTCAGGCAGCACCACGAGGATGCCCACGTCTGCCGCCAAGAAAAAATCCAAAGTGTTGTAAGACGTGCCGGCACCGAGATCCAAAATAATATAATCCGCGGGCAGCTGTTTCAGTTTGTTCAGTAATTTTTGCTTCTGGGCGTGGGGCAGGTTCGCCACGTTCAAGCTATCTTGCGCGCCGCTGATGAGAGAGAGATTAGGGATATTAGTGGGAATGCAGAGATCGTTAAGATTTTTTATGTCGGGAGAAAAAAGATCCGTAAGAGTTTTTTCTCCCACTTCCACGCCTAAGCAAGTGTGCAAGTTGGCGCCACCCAAATCCAAATCCACTAGTACCACCGAAGCGCCCGCTTTGGCCAAGGTGATAGCATAGTTGGCGGTGATCAGAGTTTTTCCCACTCCGCCTTTACCGCCACCAATCGCCCAAATTTGTTTATAAGAAGATCCGGAACCGGTAGTGGTGGGAGTGCTTACCACTTCCATCGCTTCCGCAAGCACTTCTTTTTCCACAAGGCTATCCATGAATTTGTAAAAAGCCCCTCTCCCTTTCTAGTATCAGAAGACTGACGCTTAAAGTCAACTCGGAAGAAGGTAAAAAAGCTGGACCAGTTTTGGATGCGATTCCCACTTCTCCATGAGAGCATTAAACCATGAAACGTTGGCAAGAGTGGAAAAATTGGGCGCTCTCTTTGCGTCTGACACAGGGAAGAAAACCCCTGGCTCAACGAAGCGATCTGCACCTGGCTCGAAAAACTTTTCATATGAGTGGCGGCCTAGTGTTTCTTGTGCCCTTTCTTTTTCTAAACTTTTCTCAGGAATATATGGCCGCTATCTTAGGCACTTTTTTAGCTCTGGTGATGAGCCTGGAGTATTGCCGGGCCCGCTGGGAGTGGGTGAATGGCTTGGCGGTGAAGGTGATGGGCCCGATTATGCGTGACACAGAGGTGAATCAGCTTACGGGCATTCCGTTTTATATGGCTTCTTGCCTGTTCGCGTTTTTGATTTTTCCCCGGCATATCGCGGTGCTTTCGATTCTCTACTTGGCGTTTGGTGACCCCTCTTCCTCCTTTTTTGGGGTGCTCTACGGACGCAGCAAAATCTTTCCCAATAAGAGCCTCCAGGGCACCCTGGGGGGGTTTGTGATTTGTGCTGTAGTAACAGCTATTTATCTCGTTTGGCAGGATTTCGATCGAGAAAAGATCCTGTTGTTATCCCTGCTGGGGGGGCTATCGGGCAGTATCGCAGAGCTTTTGCCCCTAAACGTGGACGACAATTTCTCCATTCCAGTGGTGAGTGGGGCGCTCATGGCCTTGGCTTTTTGGTGTGCTCAGCTACCTATGGGTTAAGGGGGCGGGGAAGGACGTTGGATTCCTGTGCACTGTATAAAAATTCAACAGTATGGGTTGTTTAGGGCTTAGGCGTAACTTCCAGGATACATGGTTAAGTGTTGGATATTATACAGTAAAAATGGTCTAATCGGGTACTGGTACTGGTTTTGCACTAAATACTTTGAGGACTTATGTCATTAAAGAAGACCATCTCTCTAGTACTGATTTTCTGCAGCGTTATAGCCGTTTTAGCGGATGGCCAAACCGCCGTGGGCAGCATTTCTCAACCACCAGCGCTGGAGAAACCAGCTGTTACGCCCGTGGCCGTAAAACCTGCCAAGCCTTCCCCATCCACGCCCGGCTTGCTCGCGAAACTGAGCAATCGCTGGGCTCGCTTCCGTCCTGTGGCGAAAAAAGAAGATCCCCGCTGGGAAAATATCGATCAAGTGATGGCTACGAACAAAACCCTCAACCAGAAAATTTTTGACGAAGACATGAGCGCGCGCATGCGGGAACGTTACTACGGCACCGTAAGCCCCATCGAAAAAGAAGTTTTGAACCCTTATCGCCGTTCTAACACTTGGGAGCGGCAGCGCTACGAAGAGAGCCGTAAGGAATTGGCCAGCTGGACTCTCAAAGAAGTGGGCCGGGCCCAATTAAAAGATTTTGTGCAACGTCGGAAAAAAGATTCTGCCGCCTTAGGTGTGGTAGCCGCTACAACCGGTATGCAAGACGATCCTAAAGATAGCAAAGCGGAAGCGCGATTGACCGAAGAAGAGCGCATCGCCCGGGCTCACCGCGCGGATTTCTCCTCCCTTACAAAAGAGGAAGAAGAAGTGATTCCTACTCGTTTGCGAGCCAAGCTGAATGTGCTGAAGACTCAAGGCCAATTGACCTTTTCTAATCCCATCGTGACTACTTCCGTGGAAGCCAGAGCCGGTTCGGGTGAAAATCTCGCCGTGGAGCTCAACCGTGAATTCAAGAAATTAGAGATGAAATCTAAGGTGCGTTACGGAGTGGATGAATCTCTCTTAGTGCTTAATGTGAATAAAAAAATCACGGAGCAAGTTTCTTTAGATTTGAACTCTGAGCGTTGGGGCGGCTCGAAGCGTAGCAATTTGGGAGAGAAAAGCCGGGATACGGCTAAGGTTACATACTCGGTGAGTTTCTAGTTCTCCTCGGGGGCCCTCACTGAACTCAACTGAATGAAACGGCCTCAAGCCCAGGCAAATCCACCCACGGGAATCAGAACCTCTTCTGTTCCCCGAACCCACTTTTCTGCCCAGTCGCGCACCTTGTGCCGAAGGCTCATTTCGTCGATCTTTTGGAGCTTGGGTAAGGTGTTGAGGCCTTCGTGGTAATTGCGCAAGGCTTTCTGGCCTTCGGGAGATTTCAGAAAATTGTCCATCTCGGAAATGCTGTTCACGTTGTCGGGCACGTTCTTGAGCATACTCTTAATCTCGTCTAGTCAGGCTTGGTCGTGTGCTTTCTCCATTTGCTCCATTGCCTGTGCGGAGAAACTATCTTTACCAGCCTCATCGAAGCGCCAGATGGAGTTGGTGGCAAAAGGTTCCAAATGACCGCGGCTGAAATCTGCGGCCTTATTTTTTTTGAGTGTGCGATTCATGCCGAGTGCTCGGAACCAGGGCTCGTAGGCGAGAGAATCCACGGTGTCACGAAGCACGATACGGTTGGTGGGTTTATATTTCGACGTAAACTCCACGATCACGTTTTGGCTATTGGGAGTTTCCATCTCGAGCCCATAATGAATGAGTAGCCGCGCTTTTGCGCGCCCCGTATTGGCCGCGTATATCTTGGTCCAAAAAGAATCTCGCGGCACGCGATTTATGCGGGCAATCGCGCGGCCGGCGTAGGGTATACTGAGGCCAGTGAGATAGATATTTTTGTTGTCTATGCGGCTTAGATCGCGAATCAAAACACCCTGCCCAGTTTCCTTATGCTTCAGGATCATGAGTTCCTGGATGAGCATGAGTTTCTTATCCTCCGGGAGAATGCGTTCCACCTGGTTAATATAGGGCTGGCGTAACAAAGCGCCGGTTACGTCGTCTACAGTGGAGGCTTTGGTGGGCTGATGATCGGAGAGGTGGGGGTAGCTCGTGCCTGCCTTGATGGAAAAAGCTGGAGACTCTTCGCTCAACGAGACTACAGAACGAGAGGCTGTATAGCCGGCGGGTAGATAACCCACGGTCTCGCTGCCAAAGTAAGGAACCTCATCCGATTTATTATTCGGATGTAGCATCCAATAGTATTTGTCGCCGTCTACAAAGAGATTCATGATCCGTGGATCCACTTCGCTAAAGGCAATCAATTCCACTTCGTCTTTTGACACAGCCACGAGGCCCATGCGGAGCACATCTTTTGGATCTTCCCGAAAGGTAGCGAAATTTCTCCGTAGCTCCCACTTGAAGGTTTTCGTCCATAAATTGCCTTTACGGGAAAAATTCGGCTGTAGCTGTTTGTTGAGTTTGGCGTAATGAGCACAGCCAACCTTATCTTTGGCGAACGAAACCGGCGCCAAGATGAAGAGGGAAGCTAAAAATAGAGATAAAAAACTGCGAAAAGCCATTTACTTCTTCTCTCCGCCTGTGCGCACCACTTCCACCTGCTCCCGCCGCTTGCCTTGGTTCCAATCGAACACGATCAAATTTTTCCCTTCCTTCAAAGGAAAGTAGTGGGTGGAAACCTTTTCCTTCGCCTGGAAGATCAAGAGTTGTTCCTTGGTGGTGGTATTGGTGGCAGTCACAGAAGAATAGGGTTCGCAAAGCTGCGCGATGATGCGCAACAAGCCGGCCTCCGTAGAGAGAGGCCTTTGCTCCCCAGACCCAGAACCTAAACAGCCGATTTCCCAAACTTTCGTGGAGCGCTCCTCTGCCCCATTTGCCATATACAAAGAAGCCGGAGCCCGCTCACTAACAGGCGTGCGCTCCACTACGGCCACCTTCGCCGCTACCCGTGGCTGCACCATAACCTTCCAAGAAAAGGCGCAGAAAGCCACCGTGGCCATAAAAATAGCGCACTCAGCCCAAAGTGAGACTTTTGAAGACGAATCCATATTCGCCTAACTCATCGGAAGAAAAGGAAGGTTTCTTGACAGCGGATGTGTAAGAAATAAGGGTGGATTTTTAGTGTAAGTATTGGTTACAAAAGGATATTTTCTAGCCCACGAAAGCGCTTTACGAGCCCCAGGAGAAACAAATCCCGTGTACGCGAGCCGAATCGATCTACTCTGTGAATCCGCTTTGCTGTTGGCAGCCGTATGCTTTTCCTTGAGCCTCTATGTGCTTTCCCGTGGCGTGGGCAATAAACTCAATTGGACATATAGTGCGCTCACGTTTTGTCTCTCGCTTTGGGCCTTCGCTTTTTTTGTGGCGCAGGTGCTGGAGTGGCGGCTCATGGAAAGCGTGCATATCCTCGCCACTTTGGCCTTGGCGCCCCTAGCGCTTCTATTCCTCCAAGTGTTGTTACGTCCAGAAGGCCTCGTGTTCCGCTGGCTCTTATATATTTCCCTCGCAAGTTGTGTGCTTTTAATAATTCCTATCATCCTCGGCCTCGATCGCACGCCCTGGATCCGGGATCTTGCGTACTATTCTCCTTCTCTCATCGTGGTGGCGAATCTTTATCTCTTTTTCTCGGAAACTTTTGGCAAAACAAAACCACGGGGCGGGGATTTTTCCCGTTTTTCTCCTCTTGAAATGCGGCAGGCTTTGAAACGCAGAAATTTTTGGCTGTATTTAGGTGGAGTAGTGGTCACGCTCCTCAGTGTGATGGATCGTGTGCCCTGGATGGGCCGCACTTTACCGGCTGTCGGCAACCTCTTGTTAGCTTTTTATTTTTATTTCTTAAAAGACGCAATCCTCAACCAATCCCTTGTAAGTTCTCGGCGCATTTTAGGAAAACTTTTGGCCAATGCTGTGGCGGCTTTGGTTTTTTTCGTGGCCATTCTTCTCATGACCAACTGGGTGATCGGCGACAAAACCCTCTATCTCATCAATGCTTTTTTTGCGGTCTTTGTGGCGGTGTGGAGCTTGGATCCCATTCGCTCTCTCGTGAGTTTTGGCTACCAAAATCTTTTTTTAAAAGAAGCGAATCGCATCCAAGCGCTCACCCGTGAAGCGGGGAAAGAAATCGCTGGCGCTTTTCATAGCCAAGCCATTGCATCCGCCACGGAGAAATTCTTAAAAAAAGCCCTCGATGCGCCCATGGTTTCTTTTTACGCCTTGGATAGTGAGGGTCGCCAATTTCGTAAAATCCAAGATGGATCTCCCGCGCAAAATCTACCCGAAATTTTGCCCGCTACTTTTCCCTTGGCCCAATTTTTTTCCAAATCCAAAAAATGGACTCCCGTGCTAGCGGCAGAAGTGGAGCGCACGGTGGTCAGCGAAACTTTGCCCGCGCGCACGGCTTTTCTCCGCCTTAACCTGGAGGCTCTCGAATCTCTGCAAAGTACGTTAGCTTTTCCCTTAAGCCAAAATCGCATCCTTCTTGGATTTGCCACTGTGAACTTGAAAGATCCCCCCGAACATTGGGATGAAAGCTGGGGCGCTCTACCGCTCTTGGCACCTTATTTTGAAAGAGCGGGGGAGTCCTTAAGGGAATTAGATATATACGCCCGTTTGCGGGAGCGGGATCGCCTGATCACTTTAGGTGAAATGGCCGCAGGTTTAGCCCACGAAATTCGTAATCCCTTGGGAGCTATTAAGGGTGCGGCTCAATTGCTCGAGGGCCAAGGTAAAGAAGATCCTTTCTTAAAAATTATTGTGGAAGAAGTGAATCGTTTGAATGCGGTCGTTACCCAATTCCTTAATTATACAAAACCTTTTCAGGGTGCGTTAGAATGGGCCGATCTGCGCCAATTGGCCCAATCTGTGGCAGAGAGCTTTTTGCCTAAAGCCCGGGAAGCGGGTATGCAATTTTTATTGATTTTACCGGACACTATGCCGCCCGTAGAATGCCAGCCTACCTTAGTTCGCTTAGTATTGGTAAACCTGTTGGAGAATGCGTTTAATGCGGTGAAGAATGGAAAAAAAGAAAATCCCCATATCCTATTACGCTTGCAACATACTATTCGTGAGGGTGAACTAGACGTAAGTTTCAGTGTGGAAGATAATGGGCCTGGTATGAGCCCGGAGGTTTTAGACAAAATTTTTATTCCCTTTTTTACCCAGTCGCCCCAAGGCACGGGGCTCGGGCTTTCGATCTGTCAAAAGATTGCGGAAGCTCACGGGGGCCGCATGGAAGTTTCAAGTAGCGTTGGAGAGGGCACTGTGGTGAGTATGCGTTTCACGGCTAAAGGCAAGGAGTAGTTCATGCAAGAAGAGAGAGCTTCCATTTTAGTTCTGGACGACGAAAAAAATATCGTTACGGTGCTGAAAGCCATTTTGGAAAAACGGGGGTTTTTGGTGGAGGGGTTTACGGATCCCCGGGATGCTTTGAGTGCCCTGCGCACCCGATCTTTTGACGCTGCGATTACGGATCTTTATATGCCCGATATCGACGGCATGGCTTTTTTGGAAGAAGTAAAGCGTTTGTATCCAAGCTTGCCCGTGGTGATTATCACAGCCTTTGGCACCGTGGATTCCGCCGTGGATGCGATTAAGCGCGGAGCTTTTGATTATGTGACAAAACCTTTTGAGCAATCGGAAATCGTTTCCGTACTGCAAAAAGCCGTGAACACCGGGCGCCTCCGGCAGTTTTCCTTAGATCGTGTGGAGCTCGAGTTTTCCAATGCGCCTCTTCTTTCTGGAAAATCCTTGAAAGGCTTGTGGGATAATGTGCGTAAAGTGGCTGCGACACCCTCCACGGTGTTGATCTTGGGAGAAGCGGGCACGGGAAAGGAATTCTTAGCCGAAGAGATTCACCGTTTATCGGATCGCTCTTTTCAGCCCTTGTTGAAAGTAAATTGCGCCGCCATTTCTTCTTTAGCTTTGGAAACAGAACTTTTCGGTGGGCAAAAACCCGGACGTTTTGAATTAGCCCATAAAGGCACACTTTTTCTCGATGAAATCTCCGAAATCGGACCCGAAGTGCAAGCGCGTTTGTTGGAATTTTTGGAAATGGGTACTTTTGAAAACCCGCTTACCCGCGAGAGAAAAAGTGTGGATTTGCGCTTGATTGTTTCGAGCCGTGAAGATCTATCCAAAGAGGTGGCCGAGGGCCGTTTCTTGCCTGAATTATTTTACAAAATCAATGTGATGCCATTTGTGTTGCCGCCCTTAAGAGAGCGGAAGGAGGATTTGCCGGATCTTACGGATTTTTTCATCCGGCGTTTAAATCATAAACTCAATCGTTCTTTTACTTCCATAAGTAAAAATTGTTTGGAAGCTTTTGCCAAGGCCTATTGGCCAGGGAATCTGCGGCAACTAGAACATGTGCTCGAAAGAATGATGCTGCTTTCCGAGGGCACGGAACTGAAAGATGAAGATATCTTGCTGAAGCTGCGCCCCGAAATTGATCGTAGTTCTATGCCCGATGGCGCAAGTTTCCGGGAAATCGTACGCCGGCAAACCCAAAATTTAGAAAAAGATTTAATCGAAAAGGCCCTCGAGGAAATGGACGGTAATATCACCCGCACCGCCGAACATTTGGGCATCTCCCGTAAGGGCTTGCAGATTAAGATCAAAGAACTTGGGATTCGGACTTAAGCTCCTTTCTTTCGCCAACACGGAAGCTTGTAATTTTCTTTGCCCATACGCATTGTGGGCGGGTTTACGCTACACTGTAAGGATTAAGGAGTAGGAATGGCGAGAAGTGAACTAGAAAAGAAATTGGCCCAGATGTTTATCCTCGGGATACCGGGCACAGAATTGAGCGAAGCGAGCCAGGAATTTCTTACCGATTACCAGCCTGGCGGTATTATCTATTTTGCGCAAAATTACGAATCGCCAGCGCTCGTTGCGGAGATGAGTGAAAATATCCAAAACACTCGGGATCGTGAAGCTAATTTACCTTTGTTTATATCCGTGGATCATGAAGGCGGCAAAGTGCAACGCTTTCGTAAACCCTTCACCCATTTTCCAGAGCCCGTGGAGATTGGTGATATCGGTTCACCAAAGTTAGCATTTCTCGTGGCCGAAGTGATGGCTAAGGAACTCAGGGCCGTGGGCGTGAATATCGATTATCATCCGCTTTGTGATATCCACACCCGGGCCAATAATCCCGTGATCGGCCGCCGGGCTTTTGGCATGGATGATGAGCTTGTTTCCCGCATGTCGAGCGCCATGGTGCGAGGTTTTATCGCCAATGGTGTGATCGCTTGTGCAAAACATTTCCCCGGGCACGGCGATACCACCGTGGATTCCCACTTTGAGTTACCGAAAATGGATGTTTCTTGGGAAAAGCTCATGGAGCGGGAATTAAAACCCTTCGTGCGCGCGATCCGTAGCCGGGTGGACATGATCATGACCGCCCATATTCTCAATACGGCCTTAGATCCAATCTATCCCGCCACGCTTTCTCTCAGCACGATCACGAATGGTTTACGAAAAAAACTTCGCTACAATCGTTTGGTCATCACCGACGATATGCAAATGGATGCCGTGGCCAAGCACTTCGGTGAGGACGACATGATCGCCCTTGCCATCAATGCCGGTTGCGATATTGTGCTCTACCGCCACGAAGATAAGGGCCGAAAAGCTATGGATACAGCTTTCCGTTTCTTATCTGAAGGCCGGATCTCGAAAGAAAATGTGGAAGCTTCTTATGCTCGCATCAAGGAAGTGAAGCAGCGGATGCTCTTGCCCTATAATCGCCCGCGGATGGATGAACTTTCCATCATTGGCTGTGAAGCCCATCATGAGGTGCTGAGGATGGTGGTGGAAAAGCGTAAGCCCGCGGGGGCGGAGTTTCAGGAGTTTGGTTAGGCTCAAAAGATTGCTTAGTCCAATATACGATGGCAATTTTTTTCATAAATATAGCTATCTAGTCTATGCGACAATTTCTAATTCCTAGGATTCGGTACAAAGGACAAAATCCGGATAAAGCCGAAACGATAGCAATCAATCCAAGATAACCCCAAGCGGTTTGGGGCCCCAGGAACACAAGTGCAAGGGCCATAACACCTAGAATCATTCGAACGCCTCTATCCCAAGGTTTTATATTCTGTTTCATATTGCTCCTTATATTGTTCTGTTTAACCATTGTCAGTTTAATGCCCATAGCAGCATGGTGGCCGCCACATTTACGACTAAAGGAAGCACCAGTAGGGCAGAAACAAGTGTGGCGATTCTTATTGTAAAATTAATGCTTGTTCTCATCATTAGCGACCACCTGCCCGTAGGTAATTTCACCAAAAGAAATTGCAATGAGAGTGCCATCAGATCCTTAGCCCAATTATAGCTATTTGAACGAAGAGGGGTTGTTATGGCTCCTACTGCGCAATTTATGAGACGTATTGTCCCTTGGGAGTTCATTGATAAATGTTTTTGCTGCTTGGGAGGGTGGCCTCGATCTTGCGTTAACCTAGGTATATTAATGGGGGGTCTCATGAAGCAGGTAGTTCTAGAAAAAAATATGACGAAATCTATTTTATCCGTGCGCTGGAACCACTCGATGGCGACCGCGAGGAAGTTTATGGAGGAATATCGGATTCGACACTTGCCGGTAATAGGAGAAGATGGAGTTCTGGTTGGTATATTGTCGGATCGGGATGTGAAGCGCGCCACAAACACGAGATCCGATCAAATCCCCAAAGAGTATATGGTAGCGGATTTCATGAATTGGCCCGTACTTACCGTTGATGTGAACGAATCATTGGTAAAAGTTCTCGATACAATGATCGACCAGAAAATCTCAGCCCTGGTAGTCACGAAAAACAATATGCTCGCTGGTATTACAACTAGTGAAGATATGCTTAAGGCCTTTCGTGACTTGCTTAAAGAAAATGAACTGAAATCCCAGCTCACACTATTGGATTTTGCCTATACACCTTATGTTCAAGAGTTTGTTCGTGAGGCCAGTGCAGCAGGAATCTAGAATGGATTGGCATGGGTTTTGAAATAGGAAGGTCGGAACTCAAACAATATAAGGGGAAAAATCATGCGGGCATTGAAAATGAATATGGAAGAACACGCTGCAGTAGAAACTGGCAATCTGGATTTTGCAAAAGGTCCGAGCTACTTCGAAGTGGCTTACCTAAAGCAACTCAAAGATGAGCTCGAAATTTTCTTGCGTTCGAAGAACTTTAGCACGATCCAAAAATTTGAGATCGCTTTCGAAGGTAACGATTATATGGGTCATATGAGGATTGGCGCCTAGGGGTGTACGCATGTCGCTAGCCATTCAATTTCTCGGGGCAGCAGGAACTGTGACGGGATCGCGGCACCTCTTGGAATTTGATGGCCGACGCATTCTCGTTGATTGCGGTTTATTTCAGGGTTTAAAAGAGCTGCGGCTCCAGAATAGACAACCTTTTCCCGTTGATCCTTCTACCATTGAAGCCGTAATACTCACCCACGCGCATCTGGATCATAGCGGATATTTACCTTTACTGAAGCGTAACGGCTTTCAGGGAAAAGTCTATTGTACAGCGCCAACTAGAGAACTCGCCCGGATTCTACTTTTGGATGCGGCGAATATCGAAGAAGAAGATGCCGAGTATGCCAATCAAAAGGGATACTCTAAACATGCTCCGGCCTTACCCTTATTTTCCACAACGGATGTACATAGCTTGCTCAAGAGTGTGAAAGAGTTGCCGATTGATTCTTGGCACCAAGAAATACCTGGAGTGAAATTTCGATTCCAGAACAGTGGGCATATATTGGGATCGGCTTTTGTAGAAATAGAGATTCAAGGCAAACGAATTGTTTTTTCGGGCGATTTAGGCCGAAATGATCCGCTCATTTTGGCTCCCAGAATTTCATTAGAACGCGCAGATTTCTTAGTGCTTGAATCTACTTACGGCGATCGCCTGCATCCGGAAGAATCTGTGATGGAGGCGCTGGCAAAAGTTGTGATGGATACTATAGCCAAGCATGGCCATCTTTTGATCCCTAGTTTTGCGGTGGGAAGAACCCAGGATCTTTTGCACCTTCTCGCCGTTTTAAAGCGGGATTGTCGTATTCCGAATATTCCTATTTATTTAGATAGTCCATTGGCGGAGGATGCCACGGAAATTTATGTGCGATTTCCCGAGTGGAGAAAAAAGTATGTCAAAGGGCAACCTGTTTTCTCAAAAGTGGCCACAATCATTAAGAGCAGGCAACAATCAAAAGATCTTCTCGCGGCAAAATCAAGCAGCATTGTGATTGCTGGCAGTGGAATGGTATCCGGCGGCCGAATTGTCCACCATTTGGCGAGTCGAATCGGTGACCCCCGGAACACGGTTTTACTTGTGGGCTTTCAGGCCGCTGGCACCCGAGGGCGACTCTTAAAAGAGGGCGCACCGGAAATCAAAATGCACGGCCGGTATTTTTCGGTTCGAGCAGAAATTCGGGAGCTATCGGGACTTTCAGCCCACGCAGATCAGGCGGAGACGTTGGATTGGCTGAAAGGGTTCAAAGATACTCCGAAAAACACTTTTATTGTTCACGGAGAGCCGCAAGCCGCAGATGCCATACGAGTGAAGATTCACGATGTTCTCCGGTGGAAAGTCACTGTTCCGAAGCCCTTGGAGCGAGTGCAGCTCATAGATTAGATTATTGATTTTGGATCGTAAGGCGGGGTCAGAAATTGGGGAGGTCAAATGAAAGCTGTGTATTCTGTAGTATTGTTTCTAGTTCTCTTAATGACGGTTGAGATTGTCCAGGCTACTGAAAGTAGCCAAAAGGAGTGGAGTGATGTGATTAGCTCTGAACAAGGGCAATTTTCCGTTTCTGTTCATCCACAACAGAAGAAGGTGGAGGTAAGAAAAGTTGGTGGAAGCCAAACTACACCTCCTCACCTTCGAGTTCGTTTGCTGCGCGAGAATGATCGGCCGCTTGAGCTCCGGCTTCACACTGTTGAAAAGATAAATTCACCTTTGTACTACACGGGCCAATTTAAGCAATGGAACGATTCTTACGTGGGCATAGAGGTTGATTTTAGTTTTGATAAGAAAACATGGAAGCGCCTGGGAAAATTGATACGAAAAGTAGTGCCATAAATTTGGAATTATTAATGGTAAATACCGAAAATCATAGTCAGGCCGCTGAAGAACACGAAAACTGCGACTATTTTCTCAAATTGTTTTTGGTTAATATGCGTCAGAATGCGCTTGCCTGTTATAGCTCCAAGTGCTGCCGTTACTCCCAGTAGCGGTATATAAAACCATTGGTTCCAATCCATCTTTCCTTGCGAAAGGTAAATACCCGCTCGCAAAAGATCGCCACCAAGGTCAATTCCGGCTGAAAGCACAATAAAGGAATGTTTTTCCAATTGCAGCATGGTGAGCGCCATCCCTCGAATGGCGCCACCAGTGCCCACTAAGCCGGTTAAAAATCCGGAAACTCCGCAGAGTACTATAGATGCCTTTGAGTGGAGATGAGTGATGCGGCTTTTCTGTAGGATTTTGACAGCGGAAATTATCACTAAGACCATTCCCAGTAGTCGCATTAAAAGATCACTAGAAAATCTGCTACTTAAAAGTGCGCCGATCCCTGTAAACACAACGGATGGCAAGCCCAATTGAAGAATGAGTATTTTGGGAAAATTTTCTCGGAAGAGATAAATTTTAGAAATATTTCCGAAACAGTGCAAGATCGCGGTTAGCACGAGCACAAATCCAAATGATTCAATGCTTACAGCTAGTGGCACAAAAAAAGTAGAAGAGCCAAATCCGCTAATCGTTCCTAGGGCCTCTGAGAAAAACGAAAAGACCAATAGGAGAAGATCATGGGACTTCATGGAATTTCCTTGTAGCAATAGCTACTGGTTCCGAGCCAACTACAGCCCTATTCCGCATTTTCTAGGTGCGCGGCTGCTGCCATATCTTCTTCTTCGGGGGAATCCGCCGGTACCAACCCATACTCTCGTTCTTTTCGATATAGTGTTCTGCGATTCATGCCCAGAATTTGTGCGGCTTTATCTTTTCTTCCGGCAGTTTTTTCTAGCACAACTTTGATATAACGCTCTTCGAGTTGGCTAATCGTGGGAAAGTCTGAAATGGCACCGGAGAAAAAAACTTCCGCATTCTCCGGGCTGCCAGAGGGGATATCTGCCTCGTCAATCAAAGTGCCCGTGCAGAGCACAACGGCGCGTTCGATCACGTTTTCAAGTTCACGAACGTTTCCTTCCCATTTTAGGTTCATTAGTTTTGCAATGGCACGTTTTGAGAAGCCTTTTATTTGGGCATTATTCGTGGCGCTGTATTTCTGGAGGAAATACTCAGCTAATGGCGGAATATCTTCTCGCCTGTTGCGAAGAGGGGGAATGGCAATAGGAATTACACTCAGGCGATAGAAAAGATCTTCGCGAAAGCGTCCGTCCTTAATGGCCGCTTTTAGATCTTTGTGAGTGGCTGCAATGATGCGAACATCCACGGGCCGATCTATGTTTTCCCCAACGGCACGTACCCTGCGCTCCTGGATTACTCGCAAGAGCTTCGATTGAAGTTGCACGTTCATGTCACCGATTTCGTCCAAAAAGAGGGTGCCGCCTTCGGCCTCCTCAAACAGGCCGCGTTTTCGTTGTATGGCGCCGGTGAAAGATCCTTTGGCGTGGCCAAACAGTTCTGATTCAAGCAATGTTTCCGGAATGGCAGTACAATTGATCGCCACAAACGGCTTGTTACTTCGGGGGCCACTCTGATGAATGGCTCGAGCTATCATTTCTTTTCCCGTTCCACTTTCGCCCGTGATTAAGATGTTTGCGGTAGCTTTGGAAACCCGCCCCACGAGATCGAAGATCTCCTTCATGCCATCGCTTTTGCCGATCACATTCCCCAGGGTCCAGGAGCGCTTTACTTCTTTACGAAGGGCGGTGTTATCCCGTTGGAGCTTCCGATGTTCTAGGGCCCGTTCAACGTTCACGCTCATTTCGGTAAGCTTGAACGGTTTCACCACATAATGAAACGCACCGCGCCGCATCGCCTGAATGGCTGTTTCGATACTTCCAAATGCGGTGGCTACTAATACGGGAATTTCGGGTCTGAGCGCTTGAAGTTTTGTAGTGAATTCTAGCCCATCCATTTGTGGCATTTTGATGTCAGTAATGATCACATCAATATCGCCATCGGCTCGGTCCGCAGCATGAGTTCCGCCGGCGCCTAGGGCTTCTAGAGCGGTTGTGGCGAGGGGAAAACTATGCACCTCGTAGCCTTCACCCCGGAAAAAGTCTTCAAGCAGGGCACGCATTTCCTGCTCATCATCCACTACAATAATTCTGCCTTTTGGGTCTTTCATCCAAAATCCTTTCCCGTTGGCCAATACGCCTCGCCGTGGGACAGGAAGTCTCATGGGAAGGGGCGTTTTTAGCGCTTTAGCGGCCTAAAGAGCAGGACGCATGCCAATCTCTAAAGCTCAAAGCCCCGGTGGGTCTGGCTGGGTTCCTATGGCACTTTTGGCACTAATTTTGTAGTGTTTATGCGGAAATGACCGAAAAATCAAAGCAAAGTCAGGGTGCTTCTGTATCCATGGAGCGTGAGCTTGAGCTCGTGCGCCATGCGTTGGATAAGTCGGCCATTGTGGCGATCACGGATCGCGCCGGTAATATCATTCATGTGAACGATAAGTTTTGCGAAATTTCCAAGTATCCGCGGGAAGAGCTAATCGGCAAAAACCATCGCATCATCAATTCTGGTTACCACAGCAAAGAGTTTTTCATTGAAATGTGGAAAACCATTTCTAGTGCTCAGGTGTGGGAGGGGGAGATTCGGAATCGGGCGAAGGATGGTTCGTTTTATTGGGTTAACACTACGATCGTTCCGTTTGCTGATGGCGGCGGAAAGCCCTATCAATACGTTTCTATCCGTTTCGAGATCACTCAGAGGAAGGCTGCGGAAGAGCAGTTGCGCGTATATGCGGATCGGCTTGAAAAGAGTAACCGCGAACTCACCGATTTTGCGTCGATCGCTGCCCATGATCTACAGGAGCCACTACGGAAGATTCAGACGTTTGGAGATCGGCTCAATACCCGATTTGCAAATGAGATTCCGGATGAAGGCCGCGATTATTTAAGTCGTATGCTTACTTCCGCCAATCGCATGCGGAAACTGATTGACGATTTGCTCACATACTCGCGCGTTTCCACTCAAGCCAAGCCATTTGAACCTACTGATTTGAACCAGATCGTAGCTGATGTGTTATCGGATCTTGAACTGCGCATCGAACAGGTTGGTGGGAAGGTAGAAGTTCAGAAGCTGCCCCAGATCGATGCCGATCCCTCTCAGATGCGCCAACTTTTCCAGAATTTAATCGCGAATGCTTTAAAGTTTCACCAGAAAGGAATCGCTCCCGTGGTGACAGTTCGAGCGCGCCTGGAAAAGGGAGTGTGTTTCGTTTCCATCCAGGATAATGGAATAGGGTTCGATGAGAAGTACCTGGACCGAATTTTTACTATCTTTCAAAGGCTGCATGGAAGGCAAGAATACGAGGGCACAGGAGTTGGTTTGGCGGTTTGTCGCCGAATTGTGGAACGCCATGGTGGCTCTATCACAGCAAAGAGCATACCGGGGAGTGGCGCTTGTTTCACCGTTTCCTTGCCGGCCCATCATTTTAAGGAGCATTTATGAGCGTTAAAAATATTAGACCAATCACCATTCTCGTTGCCGATGATGATGCAGATGATCGCATGATGATCCAAGACGCTCTTCGGGAAAATCGTTTGGCAAATGATTTACATTTTGTGGAGGACGGAGAGGATTTAATGGATTTCTTGAGGAGAAAAGGAAAGTACACCGGCGCCCAAAGCCCTCGGCCTGGATTGATTCTCCTAGATTTAAATATGCCTCGTAAAGACGGCAGGGAAGCGCTCAAAGAAATAAAGAGTGATCCAGAATTGCGGGGAATTCCAATCGTGGTGTTGACTACGTCTAAAGCCGAGGAAGATGTGTATCGAACCTACAACCTTGGCGTGAATTCATTTATTACAAAACCGGTTACATTCGACTCGCTTGTGTCTATTACCCGCGATCTTGGCCGCTATTGGTTTGAAATCGTAGAGCTGCCTCCTGAAATGATAAGCCACGAAAGAGCAAAATTAAAATGATGTCCAGCCAGCCAATCAGAATTCTTCTTATCGACGATGATGAAGACGATCATCTCATGTTTCGCGATCTGCTTTCTCAGGTGCGTGGGCAGAAATTTAAGGTGGAGTGGGCCCCTTCCTTTGATGCGGGAAAATCTTCACTCCTAACGGGCGAGTTTGATGTTTGTTTCATGGATTTTAGGCTCGGAGGGAGAACGGGCCTGGATTTGCTTCGGGAAACGATCTCCGAAGGATGCAAGGTGCCGATTATTCTGCTTACCGGTTATGGTGAGCAGGAGGTGGATCTTGAAGCAATGCGACTCGGGGCAGCCGACTATTTAGTAAAAGATCAGGTTAATTCTTTTTTACTCGAGCGCGCTATTCGGTATGCGATTCACCGCGCGAAATCTGTGCAAGCAATTTTAGATCGAGAAGCACAGATCCTGGTGCAAGACAGGATGGCGTCCGTGGGATTGCTTGCCTCAAGTTTGGCCCATGAGATTGGAACTCCGCTGGGAGTTATTCGTGGTCGAGCTGAATATCTAGAAATGAAACTTAGAAAGGATCCCGATATCAAGAAAAATGCAGATGTGATCATTGCTCAGATCGATCGGGTGTCTAAACTGATTCGTTCCCTTTTGAATTTGGCAAGGGGTGATGGCACGAAGCGGGTAGAAACAATTTCTTTTAATGAGGTGCTTAACGAAGTGCTAGAACTCATGGGGCATGAGTTCAGAAAACACGAAATTGATCTTCGTAACGAACTACCAACTGGCAATCAGATATTGGTGAAAGCTGAATCTGGACCTCTTCATCAGGTTCTATTGAATCTTTTAGTGAATTCTGTTCACGCAATCGATACCGCCAGAAAGGGCGGAAAAAATAGGCATTTCATCACTATTTCTGTGCGCGACGCGGGAACATCTTGGCTTGTATCTCTACTCGATTCAGGCTGTGGAATTTCTGAAGCCAATATGAAAAATCTTTTTAAGCCATTCTTCACCACGAAGGATATTGGAAGTGGCACAGGGCTTGGATTGGCTACTAGTTACCGCATCGTGGAGTCCTGGGGTGGAACTATTGAAGCGAAAAGTAAAGAGGGGCAGGGTGCTGAATTTTTGCTTACTCTGCCCAAGGGGGTATGATTTTTTGCTTTCTTGCCTCTATTTCGTGGCGGCCAAGACACCTATCTGAAAATATTTTTTTGCATAGGCTATAATTTGCGCGTCGCTAGGGTGGTCCACTGTTTCACAGTCCGTGACTTTCCTAGCTAAGGCGGGGTGTTGCTCCATAAGATAGGTTATAAAGTGATGCTTGGCCACGCCAGGCCCTAAGACTAAAATCTTTTCAGCATTTCGCATATACGCTACTGACTCCTCAAAAAGCCAGTTTTCTTGTCTCTGATGATCTAAGTTGTCGAGTTTATGGGTGTGGTGTTCACTTTGCTTCGCAAGCAGTGTCTTTTTCTCCAATCTTTCTTCAGAGACTGGAAAAATCTTGGCATGTTCACGATCAATCCAGATTACAAAGGCATTCATTTTTTTACTCCTTTTCTACGCGTCACCTTGGATGTTTTCTCAAGCATTTTTCCAAAAGCGCGTAAGCCGTCAGTGGCGGTGAAAATCCCTACTACCTTTCCATCGAAATTCTGCACAATAGCGCAACCGTACTTATGCTCTGCCATGGTTTTTACAACTTCACCGAATTTAGTGGTGGGGTGTACTGCATAGGGGTCGGGCGTCATTACATCGTCAACAAATAGATTTTCCGTGTTTTTAAATGAGAGGGCTAATTTTAGATCTCGGTCGGTTACAACTCCAACAAGATGCCCGGCTACCTGGACGGGTAGGTGACGAACCCCATATTTTCTCATCATTGCTTTTGCCGTTTTGATCGGCATGCCCGAATTGATTGTGTGAGGCATGGGGGTCATAAATTTTTCAACTTGTGGGATCGCTTTCATTGGTTCACTCCTGGCAAATTTGCTTTGGGCTTTACACCCTTCCTTTGAGAATAAAGCAGAAATCGGGCCAAGGAAGTAAATGGAACGCACGTATAATTTCGATTTGGGGAAGAGCGTAATTTAAAGTGAGACATTCTGGCTCAAGCGAGGATGAATACGTCCCGAATTGGTTTATGCTTATTTCAATTGTGTCCCATAAACTTGGCCCACTTTCTGAATGGGTAACAGCAAAGGAATTTACACTATGAAAGCCGTAGTCTTTGATACCCACAAGTTCGAGAAGCCATTCTTTGATGCGCTGAACGAACAGCACGGCCACGATCTTACCTTTCTTGATCTGCGGCTTACGGAGCAGACAGCTCATTTGGCCTCTGGCTATCCAGCTGTGTGTGTATTTGCCCATGATCAGGTAAATGCCGTAGTATTAAAAAAGTTGAAGGAAGCGGGCGTGGGAGTAATTGCCCTCCGTTCTGCCGGCTTTAATCATGTTGATATTAAGGAGGCCGCGGCTTTAGGAATTAAGGTGGTGCGGGTGCCGGCATATTCTCCCTATGCCATTGCTGAACATGCGGTTGGATTAATGCTGGCACTGAATCGGAAGCTCTGTAGGGCCGTAGCTAGAGTGAGGGAGCTAAATTTTTCCTTGGATGGCTTGGTGGGATTTGATTTACACGGAAAAACAGTAGGTATTATTGGTGCAGGTAGAATTGGCGGCGCGTTGGCCAAAATCATGAAAGGTTTTGGATGTAAGGTCTTAGTCTATGATTTGCTGGAGGATCAACGGCTGATGGCTATGGGGGCCTTGTATGTACCTCTGGATCAGCTTCTTGAGCAGTCGGATATAATCAGTCTTCACTTGCCTCTTACGCAAAACTCTCATCATATTATTAATGCCAATGCTATCGCTAAAATGAAGCATGGGGTGATGTTGATTAACACGGGCAGAGGCGGATTGATTGATACAAAGGCAATGATCGACGCTCTGAAGGCCGGTAAGATCGGCGCCGCGGGCCTTGATGTTTACGAGGAAGAAGAAAATGTGTTTTTCCAAGATCTTTCGTGCTCGGTGCTTCAGGATGATATACTTGCCCGGTTGATGACATTTCCCAACGTATTGATTACGGCCCATCAAGCGTTTCTAACGGAAGAGGCATTGAGAGGAATCGTTTCAACTACTCTTACTAACTTAAGTGAGTTTGAACGCGGGCAACCACTTCAGAACGAGGTGAGGGTTCCATGAGCAATTCTAAAGATTTCAAAATCGTGCTTACGGGGGGGCCATGTGCGGGCAAGACAACGCTTGCCGAAATGATTGCAAGGGCCTATCAGCATAGTGTTGTGAATGTTCCTGAGGCGGCATCCCTTCTTTTTTCGGGGGGATTTCCGCGTTTTTCTCCTTTAGAGGCGCAGCGCGCCATCCAAAGGGCGATTTTTGCCACTCAACACAGCTTAGAAGCGGCTTTTTCTGCACAATTTCCTGATAAGGCACTTATTTTAGATCGCGCAAGCGTGGATGGAGCAGCCTATTGGCCAGAAGGTTCCGATGCATTTTTTAGAAGTTTGAACACCAGTTTGGAGGCGGAGTTAAATAGGTATGGATGCGTTATTTATTTAGAAAGTGCCGCAGAGCGTGACTATCTCGTTCATAAAGCTAAAAATCCAAATCGTAAGGAAGATTGGGAAGAGGCAAGGCGCCTTGACCAAGAAACATTTCGTCTCTGGTCTAAGCACCCTCGTTTCATTCATATCCGCAACAACCGCTCCTTTGCAGTAAAGGTGTCCGAAGTTTTGGCGGCGGTCTCTGGCAATCTACAGCTGGAAAATGAAGATGAGAAAAAATAGCTCAAAAAATTACAGGAGTGTCTCCTGTCACAGCCAGCTATCGATTCAGAGGTTCAAGAATGCGGTGCTCACGGAAAATAACTGTGGCACATCAGTTGCTCTAGCGTGTGCAAGACCGAAAGGTCATCAACAAACACATGGGAGTGATGGATATGAAAAATTTTCTGATGGTTACAGCAATTGCAATGACTCTTACTTTCTCTTTCGGCGCAGAAGCCAAGGAGGGAGACAAACACGAGAAGGTTGTTCCCATCAACGATGTTTATATTCCCAATGGATTCGACTCTGGGTCCGATGCATTTGTGGTAGTAAACGGTTGGTTCCCACACAGCTGCTACAAGCTAAAAGATGTAAAAGTAGAACATGTGGGCCCATTGCTCCACGAAGTGACCACAAACGCGATTGTAACCGAAGGTCTGTGCCTCACAGTGATTATTCCCTTTCACCGGGAAGTGCAACTTGGAAAGCTAGCTACGGGCACGCATCAAATCCATTTCATGAATGGCGACGGCACATACATGGAAAAGCGGCTCACTATCGAGCAATAGAAATTGAGCACAAGTCTTTTCCCTCCCTGGACCAGATCCGGGGAGGTTTTTTTCTTTGGGAGGATTTATGAAGCGAATTGTAGCAGCCATATTTTTTATTCTATTACCTGTGCAGGGGTTTGCGAAGGAGCAACTTCGTAAGTTTCGGCACGCCCGCCCGGGAACTCAGCGCCCTCAGCTCCTAACGGGCGAACTCATTGCCGAGGCACCCAAACACAATAAGAATATTCTAAAGGGAGTGGGAGAATTTGTTTCTCGAGAGGGCCAATCCATTGGTTTAGCCCATGTTGCCGGAACCTGGAAACAAACCATCCTTGATCCAGACGGAGAAGTTACTTACAGCGCTGGCGCAGTGATGGATAATTTACCAGTCAAGCTAAGCTTAAGTGCTTCTGAAAAAAATCTTTCCGATGCGCTAGAGCGAGCGATGAAAACTTTGTCTGAATTGAAAACAGCTTCTAGGGTTTTTCCTCCTTCACTTGAAGTGCGCAAAAATGAAGAGGGAGAATGGATTCCGTATTGGAGAGTAGAGTATCTATCTACCACTGGCGACCAACTCCGCTATGTTCTCATAGCTAAAGATAGTAGTGTTTTAGAAAGTGGAAAGTTGGATTGGGATGGCGCCGATGGAAGAGCTGTCGTGTTCCCCAAGGGTCCAAAGTACGGTGTGCAAGAAGAGATACTACGTGATCTTACGGGCGATGGCACCATGACGGGGCGGTTATTGCACGTTATTTCGGCCTTGGACTTAAAGGTATGGTCGCCTGAGCTTACTTTTTTCTTTCCTCAAGATGATCGCCGCTTTGATCTCGGCCAAGCGTATTTCACAATCGACCAGGGATATCGCTGGCTAAAGGAGCGCCTAGGAATAGAACTGGATCATCCGATCAATGTTCGCTTGCATGTGGGCGAGGGAGGCGTAAGCAATGCTGCTTTTTATCACCAAAACACCATCTACCTCGGAACAGGAGATGGCCAAATTTATAAAGACATGATTCGCGACCCATCCATTCTAATTCACGAAGGAATTCACGCTGTGATCGATGCTTACACTGGCCTGCCATCGGAAGGGGAAGGCGGAGCGTTCAATGAGGGATTTGCTGATCTCTTCACTGCCCTGATTCTCGACAATCCTCGGATGGGGGAAGCTTCTTATTTGAAGGGCCCTTACCGAAGAACGCTCGACAATCGCCTCATGGCCTATAAAGACTTTGCGCCAGGAGTTTACCAAAACGGCACGATCGTGGGGGCCACCTTCTGGGATATGAAAGCTACATTAGGAACGGAACTCACCGCTAAGCTAGCGTTTCGCACATTAGTCCGACTCGGAAAGGGCGGAAAATTCGATGATTTTCCTGGCGCGCTCGCCAACGCTGCGCAAGGGCTTCTAACAAATGACCAAACGCAGGCGGTACTGCAGTTCGCTCGTGCCCGCGGCTGGAAGGTGCAATAATGAGATTCCTCGCACTGGTAGTTGTGGTTCTATCCATATTTTCTAGCAGCGCGAGGGCATCAGATTCTATCGTGGGCCGATGGGCCTATTTTATGAAAATCTACAAAGGCCAAGAAATGCCGGAAGGGCCCGGAGCAACTCTTCGTCTACGCTACGAATTTCTTCCCAATGGCCAGAGCCGGCTCTACTGGTGGCATGAAGGCCAAAATGAACATTGCGAGCGGCGCGGGTACTATAGAGTGGAAAATGGCCATTTGATTGATCGGGTGTATTGGGTGGATCCTAATAACAGTTATGGATGCAGCCGAGATCCAGATATGCAGAATGGTCGTGAAACGAGAACGCCTTTTACATTTCGAAATGGTAACTGGGTTTTGCGTTTAGCCCTAGGCGAAGAAGAGCTTTTGTACGTTTGGAAGAAAATTACAATGGAGGAAAAATGAAGCTTTTTATCTTTTTAGTTGCTCTAGTGTTTAACTCCGCTCTTGCGAATGATAAAGATCCGCGCCCAGATATGCATGCCCTAGCCACCGAGATTTCAGCTCTGCAAAAATATCTCCTCACCGATGCAGATTTTCTAGCACCCGCCAACGAGGCGGCGATAAAAAAATCGCTGAACTCACTTGATTCTCACCTAACTCACCTCGGTAAAGGGACATTTTCTAATGACCCGGCCTTGAAGGTGAATTTATCCATGATTCAACAGCATATAAAGGACGCCAATCGGACCTTCAACGAAGGCGCGAAACCATTTGCTCGATATATGTTACAAAGTTCTTTTCAAATGTGCATTGCCTGCCACACCAGAAAGAAGGCAGCAGATTTTGCATGGCCTGATTTGGATACGAAGGAAATAGCCGATATCGACAAGGCGGACTATTTTTTTGCCACGCGCCAATTCAAAAAAGGTGTTGCTGTATTTGAGGGAATCATTGATGCGTATCCTGCCAATCAAGTGGGGCAGTGGAATCTGCGTAAAGCTCTATTAGCGCTAGCGGTTTACTATGCTCGAGTTTCTGAAGATCCTGCCGGTGGGGCTAAGTATTTTCAAAAAATTTCTCAAAAAAATGAATTTCCCATCTATCTGAAGCAGGAAATAAAAGCTTGGTCGGATGAATTTTCGAAATGGGCAAAAGAATCTCCCGAGAAAGACGACAAAATGACAGAAACAGCCCTCCTCGCTAAAGCAAAGAAAATCCTTCGTCACGACGACTTCTCTCTTGTTTCTGAGCTCGAGCGCAGTTTCCATGTGCGCCGCTTACGTGCATCGAGTCTCCTCCAGCGGGTGCTGGAAGCGCCAGGCGATAAATCTCCCAATAAAGGGGAGGCTCTGCTCTATCTCGGACAGATTTATTCGAGAATTTCTAGCAGTCTCTTTTTTCGCTTTGGCGAAATGTATTTAAAGGCATGTATTACTGAGTATCCGAAAACAAGAGTAGCCAAATCTTGTTACGGGGCTTTGGAATTCGCGGTTGCTGAAGGATTTTCCGGTAGCGCGGGCACGAATATTCCAGAGGATGAGCAAGTTGAATTGATACGCCTTAAGCGCCTCGCGTACTAATCAAGGCAACTTGGCCCCATGTTTGCGTATGTGGCGAGCAGCAACTCGAAAACACGCAAACAGGGGGTTCCATGAGAAAGTTTATCCGATTCCTATTGATCTTGAGTCTTAGTGTCCCAAATGCCTTCGCTAATGAACAAACGGATGCCTATCGAGAAAAAATCAGAGCTTGGGTAAAATCACACGCGGCTCCAAGTTTTCCGACAATCGCCCCGGATCTAAACGATCAAGCCGCCAACTTGGTGGACAAACTTGTTTATACGAATCTTGCAGAAATGGAAAAGCAGGGGCTACTGAAAGCGGAGTTGGCAATCTCCCCTTGGACAGATTCATATTGGCCAACGTACGCGGGCCAAATCGCCAATCGGTATAACGACCCAAACTATAATGGCGCAATGATTTGGAAGTATAACTACGATTACCTAATCCAGAATTTAGGAAGAGGAGGCGTTGAGGAGATGTCGCCTGCGGAAAAGTATGACCTACTCATGGGAGATTCCTCCTTCACCTTAACAAAAAAGATGATCTACGCGGGCGCTCCCTATGCAGACGCGGAAGGAAAAGTAGAAACCTGGTTCGGGCTTTGCCATGGCTGGGCAGCGGCATCGTTTATGTTGGACAGGCCTTCTCGCGCTGTGAATGTTAAGGCTCCGGATGGTCGCAGCATTACGTTTACTCCCTCCGATCTAAAAGCCTTATCCACACTCCTTTGGGCGAATGGCTCGGGTCGCACGAAATTTATTGGTGGGCGTTGCAACGAAAAAAAACCTGAACGAGATGATGGCATGCGTGAAACGAGACCAGATTGTTTTGATACTAATCCGGCAACTTGGCATCTTTCTGTCGTAAATCAAATCGGTGTTAACAAGCGCAGTTTTGTGATGGATGCCAGCGCTGGGTATGAAGTTTGGAATCAGCCAGTCTTTGGCTACCAGTACAGGTATATCAATCCGAATACGGATAAGAGTGGGGACAAGCTTTCTCAAATGAAGGTAAGGCTGCGCGACCTAAAAAATGATGCCTACGCAGAACATCGCTCGCCCAACACTGAATACGTGGTCAAAGTTGTTATGTCAGTTACCTATGTAACTGAGGATGAGCCAAGCGAGTTGCTAACGGATGGTCCTGAAAACGATATCTATCGCGCTGTGAACTACACTTACGATCTGGAGCTGGATAGAGACGACAATATCATAGGCGGTGAATGGCATGGCAGCTTACACCCCGATTTTCTTTGGGTGCCGGTTCGTGGCGCCAAAGCTTCTTCGCAAGGAGATGCTTGGCTCAAATCAAGAGAGGATGATTCCGTATGGGACGGTGTAAGTTCCGTGCCGCAGACTTGGCAAAAAGCGGCGAAGATAGCCGCAGCCAGCGAGCAACCCTTAGCTCGGGCTGTGGAACGCCTACTTGAACTTTCTAATGGTGGCCGATAGATGCACCTATTCCAATTTCAGCAATACAAAACAAATTTTAGAGAGGTAATTATGAAAAATTTAATGAGCTTACGAATATTTTCGATCTGTTTTCTTTCTTTCTTGTGCGCGGCTGGCGCAAAAGCTGAAACGATTTACGAGCTGGCTATGCTTCTTGGAACCGGAAATCAGCAAATGCCCTTTGTGCAAGAAGTGGTGAAGAATCATGTGGCACTCGTGCCTGGAAACAATTTCTCAGATTTCACCACAGGTGTTCTCTATTTTTCTTGGAAAAACGGCGCACAATCCGCCCAGACAATCCAAGTTCTTCAGGAGGGAGGAAATGCTTCACTTGCTGATGTGTATACGGCCATAGATATTGCGAGTCGGGATTCAGCCATTGTGCTGGCGCCACTGAGCGGCGATGGCGTTGAGGAAATGTGCACCAGGATGGCGGAAAAAACAGAAACCGCTTTTTTGGTCACGTTAGGTAGCATTGGCTATACGCTCAGCCCATTTTTCACAAAATGCGCGGCGAGAAATATATTATTTGTGACGATTCTAAATTCTGAGCTCACGGGCCTAGCGGATTTTGCTTCTTACGGACCTTTAGTAAGATTGGCGGTTCCGGGAGTAGACTTGAGCGCTCCCGTGGATGGAGAGCGTCGCGTTTCTTTCCTTTCGGATGGGTTTGGAATGGCTGTGGCGGCTGGTAAGCTTGCGGCCTTTATGCGCAAGAATCCAACTTTGAAGGGCGCCGCGCTGCTGAAGCAGTTTCTGGCGGAAGCGGAGTATCTGCCTAGCTTGAAAGGTAGAGTAACGGGAGCAAAGGCGATTCTACGCTTTGAAAAGTAGAATTTATTCGCGGGAATGCGTGGGCCTTCTCTTCGGGAGGGGGCCCCGTAACGCACAATTTCCAAACACACTCCGCCGGACTTTTATTTGCTCAAATAATCATTCTATCAATAAAAAACATCCACACAATTTTCCAAGGCAAAATCGAAGGATAAGCTGGTGCCGGCTTTCCATCGTGAGCCGGGATAAGAGTAAGATTTATCTTGCTCCACGCTGCTAAGTTGGCTTCTAAACCAGTTGGATTCGTGAGGGCCTTTTATGGAAAGGCCGCGTGACCAAGAAATTCCGCTGGAGAAATAAGCCACTCGCTTAGATCCCATCATTTTTTCACATTCCACTACGCGGCCATCAAAAGGCGAAATCTGGCAGGAGAGCATTTCGGTAGCGTAGCCTCTAACGAACTTGCCATCAGAAAAGTGTCGTACTTCTACTTTGTAACCAGATTCCATTTTGGTGAACTTTATTTGCTCGAGCAAAGAGATTTCTGCCCCATACGTACAGACAAATCCTTTAGAAAAATCCTTGCTCGTGGCTTTCCTGGCCGTAATTCGGTTCCAGAAAAGATGGGACAGCTTATATTCAGAATCATCAATACCCATGATCCAAAGGTATTCGTGCAAAACGAGGGTCATCGCTGCATTTGTTTGATGCCGTAGTGTGAGCCAACGATCCCGATCGATTTGAATAAGCCTCTTATCCGGATAGTTAACGGCATCAAGTGTTGCACCGTTGAGTTTTAATTCATCCACTGTTTCCACTCGCGTGGATTGTAGTATTTCTAGGAATTTATTGGATTTTATTGGCAATGAGCCCACGCCGTGCTGTTGAAAATAGTCGTAAAGATCGTAACCATAAGCCACGAATTCCATGGCGCTGTGATCGCCCCCATTGCCAACTGTGCCGCCATCATCGGCCCATGTGGGCATTGAAAGTAATCCGCAAAGAATAATTTGTATTAACTGTACCATTTACTTCTCCTTATCGTGGCGAAAGAACGCCACATTTAATTGATAAACACTGTCCAAATTTTCTGCAGAAAATTTTTTGTCAAAAGCACTTACAAAATTTTCAATGAATTTTTTTACTTCATCTACGCGCTGAGAATCGAACGCTAATGTTAAGGCTCTAAAATCGCGTTTTGTAAAAGATTGTGAATCAATAGCCTCTATTGCTTTATTCAGCGTTTGTCGGTGGTATTTTCGTATTGCCTCTGAGGAGGTAGATGGGATTTCATAATGATCCGCTATAGAATAAGTGTGAGTATTCTTTTTCTGAACTACTTTTAATTCTAGCAATCGATCTAAGGCAAAGCGAACCTCGGTTTTATTTAGGCGAAACGCGGCAGCCATTTCCTCTTCCGAAACGGATCCATTTTTCACTTTTAAAAATTCTATGATCGCAAAATAAAACCAATCGGATACTTCAAAGAATTCTGTTGCAGGGATTTTGCGTTTATAGCTTCGACCAATGCTACCTCTCCGGGCGGATGCTGTGTGCAAAACAGATTTAAGAAAAATTCTTTTTTTCTTTTCATTCCACGATAACCGATTCGAAAAATCTTTGGCACGTGCTGGGCTCAAGTGCTTCTTTTTTTGAAACAGCAGTTTAAGAAACCCAGGTGATACGCCAAGATTTTTGGCAAAAGCGCGCTCGGAATAACTGTTATTGAGTGCTTTGCGGGCCACGTATTCATTAATTAGGCAGGCAACATAGTCTGTGTTCATGGGGCCTAGCTATAGCTACAGAAACAAAAATCCGCAAGGAAAAGGAAAACAAAGTGTTTTCCAGTTGGTAGCAGTGGAAAACATATGAAGCACCGCTTGTCCGGCGCCGGACTTTTTCTAGTTCTGCGTATTGGCGCGATAAAAACGAAAAGCCTTCTCTGCCCATAACCTATGATCCCTATGCCAATTTTGAATTTCCTCTAATCCAAAGAAACCTAGCTGCAGAGACTCGTGGGATTTTTTTGGATCGCCCGCGTCGGCTAAGCAAAAATAGAGAATGTGGCAAGAACTATGGGGCTGGTTAAATTGCCCAGCGGGTCTAGAAAAAATCTCGATAATGCCTTCAACGCGAACTTTCAAAGAAGCTTCTTCTTGCAGCTCTCGTTTCACGGCCTCTTCGGGAGTTTCGTTTACGTCAACCCATCCTCCAGGGATGCCCCAGTATTGGTCGTCCACCCGTTGCTCGAGTAAAATTTTATCGCCTCGAAAAATGGCGGCGTTGACCCCAAGTTTGCAGGTTACATAGCCCACTTCTTTTTGAAACCTGTGGAGAACTTCTTTAGGCTCCATCCCAAAGATTGCCGCGTACTCAGCCGCGCTTAATTCCAGTAGACGCTCGTAGTTTTCTTTATCGTAAGGGCTGCGGACGAAATTTAAGCCCGTGGTAGCGATGGCTCTTATTTCTTCTAAAATTTTTATGCGTTCCATAGAATTTTGATCAATTGATCGCGCTCTTTTCACAAGCAAAACCTTGGGCCTTAAGCTTTTCCAACTTCTTTTCAATTTTCTCTACGCAAGCTTTCTTGCTTTTTACGGAGGTAAAGAGAGATTTTTCTGGGGTTATCATTTTCCATTTACTCTCAGGGCAGCGAAGATCATTGGGCCCGCCCCCGTCACCACTCATTGGGTTGGGGCATTTTGAATAATGATAAGTGACAGCGCACGAGTTAAGAAAGAGGGGATCTGTTCCATTGTTGTAATACACAAAATTCACCACCTCTTTATTTTTACGACAGCGGTAGTTCATATTTGCGTATACATCTACATGGTAGGATTTGTCGGGCGACCAAATTTGATCCGCTTGAACGGAAGTGGTTAGAAGTAAAAATAGTAAGAACATATTTTATTTAAAAACCTATTTAGAGTATTACTTGGAGAGTATACTCTACCGCTCGAAAATAAAAGCCCACGCTTTCTCAGCGCGGGCCTCTCATTCACTCAATTTAAAGATGGCAGTTAAGGTGAAGATTGATCACCGTGCCGTCGGCGATTTCATACTCTAGCTCTTGCTCGGCATCGTCCATGTAGATGGTGCCGCTTACTTGAACATTGCCATTACGCTTAGGCCTTAGATTAAGATATACATCTGATTTATAACCAAAGATCAAACCTTCGTAGCCCATGCCATCGGGTTGATCGAGGGTAGCCCAGTAAGCAATAGCTTTTTCTTCTACGTTTGATTGGCTTTTAGCTTTCAGTACAAGCTTGTAACCTTTGGATTCTTCGATGCCGTCGCAAATAATGGTTTCTTTTTCCACTTTGCGGGTGGCGGCTTGGGCATTGGTGGCCACGAGAGCGAGGATGGCGATAAGAACGAATTTCATAAAATCTCCTGCGTGATATTTGTATTAATAAGCGCGAGGAGGAATAACGCGTTGGGTCTAAATTTGCAAGGCGCTATTTTTAGTCATCAAAATACAAAAATTTATTTCGGCGCTCCCGGCTGTGGGCTACCGGGATTCAACTGCACAGGCTGCCCTTTGGAGCGAATCCGCAAATTAATCATTTCCACCATCACGCTAAAGCCCATGGCGAAGTACACATAACCTTTCGGGATGTGAAAACCTAAGCCATCGCCCATGAGCACGAGGCCGATCATCAACAAAAAACTCAATGCCAACATTTTCACCGTAGGGTGCCGCTCGATGAAACGGTTCAAGGCACCACCCACAGCCAGCATCACAGCGAGGGCAATAATATTTGCGAGCACCATCACGGGAATGTGATCGCTCATGCCCACGGCGGTGATCACAGAATCCAAGGAAAACACTAAATCCAGCAGCATGATTTGCAGGATCACGGCCATGAAAGTCGCGGCTCTTTGGGCCGCACTGCCGCCGTGGCCTTCGCCCTCCAGTTTGTGGTGGATTTCGGTGGTGGCTTTGTAGAGGAGAAATAGGCCCCCCACAAACAAGATTAGGGCTTTTCCGGAAAACTCCCGGTCCATCACTGAAAATAAAGGAGCCGTGAGGCCTGCGATCCAGCTGATGATCGCTAACAAACCTAGCCGAGTTACAAAGGCCCCGAGCAATCCGACTTTGCGGGCTTTGTCCCGTTGGTGTTCGGGCAAGCGCCCCGCCAGAATGCTGATAAAAATGAGGTTATCTACCCCCAGCACCACCTCCATGGAGGTCAACATCAAGAGGCTTAGCCAGACTTCGGGGGAGGAAAATAGATCCAACATTAATAGCTCCAAATTGGTCAAGAAAGCCCTACTATAAGAGCGAATCCGCATGTCTATCAACAATTAAAGGGGGCAGCTTATTCCGCTCTTGACCAAGCGCACTGGGTGCGGTTAGTTCTCCTTGCAAAAGGGGGAGCAATGAATCAAACAATCCCAGTAGTAGACCTGCAGGAGTACTTACGTGGCTCCCAGGGCCAAAAGGAGGCCTTTGTGGGCCGCATGGGAGATGCCCTGAAGGATATGGGTTTCTTCGCTCTCCAAAACCATGGCGTAGATTACCGGCTCATCGAAAAGGCCTATCAATTAGCTGCTGCTTTTTTTGACCTTCCCGAATCCAATAAACGTTCCTACGAAGATTTAGAACTAAAAGGCCAGCGGGGTTTTACGAGCTTTGGCCGGGAACACGCGAAGGATCATAAAGCACCAGACCTAAAAGAATTCTGGCATGTGGGCCGGGAGTTGAATCCTGGTAATCCACTTTTGGAAGTCTACCCACCCAACGTTTGGCCGAAGGAAATTCCGGAATTTAAAGAAGTGATGCTGGAGCTCTATCGCCAGTTGGACGTTTGCTCCATGCAACTCTTGGAAGCCTGTTCTCTCTATATCGGTGAATCGAAAGATCTCTTACCGAGCATGGCAAAAGACGGCAACACGATCCTACGGATCATCAACTATCCAGAAGTTCCCGCCGATCGTGATCCCCAAAGCATCCGCGCCGGTGCCCATGAAGACATTAATTTTATCACCTTATTGTGCGAAGCCACCGCTGGCGGACTCGAGCTCCTCCGCCGGGATGGCACATGGCTGCCGATCCACGCTTTAAAAGGCCAGATCATCGTGGACACGGGCGATATGTTGCAAAACCTCACGAACGGCTTGCTCAAAAGCACCACCCATCGCGTGGTAAATCCCGGCAATTCCCGGGAGCGCCGTTTCTCCATGCCGTTTTTTGTGCATCCTCGATCCGAAGTGGATCTAAGCCCATTGCCGCGTTCTATTCAGCGCTTGAATGAAAAGCGTTACCCCAATATCACCGCCGGCGAGTATTTGAATCAGCGCCTGCGGGAAATTGGGCTGTATAAGAAGTAGGTTTCGTGCTGAAGATTCGTTTAGCCGAAGCGGCCGATCTTCCTCTCTACCAGCAACACGAATTGCGCTTGTTTAAAGAATCCGGCAGGGATGGGGATTTTATTTTTACGCCCGTGGAATTTACGGAAATCAGACCACAGGTTTTCGGGAGCTCGGGCGCGTGCCGGATCTCTTCCGGGTCTATGGACAAAAAATCGAAGATATTCATATGTGCTTACATTTACGAGCGTGAGACGTCTACGAATGCTGCACCGCTTGTCCGGCGCCGGACTTTTTTGCCTTTGCTTATTGTGCATAAAATAAAAAACCCGTCCTAGTCGGGGGAAACTAGAACGGGCAGGGGGTTTGGGGGGCTTTAAGGAATTACAGAGCTTGCTCGGACCAATTGTTTCCGTTGTTCTGGATAAAAGCGGGAGCGCGATCGCCACTGAAAGCAGCTTTCTGCACAAACTCCTGGCTCCATAAGGCTGCAGTGTTTTTGTTACTGCAAGCATTAGATGTATCCGCCAATACTGTGCTTCCACCTTTAGTCATATTAGGAAGGCCTGCTAATTCGAGTTGGATTCTATCGCTCGTTAATTTGTAGTTTTTTATTTCATTTTTGAAAGCTTGGTAGGCAAGGGAGGCCTTGGAGGTGTTTTTATTTCCAGGAGTTTGGTTCTTACAGGAACTATTTTTACTATCAGAACCAGAAAGGCGATAGAGGATTTCTTTATCGTTTTTCTGAATTTCTTCTTGGATTTCAGCCAGTCCGCTTTGCACAAGCTCTGTGGCTGAATGCATAGATTGGATTTCATTCATAGATGGCATAGTGCAAGAATTTTCATTTATAGTATTAATCAACATAGCCGCAGCTGCTCCGTTGAGGCTTTCATTGATGGCTATTAGTTTGGTTTGAGCTTCATTTACTGCATCAGTGATGGCACCGGCGGCTAAATCTGTGCAGTTAGGGGCTTCTTTTTTAATCTCATTTAATGCTGCGATAGCGGCATTATGATGCGTGTTTAATATTTCGACTTCCATTTTAAGATCAGCTTGCGCCTCTAAGCTAACTAATAAGAAGTAGGTGAAGAATAAAGTTTTCATAAATACCCCCAAAAATTTGTTTTACGCTTGCTTGGGTAAGTGCAACCGGAATGCCGAAAAAAGAAGCTGGATTTTACACAGGAAAGTTCCCTGTATCAGAATGGATACCTTGCCCAACTATTTGACTGCTGCGATTTTCACGAACGTCTCCGAACGGAGACAGGGCTAAACCGTAAGGATTTCTTTGTGTTTTCCAAACACGCCTCTAAGCGCATCGCTAATTTCGCCTAGGGTGCAGTGATTCTTCACGGCGTGCAAAATTGCGGGCATGAGGTTCTCAGAGCCCATGGCCACCACTCTAAGATGCTTGATAGCATCTGCTGCTTTTTTCTGATTTCGGCTTTTTTTAAACTGCTGCAATTTTTGGATTTGGCGACTTTGCAGTTTGGGATCCAGGGTGTGGAGCTCTGGAGGGGTGCCTTCTTCGGCCTCAAAACAATTTACGCCCACTTGCAGCTGTTCGCCCTTATCCATCAAGATTTGGGTGCGGTAAGCGGCCTCCTGGATTTCTTTTTGTACATAGCCCGATTCCACGCAAGGAATCATGCCGCCCCGTTTTTCGATTTCTAGTAGATACGAGCGGGCGATGCGTTCTAGCTCTTTTCCTAGTTCTTCCACCGCATAGGAGCCGCCTAAGGGATCCGCCACGTCGGCAGCACCACTTTCATAGGCAATAAGCTGCTGGGTGCGTAACGCTAGACGGGCGCTTTCTTCTGTGGGCAGCGATAGCGCTTCGTCGAAACCGTTTGTATGGAGGCTTTGGGCCCCCCCCAGCACTGCGGCCAGGGCCTGCATCGCCACCCGCACCACATTATTGATGGGTTGCTGGGCCGTAAGCATGGAGCCTGCGGTTTGGGCGTGGAAACGGAGTTTTAAAGAATTAGGATCTTTGGCGCCGTATTTTTCTTTCAAAGTTTCCGCCCATATTTTTCGGGCCACCCGGAATTTGGCTACTTCTTCTAAGAGATGGTTATGGGCGTTGAAGAAAAAGGAGAGGCGGGGCGCAAATTGATCGATGGTGAGTCCGGCTTTTAGGGCCGCATCCACATAGGTGAAACCGTTCGCCAGCGTAAAAGCGATCTCTTGGGCCGCCGTGGAGCCCGCTTCTCGGATGTGGTAGCCGGAAATGGAAATCGGATTCCATTTGGGCACCGATTCCCGGCAGTAGGCAAAAATATCCGTGATGATTCGTAAGCTCGCTCGTGGGGGATAAATGTAGGTGCCGCGGGCGATGTATTCTTTCAAAAGATCATTCTGGATCGTTCCCGAAATTTTACTTAAATCCGCGCCCTGCTCTTCGGCTACGGCGATGTAAAGGGCGAGGAGGATTGAGGCCGTAGAATTGATGGTCATGGAAGTGGTCACGCGGCTTAAATCAATTCCTTGGAACAAGGTTCGCATATCCGCCAGCGTATCGATCGCCACGCCCACGCGGCCCACTTCCCCCAAGGCCATGGGATGATCGGAATCGTAGCCCATCTGGGTTGGCAGATCGAAAGCTACGGAGAGGCCCGTGGTGCCCTGGGATAATAAATAGCGATAGCGTTTGTTGCTCTCTTCGGCGGTGCCGAAGCCCGCGTATTGGCGCATTGTCCAGAGGCGGCCCCGGTACATATCGGGGTGCACGCCTCTCTGATAAGGGAATTCGCCGGGTTTGCCTTGCTCGGGGCCGTAGTAGTTTTTAAGAGCTAAGCCCGAGGGAGTTACATTTTTGGATTTAGACAAATCTTTCATTCTGCAGGCCCAAAGGTGAGCAGGGTGGCGCCAGATTCTAAACGATCCCCTTCTTTCACCATTACTTTGGTGACTTTGGCCTTGGCCGGAGCTAGCAGCAAGTTTTCCATTTTCATGGCTTCCACGATCACGAGTCCCTGGTTGGCTTCCACGAGGTCGCCTTCTTTTACTTTTACGCTTAAGACTTTTCCCGGCATGGTGAGTTTCAAGGGCTTCAAGGCTCCGCCACCGGCGCCATTGTTTTCGCTGCCTTCGGAGGCTTCTAGTTCAATGGAGCCCCCGGGCCAGGAGAGAATTCTTTTATTGCCTTTGGCGTAGACCCAGAAAAGATCCCGGTTTTCTCCATGACTACGGAGCACCCGTTTGGTTTGGCTATCGATGGGGGTAGGGGTGAGCTCCACACTCACGGAAGAACCTTTTTTATCGCCGGATTTTTTTACGTCTAAGCCACCTTGGGCATTTTTTTTCACTTCGTAGAGGAAGCCGCTGGCGGGAGTGTAGTTTTTATCGGACATGTGTTCTCCACCAAGCGGCGCTTTCGCTTTTTACTGCGTTGGGGGTTTCGGTACGGGCGAGCAGCGCTAACAATGCCTGAAACTCTTCTTCCGTCTGAATGCCGGGAGGCAGGCTTGCGGGATTGGCGAGCACCTTTTCCTGCTCTTTAATAAAGCCCGTGGTGTAATCGCCTTTTTGGAAAATAGGATTTTCCATACAGCGCCGTAGAAATCCTAGGTTCGTAAGGCAGCCCGCCACTCCCGTTTCCGCTAAGGCCCGGTGCATGCGGTGGAGACTTTCCTCTCTCGTTCTCCCCCAGGCGGAAAGTTTCGCGATCATGGGGTCGTACTCTAAGGGAATTACTTGCCCACTTTGCATGGCGCTATCCACGCGCACGAAAGGGCCACCAGGAAGTACCAGTTCTTTTACGGGGCCGGGGGAGGGCAAAAAGGTGAAGGGGTTTTCCGCGTAGAGGCGGCATTCGATGGCAGCTCCCCGGGCGGTAAGATCTTCTTGGCGAAAAGAAAGCGGGAGACCAGCCGCGATCAGGATTTGCTCTTTTACGATATCGATGCCCGTGATCATCTCCGTTACGGGATGTTCCACTTGGATACGAGTGTTCATTTCTAGGAAATAGAAATTGCGGTCGCCATCCATCACGAATTCCATGGTGCCCGCGTTCACGTATTTAATGCGCTTGGCGCCTTCTACGGCCACGGCAAAAAGCTTTTGGCGAACGTCATCATACCCATGAAGAAAAGGTGAAGGCGCTTCCTCAATCACTTTTTGGTGCCGGCGCTGCACGGAGCATTCCCGTTCAAAAAGATGGCAAACATTGCCGTGGGAATCGGCGAGGATTTGCACTTCGATATGGTGGGGATTTTTGGCAAAGCGTTCGAGAAAAACCGCATCATCGTTAAAATAATTTTGCGCTTCCCGCTTTACGCTCTCGTAGAAATTTTCTAATTCCGCCGCGTTCTGGGCCAACCGCATGCCTTTGCCACCGCCACCGGCGGCGGCTTTCAAGATCACGGGAAAGCCAATTTCTTTGGCGAGCTTTTTGGCTTCGTCCAAAGATTTCAAGGCGCCTTCGCTCCCGGGAACCGTGGGCACACCGGCGGCTTTCATGGCGGCTCTCGCGCTCAGTTTATCGCCCATGAGATCCATGGCCTCGGCGCTCGGGCCGATAAAAGTTAAACCAGCTTTAGTGCAAGCGCGCACGAAATCTGCGTTCTCCGAAAGGAAACCAAAGCCTGGGTGAATGGCTGTGGCGCCGGTTTTTTTGCAGGCGGCGAGGATTTTTTCGGGCACGAGGTAACTTTTCTTGGCTTCGCTTTCGCCGAGGTGCACAGCCTCATCGGCCAAGAGCACATGGGGAGAATCACGATCTGCGTCGGAATAAACGGCCACGGTTTGCAGCCCCAGTTCCCGGGCGGCACGAATTACTCTCAAGGCAATCTCGCCCCGGTTGGCCACGAGAATTTTGGAGAAGGGGAGTTTTTTCACAGCGGAATATTCCCGTGTTTTCGGAACGGTCGCACTTCCCGTTTTCCGCGACAAGCTTCGAGGGCGGCGGCTACTTTTCTCCTCGTATCCTTGGGATGGATCACTTCGTCGATATACCCTAAGGCTGCGGCCCGGAAAGGATTGGCAAAAGTATCCCGGTATTCTTCCACTAATTTTGGCGCTAGCTTTGGATCCTTGGCCACTTTTTCCCGGTGTAAAATATTGATTGCGCCTTCTGGGCCCATCACGGCGATTTCCGCATTGGGGTAAGAGAAATTAAAATCCGCGCGGATGTGTTTCGAGGCCATCACATCATAGGCGCCGCCGTAGGCTTTCCGGGTGATCACCGTGATTTTAGGTACCGTGGCTTCGGCAAAGGCATAGAGAAGTTTTGCGCCGTGGACAATGATGCCATTAAATTCTTGGTCCGTGCCGGGCAGGAACCCAGGCACATCCACGAAGGTGAGGAGCGGAATGTTGAAAGAGTCGCAGAAGCGCACGAACCTTCCTGCTTTTCTAGAAGCATCAATATTCAAGCAGCCCGCAAGGTGCATGGGTTGGTTCGCCACCACGCCCACGGTGCGGCCTTCGATCCGGCCAAAGCCCACCAAGATATTCCGGGCGTAGTTTTCGTGCACTTCGTAGAGAGAGTTTTCGTCCAGCACATCTTCCACGAGGCGCTTCATGTCGTAAGGCTTTTGTGAACTATCGGGCAAGATCGAGAGAATGGCTTGGGTATCTCGATCGGCGGGTTCCGCGTTTTCTTTGGCCGGCGGCATTTCACCATTATGGAGCGGCAAGTAAGAAATAAGTTTTCGCACCTGCCTGAGGGCTCCCGCATCATCGGAAGCCACGAAGCTCGCCACGCCACTTGTTTCGCTATGGGTGCCGGCGCCACCGAGTTCTTCTTTAGAAACCTCTTCGTGGGTAACGGTTTTGATCACGTCGGGCCCGGTCACGAACATGAAGCTCGTTTTTTCCACCATATAAATAAAATCTGTGATGGCGGGGGAATACACAGCACCCCCAGCGCAAGGGCCCATCACCACGGAAATCTGGGGCACCACGCCGCTCGCCTGCACGTTCCGCCAAAAAATCTCGGCGTAACCGCCAAGGGCTTCCACGCCTTCTTGGATGCGTGCGCCGCCGGAATCATTCAGGCCAATCACGGGGGCTCCGTTCTTTACGGCGAGATCCATGAGTTTACAGATCTTGGCCGCGTGGGCGCCCGAGAGGGATCCGCCAAAAACCGTAAAATCCTGGGAGAAAACATACACAAGGCGGCCATCGATTTTGCCAAAGCCCGTGATCACGCCATCGCCCAAGGGCTGGTTTTTTTCCATGCTGAAGCTTGTGCAGCGGTGGGTGACAAAGCGATCGAGCTCTTGGAAGGAGCCGGCATCGAGGAGTAGGTTAATCCTTTCCCGGGCGGAGAGTTTTCCGGCTTGGTGTTGTTTTTCTACTCGATCTTTCCCTGCGGGAAACTCACTGGCGACAAGTTTTTCCTGAAGGGCGGCGAAGGCCTGTTCTTGGGTTTTTGACATGGGTACAAAGATAGGCGAAAGCGGGGCGGAAGGAAAGGGGAGAGGGCGGCGTGGCGCGGGGCGGCAGAGTGGTTTTTATACAGGAAAAACTTGAATGTTGAATACGATGAAATGGTCTGCTTTTTCACTCTGTAGATCAGAAAAATATTCTTTTATTCGCGATGAAAAGTCCGGCGCCGGACAAGCGGCGCGTTAACTTTTCTGCTTAGATTTTCCTGAAGGGATGGCAAAAAGGAGGAATAGTTTACAAGCTATTCCTCCCTAAAAATAGAAATCTTATTCTTGCACAGGCAGAAAAGGGCTTTCGAGTTCGTAAATCACCTTTTCACCCCGCTCATCAAAGATTCGCTCCTTGCCGAAAATCTTTCCTTCCGTGAATCGGAAACGATCTTCTTGGTGGATCATGTTCGCATCAGAACCATTACTGAATTGATTTCCCCAAAAATTTTTTATGAGGAGCTCGCCGGATTTAGAAAAGCTAATTTCATCACCATATATTTGCTTCAAAGTACCCTCTGGAGTGAAAAGTATTGTTGCGGAAGCATTTTTTGAAATGAAATTGTTTTCTTTTACAACGTACCCCACATACATTTGTATTTCGAAAAACTCTTTTTCCCACTCGAGGCATCTTTTGTAATTAGGGCTATATTTTGCGCACTTATCATGAAACACATCCGTTCGATCCAAAGACAAAGTTTTGGTGTATTTACCCACAGGGTAAGTGGCATCCTCTGCTACGTATTTTCCTACATGCTCTAGCCAATTGCTATTGGTGCTTAGATTGTCTGTGATTAAAGCGTTCTGCTGCGTTAGGCCTGTTTGGGCTGGTCCGCAAGCAACTAGAACTAGCACAATCCAAATTGAAAATATTACTCTGCTCATAAAATCTCCTTCAGTGAAAAAGTGATATTTTACCTATAGCTACAGAAAGTAGTATCAACAGAAAAGTTCATGGCTACATTTCCCTTGATGTTCAAAGTTCCACCACGAGCAATGAATCCCGTAATGTCACAATATTTATTTTCATTGGGTCCTCTCACGGCCATGGTCCACGATTGAGAGAGATCAAAAAACTCTTCGCCTATCTTTTCTGGTTGATACCATTGGTTGTTATTTAGGCCTTCCCACTCGAGATCGTAGGAAATAAAATTTATTTTAATGTCTGGTATCAAAAGTTGCAGCTCTCTCAAAAAGAGGAGCGAGGGATTGAGTTTGGAAAAGTAATAGATATAACCGTAAAAAGCATCTCTATTGAGTTCCATGCTTGTTCTCAATTCTTCCACTACAATATCACCCAGCAGCCAGCGGATAGGAAAATGAGGCTTTTCTAGCGTTTTGATAATGGGAGCGCCTAAGTTATTCGGCAGATGAATTTTTATCGAGCCTTTTTCAAAATCTTTGCGGATTGCTCCCACCATACCTAGGTGTTTGTCTTCCAGCGCCTCTTTCAACACTTGGAATAGTTCAAAGTCATAAATGATATTCTTGCTGATTGACCCCGAGCGAAGTAGCTTTTCCACTGCGATCTCCGCTCGCAAAACGGAACTAAGGCGTATTTTAGGATTTCGCACCCAAAGGGCTTCGTGGAATAGAATCGCAGCTCGAGCGGTCGCATCGCTCAGCTGGTAAAATTCGGGCAAGAGAAAGGTTTCCGATCCAATGGTTAAAGCTACAAGAGTTAGTTTGTCCTCCGGCGGAACTACTTGGCCAATAGCCGAATAATACGCCGCCAACAGCTTAGCGCGTTTTTCGGGATTCAAATCTTTAGCTTCGATTTTGAAGTATTTCCTCGCGCCATTTGGTTCTAGCGATCGAAGTAGGTTGCCGCGGATGCCATCGCTGAGGGCCAATTTTTCGATGAGAGCGGCCACCACTTTCACTTCTTCAAGATTTTCCGATGGTTGAGCTTCGGTGATGGGGATTTCGATTCCAGCTTGCGCCAGCGTAAGCACGTTGCCATTGCGAACAATGGCTCCTCCGCCATTGCCCGGGCCGCTGCCGTCTTCCATTTTTGGCTGCGTCGTAGGTTGTGGTGTGGGGGATTGTGTTCCATTTTCTTGATTATTGTCTTGCTTGTTTCCACAAGCACTTAAACTGAGAACACAAATCGCCAACAGAATACTAAGAGCATTACGCTCGACAAAATTGAACTTCATTTTTCCTCCATTTTATTTTTCTTGATTTCAGGATGTCTAGATAAACGAAAAAACTGCACCGATAATTGGTAAGTGGAATCACCGCCGGGAGTTTCCACTAGGGCTTCCATTTTTTTGCGGAATTCCAAAATGATATCTTGGGCCAGCGAGATTTTTTTGCTGTCGATAGTCATCGTACAGCTATTTAGAATGCGTTCCTGGATGGACTGCGTGTCTACGGATCTTTTAGCTAAATCGATCATTTGGCGGTGATGTGCGCGAACCGCTTGGTTGCTACTTTTACCGGAAGTAGTAAGGGCGCGATTGGTTTTTTTCCACTTACCTTTTACTTCTTTTACCAAACCTAAACGCACCAAACGATCCCAGGCGGAAACGATTTCAGTTTTTGAAGTGGGTGGGTCCAGGTGGGCAGCGATCCAATCTGGTTCGGGGCGAAATCCCTTTAGCTCTGTCATTTCTAAGATGGCAAGGTGAATCCAGTGGGAAATAAGACGAAAGGTTTCGAGCTCCAGCTCAATTTGTTCGTGGGGTGCGGAGCTATTTAACAATAGTAATCGCTCTTCCTCGTCCTGAGTGTTGGCCGCTTGCACTAGCAATTTAAAGCGACGTTTTTCAGATTCAGAAACTGTTAATCCGCGTAAAAGAAAATCTATATGCTGTTGCCGCACAGGGCGCTTTCCCTTTAAGAGGAGAACGAGCAAGCTATGGTCCCTCAAGCCCATCATCTTAGCCCAGGATCGCAGCGACATCCGTTTATTACGGGATTTCATCCAGGTGAAATATTGAACCAGATATTCCTGCGGGGATTGGTACTCAAAGATTTTTGGTAAATTGATGTTGTTTAAGTGTGCTTCCGTTTGCATAGGAGCATTATTAGCCCGGGAAAGCTTTGTTGAGAAGATGGTGGTGTCATTTTCTGTGGACACATTGTCACCAGACGATCAGAAACGGAGTGGTTGCATTTTGATGCATTGAGTTGTGCTGGGCGCCTATTTCAAATCGAATTTATATGAACAAATCTCGCGATGAAAAGTCCGGCGCCGGACAAGCGGCGCGTTAACTCTAGCGCTTAGATTTTTCTACTGCTGAAACGGCACATAGATCACGGGCTTCACGCCCTTAGGCGGAGCTGCGAACTGCAATTTAGCAATCACCTGCGACAAACAATTTTCCAAAGATTTATTCCGGGGACCCGCCTCTTCGGCTTTCACGTCTCGCACTTTGCCCGTAGGCAATAAACGAATTTTCAAAATGGTAGTATCCGCGGATTTTGGATCGCGACCAAATTTCCGATGGCAATTGCCGATGCCGCTCCTGCCACCATAAATGGTGTGCTTTACATTGCATTCTCCCCACTGGCGCGCAAGTTCTGAGTTGGCTAGGCAATTGTCGGTATTTTCAATGCTGGCCGCTTCTTCGGCCTCCGGAGAGGGCTCTGAGCTGGAGCAGGAAACAAGTAGCAAAAAACACAAAAGGAGAGATCGCATGAATGCCTCTTAAGGTTCGAGCCGGTTCTTCTCCAAAAGGATAGCACGTACGGGGGAGGCGTCCCCATCTTTCAGCGGCAGTGGCAAGGCAACTAAGGTGTAAAGTCCCGGTTTCACCTGGTGCAGGATAATGCCTTCCAGCACAGAAAGCTTGCGGCGGTAAAGAGCCTGGTGGGAATCGAGGGTTTTACAGTCTGCCGGATCCACACTGGGGGTATCAATTCCTACAAGTACCACGCCCCGATCGGCTAAAAATTCAATTAACTCTGGCGAGAGGGAATTAAAGTCTCCATTCCATTGGTCGGGATTGGGAAAAGAATCTGTGCGGAAAAGAACGCGCTTGGCTTGGATTTCTACAGAAATATGTTTTGGCAGAATGCGTTCCCCCCGGGGAACTTTCACCGCAATCACCTGGCAATTGCCGAGGTAATTTTCCAAAGGCCGCTTATCCACACCCTCTCCATTGGCATGATAGTGGGAACTGGAATCCGCATGGGCGCCAAGATGCAAAGTGGTGCGGATGGAAGATAGATCCAAATGATCGCCACCCGTAAAAGACAAACTCATCTCCCGGGAAAAAGGCACGTCCCCCGGGAACACAGCAGTTTTCTCACTTAAAAGCGGGCTGATATCCCAGATTTTCAAGGCCGGGCCACCACTTTAAATTCCACAGCAATGGGAGTGGGGAGGGCCCCTACTTCCACGGTGGTGCGGGTGGCTTGGATGTTTTGAAAATGTTCGGCGTACACTTTATTGAACACAGGAAAATCTTTTTTCATATTGGTGAGGAACACCTGCACATCGATTACTTTATCTAAAGAGGATCCCGCGGCTTCCAAAATCGATTTTACATTCTGGATCACAGAGCGGGTTTGGGTTTCCACATCATAGGAAGTGATATTTCCCGCAGCATCTAATTCCACGCCGGGAATTTTTTTGCTGCCTCTTTGCCGAGGGCCAACCCCAGAAAGAAACAATAAATCTCCTTCTCTTCGTGCGTGGGGATAAGCCCCCACGGGCTCTGGGGCCGCTTGGGCATCGATCACTGCGGAGGCAGCCGAAACAGCGGTCTTCGCGCTTTCCACCCTAACTTTAGAACGCACAGGTTTATTAGGCGTGAGCACGGCCACCGTATTGCCGGTGCCGTAGATGGCGCCGTAGCCTAAAACTTTTCCAGAGAAATCATTGGTTTCTCCACAGAGGCCATTCAGCCACCAAATGCCCTTGAAACCCATATCCCCATTGGCTTCCCGGCCAAAATCCCGGGCCACTTGGGCCACGTCTTCCAAGCGGCCATCCTGCAAGAGTTCGCAGATCTTGTGATTCCATTCGTCGTCTTTCGCGGAGGAAATAGCGTCGTTCTTGGGATCAATTTCTTTCACAAAAAAGCGGTTCGATAACCCGCTCACCAACACTGCCACAGCCCGTTTGCCGGTTTTTTCCAAAGCGCGAAGACCCGCACGGCCAAGTTCTATGGTTTCGTTTTTCTCCGCGTACATATTGCAGGAAACCATGGAAGCCGGAAGGCGGTTATTGGGATTTAAAATTTTCTGGGCCACGATGGTGCCCGTATCCACAGGGAAACCGCGGTAGTTGGCGAGCATGGTGTGGTGGCCGTCTTTTTTCACTTCTTCGGCGTAGGCGGAAGCGAAAGTGGGATCAATGCGGAACTTATAGTGCATGGATCCTAGATCATGGAAATTGTGGTCCACGTGGGTCCACTCCGGGGCGGGATCCGCCTGGAAAGTGTAACCTAAAACCGAAAGCCATTGGGTGGAGTAGTAGAGGATGAAATCCGCTTCCACGGCTTCGATTTCTTTCCGGGCCTGTTCGTAGGCTTCCCGTAAATGTTTCCAGGGAGGAGATTTATCGGGAGCCAAGAGCAATTGTGGCAAACCTGGCACTACAAGAGCTTTAACGATCATAAAGAAGCTCCTACGCGAGTGAGTTCCGGCGGTAAACTTTCCCGGCCGCGGGTTTCCTGGTTCCATTCCACCACGGCATTCCCCGTGCCGATCACGGTGCCGTAGCCATGCACGATCGCCGGGTAATCCGGCACATCCAAGGCCGAGAGCATCCAGGCCAGCGCTCCAGCCTTCACTTCGGCGCTGGCCATATCGATGAATTCTGGCAGCACAGCGAGAAGTTCTTTGGCCCGGCCTTCCCGCATGAGTTTCAGCATCTGCATATCCCAGAGGTATTGGCCGTGGTGGTACACATGCTCGTGGCTCATATCCTCAGGGATTTTTGGTTCCGTGGTGAAATGCCGGTGAGACATGGAATTTGAAGCCAGCAAAACCGCCCGGCGGCCGCTCTTTTCAATGGCCTTCTTTGTGGCTTGCCCCAGGATCGCCATCTGTTCCTGCCCCACTTCATTGGAAAAATAGTAGGGAGAATTATTAGACGATAGGGACACGATCGGAATATCCCAGGCGGGATTCATAAGGTGTAAAGAACAAATGGTTCCGTAGTCGATGCGGAAATCGGGATTTTTCATGAGACGGGTGATGAGCCCGGCTTTTTTTGCTTCTTCTTCGATGCTTAAGGAAAGTTCCACATCCACTTTGAGATCATAATTATAGCGGAAAAGATGGGGGAAGATTGGATCCACCGATAGGCCCTTGAAGCGATCCACGGCCAGGAAGTGGTGGCCTACGACTGTCATCCAATGGGGGGAATGCACCAAGAGCACATCGGGTTTCATGGCCAGAATGCGCTGCCGGCAGCGCTCATAGGCCCAACGCAGGCTTTCCCAGCCACCCTCCGAGCGGGGCTCGTTCTGGGGGGGATTTTCGCCATAAACTAAGTGAGGGGGATGGGGCGCTAGCACCCCGGCCAGGATTTTGCCTTTGCGTGCGGTCATGGGGGCTAGTCTAGCCGCAGATGGGAAGATTTACAATTGGCTCTATTGGTTGTGCTTAGGGGAAGCCACTGCTTCCGATATGCCTAGGATGGTGGCGGATATGGGTTGGGTTTTTACGGAAGTTAGATCCACAGCGTGGAGGATTCTGGCGGTGGTTTTAGACTCCTGGGAGGAAGGAACAGAAAAGATTTTTCCGTACACAAAATTGCCTATGAGTAAGGCGAGAGCGAAAAAGCATGCAAACCAAAATCGTTGAGGAGTTTTCATGGGAGAATATGTATGCCAATTATTTTGTGCAAGCAAGCGCACAAATGAAAAAAATTACAATTTTCTCATTACAAAGATCGGTAAAAATGCGGCAAGTAGGCCCAAGGCGGGGCTCAAAAATAAATAGCCAAAAGCTGGTAGGAAACGTTCCTCCTCCAGCAGCAGAAAAGTTTGCAGAGCATAGGCGGAAAAGGTGGTGAAACCGCCGCAGAAACCTACTAAGAGCCCTGTTTGTAGAGAGGGCGAAAGATCCTGCCGTTCTCCTAGGGCGAAAATTAAGCCTGCCAGAAAAGACCCGGCCATATTGATAAGAAAAGTAGATAGAGGAAAGGTACTATTGTCTATCATCTGATCCACGCCATAGCGGCAACTTATGCCTAGTATTCCAAAAGCTATAACCCAGAGTAGATTCTGCATGGCTTGATCATAAGGTGTTTACCTGGGCGGTACAATAAAATGCCGGGTGTTTTCATGTTTTGGGTCGCCGCGTCCCGTTTCAAAACGATGGCGGTTGTGGGAGCCACATAGCCACTGCAAGTTCAGAAATTCATTACCTCCTCCCTCGCCATATTCATGAATATGATCCATTTGTAGAAAATGCGTGGTACCGCAGCGCTGGCCGGTTTTGGCATGCAAGTGAGCACAGCTCTGAGAACGGGTTTTTTCCATTTCACGTTTCACTTCGGCGGGAATATGCCGGGAACGCTTTTGGGCGGGGGCGGCTTTCCGCGGATTCGGCTCCCGAGTAGCCTTTTGGATGAGGATTTTCAAGAGATCCTCCATTTTGCCTGACGGCATTTGGTGAGAGAACTTGGCCTTTAGCTCTTCGATTTGTTTTAGCGTCTCATTGTCCACATAAAATTGAATGAGATTTTGATTTTTATCCACCGGCGTCACTTTTTCTGGGGGTCGCTTCGAGGCTGGATATCTCTCTGCGAGCACTTTATCGGCCTCTTTGGTAGAAGCGTGTTTGAGTTCCCGCAAAAGCGCCTTCTTTTCTTCCATAGGAACAACCCGCTGCTTGGCTTCGGCTCGAAATGTCTGTTGCGCCTTTAAAGCATTGGTCATGCTAAGCTCACCCGCTTCTAATTTCTGCTCCACTTCTGGAATGGCCCGCATCAATCGCATAGCCTGTAAGCGGGGATAGATTTGGTCCGCAGTGAGCTGAAAAGTATTCGCAATATATTTATAGAGTGATCGAGCCTCTGCCCATAACCTTCGTTCTTCAATTTCCTGGAAATGGCGAAGCACTTCCACTTCGGCCTCGCGCATGATTTTAAGCGCTTGCTCGGTACTAGTAATTAATTCTTGATCACTCAAAATCTTTAGAGACATGGAAGTTTCTCCTAAAAAAGGAACCATTTTATCATAAATATAGAAAAATTTTTGTCTCTCTAAAACTTTGTTCAAATATTACGCTCACGCCATAAACAAAAAACCTCTCCTGTTTTACCAAGAGAGGTTTTTTGCATTCGCTTGTGCAACAGCAAACTTCAATAACTATCTGTTGTCTTGCACTAAGCCGTACACTTGTACTCGAGCGGTGCCAGGGAAGAAGGCATCGCTGCGGCCTTTCAAGCGAATTTCCTGCACACAACGGTTGCGACCAGCAAGATCCATCCAACGGGTGGTTTGACCTGGGCGGAAGGTAGCATTCAGGCGAATGCGTTGGCTTCTGCCATTGCCGAATACAACTTCGATATAGTTGAGGTGCACGCGGTGGTCGAGCACTCGCAAGCGAATGGCCGATACGGTTTCACCTTCTCTACGACAAGAACGAACTCGGATCACATCCTCATCTCGATATAAGAAGGAAATTTCCGATTGTCCCAAGAATTTTGTGTAGCGACTGGCAATATCGTAATCATAATTTTCTTCGGTTTGTTCATAGGGAACAAGTTCAGGTGCTTCCTCGGCTTTTGCGAGCTGGGGAATGCAAATGGTAAGTACGGAAAGAAGTAAGGCTGAAAAGGCTATTTGGATCATAGTAACTCCTGGTTTAGTCCCGGGGATTCGGGTCAGGAGCTCTAAATATATTTTAGTGGGAAAAGGCGCAATGGACGGACCACCGCACTTGGCGCATTACGCCCCAAGTGCGGCGATTTTATCGCTTCGAAAGAGTTAGACCCGTAGCTTCAAACCAAGGTTGCTTCACTGGGGCTTTGATTTTGGCAATTTCGGCTGCGGGCATTTTTGCGTCTTTTGCATAGTGGCGTGCGGAGGCCGCAGAAATTTCTTTTTCAAAAAGTTTTCCCTGCACTACGGCTTCTTGTTTGGCGGAATCTTTTGGTATCACAAAGGAGTGATTGAGAAAAACCACTCTAACTTCAGAAGTTTTATCTTTCAGAGTAAGCCAGCAGCCTTCACTCTGGCACACCGTGGCCACCTGGGCTTTTACCACGATCTCCTTGCCTTTTAACTCTTCCCGCTTTTGCAAAGCTTCCGTGAGGGAGAGGGGGGAAGTGGTGAGCGTAACACCTTTACCGTAAGCCACGGGTTTGGCCTCGGAAGCATACACGGGGGAGGCAAGTAGGGAACACAACAGCGTAAAGATCATATGAACTCCTTTATACTTTCAAACAAATAGTTTTTGTTTCACTGAAAAAATCCAAAGAATGATCGCCACCTTCGCGGCCTAGGCCCGAGTGCTTTACGCCGCCAAAGGGCATGGCTAAATCCCGCACCAGCCAAGAATTCACCCACACAGTGCCCACGTCTAGGGCGCGGGCCACCCGATTGGCGCGGCCCACATCTTTTGTCCACACGGAGGAAGAGAGTCCGTATTCCACACCGTTAGCCAGGCGGATAGCGTCCTCTTCGTCTTTAAAAGGAGCAATGCTTACCACGGGGCCAAAGATTTCTTCCTGCATCACTCGGCAGGTGGGGGCCAGA
>CAYQES010000002.1:0-178383 GCA_964416595.1 uncultured Bdellovibrionales bacterium | reverse complement strand
AATCCACTCGTGCAAGATTTGTGAAGCCTTATGCGGATTGTCGTTCACGAGCGAAACCACTTTCTCTTTCAACATTTCGCTCTGCACCTTTTCCGGGTCAACCTTCTCTTCTATCTCAGGCAATATATCTTCCAAGGATTGCGCCACTTGCTTGGATTGAATCTTCTCCAACTCCTCCAAGGTTTGTGGCAAGAAATCTTCCACTCCATCCATGGTGTTTTCCGTAACCCACTTGATGAAAGGCCGCACCACGAAGAGGAAAAAGAGCGAGAAGATCAAACCGATCGCTGCCCACTGAGCAATATTGCTAATCAAGCGATTCCGCTCAGCCAATTGTGCGGCCTGGGTGGCAGCATCTAGATCCTCTTTAAAAAATGGAATGCTTTTCACTTCAATGGGCGGATCTCTATCCTTATCCCAACCCACCGCATTGGCCACAATGGAACGGAACTCGGCGAGTTTTTCTTCGCTCAAGCGTTCATACTTCACGCCGCCCGCTACAGAAGGATCAGGAATCGGAGCCGCATCCACCATCACTGCCACCGAGAGGCGCTTCAAAGTTGCCATCGGCTTCTCGGTGCGCTTGGTGGTGGTAGGAACTTCAAAATTGGTTCTTTCGCGATTGCGTTGGGTGTTATTGGTGGCCACTGGCGCGGCTGCTATTTGATTTTCCGCTCCGGGAACTTGAGCTCTTACACCGGGTTGACCATTGGGCAACGGGCGATTCCCTTGCATTACATCATTATCTTTCTCGGCGGAACGCACAGCCGCGTTTTCCCCATCAAACAAAGTTTGTGTTTCAGCTACCCGGCTGAAATCGAAATCCGCATTGATCTTGGCCACAGCCTTGCCTTCACCCACGGCAGTGCTGAGCAAGGATTGCACCTTGGCTTCCATCTTTTGTTCAAATTTTCTTTGGTAATCCATCGTGGCGGCAGCAAAAGCGGCTTCGGGATCGTCACTATTTTGCGAAAGCTGCTTACCAGAATTAGAGATGATCGTAACGGAATTCATCTCGAGGCCTTTTACGGCGGAGGCCACTAAGCGCTGCATGCCACGCACTTGTTCTTCCGAAGGATTAAAAGAGGGCAAGAGATCCAAAATCACAGAGGCTGTTGGTTTTTTCTCTTCTTCTAGGAAAGCGCTCTTCTGCGGAAGCGCTAAATGCACCCGGGAGCGCTCCACGCCCTTGATGTGATTCAAGGTGCGCACAAGTTCGCCTTCGATAGCCCGCTGCTCGTTGATTCTTTGCACAGTGCTCGTGGCGCCGAAACTTTGTTTATCAAACACTTCGTAGCCCACCACGCCGCTTTGGGCGAGGCCACTGGAAGCTAATTCCAAACGGAGGTCATACACTTTTTCTGGGGGCACGGAAACGGAGCGGCCCGTTTCGTCCACAATAAATGGAATTCGTTTATCTCGCAAATAGCGGATCACGGAAGTAGAATCTTCAGGAGAAAGGTTTGTTACAAGGGGAGCATATGTGGTGCGGCTCGCCCAAAAAAAGAGCATGCCGATGGAAACTAGCAAACCAATCGAAATGGTTACAAAGGCCACCTTCTTACTAGGCGTTAGCCCTTGAAAGAAAATACTGATGGTTTCTATGCCTCGGTTAATGAAATCCACCACATACCCCCGTCACACTTGCATCCGCATGATCTCGCGATAGGCCTCGATCACTTTATTTCTTACTTGTGCTAATAAACGAAAATTTACGTCAGCTTTTTCCATGGATAAAATCGCTCCATGTAAATCTTTATTGCGGCCAGCGGCTACTTCTTGCAGCTTATGATCCGCTTGCAATTGGGAAGTATTGGCCTCTTGAGCTAAGTTTTTCAAAAAATCGCCAAATGTAGCGCCTTGGCCCTCACTGGCACCATTTGTTCTTTCGGGTAGGATATTTTCCCGAGCTTCTCTGAGCCGGGAGGAGTCGATTCCCCCGCTCACACTCTTCATTCCAAAATCCATTCCGTAGTTAGCCATTGTTTACACCTATTTCCCAATGTCCAGGGCCTTCATGGCCATAGCTTTTGCTGCGTTGATGGCCGTGAGGTTTGCCTCATAGGCCCGGGAAGCTGAGAGCATATTGGCGGTTTCTTGCACCACATTTACATCGGGCATTTCCACGTAACCATCGCCCCGCTGTTTAGGATTGCTTGGGTCCCAATGTAAGCGCACCTTATCGCTCTCGGCTATTTCCGTAACCAGCACTCCTTGAGCGTGTTCATCCATTTGGTTTTTGAGGATTTCGCCAAAATGGGCCCGATCCGTATTCGCTTGGAACACAGGATCTTTTCGTTTGTAGCCCACTGTTTCCGCGTTCGCGATATTGGAAGAAATCGTGTTCATACGAACATCTTGGGCGGCTAATCCGGTAGCGCTAATGCGCATGGAAGAGAGAAGATCCATTAATGGTTACCTCCATCCGCAATGGCATATTTGAGTAAAGCTAACTTCTTTTTTAGGAGATCTGCGGCGGCGTTGTATAAAAGTTGGTTTTCCGATAGCGAAAACATTTCCGCATCCCGATCCACGGTGTTGCCGTCTTCGCGAACCACGTTATTGATCTGATTATGGATTTCTCCTTGGATTCCTTCCAAGCTGCTACCGGAACCTACGTGTCCGGCATGGGTGCGTTCTAAGGGCATTCCATCGAGTGTCAAAGCATTGGCGAGCTCGCCTTCAAAATCCAAGGCTTGCGCTTGGTATCCGGGAGTATCCGCGTTGGCGATATTGGAAGAGATCACCACCTGCTTTTCCGCACGCATGTCGAGGGATTTCGACAAAGCTTCCAGCGTGCGATCGAATACCTTAATGTTCAAGCGACCCTCCTTGGCCCTCAGGTTGCCCATCCTTGGGCTACCATCCCTATGCTCTCACAATCCAATAAAGAGCAATCCTCATGCCACGCACAAAAAATAAATGCCTAATTCACTACTCCTAAACCGGAAGGAGGCAATGTCCTCAAAACAGAAGAGTATTTTGCCTCCCACGCTAACAATTCCAATTCTTGTTTCGCCGAATCAGACCATACACCCTGTTTTGTATTCATCAATTGCGTCAACTGCTTGACGGCCTGTTCCCGTTTTCCCAAACTCACGTAGCTCATACCCACATTATATTGTGCGCGGGCAGCACGCTCTCCTTTGGGAAATTTTTCGATAGCCGCGAGGTACGCCTTCACCGCTTGGTCGTGCTTCTTTTGGTACCAAAGAGCATCGGCCGCCGCATAGGTTAGGCGCTCGCTTTCTTTTTCCATTTGCTTAACCAGCGAAGCAATATCTTTTTCCATGCGGGGAAAATCCCGATCATTCATCGAACGATCCATGAGAATTTCGCCGATTTCTTCCAAGGAAGAATCGGGTAAGCGAGAACGCTCACTCAAAGCCAATGCCTTATCCGCAGCGCTATAAGCCTGGTGCCTGCGGTTGGTTTTAAAATTGGAAACGGCGGCCATATATTGGATTTCCGCATCATTATTATCTGCTGGCAGGTACTGCAACGTTTCGCTGTAGGCACCGCGGGCAAAACTATTTTTCGCTTTGGCCAAAGAAAGGATATCAGCCGTTTTAGCGCTGGCTAAACCACGCCCAGCCTTTAGGGCCTGGGTGTATTTTTCCATGAGCTCGTTCGAGGTGGCATACAAACCTAAACCCCGATAGGCATCAGCCATAGCCTTAAAGCTCTCTGCGCCATACTGATCAAACCATTTACGTTCTCTGTCATATAAAGCCAGGGAATCAGAAAAACGTTTTTGTCGATTGTAGCCCACTAGTTTCGCAAAAAGCGCTCGCATATACGCTCGCTTATACCCTTCATAAGCAGTACCTTCCGTTTGCCCCATTCCAGTTCGAGCCAATTCAATCGCCTTCTCTTCTTCGTTAGTAAGCAATAAATAATCGGCGAGGGTGAGCTCAGCCATGCGCCGCAGATCGCCATCCATGGTTTTATCTGCCAGCATTTCTGAGAATGTTTTCACAATAAACTGCGGCTCTTTCTCGATAGGTAGATCAATGCGCGCCAAACGCACACTGGCCACCAAATCCCCTTGTGAAAAAGGATACCCATTTTTAGCCCGCAGATAATCCTGGCGCGCCAATCTGGTGTTATGCTTGGCGAGCTCATTGATTTCTCCTAAACGCACCCAAGCGAGAGCCGCGTTGGTTTGCGCAGAGCTAATATCAGTGAAGCGACGGAAATATTTTTCGGCACGGGCATAGTGACCCAACCAAAAACTCGCCTCTCCCATTTGGAATAAAACTTCTGAGCGATTTTTCTCATATTCAGGGTAAGCCAGCACAGCCGCTTCCCCTTCTTCTACTACACGTAGATAGTTGCGCTCTAAGGCGAGTAAATCCGCAATGCGGTAACGGGCTTCTTTGGCTACTACATGCTGAGGATGACGCTCAAACAGATAGCGATAGATGCGCTCGGCCCGTCGGGGCTGATTCACTTTGCCATAACATTCCGCAAGCATGATTTGCACATAAGGCAAAGAGGGGTCATTAGCAGCACTGGCCTGAGCCACGTATTCTAAATGCAAGATGGCTTGCAGCCAGTTGGCAGCTACATAGGCTCTTTGGGCAAAATAGAGTTGGATCGCACGATGAAAAGGCAAGGAGTTACCTTTTTCATCTTTTCGGGATCCCAATTCTTCCAAGATAGCAGCGGCCTTGCTTTCCAGTTGGGGGGTTTTTGTGGATTCCCCTAAATTTTTGTAGGCCAAGGCCTGCAAAAATTCGAGCTCTGCCTTATGCGGAGTTTTAGGCTGATCTCGCAGCACGATATCCACGGTTTTTATGGCGAGACCATATTTTTTTTCTCGGAATAATTTTTTAGCGAAACCGAAGGATTTTCCTTCGTCCGTTTGTTTATCTTCTTGGGTGAATTGCCATAAATCTTCTAGCTGGCCCGTAGGCGGTAAAGCAAAAGTGCCCGCTGCAGCAGGCAAGATTAGTTCGGGCATGGGAATCACAAAACGCTGGAAAAGATCTTTGTCTCGATGCAGTGGCTCCACCGTTTCTACCGGTTTTGGTGGAGCTTTTACGCTAGCGAGCCCGCGGCTCGTGGCCTTCGGTTTTGGAGCTTTAGCAATAGCCTTAGGTTGTTCGCTGGCCTTCGCAGTAGCAGGTGATTGCTGCCAAAGATCCATCACCAACATGCCGCCTTGCATGTACGCGAAAGAGTCTGTGCCTGTTTTATGGAAATTTACCTGGATTTGTACCTTATCGAGCCCCTGCGGGATAATCTCCACGGATTTCACCCTGTCGTCCCGCCAAGATTTGATAGCTTCCAAGGCACCCGGGCGCACACGATCCAAGGTTAAAATAGCATTATCTGTTCCGCCATTAAGCAAACTGAAGGTGGAACCACCGGCAACAGGTAATTGCAATCGTGTATACTGCTCGAGCGTCTGAAATTTTGGCTCAACTGCTGTAGCCACTGCGGTGGCCAATAATAAACATAGAAGTGCCATCATCCCGACACTCCAAAAATGAGTTCGCATCCTACAAACCCCCACTATGAATTCGCAACTACCATGCCATGCCCTACAACCAGATTTCTGCCCGCTCTAACCACTGGCCGTTAAAAACACGACGAAAGCCACTGCTTTTTAGTCAAAATCCTGACACTAGGTTCATTGACTTTCCGCCAGTATTTCCCGGATGATGGATCTATGCGATCAAGGATGTTGCTTTGGCTCCCAGGGATGGGTCTTTTTATGTGTCTCTCTTCATGCGCTCTGCTTTTTCCAGATCGCACCGCCCCCAAAAGCTCTACTTATCAAATCTCTGGCCCCGATTCGCCCTGGAATAAATTATCTGTGAGTAAAGATCCTTCCACGATCGAATCCATGAAGGCGGATCTCGCTTATGAAAATCCAGAAACTGGCGCCATCATTTCTATCAATAGCTTATGTCGAAAATACAGTGAAACCTCATTGGAAGATCTCACCAATAATCTTGTGCGCGGAATAAGTAATAAAGAAATTTTAAAACGCCAAGAAACCTTAGTTGACGGCGCCAAAGCCCTCGACACTCTTTTTTCCGGCGATATGGACAATGTGAATCTCCACATCCGCACCGTAGTGCTCATCAAAGATAGCTGCACCTACGATTTCATTTACGTATCAATTCCCAAGCGTGATAGCGGCAACGGCCAGGCCTTTGAAAAATTTCTGGCCTCATTTCGCACGGAGTAATGAATGGAGTTTTTCCGAAAAATCGGAGACAACTTGATGGGTCTATTCCGTGCCTTAGGCGGGATGTTTTTTCTTACTAAACAAATCTGCAAAGAATTATTCACTCCGCCCTTTTATTTTGGCCTCACGGCAGAACAAATCGTAGTAATCGGCATGCAATCTTTGCTCTTGGTGGCAATCACGGGCATCACGAGCGGCGCTGTGATGACACTGCAATTCGGTTATGGCTTAGAAAAATTTGGCGGCAAACTCTACATTCCAAAAGTAGTAGGACTCTCCATCATCCGTGAGATGGGCCCAGTATTTACAAGCCTCATGGTAGCTGGCCGCATGGGTTCAGGGATTGCAGCGGAAATTGGCTCCATGAAAGTGACCCAACAGATTGACGCTATCCGCGCCCTCGGCACAAGCCCGATTAAACGCATCGTAATTCCGCGCATGGTGGCGATGATAATTTGTTTGCCTTTACTCACACTCTTTGCCGATCTCATGGGAATTTTTGCCGGTATGTTAGTGGGCTTGGAGCTTGGCCTTGGGTCCCACTTTTTTATAGAAAAAACTTTCGACGGCCTAGTATTCAACGACTATTGGACAGGCACCGCCAAGACTGTTTTCTTTGCCTACTTCATTGTAATCATCGCTTGCTACCGCGGTTTGATGACGGAAGGTGGAACCCGTGGCGTGGGCAACTCCACCACTTGGGTAGTGGTATATTCTAGTATTGCAATCATGGTGGGCGATTTCTTTCTCACCAAACTTTTTATGTATATCAGCACTTAAGAGGTAAAACGTGCAAGCAGAGCAAATCCTCGAAATCCGCAACCTCAAAAAGAAATTTAAAGAAAAAGCTGTGCACGATGGTTTGAGCTTCGAATTACGCCGAGGAGAAATCCTTTCGCTTTTTGGTGGATCCGGCACGGGCAAGAGCGTTTGCTTGCGTTCAATCATTGGCCTAGAACGACCCGATGGTGGCGAGATCGTTTATCAGGGCCAAGATATCGCCAAACTCAGCGAGGCCCAACTAACAAACGTGCGTAAGCGCATCGCCTATGTTTTTCAAAATGGCGCTCTCTTTGACTCCATGAGTGTGCAAGAAAATCTGGCTTACCCGCTCATGGAGCACACCACCCTTAACGATTCCGAGATTCAAGAAAAAATTGCAGCGATTCTCTCTCTGATCGGCATGCAAGGCAGCGAGAACCTGTTACCGGCCAGCCTATCAGGAGGAATGCAAAAACGTGTAGGCTTAGCCCGGGCAATTATTCTCGATCCAGATATCATCCTTTACGACGAGCCTACCGCCGGCTTGGATCCACAAAACACCAAGAACCTTCTGGAAATCATGAGCAAACTCCGGGATATGGGTCGTAGTGGAATTTTTGTTACCCATGATATACCTGCTGCCCTCGATGTTTCCGACCGCATTGCCATCTTGTACAATCGTAAAATTCACGTTATCGATAGCGTAGAAAATATCAAGAAATCCGACGATCCCGTCGTTAAGGCATTTATAGAAGGATCGGTAGATTAAAATCTAACGCTTCTGAAAACGGACGGGCCCTTAAAAATGAGACGTAAACTCGACATCGAAATAAAAGCAGGAATTTTCCTCTTTTTCAGCTTAGTGGTGGCCATGATCACTATTTTGATGATGGGCGGCGGGAAATCTCTGTTCGAACGCAACTACAAGATCAAAATGGAAGTGCCGGATGCGGGCGGCTTAGCCAAAGGTGCCGTGGTTCGCTCTGGGGGTTTAAAAATTGGACGCGTTGAAGAAATTTCCTTCACCAGCAATTACGACAGCGTGGTGATTACTCTCCTGATTAACCAAAAGTACCAACAACGGGTGCGTAAAGACAGCCTTGTGCGCTTTCAAACCCAGGGCGTGCTAGGCGATAAATACCTGGAAATCGCCGGTGGCTCTGCTGACCAAGCCGCCCTCGCCGAAGGTGAAAGCATCCACGCGGAAGAAGGCAAAGATCTCAGCACGGTGCTCTCGGATGGTAGCAGTGCCGTTCAGCTCCTAAAAGAAAATCTCGCCAATCTCAAGGTGATCACAGGCTCCATGGCTCAAAAAAACCAGATGGCCAATATCATGCGGGATCTAGAATCTACCACGGCCAACTTAAAAGCCGTAACCCACGCCATGAAAGCAGGTAACCTCACCCAAGAATTGGCCACCACCGTGAAAAATTTCCGTTTAGTTTCAGAGAAAGTAAAAAATGGCGAGGGCACCATTGGCGCACTCTTTACGGATGCTTCCCTCTATGAAGATTTAAAGGGCTTGATTGGCGGCGCCAACCGCAGCAATGTGCTGAAATTCTTCGTGCGCCAAGCAGTGAAATCCAGCGATGATGCGGCCGTAGAAAAAGAACAGAAGAAAGCCAAAGAAACCAAAGGCAAAGAGCCCGCCAGCGCGAAGTAATTACAAGTTCACTTGTTTCTTTTTAAGCTTCTCCACCAAAGTGGTGCGATTCATCTTTAACAGCTCACTGGCCTTGTTTTTATTGCCATTGGTGCGCTGAAGAGCCTGTTTCAAGAGATGATCCTCGAAGCTATTTACGAGGGCTTTTAAATCCACGCCTTCTTCAGGCAGTTCAAAATTCATAAAGCCTTCGGGCTGAAGTGAGGGCCGTGCAAACACCGCGGATCCAGGCTTCGACAAGAAAAACTTAGGAGGCAAATCCCGCACCTCAATATAGCCGCTGCCTTTCAGCACTACCATCCGTTGCACTAGGTTTTCGAGCTCCCGCACGTTCCCGGGCCAGTCATAGGCCATCAACACGCCCATGATCTCCTCAGAGTGCATGGCCACATCGCATTTCTTTTCTGTATTATAAATTTTCAAAAAGTGATTGATCAGAAGAGGAATATCACCCCGGCGCTCCCGCAAAGGAGGCATCACAATGGGGATCACGTTCAAGCGATAATAGAGATCTTCTCGGAATCTGCGCTCCACCACAGCCTTTTCCAAGTCCACATTGGTGGCCGCGATAATACGCGCATCTACTTCCAGAGGACGCACAGAACCCACGGGTTCGATGCTCTGGTACTGCAAGGCCCGCAATAATTTCACTTGGAGATCAGGGCTCATTTCGCCGATTTCATCGAGGAAAAGCGTGCCGCCATCGGCGCTCTGGAAACGGCCTATCCGATTAGCCACGGCTCCTGTAAAAGATCCTTTCATATGCCCAAAGAGTTCGCTTTCCAATAATCCCGCGGGGATGGCGCCGCAATTTACAGGCACAAACATTTTATCCGATCTATTGGAATGATAGTGCAGCGCCCGGGCTACCAATTCTTTTCCAGTGCCACTCTCACCGGTAATCAACACAGTGGAGTTAGTATCAGAAACTTTTTCGATCACAGAAAACACAGCCATCATCGCCGCGCTATCACCAATAAAATTATCAAAATTGTATTTACGGTGCAGAGCTTGTTTGAGGTGTTTATTTTCCTGGTTCAATTCCTCATGGCGGAGAGCTTTGCCTACCAATACTAAAACTTCATCCACATTGAAGGGCTTGGTCACATAATGAAATACACCTTCTTTGGTGGCCTGGATGGCGCTTTCCACGGTTCCATTCCCCGTGATCACAATGGAGGCTAAATCAGGATTAGAATGCTTCATTTGCTGGATCAGCTGCAGGCCATTGCCATCGGGCAGCGAGAGATCACATATCGCCATGTGAAAGCTAGTGTCCCGGGAAACCGATGTGGCTTCTGCGGCAGACTTAACAGCAGTAACAAGATACCCATCGCGCTCTAAGGCTTTTGCTAGGGCTTTTCTTATCGAAACCTCATCGTCAACGACAAGAACCGACTTGCGCACCATGCCTACGGATCCTTCCTGGGCAAATACAAGCTTCCCGACCTTGGGCCGCTTCAAACCTACGAACTTTAGTCAAATTTCCCGGGATCAAAAATCCCGCCCACCTAAGAAAAGCGTAACAGCGTGGATACTCACTGTCAAACTTCTGTCGTCGATGATGAACAGGTAGAATTTCAGCGAACACTTAACATTTTCCCGAAAACCCATGTCGTTCAATGCTTTACAGATTTACACGATGGCGATAGTCCGGTGCTGAACAGAAAATTTTTTTGACGCTTGAAAATTTCGCAGCCTTAGGATCAAAATTTCACGGTACCCATATAAACAAATTTATATATATGTATTTTAAGGCAGGAGAAAATTATCGATGCGATAGAGCCGCTTTACTGGCTTTGCTTCCTTGGTGGAGCAGTTCGAGTGGTAGAACACGAGCCAAGCCTCGGGAAAATTCTTTTCGAACACATGGAAATTCGCCGGCTCATTATCGAAGAGGGCCACCACATCCCCATTCTTGCGGAGATCCCGCAAGGCCTCATCTTTGAATTCAGCATCGTCCAACCCACTATTGGGTTTCATGAATAATTCACTAGAGCGAGGATCCACGGGAAAGCCGCAATACTCGAGCATCATTTGTGTGCCCTTACCCATGCCTGGCCAATCCCGGCCCGTGAGATACACAGCCACGGCGCCTGCGTCCACCACGCGGCTCACATACTCCACGGCACCCAAAGTGGGATGATCCATGGTGATATAGTGATGGCTAAAAAAGCGCTGGCGCCAATAGCGGAACGCTTCCCGTAAAAACTCTTTAGCTTCCGCTTCGGGCACAGGCACGCCATTGGCCCGGGCACTCTCTTCGAGAGTATACAACAAACTATGGGCCTGGAGCCCAAGGCTCCAATCGGCCAAGGCAGGAGATATTTTCCGGGCCTCTTTGGTTTGGGCAAACTCTTTCCAGATGCGCAAAGTGCGTGGCTTCACATCGAAAATAGTGGAATCCAAATCGAACACTACTTTTATGGGCTTGCCCCCGTGTTTCACCCTGGCCCGGCAGGCCTCCTGCACTTTAGCCAATATCCCGAGCAACACTTCCTGCTGGGAGTGGCTTTCGAAAACGGCGCTATCAATCCATGGATGGGAGGATTTGGCGGATTGGCTAAAGATAAAATCGGAAAAATTCATAATATACCCGGCTTGGGAGAGATAATGCTTTTTGCTCCCAGCGCCAAGAACTTTCTGGCTTCGCTATGCTCGATTACTGTCCAAATGGCAAAAGGCACGCCCCGGATCCGTAAAGCCCGGGCCATGGCCGGGGTAAGAAACCGGCCATCATAATTGAGCATATGGGGCCGCGCGAGGAAAGCGAGCAGCATTTTTCGTAAATAGAACTTATTTTCTTTTGTTCGCTCCCCTGTAGCGAGCAAGGCCCGGGGCACATGGGGTAAGAGCTTGGAAAGCCTGCGTAGAGCAAGAGGATTAAAGCTAGAAAAGAGCACCCGGCTCTGCGCGGCCGCTTCTTTCACCACCTGCGCCACAGCCACTTCCAAACCTTGGCTGCGAGCATCTTCGGCCTTGATCTCAATGTTCACCTTTAATTTCGGGCAAGCGCGCAGCACCTCCGCTAAAGTGGGCGCCTGGGCGAGGGCCTTTAATTCCGCAGCGGTGAGCTTTACCACTAGACCCGGTTTACCCGCCACCCGCTGGATATCACTATCGTGGATCACCACCACTTGCCGATCCCGGGAAAGGCGCACGTCCAATTCCACCATCGTAGCCCCTGCCCGCTCGGCGGCCTGGAAAGCAGCCAGAGTGTTTTCTTGTACAGCATCATGAAACCCCCGGTGGCATTGGCTAAGGGGCAAATCTAGGGCAGTGGCTGGCCAAGGCATACATTCCCAATAAAAAACCGCTTTTACAGCCCAAATGGCTCCTGAGAGCACAATTCCCACCACAAACACAAACATCCCCACATGGAGATTCGTGAGATCTGAAATAAAACCTACCAAAGGCGGAGAAATCGCATCCCCTAAAAGGTGAATCAAAAAAATCGCGGATGCATTGGCCGTGGCCCGCATGGAAGGGCTCACACAATTTACGATTTGGGCATTCACCGGGCTCGTGCTCAAGAACAGTAGAAATTCCAGCAGAAAAACGAACACACAAAAGGTCACAAAAGAGGAAGTGGACAGCACCAATAAATAAATGGGAACCGCCGCAAACATGGATAAGGCCGAAAGTTTTAAGTAGGCGTCGGTGCCTTTTTTGGCCCAACGATCAGCCCAGGCACCGCCAATGATGGTGCCCGTGAAACCCGCCACCACGGTGATCGCACCAAAGGCTAAGTTTCCGTCCGCCGCTTCCACCCCCAAATAGCGCTCCATATAGTGGGGAATCCACACGGCCACGCCTCCGAGCACAAAGGTGTACGCGCAGTAACCCAGCACCGTAAGCACATAGGTAAAATTGGCGGCCAATGCACTCACCACTTCTTTTAAATCGGGAGTGAAGCTTTCTTCATCGTCAAAACTTCCCCTCCTTGGCTCCCGCAGGAAAAAGAGCGCAAACGCGAGCAAAACTCCCGGCGCGCCTGCCGCCACAAAAGCCCAGCGCCAGCCTATCCATTTTTCCAGGGCACCCCCCAGCAAATAACCCAAGGCGCTGCCCACGGGGATCGCCATAAAAAAGAAGGCGAACACCCGGCCCCGCAGGGATTTAGGGTAAAGATCCGAAAGGAGCGACGGACTAATCGCTCCATACGCCGCCTCCCCCACCCCCACAAAAAACCGCCCCGCCAAAAGTGAAACAAAGTTCCGGCATAGGCCCGTAGCCACGGTAGCAATACTCCAGGTGGCTACGCCCAAGGCCATGAGCCGATAGCGGGGCCCCCGATCCCCCAACCAACCAAAAACCGGGGAGATGAGAAAATAAGAAAACATAAAGGCGGTCACGAGAAAGCCCACTTGAGTGTCCGAAAGGCTTAGCTCCCGTTTGATGGAGGGCGAGAGCGCCACGAGAATATAACGATCCAGGTAATTAAAAAGATTGATGAAAGTGAGAATCACCAGGGCCCAAAAGCCCGGCGACCCCCAAATTCGCCCCTGCCCCTTCCTTTCCACCACTATTTTTTTCCTGGAGCAAAAGGCTGAATGGCTTGCACGTAGGCAAAATCCCGCTCGCTAATGCCACCCGCATCGTGGGTGCTCAAGCGCAGGGTTACCTTATTGTATTGAATCAGAATATCCGGGTGGTGGTCCGCTTTTTCCGCAAGCTCCGCCGCTTGGTTCACAAAGGCTACGGCCTCTTTAAAGCCCGAAAATTGGAAGGTGCGGACAATTTCCCCACCTTCCCGTTTCCATAAAGGGTAGGCTTCGAGCCTTTTGGCTATTTCCTTTTCCGGCAAAGCTTGGATCGCCACTCTACCCTCCCCCCATGGCCTTTTTCGTGCTATCTCGATTACAGAAAAGCCTGATTCAAACCCGATTGCAAGGAGAAACCTTGCTAGCTTCAGCGCAATGCACTAAGTTGCTAAGTTAACAAAAACTATGACGTTCCAACAATTTCCTCTCCACGAAACCCTCCTGGCAAATATTGCCGCCATGGGTTTTCAAGAACCCACTCAGATTCAATCGCAAATCATGCCTATGGCCTTGGAAGGCAAAGACGTTTCCGGCCTTTCGCGCACAGGAACAGGCAAAACTGCCGCCTTCTTGGTGCCCACGGTTCATCGCCTCACTACCCTCGGGCCCGATCGTTTAGCGCTATGTTTGGCGCCCACCCGGGAACTCGCTTTGCAAATCCAGGAAGAAGCCTCGCGCTTAAGTAAAGATCTGCCGATCGGCACCGTGAGTGTGGTGGGGGGCATGAGTTCCGAGGATCAAATCAACGCTTTGAAGGGTGGCGCCCGTTTGGTTACCGGCACCCCTGGCCGCATTATCGATCTTTATAAAGAACGCGCCCTGGATCTTTCCAAAGTAGATATTTTAGTGTTCGACGAAGCGGACCGCATGTTCGACATGGGCTTCGTAAAAGACATGCACTACATCCTTTCTAAGGTGAATCCCCAGCGCCAAATCCTGCTCTTCAGCGCCACCATGAATTTCTCCGTGCTAAACATGATTTATGAATACGGCGCCAATCCCCAAGAAATCAACGTTTCCCGGGATCAGATGACAGCGGAAAAAATCGAGCAGGTGCTCTATCACGTGGGCGATAAAGAAAAACCCGCTTCACTCTTAGCTGTTTGCAAAAAACATTCACCGGAAAACGGCAGCATCATCGTGTTTGTGAACTATAAAGAGCGCGTGCCCTGGGTGGCCGCATTTCTTTCGAAAAACGGCATCCCCGCCCAAGGCCTCTCGAGTTTGCTGCGCCAAGAAAAACGGAACCGCATCATCCAAGGTTTTAAAAGCGGCAGCTTCCGCGCTCTCGTGGGCACCGATGTAGCTTCCCGCGGTTTAGACGTGGACGACGTATCCCTCGTGGTGAACTACCACCTGCCTGAAGAGGCTGCCACCTACGTGCACCGGGTAGGCCGCACCGCCCGCGCCGGCCGTCACGGCATCGCTGTTTCCATCTGCAGCTCAGAGGACGCTTACAACCAAATCCGCGTGGAAGAGTTTTTAGGACACAAAATTCCAGTGCAATGGCTAGGAGAAAATGAAGTGCCAAAAGAAGTGATTTTTCCACGTAGAGAAGATGAAGACCGCGACGAGGAAGAAGGTTCCGAATCTAGCGAAACCTCTGCCCGCAATTCTGGAGAACATGGCCGCCGAGATCGCGGCAGAGACCGCGGCCCTAGAAGTGGTGGTGATCGCGGAGATCGCAACAATCGCCGGGATCGTAGTAGCCCTCCCCGCGGTGACCGCCCCGCTAGCGCAGCGGGAAGAGAAGGCCGCCGCCCTGACCACCGCCGTGGTGGTCGCAACAACCGCCGGGATTTCCAAGATCGTGGCCCGGCTCTACCCGTTGCCGATATACCTTCTCCTCTCACAGGAAACCCGGTTATCTACTGCATGAAAACCGGACGCCCCAAAAATCGCTCCGAGGATGAATTCCGCCAAGCCGTAAATCTCTACGATAGCCGCCTCCGGAAGTCCGAAGAGAAATTCGCTGGTAAGAAAAAAGCCGCCCCTGCTATCATTAAGAAGATAAGCTCCAAAGTGACAGCCCTCTTCGGTCCTAGAGGAAAATAAACTCTCTGCCGATGGGGCGAAGGCTCCATCGATGCATGCCAGTTCGCCCCTTCTATCGATTCTCTACGTTTTCGCTGCCGCCCTTGCCAGCGCTACCGTGCTAGCCCGCCTCAAGCAACCCACCCTCATCGGCTATTTGATCGGCGGCATGTTGATCGGCCCCCACGGCCTGCAACTGGTGCCCTATGAAAACGTGGAGCTCTTGGCAGAGATCGGCATCGGCCTGCTCATGTTTACGATCGGCGTGGAACTTTCCATCGCTCAGTTGATGCGAGTGAAAGGCATCGCGATCTTAGGCGGCTCTTTGATCGTGCTAATCACCACGGGAATTTGTTTTTTATTGGCGGGAGTGTTCCGTTGGTCGCAACCGGAAGCCATTGTTTGGGGCGTCGTAATTGGCCTTTCTTCCACAGTGGTAGTGCTGAAGTTGTTAGCGGAGCGGGGAGAGGTGGGTTCCACCTACGGCAACGTTTCCACGGGAATTTTATTATTTCAGGACGTAATCTCCATTCCTATTTTAGTTTTGCTACCGATGCTGGCCTTGAAGCCAGGCACCGGTGGCGACGCCATGGCCGAAGTAGGCGCCATCTTTGGCAGACTAGGAATTTTTCTCGCCGTGATTTTTGTGCTAGGCCGCTTTTTGATCCCGCGCTTTTTACGCTTTGTAGCCCAAACCCGCAGTAAAGAATTATTTTCCCTCTCCGTACTCAGCATCACCTTAGGGATCGCGGCACTCACGCACCAGGCGGGATTAAGTTTAGCGTTAGGCGCCTTTTTAGCTGGATTATTAGTGAGCGAAAGTGACTTCGGCAACCAAGCAGCTAGCGAAGTTCTGCCCATGAAGGATTCCTTCAGCGCGATTTTCTTTGTGAGCGTGGGCATGTTGTTGGATTTTTCTTATTTCCTACACAAATGGCCCGTGTTCACCATCGGGCTCACCTTGATCATGGTGGTGAAATTTTTGATAGTAGTGGGCGTGGCTTTTCTCTTCCGCTACCCTTCTAAAATTTCTGTGTTTGTGGCTCTCGCGCTTTCGCAGATTGGCGAGTTCGGTTTTCTCATTTTGCTTTCGGCGAAGAAAAATAATCTGATTTCTGAAAGTTCTTACCAGCGGCTCCTGGGAATCTCGATTCTCTCCATCGTGGCCACGCCTTATGTGTTGAAGCTCTACCCGAAAGTGAAGCGGGCATTTGCGTTCATGAACAAGATCGACTGGATCGCCCGCGAAGTTAAGCGTGATGCGCCGGAAAAGGAGAGCGCGGCCTTTGGTTTAGAAAATCATGTGGTGCTGTGTGGATATGGCCCAACGGGCTCCATCGTGGCCAAGAAACTACAAGAAGCTGGCACCCCAGTGGTGGTGGTGGATCTAAATTATAAAATGATTCACCAACTGAAATCCTCGAAGCAGCACGCGGTTTATGGGGATTCTTCTTCCATGATCGTGCTGGAAGCCGCGGGCATCCATAGCGCGAGTCTATTGGTGGTTACAATTCCCGATCCCCAGGCCATGCAATCTTTGATCAAGAAAGTGAAGAAGGAGTGCCCGGATCTACCGGTGGTGATGCGCGTGAAATATATGAGCGACCGGGATAAGCTACTCGCGTTGGGCGCCGACGATGTGGTGTGGGAAGAATATGAAGCTGGTCAGGAGCTTGCGCGGAAAGCGTTGGAGCGGATTGGGCCAACAAACAGCGAACAGTGAACCGTGCGCTGTGCACCGTGCACAGTTCACAGCGCACGGTTCCCCCCTAACCCCCCGTTCTCCAACCAAAATTTCCCCTTAAACTTTCCCCGTATCCGAGCCGATACAGTATCCATGGCGGAGCAAGACCAAGAGATCAGTGGCATCGAGCGGTGGAAACCGATCCTCGAGAAACTGAACGATATCCCAACCCTACCGATCGTAGCCACCAAGGTGACTGAGCTCATCAACGATCCGAATTCGTCTTCGGCGGATATTGCAGACGTACTCAAAAAAGACCAAGTGCTCACGGCCAAAGTGCTGAAACTCATCAACTCCCCCTACTACGGCATCCCCGGCGAAGTGACAGACGTGAAACGCGCCCTCGCTTACCTCGGCTTCAATACACTCGCGCAACTCGTGCTCTCCGTTTCTGTAATTTCCCTCTTTTCGGACAAAGAGAACAACCGCTTTTCCCTCCAAGATTTCTGGAAACACGCCCTAGGTACCGCCGTGGCCAGCGAAGTGATCGCCAAAAAAATCGGCTACGCAAAACCTGAAGAGTGTTTCACCTGCGGCCTCCTGCACGACGTAGGAAAAATCGTGATGCTCCAAATTGCGCCCAATGAATTCACCAAAATTATCAATCTCACGGAAAAAGAAAAAATCTCTTTCTACGAGTCCGAACGGCGCCTAGAAGTTCCCAATCACGGCTACCTCGGAGAATACATCGCGAATAAATGGCGCTTGCCCATGGTGATCCGCATGAGCATCCGCTACCATCACGCGGATGTAACCAATATGGAAACCATGCTCGATTCCATCAAACCCGTGGTGCAAATCGTTTCCCTGGCCAATCAGCTCGTAGTGAAAGCAAGCATCGGTTATTCGGGGGATGCTTCCGGCGGACTCATCACCGAAGATCTACTAAAACCCCTCGCACTCACCGAAGCAGATCTTCCCGCCCTCGTGGAAAAAGTGCAAAAAGATATGGACAACGCTTCCGCTTTCTTGAGGAGTGCCGCATGAGCGCTGCCAAGAAAATAAATTTTCCCGCTACCCAAAATTCCGCACCGATCGCGTTCTACGAGCTGCTTTTCCAAGAAGCGGGCGATGCGATTCTCCTCGTGGATGGCGATTCTGGAAACATACTCTCGGCCAATCGCCGTTTGCAAGAACTCACGGGTTTCCTTGCCAACGAACTCACCCACCAACCCGTAAATAAATTATTCCCCAGCGGGAAATTGCAAAATGGGCAAAAAACTCGTTCCGCACTTTTCTCTCAAGAGATGCTTAGCCATAGCGGCTTCTACGAAGATATGGCCCTCTTGAAAAAAGACGGCTACCTCGCCTTCTCCACCCTCTCCGTTAAAACCCTCTCGGCGGAACGCACCGGTGGCCAGAACGTGGCCTTCTGCATCCTTCACGATATGGGCGTGAAAAAATCCATGGAACGAGATCTTTTGGCCAAGCACTTAGAATTAAAAAATGCTTATGAAGAACTCGAGCGCGCCCACATGGAACTAAAATCCGCTCAGGAAGCCCTCGTGCAAGCGGGGAAACTCGCAGCCTTAGGTGAGCTCGCCGCCGGCGTGGCCCACGAACTCAATCAACCGCTCTCTGGCATCATGGGCTTTAGCCAAGAATTGCATCATTTACTAAACAAAAAATTCGCGGATCCCACGGCTCTGGATTTTTCCCAAGAAATCACCAAAAACGCGACCCGCATGAAAAAGATCATCCAGCAACTCCGGGAATTCACCCGCAAAAGCGTGGAAGATTTCCAGAACGTGGAGATTGTGCCCGTGATCCAGGAATCTTTAAATCTTCTCGATCAGCAATTCAAAAGCCGCGGTATCGATGTGCAAATCCAATCCGAAGAAAACCTGCCGAAAATTTACTGCAACCCCTTCCAGCTTGAACAGGTGTTCATCAACTTAGCCACCAACGCCCGGGATGCCATTGAAGCCACAGGCCGGGCTTCGGGCAAAATCGAAATCGAAGTGCGCCGTAAATCCAAGGATGCGAAACGTTTCCTGGAAATTTGTTTTCGCGATGACGGCGCCGGCATGAGCACGGAAACCAAAAACCGTGCCCTCGATCCTTTTTACACCACCAAAGAAGTAGGAAAAGGAACAGGCCTCGGCCTCTCCGTTTCCTATGGAATTCTATCCAAGATCCACGGATCGATGATGATCGAAAGCACCCCGGGCAAAGGTGCCTCTTTTCTCTTAACTTTGCCCGTAGATTACCGAACCTTAAACTCAGAGACAAAGGAAGGATAAGTCACCATGGCAAAAATCCTAGTAGTTGACGACGAAGAAACAATCCGCAAACTCTTAACTTCCGCCATCCAACGGCAGGGACACGAAGTCGTGTGCGTGGAAGACGGCTATCGCGCCTGTGATGTATTTTCCGTGCTCCAACCCACCGTGATCGTGAGCGACATTAAAATGCCCCGGATGACCGGTTTCCAAATGTGGGAAGAGCTGAAGAAAAAACACGCTTCCGTACCCCCCATTATTTTTATCACCGGCCACGGCGAAAAAAGCGCCGCCATCGAATCCTTGCGCCTTGGTGCCTTTGATTACCTCGAAAAACCTTTCGACATGGACGATTTCTCCCACCGCCTAGAAGCCGCCGTGAAGCGCTCGGCCTTGGAAGAAGAAAATCGCAAACTAACGGCCGATCTAGCCGTAGCCAACGATAAACTAAAAGAAAAATTGGAAGCCCGCACGGAACTCGTGCACCGGATCCAACACGATAGCCCCGATTACAAACTCGATATGCTCGGGTCCTCCCCCGCCATCGCCGGCGTGAAAGACACCATTTCCCAACTCACCAAGAGCTCGCTCGGCAGTGAAATGGGGGTTCTCATCACTGGCGCCTCTGGATCAGGGAAAGAAGTTGCTGCCCGACTCATTCACGAGCTGAGCACGCGATCGAAGGGTCCTTGGGTGCCAGTGAACTGTGGAGCCTTGCCCGATAACTTGATCGAGAGCGAACTCTTTGGTCACGAAAAAGGTGCCTTCACCGGAGCCAATGCCCGTAAAATGGGAGTATTTGAACTCGCGGACGGCGGAACCATTTTCCTCGATGAGATCGGTGAATTACCTCTTCCCATGCAAAGTAAACTCTTGCGTGTGCTCCAGGAAAAATCTTTCCGTCGTGTAGGTGGATCCGAAGAAATTAAAGTAGACGTGCGCGTGATCGCCGCTACCAACAAAAATTTACAAAAAGCCGTAGCTGAGAAAACCTTCCGGGAAGATCTCTTCTACCGCTTGAACACCGTGCATTTCCAATTGCCTGCCTTGCAAGATCGCATGGAAGATCTGCCCATGTTCGCCAAAGCAATCTTAGCCCAAGTAGCCAAAGGCCATCCCAAAGCTCCGAAAGAGTTTTTATCCGATTGCTTCACCTTGCTTTCTAACCACACCTGGCCAGGGAACTTACGAGAATTAAAATCCGTGATCCAAAGAGCCGCCATGCTCACCCAAGGCCCCGTGGTAACCGCGGAAGCCGTGGCCAACGCCTTAGGCGTGAACCACGCTACGCCGATCCGTAAACCCACGCTCACCTTGGCAGCATCTGACGGATCTGCCGTAACAGCCCAAGTGGCCAGCAGCAATGGTGCTGCTTCTACTACGGCGGGCATGCCCTACCATGCGTGGAAAAAGCAATACATGCAAAATATGGAACGGGAATATTTGCAGCAGCAACTCTCCCACTTCCATGGCAACGTTTCCGCGCTCTCTCGCTTCATGAAAGTGAGTAGACCAAACCTCTGCCGCCTACTGAAGAAACACGGCTTACACGCCGAGGAATACCGGGATCATACTGCTGTGGCGGAAGATACAGCGCTGAAGGCAGCGTAAAATGTGGGGAAAGATTTTTCCCCTGATTCTGCTCTTATTTTACGCAGCTAGTGCTTTAGCCCAGGAAGATTGCCCTACAGATAAAAACGTGGACCTACGTGCAGAATTAGGACCCATCCGGAACCAAAGCGGTCCAAGTTGTTATGCACAGCCTGCGGCCGATCTTCTTTCCCATTGGCTATACATAAATAAAATCGGGCCCGATCCTCGGGAAAAAGAAAGTCAGGTTTCCGCCTTCGATGCCATGATCCAATATAATAATGAATTCCGGAAAAAACTTTTTATAAATTATAGGGAAAATTTAAAACTTACCCAAAAAAGAATAGAAGAATTCGAAAACTATAAAAAATATTTTAACCAATTGGTCGCCCTCCCCAACTTTGGCCTAGCAGAAGCCCAAGAAATAATTGCCCTGCAAGATAAAGAACAGGAATCTCAAACAAAACTGGAAAACTTTCAAACATTTAAAAAATCCTTTAATGAGAGGGCCGGAGGATCTACAGGTCAAGCCATTGAAAAAATGATCAAAAATGGATTTTGTCGGGAAAAGGATTCCCCTTCCAACAAATCAGATTTCATCGATCCCCAAACCTATTTTAGAACAAGCGGGGATTTAATCTTAAACAATATTTATAATTACTATAAAGACCCAAACCCCGAATCCCTCTGTTACGCCGCCCAAAGCGCTAAAGAGCTATTTCCGAATCTAGGCGATATCCAGTTGATCACTCAATTATTAGTACTGAGCAGCCAGTCAGTTCCAGCATTTAAATATGACCCGATCAATATATTGAGTAGGCTCAACTGCAAACCAGAATTTCTACCTGAAAATAAAAAGCCAAAAATAAAATCACTAGGCAAAAAACCAGAACAAATCATTCTCAACATGAACCTGCACTTCAATAAAAAACCAACAACCCCCGTGGCTGTTTATTATTACGCAGAAATTCTCGATTCTGACGAGAGCATTCTTCCAAAGAAAATGGAAAGGAGGCACGCCTCCACAATTGCTGGCCGCCGGTTCAACTGCAAAACAAATGAGTATGATTATATCTTGCGAAACTCATGGGGAAAACGAGCTTGCGAACAAACTAGAGGAAATTTCAAAAGATACAAAACCGATCCGCCCTCAGCTATTAAAGTAAAAGAGAAAAGATCCGCTTGCCTTCAAACTTGCGGGGCAAGCACTTCAGCTCACTTCACCACAGCTGAAAGCATCGATCACAAAAGAACCCTTTACAAATTGGGATGCATAAATGAATGCACAAAAAATTTCTACAATGAAATGGCCTCCATAAATGCCCCCCCTTACACCTGTGAAGATGGTTACTACATTATCTCTGAATCTCAACTGCGTGCGGGATTATATGGTGGGCATTATCTAGATGAATAAACCCACCCCGTCTCTCCCCAACTTGCTTTAATCCGCCCAGACTGTCTCCGCGCGGATACACCCCCGCCCCTAACTCCGCAAAATCACAGCAAACTCCAACCTGGCCCCCTCCCTGCAATTACCCTTCTTGAAGGGAATCGCCATGAAACGCCGCAATCTAGAAGTAGCCAGCCAGATGATCCAGGAAATGGAATCTGACGTGCACAAAATGATGGGCATGATCCAGAAGCTGAAGAACCGCGTGGCTTGTGATGATCTAACCGGTCTCCTCCGCCGCGACGAATTCTTCCAGCGCCTGGAAACCATGACGGCCCAGGCCCATGGCGGGGCCATCTCGGTGATCATGGTGGACATCGATAATTTCAAGGCCGTGAATGATCTCGAAGGCCATATCGTGGGCGATCATGTTCTCCACCGGGTGGCCAAGGTGCTAAAACGCTGCGTGCGCGCCGGCGCCGAAGTGGGCCGTTTCGGCGGCGAAGAATTCATCTTAGCCATATCTACGGGCATGCACCAAGCCAAGGTATTGGCTGAAGCCCTACGACGACAAATTCAGCGAGAAGTGAACGTGACCGTGAGTGTTGGAGTTGCCACCGCAGAGAACCATGGAGAAATCCGCCGGATGGTGGGCCAGGCGGACCAAGCCCTATACCAAGCCAAACAGACAGGAAAAAACAAAGTCTGTCTCGCTGCTTAAAACGGCCCAGGATGGGCCAGAAAGGAGGAGTCCGTGACCAAAACCGACAAACCGCCATAGAATAGAAATAATCTCTCTCTTACGCTAACCAGCGGATAAGGCGTGCCCAAGGATGGGCCGTCCCCTCTGGACACTTTTTCTCTCTTAGGCTAGAAAACCCCCATGGCCAAAAAAGAACCCCGGGGTACCAAAGAAATCCGCGAAGCGCAGCTAGAGCGTTTCCCCAACCGCAACCGCCGCCGCAGCTATACGGTGGAATTCACTTGCCCAGAATTCACCTGCCTCTGCCCAAAAACCGGTTTCCCCGATTTCGCCACTATCTTCATCCGTTACCAGCCCGACGCTTGGTGTGTGGAACTCAAAAGCCTAAAACTCTATATCAATAAATTTCGAGATCAGGGCGTTTTCCACGAAGATGTAACCAACATCATTTCCGACGATCTCATCAAGCTCTTGGATCCCAACGAACTCGAAGTGGTGGCCGATTTCAATGTGCGCGGAAATATCCACACCGTGGTTAGGGTTGTCCACTCGAAGTCAGCTTCGAAGCACTAACTTTTTTCAACTCACCCATCACTTCCTCGTAGGATAATATCCGCTCCGATTGCGTGGACCAATAAACCGTCATGCGATTATCCAGCAACACATAATGCCAATAATGCGTGGGCTGCAGATCTGGCCATACACCTAAAATCTGCCCCACGGTGCCGCTACTATCCAAAAGTAAAGCGCGCATAAAACCTGAGGCCTCTTTAAAATTACGCACAATCTCCCGATTCGTGCGACTAATTAATTTTACTTCCACGTCCAGAGCGGCCAATTGCCCAAGATGCCCAGAAAACTCCCGAAAACTTTTCACCATGGAGGGATGCAATTCATCGGGCGTAAACACTAATAAAAGAAGTTTAGTATCGGGAAACTGGCTGAGGCGAAAAAAATCCCCCCTATCATCCAGCAAGGTAAAGTCAGACCGTTTATACATTAGCCCGAGATAGTCTTTCTCTTTGAGCTTTCCTAACAGTAAGCCGCCGCCTATGCTTAACAGGCAGGCCACCACCACAAAAACCCAACGTATTTTCTTCGGCATAGGCAAAATGCTAAAACTAAAAGAGGTAAAAACCAATCAAAACAGTGCGCTACAGCCAGGCGGGTCGTTCGCTCGGGCAAAAAAAATGGTATAATTTGTTAATATGTTGAAGCCCGAAGAAATCAAGAAATACAGCGAGCTTTCTCCTTGGCAATCTGTTGCTTGGATCATCGGAGATTGGCTGGTGATCGCCGGCTCTTTTGCCTTGGCGATTGTGTACCCACACCCGCTTATTTATTTGGCTTCGGCCATCCTTATCGCCCGCACCCAAGTGGCTTTAGCGATCATCATGCACGACGGTTGCCACTGGCGTTTGGCTAAATCCAAAACCCTGAACGATTATATGGGCCAATTTCTCGGTGCGGGCCCGATTCTTTTTTCTCTCTATTCCTACCGGCACAACCACTTAAAGCACCACAAAAATCCTTTAGCCCCCGATGATCCCGACATCACTTTGATCGGCGGTTATCCGATTTCCAAGGCAAGTTTCGCCCGGAAATTACTCCGGGATATTAGCGGAATTTCTTATTTTAAATTCATTCGCTACTTTCTCTATGGATCTCATAAAAGAAGAAAAGAGCTGCAATCGACGGAACAACTGGCGATAGCTAAGAAAAAAGATAATGACCCCATGGGATTATCCACGGTGATCTTTTCTATCCTATTCACCAACTTTTTGATTTTCGGCACCCTTTGGTATTTTGGTCACCCCTGGCTGTATCTTTTCCTCTGGCTCATTCCCGCCATGACAATCCTACAAGTATTGCTCCGGATCCGCGGCATCGCCGAACACGCGGGCTATCAACCGGGCCCCGACCAACGCTACAATTCCCGCACCGTAGTAAATCCTTTGCAGGCATTTTTCGTAGCCCCCCATGGAGTGCACTACCATATCGAACACCATTTATACGTGGCCGTTCCTTTTTATCGTTTATGGGAAGTGCATAAATTGATGAAAGAGCGGGGATCTTTGCCGGAAAAAAATTTCTACACAAGTTACGGGCAGGTGATCCGGGAGTTAGTGCGCTAAAGCCAAGGTCATCGCCTTCGCTTTTTCTTTGAGCTGCAAAATCGATTGCCCCGCCAAAGCCGCCGTAGCCGAAGCCACATGTTCCACTTCTTCTTCTGCGATCTGCGCAAAAATCGCCGCAGAAATTGGATCCACAGCTTGCATCTGTTTCCCCAAAATCATGCCCGCTTCCATGCCCCGCTCCTCAGCACTGGAAAGTAAAAAAAGAAACGTCACAGGATCTTCCGCCATCCGGCAAAGGTGGCTGAGTTTATCCGAAACCTTCCGTGCTCCCGCCTCCACTCCCAAAGCCGTCATACGATCGAGCAGCATCTGAGCATGGCGATCCTCTACAGCCGCAAACCGCAGCCAATCCTGGCGCCACTCTTCCGGCGCATCAGGAAAGCGCTCCGCTCCCCACAAAAATGCATCCCGGGCCTGGAGTTCCGCAAAGGCCACCACCCGCAATCGATCGGCCACACCCTCGGCGCTGGCGAGCGCCCGCACCACATCGGGCTTCCCCACGGAAAATGGGCGCCAACCTTGGGCAAAAGTGATCTGAGAAGACTGCATTGAATTCCTCTTAGCGGGCGACTATATATAATCCCCACGGAAAGGCAAAGCCCATCATGGCCGAATGGTACAACTTAGAGGCGGATAAAGCCCATATCGCCAAAGAACGCAAAAAAGCCCAGGAGCTCAAAAGCTCCCAATGGTGGAAAAATATTCTGGGTAAAGGCCTTTGCCACTATTGCGGGAAAAAATTCCCAGCCGCCAAACTCACCATGGATCACATCGTGCCCGTGGCCCGGGGAGGCACGAGCTCCAAAGGCAATGTAGTGCCCGCTTGCAAGCCGTGCAACCAATCGAAAAAACTCTCCACGCCCGTGGAAGAGGCTTTAAAGAAAATAAAAGAAGAAGACTAACGCTTCGTCTTCAACACATTCAACGCCGAACCCGCCTTAAACCAGGCGATCTGTTCCGCATTCAACGTATGCTTCAAAGTGATCGTATCACTCTTGCCATTCTTATGGTGGAGCGTGCAGCTCACGTCTTTGCCGGGAGCCAAACCAGACAAGCCCGTCAGCGAAACCTTATCCCCATCCTCTACAAGATCGTAATCCGCAGGATTCGCGAATGTTAAAGGCAAGAGGCCCTGTTTTTTCAAGTTCGTTTCGTGAATCCGCGCGAAGCTCTTCACGATCACGGCGATGCCGTTCAAGAAACGCGGACTCATGGCCGCGTGCTCCCGGGAAGATCCTTCGCCGTAGTTTTCATCGCCGATCACCACCCACTGCAATCCCTTGGCTTTATAATCCCGGGCCACTTTCGGAATTTCCGCTTTATCGCCCGTGAACGCATTCATCACTTTGCCCGCTTCTCCAGTGAAAGCATTCACAGCGCCCAAGAACATATTGTTAGAAATATTATCCAAGTGGCCCCGGTACTTCAGCCAAGGGCCAGCAGGAGAAATATGATCCGTGGTGCACTTGCCTTTGGCCTTCAATAAAAGTGGAAGCTCTTTCAAATCCTTGCCATCCCAAGGCTTAAAAGGTTCCAAAGCCTGCAAGCGGTCACTGCCGCTAGCAATCTTTACGTTCACTTTCGAACCATCAGCGGCGGGCTTCACAAAACCTTCGGCCTTAGGAATAAATCCCGAAGGAGGAATGTCATTAGCTTTTTGCGGCTCTTTCAATTTGAACTTGCCGCCTTTAGCGTCGGTCAATTCATCGTGAAGGGGATCAAAATCCAATCGGCCCGCCAAGCCCATGGCCACCACGATTTCAGGAGAGGAAATGAATGATTCGGTCTCCGAGTTGGAATCATTTCTACCCCGGAAGTTTCGGTTAAAACTTGTGATAATGGCGTTCTTGGTGCCATCGGCCATATTATCCCGCTTCCACTGGCCAATGCAGGGTCCGCAAGAGTTCGTGAGAATGATACCGCCCACTTTTTCTAAAGTAGAAAGCAAACCATCCCGCTTCACGGTTTCAAAAACCTGTTCGGATCCGGGAGAAATAAAGAGCTCACTCTTAGATTTCATACCGTGGGCAATCCCTTGGTTCGCCACATCAGCAGCCCGGGAAATATCTTCGTAGGAAGAGTTGGTGCAACTGCCAATGAGAGCTGCCGTTAGGACAGGGGAATAGCCCTTCTCTTTTACCTCGGCCTTCAATTTTGAAATCGGGCGCGCCAAATCTGGCGTATGGGGGCCTACCACGTGGGGTTCCAGCTCTGAAAGATTGATCTCGATGATTTCGTCGTAGTATTTGGAAGGATCCTTCAACACCTCGACGTCCGCCGTTACGAGGTGTATGTACTTTGCTGCTAAATCCGCCAAGTCTGAGCGGCGAGTGGCCTTTAAGTAGCGAGCCATATTGTCGTCGAAAGGAAAGAGGGAGGTGGTAGCACCTAGTTCCGCGCCCATATTGGTGATCGTGCCTTTGCCCGTGCAGCTGATGCTAGTTGCGCCATCGCCAAAATATTCCACGATTTTATTGGTGCCGCCTTTTACGGTGAGGATGCCGAGGAGTTTTAAGATCACGTCCTTGGGGCTTGTCCAACCATTCAGTTTGCCACTAAGTTTTACGCCTATAAGTTTCGGGTATTTTACTTCCCAAGGGAAACCGGCCATCACATCCACCGCGTCGGATCCACCCACGCCCACGGCCACCATGCCTAAACCACCCGCATTAGGAGTATGGGAATCGGTGCCGATCATCAAGCCGCCAGGGAACGCATAATTTTCCAAAACCACTTGGTGGATGATGCCGGAGCCTGGTTTCCAGAAACCCACTCCGTATTTTTGCGAAACACTCTCTAAAAAATCGAACACTTCTTGGTTGGCTTTCAAAGCGATCGGCAAATCTTTATCGGCGCCAAAACGGCCGAGCAACAAGTGATCGCAGTGAACGGAAGTGGGAACCGCTGTGCGGGCTACCCCGGCGCTCATGAATTGCAGCAAGGCCATTTGTGCTGTAGCGTCCTGCATGGCCACTCGATCCGGATTTAGCAGCAAAAAACTTTTTCCTGCCTGTAGATCTTGGTTCTCGGGATCGTGCAGGTGACCCAGCACAATTTTTTCCATGAGCGTGAGCGGACGATTCAAACGCTTACGAACCACCGCCAGATTTTTTTCCATTTTTTTGTAGGCGTTTTCCACAAATTCTTTGGTGCTATCGATGCTCATGCCCTGCTCCCTTCACTGACAAATAAGTGTGCAAAATCAGGGTAGCACGTTTGGGCATTTTTGAGGATAAAACAGCAGCGCAAAAAGCCGCCCCTTCAGCCTACTGCAGCAAAAAAAAGGGCCCCTAAAAAGGGGCCCCAAAATTCAGAAATGATGCAGAATTCTTACTGACCAGCCACTAACTTCAAGGCTTCGGCCGTAAAGGCCTGCACATAGTTACGGTAGCCATTCATGAAATCATCTTCGGTAACAGTGTAGGCGATATCAGGTTTCACGCCTCTGTTCTCCATGTATTCGCCATTGGGGCGAACCATCAGGCTCTCCGTGAGGTGCAGCTTGAAGTAAGAGTTCGACAACGGACCATACTCACTCACGTTTCCGCCGGCTCCAGAAGTCTGGGCACCGAAAATAGTTACCCGGCCATTATCTTTCATCAAGGCAGGGAAAGCATCTCCACCAGAGAAATCAAATTCGTTGATCAAAAGTAGGATCGGTTTGGAATAATTCACGGCCTGTATAGGCTGGATCATGCCAAACGTACCATTCAAATTCAAAGAAACAGGATTGGAGAGGAACTGCTTGTTTACGATAGAATCCCGAATTTCCGCTTCCATGTAATCGAAACGAGCTTTCAAGGCGTTAGCAGCCATATCCGCAGGATTGGCTTTCAACATATCGGCAATCTCTTGGTTAACAGCTTGGAAAGTAGTCAACCAGCCGAGGCTAGGACGAATTTCAAAATTCATATCCTTGTAGCTCTCTTTTGCAAAAAGACCAACGATATCGGAAACCATGGCCACAGAACCACCGGGGTTGTTGGTTTGGTCAATAACCAATACATCCGTTTGTTCTTCCATTACCTTCACGGCCCGCGCTAACTCGTTCACCAAGTTATCGTCGGTGTAACTAGGAATCCGGAGGAGTCCGATACGCTTGCCACCGGCCTCATAGATCGCCGCTGTGGTGGAAGTATGGCCAGGCAATTCTCTCGCACCCTCAGGCAATTTGAACATGGGGCGTGGATTACCGATATCACTCAAGCCGGTAGCCTTGAATTCATCCAAACGAGCTGTAGGCAAAATCGAATTGAAGAGAGAAAGTTTTTTCAAATCAGCCAAAAAGGATTCGCCATCGGCAGCCGTAGGAATAGCATTAGGAACGCTGGATTCCATCAAGCCAGCCAAATCGTCCATATCTACTAGAGGAGAGCCGAAAACAGCCCAGGTTGCCGTAACCGTTTTAGGCGCCGCGGCGCCCTTAGGAAGAACGGTAACTGTGATCACGCCTTTGGGTACAGCCAAACCAGAAGCTTGGCGACGGCTCGTAAGACGAGCGGCCGTGATGCGATCATTGCTAGCATCGTGGCCGGTGTGTCCAACCTTCGCAAGTTCAGCCATCAATTGTTTTACGGGCACTCCACCCAGAGCTAGCACTTGGTCGCCTTTTTTGAAGGGGAAAAGTACTTCGGGCAAACGTAAAGTATCAATGCTCTCGATCAATACCTTGCCTTCCACGAAATCAGCCACGAATCCCAAATTCGCTCTGTGATTAGAGGGAACCATGGGGCTCACGTGTGCATCTTTTAACTCAGAGATAAACTGAGCCAACACCCGGTGGAATTCCGCATCACTGGTAGCAGCGGCAGCCCGTTGCTGGTACTCGCCTACTACCTTAGGGAAATCTAAACCGATCGTGGTTTGCTTCCAACGAAGTGGACCATAGTTACGCTGGATAATATTCACCAGCTGGTTAAAATCGGCCAAGCGCTGTTCAGTGCTAAGTGCAGCCTGCGCCGAAGACAAAGGGAGCAGTAAAAGTGCCCCTAAAGCCATCCCCCTCAGAAGCTTGTTAAAATTCATATTCTCTCCCTTTCCCAATGGTCGTGTTTCTCGGGCAAATGCCCTTTTAAGGTGAGCAGCGTTATAGCGTTGCCGAACTTAGTAAGTCAAAATAAATTAAACCAGCTAGATATTTTTTACGCTGCTAATTTATTTAATAATATCAATATTTTATACTAAATTAGTCAGAATATTTAGAAATTCGCCAGCGAAAAACCCTTACCTTTTTACAAACCATATTAATAAAACCCGTGAAAATCCCGCCCCAAGAGACGTGCGCCTTCTTTACCAATAGTCACATGGAACCAATTCAGTGGGCCATCTCGCGGAAGTACGGCAAATCCCCTATGCTACCCCCATGAGAGATCTCTTTCCTGAAATCGAACCCTTTAAAAGCGAAACCCTAAAAGCCTCCCCTCTCCATGAAATTTATGTAGAGCAAAGCGGAAATCCTGACGGACAACCAATAGTGTTTTTGCACGGTGGGCCTGGTGGTGGCACGGACCCTAAACACCGGCGCTTTTTTGATCCTCAACACTACCGCATTGTGCTCTTTGACCAACGGGGCTGTGGCAAGAGCAAGCCCCATGCTGAACTAGAAGAAAACACCACCTGGGATTTGGTGCACGATATTGAACTAATCCGTAAACACTTAGGCTTTCGGGCATGGCTCGTTTTTGGTGGTAGCTGGGGCAGCACCTTGGCGTTAGCGTATGCTGTAAAACATCCGTCCCGGGTGCGGGGCTTGATCCTAAGAGGAATTTTCCTGTGCCGGCCAGAAGAAATCCATTGGTTTTATCAGTCTGGTGCTTCCAATATTTTCCCCGATCTGTGGGAACAATATTTGGCCCCAATTCCACCGGAAGAAAGAACCAACCTTCTCGAGGCCTATCACAAGCGGCTAACGGGCAGTAACGAAGATGAGAAACTAAAGGCTGCCCAAGCGTGGAGCAAATGGGAAGGGGCTACTTCCCGCCTCCTACTTTCTGAAGATCTTGTGAGCTCCTTCGATGATCCGAAACACGCCCTAGAATTTGCTAGAATCGAAAACCATTACTTTATGAATAAAGCTTTTTTTGAAACGGAAAATTTCCTTTTAGAAAATGTAGACAAAATCCGCCACATCCCCGGCGTGATTGTGCATGGTCGTTACGATGTGATTTGTCCGGTGAAAAATGCGTGGGACTTACATTCCGCTTGGCCCGAAGCCGAGCTGCATATCGTGCCCGATGCAGGCCACTCGGCCTGGGAAAAAGGCATCCAAGAAAAATTGGTGGAAGCCACAGAAGCTTTTAAGGCTTTGCCTGCGGAGTCTTAGTCTTTTTATATTCTTCCAGCATCCGCTGGAATCCATTTTCCAAATGCTCCCGTAAGGCGGGCCCTTGGGGATCTAATACACTCAGAGCTAACGCTACTGATTCCAAAGTGGACACAGCTTCATGCCGAGGCTCTTTGCGCAATTTTCCATAACGGGAAGGCATTTTTGGTTGGAGCACCACGCGCTTTAATTTTGTGAGCCAGGAGTTGCGCCACCACAAAGCTTTGGCTTGGCTCCAGGTGCCGTCCAAAACTAGCAACCCTTTAGGTTGAGGCGCCACCGGCAAAATATCCCCCTTGGTGCTAGTGAAATTCACTTCTTTCGGAAAATCTTTCCCTTTGCCCCCTAAATACAAAACCACCCATTCAGAAGGCACTGCGGATTCTCCCGCCACCGCTCGCAAAGAACGCCACGAAAGGCCTACCCGCAATTCCGCATTTTCTAAACCCCGCACCAGTAGAGCTGCCGTGCCTAATTCTTTATCGGGCTCTTGGGGATGTTGCAGCACCACCACGCGGATGGTGTTGGCTTTCGCCTCCATGGGAATTTCGAGTGCTAAAGATGCCCGTTCCCGAACTATAGATTTTTCAATTTTTTCCCTGGTTTCCATGGTGGCTTACAAATGCCAATCAACTTCAGTTTTTCCCCACGAGCGCAAAATATTATTGGCTTGAGAAAAAGGCTTAGAGCCGAAGAAACCGTTGTAAGCAGAAAGTGGAGATGGGTGCACGCTCTTTAAAATCGCATGGGGAGGAACACGGATCATAGGAATTTTACTATGGGCGAAACTTCCCCAAAGAATAAATACTATGGGATCATCCCGCTCGCTCAATAAACGAATCACTTTGTCCGTGAAAGATTCCCAACCTTTATTGCGGTGGGAAGCGGCCTTGCCTTCTTCTACCGTGAGCACCGTATTTAATAAAAGCACTCCCTGTTTCGCCCAAGAAGTGAGATCACCCGTCTTAGGGATAGGCACATTTAGATCGCTGGCTAATTCTTTAAAAATATTTTGCAAAGAAGGAGGAAAGCGGCAGCCTTCCCGCACGGAAAAAGAGAGGCCATGGGCCTGCCCCGGGCCGTGATAGGGATCCTGACCCAAGATCACTACCTTTACTTTGTCCAGGGGCGTTAGGTTGAACGCATTGAAAATATTGGAACCCCGGGGATAGATATTTTTCCCAGCGCCCGCTTCTTTCCGCAAAAATCCCCGCAATTGCTCCATATAAGAAGAGGAGAATTCCGAGAGTAAGGCTTTTTTCCAGGACGGCTCTATTTTGATCCGATCTTGTTCCATATTGTCACAGATCTATATCTGGAGGCTGGGTCCGTTGTAAAGTGTCACCATGCCGAGAAACACTATTGAAATTATTGATCCGGAAAATGGAAAAACGCTTCGCTCTTATACACCCCATGGCCCAGAAAAAGTGGACGAAATCCTGCGCCTAGCCCAAAGCACACACAAAACATGGCGCCGCTCCTCCATACCCCAGCGCACCCAAATGTTGGCAACGTTGAGCAAAGTATTGTTACGAGAAAAATTGCGATTAGCTGAGCTCATGAAAGAAGAAATGGGGAAATCCATAAAAGACGGGGAAGCCGAAGTGGAAAAATGTGCGGCCTGCGCCCAATACTACATTGAAAAAGGTCCAGGATTTTTAGCCACGCAATCTGTAAGTCCAGAAAGTTTTGTTGCGTTTCAGCCCTTGGGCACCGTGCTTGCCATCATGCCCTGGAATTTCCCTTTATGGCAGGTGTTTCGTTGTGCCATTCCTGCCACTTTAGCGGGAAACTCAGTGGTACTAAAACACGCTTCCAATGTGAGTGGCTGTGCCTTGGCCATAGAGAAAATTTGGCAAGAAGCCAGTAACGAAGCCAGTTTGTTACAAACGATTCTACTGCCGGGAAGTGAAGTATTAGCGTTAATTGCTCGCCCGGAAATTCAAGCCGTAAGTTTCACAGGCTCCACGGAAGTGGGGCGAAAAATTGGTGCCGCTGCTGGCGCTCATCTAAAAAAATCGGTGTTGGAACTAGGCGGCTCTGATGCCTATGTGGTGCTAGCAGACGCAAACCTAGATAAAGCCGCAGAAATTTGTGCAAAATCCCGCCTCATCAATAGCGGCCAAAGCTGCATTTCGGCCAAACGTTTTATCGTGGAAAAAAAAGTACAAGCCGAATTCACCGAAAAATTTCTCCAGCATTTAACAAAACACGAGATCGCCCCTATGGCCAGAGAAAATCTGCGGCAAGATCTGCAATCTCAAGTGGATCGTTCGATCGCCATGGGCGCCAAACTCTTATGTGGAGGAAAAATCCCCGTTGGCCCAGGCTTTCATTACCCTCCAACCCTACTCACTAATGTGAAGCCGGGCATGCCTGCTTTTGATGAGGAACTTTTTGGCCCAGTAGCGGCCCTCATTGTAGCAGAAGATGAGGCCATGGCCCTGCAACTAGCTAACCAAACGAATTTCGGTTTAGGAGCTGCTATTTTCACAAAAAATATTGCCAAGGGCCGTAAGCTCGCCGAGGAAGAGCTAGAAGCGGGCTCCTGTTTTGTGAATGATTTTGTACGCTCAGATCCAGCGTTACCATTTGGCGGGATCAAAGAATCAGGATTTGGCCGGGAATTGGCGGAATTTGGGATCCGGGAATTTGTGAATGTGAAAACAATAAAAACCTAACGCAAATTAGGTTTCGTGGATTTTAAGCCCCGATCTTCTGGCAGCACCGCAAACACTAAATGGTCATGCCATTTGCGATCAAAATACACAGCGCTACGGCGTAAACCCTCTAACTGAAATTTTAAGCTTTTTACCAATGCGATAGAAGCGCGGTTGGTGGGTAAAATTTCTGCCTCTACCCGGTGCAATTTTAATTTGCGAAACGCAAACAAGAGCGCAGCTTCCACAATTTCCCGCCCATAACCATGTTTCCAGTAATTATTAAAAACGGAATAGGAAATTCGCACGCTCTGCACATTGAAGCGAGCAATGAGGGCAAAAATAATATACCCCATTAAGCGCCCAGTACGTTTTTCAAAAACACCGAAATGGTAAAGCACATCCTGTTTTTGAAAATTCTTATTTTTTTTCAAAAATTTGGCAAAAGCCCCTCGAGTTAATTCTTTGGCGGTTTTTTTCTCTTGGTCGAATTCATTTTGTTTGGGCCAGGCATCCTCATGGGCTTGCCGCCACTTCTTATAGTCAGAGGTGCGATATAAACGGATTACAAAACGTTTACTAGAAAATTGCATAGCAGCTTATACGCTCGCGGGCGGAGGATTCGTTTTTCTGCTAGTAAAAGCGAAAAATAAAATCCCAGAAAAAATAGCGCCTAACAGCACACCCGTAAACATTACCTTGCGGTAAGTTTCAATGGCCCATTCTACTGCGGGTTTGCAGGAGATCCCTAAATCCGCGGGCGGAGAAAAATACCAAACAATGATGTAAGGAGAAAACCACGCAAAAAGCACAGCGCCAAGCAGTGCGCCCCCACTCATTGCCCAAAGAAACTTTTTAAAGGGTGCCATTATGCCTCCAAGGGCAACTCTAGCACGAATCTGGCTCCTTGGTAGCCTGGCGACGTATAGGAAACGGGGTCCAAATAAAGCTTTCCCTCATGATTCTCCACGATGCGTCGGGAAATGGGTAAACCTAAGCCCGTGCCCTTGCCAACGGCCTTGGTGGTATAAAAGGGCTGGAAAATCTTTTCTGCTAAGTCAGGTGCCACGCCAGCGCCACTATCTTGGATCAAAAAAATGGTAGCGCCTTCTCGCTTTTCCAAGATTATTGTAATCTTTTTTGTTGCCTGCTGTTCGAGTGCGTCCATAGCATTATTCAGCAAATTTAAGAGAACCTGGGAAATTTCTGCTGGCCGGCAGCGCACCAAAATCTTTGCATGCTTCTGGTCCAGGTCTAAATGGATAGCACTTGCTTGCATACGCGGCCAGCAGAGTGCCAAGGTCTCTTGCAAAATAGCGCATAAGTCCGCGGGCTCCATGGGATCCTGTTCTGCCTGCCGAGAGAAAGTGCGCAAACCTTTAGTGATGGCCGCAATTCGTTTCGACATTCGATCAATTGTTTCTAAACTTTCCAACAAAAGAGCAGAGTTATTACTTTCAGCCTCCACCATTTGCCGCAACTGGCAAGCTAGCCCCTGCACCACTGACAAAGGATTATTGATCTCGTGGGCAATACCGCTGGCCATTTCTCCTAGGGAGGCAAACTTTGCTTTTGAGAGAATTTGCTCTTGAGTAATTTCTAGATTTTTTTTAATCCGCGCTTCCCGTAAAAGAAAGCCGGTGAACTCCGCAATCTCTTGGATGGTTTCCAACTCAAACGGCAACCATTTTCTTTCTTGGTAACAAACTACCGCCAGCACCCCCAACACATCTTCTTCTATAACTACCGGGCAATCGATCCGAGCTAGTGGTTGTTCTTTTAAGAGAATCTTGAGTGTGGGTTCTTTTTGTAGATTGTAAATAATGAGATTTTTTTTATTACGGATGGTTTCTAAATAAAGAGGAGAATTTTGTATTAGCCTCTCTATAGCGCAACAATCTACATGCCCGGCCAAATCGCTTGAATGGATGCTCTGAATAGGGCCCGCGCTGGAAAGAGTAGAATAAGAAATATAATCCGCACGGAAATGGATACCAATGGAGTCCACCATCACTTGCACTACACTGGCTTCATCTCGATTTTCGCGGGCTAGAGAAAAAATTTCACGATAAAGATTTAACTTTAACTGCAAAGTTTTGATCGACGCTCCCGACACAGCGCCGGTAGTACCCTTGGTGGCTAAATAGGAATCAATGGATTGCGCACATTTTTGCAGAGCCGAAATGGCCATGCGCGTCAAAAAGAATCTGCTTTTATTTTTAATTGAAGAACGCAATGCGGGCTGTCTATCGCATAACAAAATAAATATATATATATTTTTATTTATTAAAAAATATTGTTCAAAAAAACACTGCGCGAGCAAGCAGCGATCGAAAAAAATTTTCTAATAAATTCATGAAATTGGCTGGTGTTGGCCAAAAAAATCTGCCATATTTTAGCCCCTTATGATTCACTTGCCCGCTTTTATCCAAGATCTAGGAATCATACTCATCGCCGCCACCATTGTGACGCTCCTATTCAAGAAATGGCGCCAGCCGGTGGTACTGGGGTATTTAGTGGCAGGCGTGCTTGTGGGCCATCATGTGCCTTTTTTGCCCTCCGTGTCTGACACGGAGAGCGTAAAAATCTGGGCAGAGATTGGCGTGATCTTCCTCCTATTTGGATTGGGCCTAGAATTTAGCTTTAAAAAATTAGCTCGTGTGGGAAAAAGCGCGGCAGTAACGGCTTTTTTTGAAGTTGTGTTCATGCTGGCTGTGGGCTATCTGACCGGGCAAATGCTCGGCTGGTCCAAGATGGATAGTATTTTCTTGGGCGGAATTCTGTCGATTTCTTCCACCACAATTATTGTGCGGGCATTTAATGAGCTTGGCTTGAAGGGCCGCCACTTTGTTTCTTTGGTGTTTGGCGTACTCATCATCGAAGATTTGATCGCCATTTTGCTTCTGGCTCTACTCTCAACCATTGCTGCCACTCAAAAATTTGCCGGCGCAGAACTTATTCTTTCTAGCTTGAAGCTCGGTTTTTTCCTTATCTTGTGGTTTCTCGTGGGAATCTACCTAGTGCCCCTCTTGCTGAAAAAAGTGCATGGCTTTCTTAATGATGAAACCACTTTAGTTGTTTCCATTGGCCTTTGTTTACTGATGGTGATCGTGGCCACCAAAGTAGGATTTTCTCCCGCCCTTGGCGCATTCATCATGGGATCTATTTTGGCGGAAACCAGAGATGGCCACCGCATCGAACATTTACTCACTCCTGTGCGAGATTTATTTGGCGCCATCTTTTTTGTTTCAGTGGGAATGTTGATTGATCCGGCCATCGTGCAAAAACACGCCGGGGTGATCTTCTTAGTAACCGGCATTACCATCATGGGAAAATTTGTGAGCACCGCCCTCGGCGCTCTACTTTCTGGGCAAACTTTGCGGCACTCCGTGCAGGCGGGCATGAGTTTGGCACAAATTGGTGAATTCTCTTTTATCATTGCCACCCTGGGCCTCACCCTAAATGTGATTAGTGATTTTCTTTATCCTGTGGCCGTGGCTGTTTCCGCCATCACTACTTTCACCACGCCCTATCTCATTCGCGAAGCAGATCGTTTCGCCCAGTTTCTAGATAAAAAACTCCCTCCCCGCTTCAAAGAGGGCATGAATAGTTATCAAGCGGCCTTTGTGCAAAGAGGAAATTCGGCAGAATCGGGAACCGCACTTTTATGGCGCGTATATGGAATTAAAATTGCCTTGAATTCAGTGATGACCATTGCCATCACTCTAGGGGCTAAAAATTTACTCTTGCCCGAACTCAACAAACAATTAGGTGAAAATTCTTGGGTGAATCTTATAACGGGAGTAGTAACTCTCTTTGCGGCGGCGCCTTTTCTTTGGGGGATTGTGTTAGGAATCACTCCGAAAGATTTAAAAGGCGATCGACCCATAAATTTAGAACGTCTAAAAGCATTGCAAACCGGCGTTACTCTTGTGCGAGGATTACTGGGAGCGGGATTGGTGATTTTCCTTGTGGGCCAATTCTCTTCCGCTCGAACTGCCACTGGATTAGTGCTTTCGCTCTTTGTATTGGTTTTTCTGATTTTTAGCCGCCACGCGGAGCCCGTGTACCGCCTGATGGAAGAAAGATTTTTATCGAATCTCAACGATAGGGAGCGGGAAGAGTTAGCTAAAGCCAATCCGCGGCAAGAGTTAGCTCCTTGGAACGCCACACTCGCGGAATTTGTGCTTTCTCCTAATTCCGAGTTGGTGGGGAAAACGTTAATGCATTCTTCTTTAAAAGAACGCTTTGGAGTTACCGTTACCCTACTTGAAAGAGGAAAGAAGCGAATCCTGGCCCCCGGCCGCACAGATATCCTAATGCCTTTTGACCGTTTGTTTTTGATCGGTACAGAAGAGCAACTCCTAGCCGCTTCTCATATTATTGAAGAAGCGGTTTTACCGGCGAATACCAACGGCGATAGCTTTGGTTTGGAGTCTCTTACCTTACCATCCACCTCTCCTTTCTTAGGTAAGCCCATTCGGGATAGTGGACTACGGGAAGCCATCGATGGTTTGATCGTGGGTATCGAAAGAGACGGTAAAAGGTTTTTAAGCCCCGATTCAGCCATGGAACTATCCGAAAAAGATCTGATTTGGGTGGTAGGAAACCGGGAAAAAATCAAAAGCTTGTATACCCGCTGAAACAGTTTTTTTACACGGCCCCGTTGCCATTCCCGCCTAAAATAAAACGGAAAATATCCGAGAAGTTGGAATATGAAAAATATTCTATTTGTTGTTGGCTTTGCCCTTCTCTCTCTCACTCTTGTCAGCTGTAGCAAAGGAAAGAAAATTGATACCAGTAAAGAAAGCGTGATGGTGGAAAGCTCCATGATTCAGCAAAACGCTGAAGCCACCAAAGCTTTAAATATCGCCAGCCAGATCGACCAAGAAATTCGTAGACACAATATTAATCATTACCCCGAGCAAACCCTGTTACTCATCGTGAATGATACCGCCAAAACCAGTTACTTGGTAAAAGCTGCGGGCGGAAAAGTTGTTTACGATCCAAATTTGGAAATTGGTTTTCAAATTCCTTTTTTGATCGTAACTCTACCCACCCAAAAAATTATCGACGCAGAATTCATTGCAAGCTTAGGAATTCGTAGCGCCACTTTAAGCAGTACAGAAAATTTCAAGCCCGTTCCCATCCACCGGGAACCTGCCGGTGCCACCCGGGATCTCTTTGTACCCACCCAAGAAGTGAATTTAGCAAAGTTACGTGCTCGTAAACCTGGAGAGGGTTTGGGCGAAAATATTACAGTGGCCGTGATTGATACTGGTGTGGATGCTAGCCACCCCGGCTTAAAAGATCGCATGGTGTACTGGGCGGATCACACCCAAGAAACCCGCACAGCTCTGAACCAAGTGAAGGTAGAAGGGGACTTTGTGGTGGTAAATCCGCAAGTGAAAATTCCTTTGCCTCAAGGATTAGATCCCACAGCCCCTGTGTATGTGGCCTTGATCAATGAAGCAGCCATGGCCGCACAATTAGAAGACGCAGAAAAAACTGCTAGCGAGAATACTGCGGGTCTAGATCTAAATAAAAATAAACTCACCAATGATGTGTTTCCTACCATCGTGGGAAAACACAAAGAGAGCGGCCTCCAGGTTGCTTACATAAACGCCAAAGGTGATGGCAAATTTACAGAAAAAGAATTGTCGCAACCGATCGCTGATTTCAATGATATCCGCGCCACTCAAGCGTGTGGGCGAAAACAAGCCCCAAACCTCCCCGTGTTTTTGGAATTTCCTAATCGCACTCGAACCATCGCTTATCCTGTGCTCATCGAAAAAAATCCTGACCATACCCCTGCTTTTATTAGCTTGGGCGCAGATTTCCGGCAGCACGGAACCCATGTGGCCGGCATTATCGCGGGCAGCAACGGCAAATTTGAAGGCGTAGCGCCGAAAGCGAATATTATGTCCATGAAAGTTTGCTCTGGTATCACTTGCACCGATGCCGCCATCCTTCGAGCTTTAGTAGACACTTTCTACAATCCCTATGGCTGCGTTCCTGAGGTGGTGAATATTTCACTGGGTGCTTCTCAAACCTATGAAATCGATGCCGTGGATTATCTTATCCGGGATCTCTCTGCTAAATTCGGTACCACTTTTGTTATCTCTGCCGGTAATTCGGGCCCAGGCTACCGTTCCACCAGTAATTTAGGTAGCTCTGGTCCTGCGATGGTAGTTGGAGCTTCGATTTCCCGAAACGCCTACCAAAAACACTATGCGGGCACGCCTGTATATCCCGAAGATGCGCTTTTTGCTTTCAGCACCGTGGGGCCTTCCTTCACGGGTTTAGTTCGTCCGAGCATTGTGGCTCCGGGATCAGCTCTTTCGTCCATCACTCTCGCCGACGGCGCCTATGAAATGTTTAATGGAACAAGTATGGCTTCGCCCTTAGCGGCAGGTGCTGCCGCGGCCCTATTATCCTTAGCGCAAAAAACACCGGAGTATGAAAGTTTTGCTGAGCTAAAAAAGCAGAAACTCCAGCAGATCTTCCAGAAAAAAGAAGGTAATCCGATCACACTTCTGCAATTACCTTTAGCTTTGCGTGCAAGTTTCGAAGAAACTGCCAAACGCCTTCCTAATTATACAGATCCTGAGCAAGGCCGAGGCCTTGTGAATGTAGATGGCGCCTATGATTCCTTCTTAGGAAAACTAAAAAAATTACAAAACAAACCCACGCTCTACGTGGATCTTGCCATCAACGGCAATAATGCTACCAATCGTCTCTTTGATCGTTCCCAAAATATCGCCACGTCAAAAGATATAACCCTCACCCTCGTTCCCGACGATGAGGCCGCCGAAAGCGAAATGCTAAAAGCGCGCTCTGAGGAAATCCGCGTGCGTTTAGATTATGTGGATGTGCAAGACAATACAGGCAAAGTGCAAAAGCTCACGCAAGATATGCCCTTTAGCATCATGGTTCCTGGGGAAGCCACACAGAACGGCACCACCGCCAACATCCATCTTTCTAATTCACTCACGCAAACCATCAAAAGCTTGCGCAAACTAGATAAAATGGAAGCGGGAAAAACCTATGTGGCGAGTTATTCCGTTTGGCTAGGGGATGAACGTTTGCAAACGATTGTAGATCTTGTGCAAATGCCTCTTCAGCTCGGTGATAAAACCGAAACTTTCGATCTTGGTTCCATCAATGCTCGCCCCATGAAACGTACAGCGGCGATCGCCAAGAAAAAACAAGCCATCGCTCCCAACGAGCACCATCGTTACCCCATAGCCCTTACGGCCCGGGATGAAAAGTTAGTGGTAAAAGCAGGTATTCCTTCGGGCATGAACGGAACATTGTTTGTGTCTGTGTATGATCCTGATGGCCATTCCATTGTAGATACCCGCCCTTTCTTCCGCCGGCCTGATATGCAAGATCCTGTATTAGAGCTCGCTACTGACATTAAAGGCAAAGCGGGAATCTATGAGGTAACTGTATCCAACAGCAGCGGCCGTTGGACAAGCGCCACCCAGTACGATCTTATGCTGATGGCTGACCGTATGAAACTAGCAAGCCAGAAAATTGAAATCGCTGCTGGGGATGCGGCTTCCTCTCTCCCCCATGAGTCCATCTTGACTGTTCTCAATTCTTCCCGCCAAGCCACTAAAATAAATGCAGATCTGCAAGATCTTACGTTTATGGATAACTTCCCTGCCGTGCAAGTGGCCCCCGGCACCTGGACCTTTAAAAAAATCTCTCCTCCCATCACAGGAGAAACAGAAGTGCCTGCTCTCATTATACAGCTTGGGGATAAAACCTTAGCCTCTCCAAACTTTGGCGGACGCGTAGACAGCATGCTCTACACAATCTCTGAAGACGGGAAGAATTTTGTTCCTGCCTTTGCCGCCCACCCCGACGCTTCCGACTTTGCCACCAAACTTTTCCCAAGTGTGATCTTTGAAGCCGGCAAACCCCTTTATCTGGCCATAGAAACCATTGATTTAACCTTAAACAAAGCCAGCGTGGATCCTACAGTGGAAGTGAACGTATTCTACAGCGGCATCAAAGTGCCCGATGGTAAAGTAAAAGCGGAAGTTCTACGGGATAGCAGCCAAGATGCATTCTTAGTGAAAGCATCTGCCACAGAGCCCTTAGGTTTTATACCGAGAGAAAAAGCGGCTCCGCGAATTCGAGGAGATTTGGTTTTAACAACGGACGGGCCAGAAGCCAATTCTAAATACCTCGTGCCCGTCACGGTTCATCACTAACTTATTGTTCGCAGGTAACGTTTTTGCAAAAAAAGCCGTCGCCATTATTGCCAGCCTTGCAACTTTCCAAGGCTCTATGGCCAGCCACCGCTTTGGTGCCACCGATACCAGTGTGGGACGAGGCATATTTATGATCTACTACCCAATAAAAAATCCCCCATTTTCTCAGAGACAATCCGCCGCTATCGCTTTTTTCTCCTAGTCCTCCATTGCAGGATTTCTCTGGCCCCCCTACACTAGATCCTAGTTTTAAAAAAAAGGAGATTCCATGGCCACAAAAAAAGCCCGCAAGACCAGCAAAAAAACCACAAAAGGTAAGGCAGTAAAAAAAGCCAAACCAGCCAAAAAAATGAAAGCAAAAGCCACCAAAGCAAAATCCGCTTCTGGCATCCGTAAAAAAACTAAAGCCCCACTGAGAAAAAAATCAGTTCTTGTTCTTCCTAAAATGCAAAAAAATGCGGAAACCCAAGCCGCGAATCCAGAAGCTTGGAAGCATAAAAAGAATTTGCCACCCCAAGATCTTTATAAAGAGCGCCTTCAGCAAAAACATAGTGACGTTAAAAGAAACCGCACCAGCGGCTTCGGCTCCCGCCACCACTAGTCTATTTTTAGACAATAAAAAACCCTCCCGAAGATTTTCTGGGAGGGTTTTCTTTTTCTAGAAACTCTTAGTTCCGCTGACCGAACACTTTAGCGTCTATAGAAAATTTTCCTACACCTACTCCTAGGAATAAAAGAGCCGCAGCGAAATACACCAAAGCCAATTCATACGAAGGGCCACCCGTAGCGTTCACAAAAGGATCCTGACGCACAATCATATGAAAGTGCAAAGCTACCGCCATGGTGCAAGCGATACCAAAAGATGCCAAGGGTGCCAAAAAGCCAATCACCCAAGCCAAACCTCCGCCAAATTCCGAGAGAGCTGCTAAAAATTGCAAGAATCCGGGAACTGGCGCCTCTGGACCCATCCAAGCGAAAGGATTTTGGATTTTTCCCCAGCCGTGCATCATAAAAGCCACGCCGATCACTAGTCGAATGAACAAAAGGGAAAGGGAAGCACAGGTAGGTTGAGCCAAAGGCTGGAATAAACATTTTAATTTTGTAGGCATTTTATTTCTCCTTATAAGTTTTTCGAATCACTACATCGCTGATTTTTTTGCTAACACACTTAAAGACATATGCTCGGCATCGCTATTATTTTGGCCCATCTCAATTTTAGCGCGCTCATTTTCTCTAGCCACTATGGAGGGCTTGCTTAAAACTTTCTTTTCCCCATTTTTTCCGATTTGACTGATAGTGAAGTTCATAAAGATAGCTCCATTTTCTTCCGTGGCCACAAGATCAATGATGTTCTTTCCGGAATCGTTCTCCTGAACCAAGGTGCTTTTCTTCCCCGCTGTAGCCTTTACTTTGGCAGAAACAAGGTGTTTTCCATCCAAGGCCAAGTCGAAATTTATGTCGTATTTATTTGGTGCGGCCAAAGCATAGGCGGAAAAGAGAATGCCTAAACTAAAAATGATGGTTTTCAAAAGAACCTCCTTGTTTACTCTACTAATAGAGTAACTTTATCCAAAGAGGGATCAAGCAGTATTTATAAGGAAATCCAATAGCGACGGACGGTTTCTTGGTCCACGTCGTCCCAAACTCGATCTTCTAACTTACCGCCGAAGTGCTCTACCACCTTCCAAGAAGGTGTATGGTCGTCGGCGCAAATTCTCGTTTAGTTCATGCCGCACACTCACCCGATCAATGATTTCGCCATTTATAAAACCATAGAGCATGGTGTGGGGCACTCTACCTGGTTGCAAATCAATTCCAGCAGATTCCTTTTCCAAAATCGCGAGCATTTCTTCATAAAAATAAGGAATATCCTTCAAACGTGGATCCCGTTCCGCAATAAATTTTTTCCACATCACATCCGCAAACCACTACCTCATCTCTTGGTCAGATTGAGCAGCAGAAAAAGATTCTTCATGTGCAATAGAATAAGTGCCCACGAGCAACATGGAACAAAGAAGTAAAATTCCTAGGATTTTCATGGCGCCTCCTTTGGCGATTTCTTGATCCTTAATTATACCACCCCTTCCCTAGATGGATGCAAAAAGTCATTGCCGTTAAAAGGTGTGCAAATCGCCGCAGCCTCCCCATCCGGCACTCAAAATGCACTCATAAGCACAGCAAAAATCTAACGAAAGAGAGGCACCTCATGGAACAAACAACAAACTCTGGCGACATGCAAAAAGCCGGAACCGGTTTTATGCCCATGCCCACAGAAGCCATGAAGCATTTGCACCAAAGAGGCTATGATAAAAACCTAGTATTAAAATTCGACCACTTTGAAATCGACAGTGGCCAAGAGAAAATCTATCCCAACGAATTCACGGTAGACGAAGCAGTGCGCTTCGAAAATGCTTCCGATCCCGACGACCAATCCATTCTGTATGCAATCTCTTCTGGCTCGCATAATATCAAAGGTTTGTACCTGGAATCCTACGGGCTCTATCACGAAGATGTTTCCCGGGCGATGATGGAGAAATTAAAACACCACATTCTATAACTGCTTGAATACTTCAGTGACTTGCGGATCCCAATAAAAAATGAGACTTTTTTACAGTCCTACAAGGAGGGATTATGCTAGGAAAAATCGCGTTTGGATTATTTGCAGTGCTAGTAGTGTTCTTAGGTGCTGTGGCTTTGCAACCGGCGGATTATTTAATTACCCGGGAGATCACGATCCAAGCCGCGCCGGAAAAAATTTTCCCCTATCTCAATAATTCTAAACTAGCCGAGCGGTGGGGACCATGGCTTGAAATAGATCCCGATGCCAAGATGACATATTCCGGCCCCGATGCGGGCGTGGGTTCCAAAGCTAGCTGGACAGGCGGCAAACAACTGGGCACAGGCAGTGCCACGATTGTGGAAAGCACGCCAAACCAACGTGTGGCGATCAAACTCGAATACCAAGAACCGATGAATATGGTGCAAGATGCGGAATACACCGTAAAAAATATGGGGGGTCAAAGCGTTGTAACCTGGAGCGTACGTGGAAAAAATACTTTCATGGGTCGCGTAATGTGCGTTTTCATGAATATGGATAAAGTTGTAGGCAGTATGTTCGAAAAAGGATTATCGAAGCTAAAAACCCTCGTAGAAACAACCTAAGGAGTAAATATGAAAAAAAAATATGGTTATGTAGACGGATTCATCCTTCCTATTCCCCGTAAAAACATTAACAAGTATAAAAAAATAGCTAAGCTGGCCGGCAAAGTTTGGCGGGATCACGGCGCCATTGATTATGTGGAGTGCGTGGCGGATGATGTGAAACCCGGCAAAGTAACTTCCTTTCCACAAAGCGTGAAGCTCAAAAAAGGTGAAGTGGTTTTCTTCTCCTGGGCCACCTATAAATCTCGCGCTCACCGGGATCGAGTGATGAAAAAAGTGATGGCGGATCCCCGTTTAAGCAATATGGGGCCGGATAATATGCCGTTTGATGGAATGCGTATGTTCTGGGGTGGATTTAAGCCTATCGTAAAAATGTAAGACTAAAAAAACTATATAGCTCTATCCCGCCCCCTGCTGTACAAGCATCCCTTCTTAAAACCTTAGGGTCTTGGATCATGTTGCTAAAAGTTTTTGCCGTCTTTTTTGCATTTGGCACTTTGGCTTTAGCGAACGCAAGCCCCCATATTTCTGCCAAAAGGAAACCTGGAAAATCTTATTTAGAATACAAAGCCCGATTTCTGGGGCAAACCGGTCTGCGGTTTTATAGCGATTCGGCTTTGGTCGTGGCGGAAAAATACACCAATGAACATGAGCTACCTTTGGTGGCCACATGGAACAAGGATATACTAGACAGTCACTTCAACATATTACGGGATCACCGTTGGCTCATATCTCCAACTAGTGGAAGAATGGCCCGTAGAATTTCTTGGCTTTATCCCGACGACGGTTGCTTCGCCCGGGCCGAACTAGTAAACCGTTCGGCCAAAGGTTTGAAGATACCAGTACCCAGTAAAATTTTCGTGTTTGGGAATTTAAATGTGGCCACCCCCAATTCACAAAACGGAAGAGTGACTTGGTGGTTCCATGTAGCGTCCGTAGTGGAAATACAGGGTCAAAAATATGTTCTCGATCCCGCCATTGAACCTAAAAAAGCGCTCCCATTGGATAGGTGGCTAGAGCGCATGAATCCAAATATTTATGAACTAGAAGTGGCCATCTGCCAATCGGGAACTTACGATCCTAATAGTTCCTGTAATACGGAAACTGAGGATAAAGAAAAACAAGCCCTAAAAGATGCAGCCATTTTCCTACAACTAGAATGGCAGAGATTATTAGACTTAAAACGGGATCCTTATGCTGAACTAGGAAACTCACCGCCTTGGAAATCAGACGAAGAATACACCCATGAGCTATTGCGCTAGGTAGCAGACAATTCAGCGAGCTCTACTCTCGTAACGATCACCACGGAAAGAAAATACAAATTGGGCGCTTGACCAAGAGCCGCTCAAATAAATAAACGCTCCTAAAAAAGCAATTCGAGCGGGCAGAGCAAAAGAAATTTTTACTGATCATAAATCCTGCGCCCGTACCTACATCCAGCTAATAAAAATAACTTTGCCGTATATATTATTTAAACCCTCTTTCATTCAGGGAGATCCTCCACCATAGATTCTAATTGCAATAAGCTTCTATGATTTTTTTTAGCGATACTGCGAAACTGCGCTGTAATGGATTTATGTTCACTGGCCAATTCCCAGAATTCTATGGCGGCAGGCAAAGCAACTCGCCAAGCTTCTGCCTGGGATGGCGTTGGCCGTGGTGGTGTGAATTCGCGGTCTACTACCTCTATTTTTGGATTGTAGAGCATTGGCAACATGTCATACACGGGAGCCAAACTAAATTTTTCTTCTGCCTCGATAAAGAAAGAAAGATTCCCCAAGTGGCGGTCGCTATTGGCGATAAGCTTTCCGAAGAGATCAAGGCACTGAATTTTTATAAAATCATCAGTAGAAATCTTTTTCAATTTCCACAGCACTTCACTCACTGCACTCCAGCCTTCGCCTTTTCCCACAAACTCTAAATCTAAAGCTCGTAGAGAAACGAGACCTCGCCGGCCCTGCCTGCCAACACGGTCAAAGCGCTCCAATTCTAAAAAAGTGCGCACTTTATTATCCAATATTTCCCCTAATGCCACAGCAAATCCTCTGGCTTGCAACACCCGCAATGCCAAATCCTCGCACCAAAGTAAATCAGCTTGCCGGCGCGCGCGCGCATCTTCTTTGCGCGGAGAAAATTTTACGATCACTTTAGTATTAGGTTCTTTTGTGGTTAGAAACTTAGGCTGCTCCCCCGCCGCCGACGAACCGGGATCTCCAAGAGCCAAAACATCACTGGCCGATTCCTCATAACGCATGAAACGCTTCTTTAAAGGAATCGGAACTGTTTTCTCTTGCTGCTCTTGGAAGCGAGAGTATGCGCCTTCTCCTAATATGAAATTGCCGATGAGATCCGAGCCGTAGCGGGTCAAATAACGCAAACAATGATCCGTGCTCCACTTGGTAATATCCTGTGGCGCTTCTAGTTCCGGGTAGAGGCGCGGAAGAAAGGCGCCCAAATAGCCTCCCGGACGCAAGTCTTCTAAAAAATACGGCAACCCAGAATAAAACTTAGACTCCCCCTTCTCTTTGCTCTCCCAATGAAAGGATTCTCCAGGAAAAATGGGGGTCAAAATACCGGCCTTCATAGCCTTTCCCTTGGCATCAATAGCATATACGTTTATTTGAGACGGTAGCCCTGGAATTACCCGCGGTAACGCATAAGTAGCGTTTTTAGTTTTTCCCGAAATAAACAATTCTTCTTTGTGGTCTTTTAAAAAGAGAGACAATTTTGGCTGGCTGATCTGCAATGCCTGGGTAAGCTCACTACCTCGCTTTACCCCCATCCGCAGGGCGATCCGCGCTTTTTCCCATAGCTGATTAGAGTCTAATTTTGGCGCCTTAGGCATATATTTTATAATGAATTATATAATTAATTATTTCAAGTAAAATCAAATACTTAGTTAAAAATATAGGTATTTTTATAATTAATTATATAATGAATAAAACCATTTTCATAATAAATTTTCTTAAATAAGCTGCCACTGGTACACAACTTCAACGAGGGATTTTCCATTAAAATCAACATCCTTCTTCTTATCCAACTCTTGCCCACCCACACGGCGGTAGAATTCGGTAGTAGGATTATCCCGTAAAACCCATAGATAAGAGGAGGCACAGCCACTCTTTTTTAAATGCGCTTGGCCTGCACGAAAGAGTGCGCACCAACGCCTTTGCCCTTATATTCATTCAAACAATAGATCGCGCCGATTTCGCCCTGGCCTTTAAACTCTTCATCCCGTGAAGGGCCCACGGCACAAAAACCAACAATCCCATGCTGGGCGGATTCCGCCACAAACACGGTATTAGGATCTTTTCCTTCTACAACGGCACTCCACCAGTTTAAGCGATCGCGAAAAGAAAGTGGCCTCTCCTCTAAAAATTGGTCGGGCACTATGCCTTTGTAGGACTGTTGCCAAGCATGAGTATGCACGCTGGTGATTTCTGCTTCGTCTCCCGGCTGTCCTTTACGAACGAGAACATCGCCCACTAATGTATAGGATTCAGGCAAGGAGAATCCCGAATCTCTTTCCAAGAAATTATCTACGCCAACAACCGCATCTAAATTTAATGGGCCATACATATGCGGGAATAGATTGCTCTCATTTCCTTCGTACTTTACAGGCGCAACAACCTTCTCTTGGTTTATTTGCAAAAGAAGCAGATCGGATTTTCCCTTAAAATGACGGCCTGCCACTTGCAGCACTTGGTGCGGCCGAGAGAGATGAATAAATCCTTCTGTTACCAGGGAAGCTGATTCGTATTTCCCCGCAGCCTGGGCCTTCGCCCAATCTTGCTTCGTGGTGATGATAAAGATTGTTCTCATTGAATACCAGCTTACACCTTCACCGTTACACGCAAGAAAGTGGCAGGGATAGAACACAAACCCTGCTTCGTGCTTTGGTTTTGTTCGCTAAATAACACTTCAAGCTCCCGGGCTAAATCTTCAGCCTTGCCATTTTTCTCGGCAGCTTCGAAAGCATTCATGGTGGGTCCGTAATATTTTCTGAAGGAATCCACCGTTTCTTTAGGTGTGCCAGGGAAGTGAAATGTGTAGGTATCTTTTAGAAAAGAGATTTTTTCTTTTGCGATTCCCGCAGCGGTAAAACGTTCGATCACGTTGCTCTCCACTCCCCAGGTCATAGGGCTAATAAAGCCTGCGGGCGGAGGTGGAGCATAGGCGGAACTCACTTTTAGGATCTGCGCAACCAGAGTGGGATCATTAGGAATCCAATTGCCCATCACAATGCGCCCCCCCGGCTTCGTGACCCGCACCATCTCTTTCGCCACTTCAAAAGGTTTAGGCGCGAACATCACGCCGAAAATACTCATCACGAGATCGAAGGATTTATCTTCAATGCCCTCTAGATGGCAGGCATCCCCTTCGCGGATCTTACAATTCGTGATCCCCATGGACTGAATGCGCTGGTTTCCAGCGGCCACCAAGTTTCTTGCGATATCCACACCCAAAACTTCCGCACCTAGTTTTGCCGCGGGAATGGCGGTGGTACCGTCACCACAACCCAAATCTAGAACTTTCATTTTTGGGGTGATGCCTAAGCTTGCCACTAGCGCTTCGCCACTTTCCCGCATGCCATTCGCAATGCGAGTGAAATCGCCTTTTTCCCAGAGCGCTTTGTTTGGATTGGTTGTGGTCATTTTCATTATCCTCCAACTTCTAGGATCTCATGATCCTAATCACTACAAGATTATTAGCAAAAAATATCAAGAAGATCGACGAAGCGCCTGGATAATTTGGTCCAACTTCCCCAAAAATCGCGATCGATCCTTTTTCTCCATGGGCGCTGGCCCGCCACCGATATTTCCAAACTGGCGCAAGGTCTGCATTAGTTCACGGGTGGCCAAGGCCTCACCCACACTATCTTCCGTGAATTCTTCTCCCTTAGGTCCAAGCACCCGGGCTCCTTTTTTCAAGCAACGATCCGCCAACGGAATATCGGCGGTGATTACGATATCACCTTTTTCCACTTGATCGGCAATCCAATCGTCGGCCGCGTCAAGATGGCCTTCCCGCACCACAATCATTTTTGTGCGTGGATTTAGTGGAACGCTCATGGCTTTATTGGCCACCACTGTAACCAAGAGCTGATAGCGTTCCGCCACCCGGTACACTTCTTCTTTTACGGCGCAACCATCGCCATCGATAAAAATATGCAGCATTTCAACGCCCGCCCAGGAGCGAATGAATCTCTAACGCTCCTTCGAAAGTTTTTTCACCTACGTGAATGGTTAGCGTTCCCTGATCTCGAATCAAGTTCCACTCGTTGTCACGTTCGAGGGCAGATTCTAATTCTTCGAGGAATTCGGCTTTCAGCGAAAAAATCTCAATCTGTTCCCCGTTATGCACTTTCTCGGCTTCTAACTCGCGCAGAAGAGGTTCTGGATTTTTATACGTATACACTTTTACTTTGCGGGCGGCTTTGGCGGCTTTATGCAAACGCCGCGCACTCGGACTCCCCACTTCTATCCATAATCCAATTCCACCCCGTGGATCTTGGCTACTCATGCAAGGATCATCGGGCTCCGCAAGGCCCTTGGCCGAAAATTCAAGACCCGGCTCCACATTCAAAGCGTAAGCAAGTGCCCGGGTAAGCAGGAAGGGAATGGATTCCGACTTATGTTGAGCGAGACGAAAATCCAGTGTTTCATAAACAGAGCGCTCGATGTCGGAAACATCTAGGCGAAAGCGATAGAGAACAGCTCCTTGGCTCATACGCAAGCCAATATAACAGTCAGAAGAGAGCTAGTATTTATAAATTGATGAATGCCGAACTCTTTTTCTTAAAGTTCACAATAGAAATTAATTCGCGGAGAAAATAACATCGCGGGCATAAGCCAGATCAATCAAAAGCCTTTCGTGAATGCGAGGAAAGCGTAATGGATCAAAGCAAAGGTATTCACTTTTTCGTTGTCCGCCCCGCCCTCTAGAACTCTGATGCCCCCACTGATCCCGGAACCCTTTTCGTCCAAAGCACGGAACACCTCCAGCATCCCATCGAAGGCCCGCCCCTGCGAAGCCGCCGCCCCATCAAGATCGAAGCGCAGCTGCCAATCCTCATGGGCTCTCCAAAGCAAACCCACGTTCAGGAGGGGAACGAAGCCCACGTTGTCATAGGAGGAGCTCAGCCCGGCGGAAGCAACGGTGATCTTGGCATCGCGGATCTTCCCAACCCCACCCACTTGGGCACTAAAGCTCTCACCGAGTTTGAAGCGGTGGATATAGCCGAGGCGATAGGAGTTGAAGCGATAGCTTACTCGGAGATTGGAGCTGGCCGGAAAGGTGACACCGTTGAATACAGTGACCCCAACACTTTGGTATTCATAATCGGTACTCAAAGGCGCCACCATCAATCTCAGGTAGCCCCTTTCAGACAGTTGAAGCAGGAACTGCCCGCGACCGTAGAATTTCAGGCTATCGGATTCCACCGAAAACCGCGATCCACTCGGGTTTGGGATGTTAAAGCGGTTGCTCACGGTCTTAAAGGTGCCGAGCTCCAGCCTCGCTTCGTGGGCGGCCGCAGTGGCTGCGCACAAAAGGATAGAAGTCACCACGAAAATGCTTTTGACCAAACTCATAGCACCTCCTGAAACTTGCTGCCGAGTTCCCAGCTTCTCCCTAGCGAATCGCCGCAACTACACGAACGATAGTAAGATATATCGCCAAATAAAACGATGGTCAAAAAGGCCGCAAATCGCGAATGGATAGAAACAACGGAGCCTCAACTGCCAAAGGTTCAAATGGCAGAGGATGGAAGGTACTCGCAGGGAGAAGTTTTATCCCAGCTAGCCATTTCCAATGGCACAGCCGGAATGCGACCAATTAAAGCGTGCGCTTACACTTCACGCTTAAATATAAATGATAAGGAAATTTGTCTTTATAAACCGCCTTAGCAGCAGCCATGGCTTTTATTTCCGCGGTGCCCTCACCATAACTTATATCGCTAATAGCGTAATCTCCTAAAGGCAAATAAACTTCCAAATTCAACCGAAATACATCTTTGGCAGGAGTCTCGCCGGCAAAGAACCAAAGACCACCCCAATGCCTAGTCATATTAAAAGCATTTTCAGGCTTCTCCGTGGGGAAAATGTCATCGCCCACTTCTTTCATCCATTTCCACGTTATTTTTTCGCTCTCGAAACCAGTGTTCTCATTATCCAACTGAAATTCCGCTTCGGCGAAGTAGCGGCGATAACCTTCTCCGGGTATGTACTCCACCTTTTCATCCGAAATCGAAGCCCTACAGGAGAAGGCAAAGGGATAATCAGGGAAATAAAATCCGGGCTCAGCCTGTGCACCCACGGGAGTTAATGTAAAAAGAATAAAGAGCAGGGAAAGAACTGTTTTCATGGAGCGCAACCTAAGGCTTTTATTTATAAGTGTCAATAAAAGCCTTAGGGTATTCATTAAGATCTCTTTCGATTCTTTCGAAAAACTTTTCCAGCGCCTCACGCATCACACATTGGACCAATTGAGACACGTTCAACAACAGACCCGACTTTTCGACGAATAAATTAAAGCCATCCGTTAAAAAATCTTTCCCAAATCAAGACCAATTTGATCAAAATTCGCCAAGCCTGCTCTAGCTCGAAATGCCAAGGCAAACAGACCTCCGCCCGCTATTTTGGACAGTACTTCTATCTTGAGCGGAATGGCTAACAGTTGATCCAAAAATCAAAATGAAGATCGCGAAAAAATTACTACGCTAATTTCTGATTTTGATTCTTCTGGAACTTAGGCAACTGAAGCACAAAGCGGGTATGTTCGACCGATTGGTCGAGGCAAAGCGTTCCATTGTGACTTTCCGCAAGTCCCTTGGATATGCTCAGCCCGAGACCAGTGCCTTTCCCAATCTCTTTGGTAGTGAAAAATGGACGCATGATTTTCTCTCGTACCGCAGGGGGGATTGGGGGTCCGCTGTCGGTTACGCTAAATTCGACATAATCGCCCTGTTCCTTCACGGAAAGGCATACCCATTTATCCGTTTGCTTGCCGACGGCGTCAAAGGCATTGCTTAGCAAATTGAGTAAGATCTGGCCTATCTGAACGGGCCGGCACTCCAAGGTCGCCACCTCCAGGTCACCCTCGATTTTCAGCTGAATTCCGTGGTTGCGGAATTTTTCCCTGCAGAGCTCGAGGGTCTCGCTGACGATTGCCTTGACTGGCGCTATGGAAAACGGGTCCGAGCTGCCGTCTCTCGCAAACGACTTGAGGGCATTCACGATCGCCGAAATTCTCTGCGCGGTGGAGTCGATCATTTTAGCGAATTGATCAACGGTCTCCGCATCAACAGATTCGCTCTCGCCTGCAATCTCAACGAGCTGCTGGGCTTTCATGACGATAACGGCCAAGGGAGTATTAATCTCATGCGCGATCCCGCCGGCCATCTCGCCCAACGCCGACATTTTGGAAGCGGAAATGATTCGGTTTTGCTGGTCGGCAATCACCCGCTCCTGGTGGAGTCGATCCGTGATGTCGCGCGATACCCCGACAGTACGATACACCTTGCCCGAAGAGTCAAAGAGAGGAACCTTAATGGTATTAAATATGCGCTCGACTCCATCGTGCCTTATTACAGGCTCCTCACTTACGTTTAGTGGCTTTGCGTTCATAAATACCCAGCTGTCGTCTTTCACGTACTGCTTGGTATTGTCTGGAGGGCTAAAGGGGGCGTCAATCATATCCTTCAGCTGCTGCAGAGACATACCGTAGTATTCCCGAAACGCCCGATTTGCCCAAACGATCCTGGAGCCAGGGCCTTTTACTAAAACCAGATCGGGGATTGCGTCTAAGATTTGATTAAAGGTTTCCTTCGTCTCGCTTAAAGAGTGATTTTTTCTCTTGAGCGCATTCCAGAGGAAATATAGCCAGATGAAGCCAAAGGAGCCGAGCACCACAGCGATCAGCGCCGCAATAAAGGAGATATTGGCATGTCTTTTGGCGGTCGCCACCTCCCTTGCGCCGGGCGGATTTACACCTTGAAGCCATTTGTCGTAAATACGCTGGTATTCCCCGTTAATACGCACGGCCGCGAGCCCTTGCTCTAGCTTGGCAAGGAGCTGTGAGTCTCCCTCCTTAACTGCAAACGAAAAACTACGGGAATAAGCGGAAATTGGCTGAGGAAGAGCCTCGATGGACTCCATTTTAAAATCTCTGATTGCTAACAGGCCCGCAATTCTCTCGCACAGAACCGCATCAGCCACTCCGGCATTCAGCAGAAGCAATGCTTGGGGAAGGGTTTTGGTAACTTGAATTTCCTTTGCGAGGTTGCTTTTGAGCAGGTAATCGTGAGCGGAGTCACCTTCCATAACCAAAAGCACCTTCCCCTTCAGGTCGCTTTCGGAGTTGATGCGTAAATCTTTTTTCCGCCTGAAAATATTGTCATGAACTGTCACGTGGGCGCTGGCGAAGTCGAAAACCTTGTCGCGCTCAAGAGACCACGCCACGAAAGGGAGTACGTCGATCTTGCCTTTTTCCAAATCCCCCCGCACCTCCGACCAGCTTGATGCTTTGATCTGAAGATCAACCCCAACTTCGCCGGCTACTGCCTTGATCAAGTCAACGCTGAACCCATCTGGATTTCCCTCTTCGTTTACTAGTGCGTAGGGAGGGAAGTCTACTTCAGAGCCCACCCGAATAACTTTTGGGTCGGCCGAGGCAGAGTTCGCTGGCTCGCTCCAGAAGAAGGGGACGCAAAGCAGCCAAGGCAGAATCTTGAAAATATTGGATGCGAAAGGAATCCCGCGCTTGCTTAAACCCATAGATCCATATCGGATTCTATGAGCAGATTGTTAAGAACCACATGTAAATGGCGTCCTTACCTCGAGGAAATTCGAAATTTTATTCTCCAGTGGAAAGAACCTTCATCCATTTGAAATATCTAGGGTTTTGATTCTTCTGGAGAACAATTGGCGAATTCGGAGACGGAGAACATCGCCTCTTGGCTTGGTGCGTTTTGTTCTCCATTTTAACCCAAGACCGCTAGTTCGAATCCCGCAGGGAAACTTCGCGTCAGCCCTTCAAACGAATTTCAGCTTTCCGATAAATGCCGCGCATCTCATCCCGAAACGAGAGCAACAGGTCTTTATCCCACTCCTCTCCATTGTGCCGCCTATCTGTCGCGGAAACTTGCTTTGAAGAACGATAAGCCGCGAGCGCCCTTTCAATCGTTGATCTCACTTGCGGGAACTGGTCCATAGCCCGAGCTGCCCCCTCCTCCTTCGATAAAACTGAATTCTCTTTCTTCACCAAAAGAAAGTAGGCGCGACAACAATTCAAGATCGAATAAAAAGGAGTAGAAAGAATATTCTCTTCGGCAAGAATCCACTCTAAATCTCCCCGAACCGCATCGCGATAGAGATCCCAAGAAGGCTCTTTGGTTAAATCAGAAAATTTAGGCCCGAAAAGCGCGATCCCCTTGTGGTAGGCAACCATAAAATGTGCTGGCAGATCGTAATCAGTCCTTTCTTTGGCAAAGTCAAACTGCTCGATCGCGTTCTTAATCTCTTCACTATAGTGAACCTCGTAAGGAACGGCGTCCGCTTCGCTTGCCAATGCTTTTTTTGTGACCACCGATAACTCGACATCACCAACGGTTGGCCTATTTTCGGAAATTTCAGCAATGGCCAGGAAGAATCTTTTCCGAAGTTCGGGTGAAAGCTGTTTCTCTACGACTACTAAAACATCAACATCGCTTTTGGGAAAATAGTAGCTGCCCATAGCCAGTGAGCCGTGGAGAATGACAGAAATTAAATTGTCTCCCAGAACAACTTTCGAGGAAGTGCTTACCTTTTCGACGAGCTGCCGCACACCTGAATCACAGGAATTCCAGCCCTGACGTGGGTTACTGCCCCTCAACATAAATAACTTTTATTATATTCGAACCCGTAACGGGAAGAATTTATTGGATTTTTAATGAAAAAATAGAAGAAAGATAAAATGGCGTTCCCTGGGGGATTCGAACCCCCGTTACCTCCGTGAAAGGGAGGTGTCCTAGACCGGGCTAGACGAAGGGAACGCAGTAATAAAAAACACTAACTTGGTGAGCCCAGGTGGACTCGAACCACCGACCCTCTCATTAAAAGTGAGATGCTCTAGCCAACTGAGCTATGGGCCCAACAACAATCCGTTTCCAGATTTATAAGGACTTTTGTAATAGCCCGGTCAAGAACAGGGGTCAAGGTCAGAATTCTAGTTCTGGTTGGGTATTGCCGCCATAGGTTAGGCCAAAATGTTCGTAGGATCGACGGGAGGCGAGGCGTCCGCGGGGAGTGCGATGAATGAATCCTTGCTGCAGCAAAAATGGTTCGTACACATCCTCTAGGGTCTGGGATTCTTCGCCGATGGCTGCTGCTAAGGAATCAATTCCTACGGGTCCGCCGTCAAATTTCTCAATGATTGTACGCAGTATTTTCTTGTCCATTGTATCAAGGCCACAGTGGTCCACATCTAAACTGGCCAGGGCCGATTGGGCGATTTTTTCTTCGATCACACCGTTGCCGTGCACTTGCGCAAAATCCCGAACCCGTCTTAACAAACGATTTGCGATCCGCGGAGTTCCCCGGGAGCGGCCGGCCAGTTCCTTGGCGCCGGATTCCAGCAAAACCACACCCAATCTATTAGCGCTATGCATTAAAATACTTTGGATATCTTCGGGTTTATAGAACTCGAGCACAAAGTGGATGCCGAAGCGATCCCGGAGGGGCGTAGATAATAAGCCGGACCGGGTGGTGGCACCGATGAGGGTAAAGCGGGGAAGATCGATGCGCATGGTGCGGGCGCCGGGGCCCTGCCCCAAAATGATATCCAATTTAAAATCTTCCATGGCGCTGTAGAGCACTTCTTCCACAGCGATCGGCACCCGGTGGATCTCATCGATAAAGAGCACATCATTTGGCTTTAAATTCGTGAGCACAGCCGCAAGATCGCCTTTTTTATCCAAGGCCGGACCACTAATAGTGAAAAGTTCGGAGCCAATGGTTTTGGCCACAAGATAGGCCAAAGTAGTTTTGCCGAGGCCAGGAGGCCCGGCGAACAAACAATGATCGAGAGCCTCACCGCGCCGCTTGGCGGCTTCAATATAGACCGCCAAATTATCTTTTAAAGATTTTTGGCCGATGAATTGTTCGAACGTTTGGGGCCGAAGCGATTGTTCGAGATGTTGATCGGAATTTCCGAGTTCGGGTTCCAGCATCCGCTCTTGCTCGAAATTCATACATTACCCCGCAATCCTTTAGGCGCACGGGAAAGCATTTGTAGTGCATGCCGAAGGGCAGAGTCGAATTCCTTGATTTCTCCGTGGGCAGCTACTTCGCGCACGGTGGAAATCACATCGTTCTCGCGGTAGCCCAAAGCCACCAAGGCTTGCAATAAATCCTCTGACCAAGAATTTTCCATAGGAGAGAAGAGCTTGGAGGTTTTTTGCGCACCCACACCCCGCTCTTGTAGTAATTTTTTCTCCGCCTTCTCGCGAATTTCTACGAAAATTTTTTCTACGGTTTTTTTGCCCACGCCGGAAATTCCAGAGAAGAGGGCCTTATCCGCGCGGCTCACGCCTTCTAAAATTTGTTTTGCATCCAACGCCGAGAGAATCGTGAGTGCTAATTTTGGTCCCACGCCACTCGCACTCATGAGGAGTTCAAACACTTCTCTCTCGAGGGTGCTCAAAAATCCAAAAAGCGTGAGCTGATCTTCCCGCACGTGGGTGTAAACTTCTAAGGTTACGGCTTGGCCCACGGCTGGCAAACGGCGAAGCACGGTTTCGGGCACGAAGAGTCCGTAACCTACACCCTGCACATCCACCACTACGCGTTCTTTGGCGTTTTCCTCCAGAATTCCTTTGAGCCTTGCGATCATAGGGAAGTTTTACCTGGGGCTTGCGAACGGGCCAAAGGTTTTTCCTTGCCGCCCCTACCCAAAAGAGCATGTTTATGGCGATGCTGCAGGTGACAAATGGCCACGGCCAGGGCATCGGACGCATCATTCCGCTGGAATTCTAAATTTTTATGACCACCGAGGATCGCCCGCACCATTTTTTGCACTTGTTCTTTTTCTGCCCGGCCCGAACCCGTGATCGTTTGTTTCACCAAAGTGGCGGAATATTCAAAAAGTGGAAGATTACTGAGAGCCGTTACAAGGAGGGCCGCACCCCGGGCTTGGCCTAGCTTCAATGCGCTCTGGGGATTTTTCGCGAAAAAAACCTCCTCAGCAGCCACCGCTTCTGGCTGCCAGAGAGTGATCGCGAGCTCGATGCCTTTATGAATCGCGCGCAAACGCGCCGGGAGAGAATCATCTTGGGCGGAAGAAACTTTCACCACCTCGTGGCCAATCCAAATGAGAGAGGAACCCCGGGCTTCCACGCAGGCGAGGCCCATAAAATTGGATCCGGGATCGATGCCTAAAACTCTCATGAGCTAAGAATAGCAGATTCGATGGTATTTTTTGGTTAGGTGTAAGATTTAATATGGCGCAAGGTGAACAAAAAACTCAGCTATAATCTCTTCTCATACATCCGAAACGTCTTATACGCAGGCCTTCCCGCGAAGGCCTCGATGGCGGAGATCATTTCTTTATTATCTTCCAAAATCCAACTCATCTCGCTGGGTCCGTGCAGCCCCAGCTCTTTGGCCGCCTTATAAGCTTCGTAATAAAACACGCTCGCTAGACCGCTCGAGCGCCACTCAGGAACCACACCGAGAGTGATCACCCGCACCCGATCGATTTTTTTTGCCGCCGGCCTTAAACCGTTAAGCAATTTAAAAATCCCGAAAGGCAGAAGTTTTCCCGAAGGAATTGTTTTCAGCACTTGGTTGATATCGGGCAAACTCAACGCAAAACCCACAGCTTTGCCACCGATAAAACCCAATTGGCAGAACTCCGGCCACACCACGCTCTTTAAAGATTTGGCCAAATGCTTGAATTCGGAATCATCCATGGGCACGAAGCCCCAATTTTTTTCCCAGGCGCTATTATAGATTTCCCGGATGAGCTGCACTTCTTCTTCGAAGCGCTTCATATTAATAGGGCGAATTTCTAATTTTCCCCGGGCTTTTACTTTCTCCGCGATCCGCATCACACGGGGATCAAAATCCGCGGGCGTCATGTCGAAAGCCAAGAGATCTTTTACTTTGCCGTAGCCTTGCCCCTCCACCAGTGGAACATAATAGGCCGGGTTATGGCTCATCATGATGTAAGGAGAACGCTCGAAGGCCTTCACCACAAGCCCGCATTCGTGATTCAAACTAGGATTCGCCGGGCCCCGGGAAGCTTGCATGCCTTGCTCTCGTAGCCAATCTTCCGCCGCTCGAAATAATGCAGCTGCCACTTCCGCATTATCTATACACTCAAAAAAACCCCAAAAGCCCGTGCGCTCATTGTGAAACTCGTTGTGACGATCATCCACGATGGCGGCGATGCGGCCCACATGCTCTTTGCCTTCATAAGCATTCCAGCAGTGGATGCGGGCATGTTGGTAAAAGGGATTTTTTTTGTCCAAGGCATCGAGCACGCTCAAGCGCAGCGGCGGCACCCAAGCCGGATCGCCAGCATTCACTTTCCACGCGAGTTCCACGAAGCGCTTTCGTTCGGCGCGGTTCTCGGCGGGATCAAAACCTACAAGTTGCATATTTATTGGGGGCGAATGATGCCGAATTCCCGCCCTACTTGCGAGAACACATCCAACACAAAATCGAGATCCTTCTCTTCGTGGGTGCTCATATAGCTAGTGCGGATCAAGGCATAGCCCTTAGGCACTGCGGGGGAAACCACAGGAGTGGCGAACACACCGAGTTCATAGAGGCGTTTCACGAACATAAAAGCTTTCAAATCATCGCCGATCAAAATGGGGATCACGGGAGTCTGGGTGCCCATCGTATCAAAGCCTAAGGCTTCGAAGCCCGCTTTCATTTTGCGAGCATTTTTCCAGAGGCGATCCACGAGGGTGGGCTCTTCTTGGATTACTTTCACGCACTCAAGCACCGTAGCGGCGCTGGCGGGCGGTAAAGAGGCCGAGAACATAAAGGCCCGGCTTTTGTGTTTGATGTAGTGAATAATATCTTTAGAGCCAGCCACAAAGCCGCCCAGGGAAGCAAAACTTTTAGAAAACGTTCCCATCATGAGATCCACTTCGTCGTTCAAGCCGAAGTGATGGGGAGTGCCGCGGCCCCCGGGGCCGAGCACGCCGAGGCCGTGGGCGCAGTCGCAATAGGTGCGGGCGCCGTATTTTTTCGCGAGGCGCACGATCTCGGGCAAGTTCACGATCCGGCCGGTCATGGAGAATACGCCGTCAAACACAATTAATTTACCAGGAACATGTTCATATTCCCGCAGCAAGCGCTCGAGCTCCTGCATATCGTTGTGTTTGTACTTAATCGTTTCGCCAATGGCAGCGCTCTGACCCTCCACGATGGAGGCGTGGTTTTCCCGGTCGGAAAAAATAATATCCTTACGGCCCACCAAACAAGAGATCGAGCCCAAATTGGCCATAAAGCCCGTGGCGTATACGAGCACGGCTTCTCTTTGCAAAAAATTTTCTAGAGCCCGTTCTAATTCTTCATGAAGATCCGTGTTGCCGTTCAAGAAGCGAGAACCAGTGCAGCCAGTGCCATATTTTTCAATGGCCTTGATGGCTGCTTCTTTCACGCGAGGATGCTGAGTGAGTCCCAAATAATTGTTGGAGCCGATCATCACTCGCTCTTTGCCTTCGGTAATTACGCGAGGCCCGGCGGCGCCTTCCAAGGCACGAAAGAATGGATAGACCCCAGCCTGCTGAAGCATTTTAGCGTCGTTAAAAGCGAAGCATTTATCGAAAAGGTCCAAAACCATTCCCCCTAAGAAAATAAGTGTACGACCCCCTTTTAGGGCACCGCAAGCATTACTGCGTAAATCATTACGCAGTCAAGGAGGATTTAAAAAATCTTCATTATTTTTCAATACTTACCAAATCCAAGGCACCCCTCAAAACAAATCAAAACACTCAAGAAATACACGGAATCTGCCGAAAAGAATACAGGCGGGTGACTCTTGAGCAAACTCAATCCCTTAGGCCAAAGCATGGCGAGCTTATTTACTCCAGAACGGGAGAAGCTGCGGGCTGCGCAAAAAAACCAAGAAGGGGCCGGCCAAAATGTGAAGGCGGTAACCGTGCCCGGCACCCAGGCACTGCAAAAAAGTGAAAAATCCCAAGATAGCCTAGGTAACCCCGCAAGCCCCGGCTATGAGCCACTAAATCTACAAAAAAAATCAGCGGGTGCCGCTAGCCCGCAACAAACCCAAACGCAAAAGCAAGGCTATGAAGCTCCCGAAATGCATTCACACTTCATTCGCTTGAGCTTAGGCTGGGAAAAAATCTTGCTTACCCAGAAAAAACTCTGCGAAAAAGCAAAAAACATTTTCACTCGCTTAGAAGGCCCGTCTAAATATAGAGGGCTAAAGCGCGCCAGCATCCTCGAAGCCAAAAGCCGCGGCTCGATCCTCAATCTCGACATAGAAGAACTCCGGCTCCAACAAGTGGAGCAGGAAAGATTGGAAAAAGAAAAAAAAGAAGCGGCTTAAATGCCCCGCAAGCAAAAGGCTTCCACAGCCCGGCTGTAAAAACGCACAGCCGCCTGAAGCTCTTCTACTTTCATTTTTTCATTGGGGCAATTCATGCCCTCGGGGCCGTGACCGGCGCCAAACACAATCGTTTCGTAGCCCTTTTCTGAAAAGTGCGCCGCCTCGGAAACGAAATTACCCAAGCATTGTTCATTGGGCAAACCAGCGCGAGCCATATCGGCTTTTAATGTGTTCACAAAAGTGGAAGTAGGATCCGTAAAAAAACGTTGGGTGGCGAAAGTGCGGCGGCATTCAATGGAAACCGCTCGAAAATTCTGAGCCACGGAAGCGATGCGGGTTTTAAAATCTTGCTCGATTTCTTTACGGCTTTCCACAGAAGCAAACTCCGGCAGCAGCGACAATTGCACTGTGAGCTCCAAGGCATCACGATCTTGGGCGATGGAACTCAAAATTGCCACCGAATGATCCGGAGAAAATGCTTCATCTCGGGAAGAAAGCAGGGCTTCATTTAACGAACGAATCTCTTCCCGTATTTTTTTCAAGGCCATATACACTTCTTCGGGCAGGAGTCGCACTCCCCTATCCCCCGTGCCCCCCAAGCGCATTTCAAACTGGCATTCCCGGTTATTGGCGGAAATAGAGCGGAAACGATCACGGATAGCATCCAAATCCTTAGAGCGAATCACTACCCCAGCCGATGCTGTATCGGGCACACGATTGAGGCTCGTGGCTCCATGGAGAGAAACTAATTTATTTTCCACTGGCGAAGATTTCAAACTCTCTAAAAAGAAGAGCACGTTCTCGAGGGCATTTTTATTGGCCGCCGGATGTGCCGAATGCACGGCTTTGCTTTTGCTCGAAACAAAAACCTTGGCATTGAATTCCTGGGCATCCCGCTCCACGGCAACAAAAGAAATCCGCAAATTAAAAACCAGCAACGCTTTTTCTGCATGCTGCAATTTTAGCCCCGTGGGCCGGCCCACGATCACATGTTTTGGATTCACGGCACCCGATTGAATTAAATAACGGCAACCGGCCAAAACCGATTCTCCCCCGCAGGTAGCAGCCACATAGAGTGGCTGTAGAAATTTGGAGCGAGAAAAAGCCTCTGACGCCGCCAGCATCGCCATGAAATTTAGCTTACTATTCACGGCGCCAAGGCCCGTGATCCATTCTTTATCCATTTTTGGTTTGAAAGGATTGCCTTCTAGATCTGTCCAATCAGAAGAGTTTCCAGGATGGCAAGTGTCCACAGGAGCTGTGAGCAACAAGCCTTTTTTAGAACGGCTATCCACCAAATCATCACCGAAAATGGCCAACAAATTATATTGCCGCTTGGACTGACTTTTTAAAGAGTGGGGAACTTGTTGCAATACCAGCTTGGCCCCGGCTTGCTCAAAAAGGGGAATGAGAAAATTGATCGCTTCTTCATTTCCTTCCTCAGAAATACTTTTGATTTCGAGGAATTTTAACGCTTGTTCCAGGAACTCCATTCCGCTCTCTCCCTTTTCATCCAGAAAGAATCATACTACAATCCGAAGTGTGCACCTTGGAAAAATAATTTTTATCTTCTGCTTAAGCATCCCTGCTGCGCAGGCTAATGAACCCTCTCCCCTGGAAAGCGCTCAACAGTTTTACAATGAGGCGCAATGGGAAAAAGCCAGCGAGGCTTACAGTGCCGCTCTCCAGCAAATGGAAAATCTGCCGCCGGCCTTTTATTATAACTACGGCACCGCCGCTTTTCGAGCCGGCAAAACAGGGGAAGCCTCCGTATTATTATGGAAAGCCTACTTTGATGCGCCTTTGGATGGGGACATCCGAAAAAACTTACAAACCATACAGGAAAAACTTTCGCCCACAGCCCGTGCCACTCGCCCTGCCACTTGGTTTTCCTGGTGGCCCGAAGAGCTGAGAAATTTACCTTGGCAATGGTGGATCTGCTGCGGGCTTTTAGCGCTCACACCTTTTTTATGGATTGCCCGTAAAGATAAGCTCTCTGCTTATTCTTGGCAGTGGGGCTTTTTAGCGCTTACTTTTTTTGGCTTTATGGCAGGAGCGCTCACGGCTTTGGAAACGCGGATGCCCGTGGGCGGTATGCGGCAAGCCACTTCTGTGCTGGCCGGACCCGGAAAAACTTTTCCCGTGGTAGCTAGTTTAGAAAGCGGAGCCTTAGTTTCTCTAGACACAGAACAAAACGGTTGGTGGAAAATCCGTTATCTTACCCCTCAGCTTCAAGAGACTGTGGGTTGGATAGAAAAACCCACAGTCCTGAAGCTTCGGTAGACTATTGCACCTTAGTGCGTTTCATGATCACAACGCTTTCCACGGTGCGACCCACACTATCCACAGCAATCACCTGCAGATAGTATACGGTGTTAGGAGTTAAGCCACTCACAGGCAAGAGGTGAGTTTCTGCAGCATTATCCACAGAGATAGTCTGCAAGCTTAAATCCGTAGGGCTCAATCCTATCTTCAGCGTAGCTTTGGTAGAAGCACCAGGAGTCTGCCAGATCACATCAGCCGTAGTAGGCGTGGTGGTGGCATCGAAACCCACTACCTGCCAGTCGCCCACAGGAGGTGGTTCCGTAGGAGGCTCGGCTAAGGTGCGCACGGCAATTACTTCTGTGCGTTTTTCTTGTCCGAAGTCATCCACAGATACCGCCTGGAAGTAGTAGAGCGTATCAGCGGTGAGGCCTGTCACCATGAGTGCGTGATCCTTGAAGGCCGCATCTTCCGCCACTTGATGGTTCAAGTTATTTTCGGAAGTGCCCCAGAGGATTTTACCCGTGGTGGCGTAAGCGGAAGTTTTCCAACCCACACTTACGGATGTTTTATCAGCCAAGCCGTGGAAATCCGTCATTTCCCAAACAGGAAGCACTGGAGGTTCCACTGGTTTTGGTTGTGTGCGAATGGCTACTACTGCACTAGCTTTCACGAGCCCAAACTCATCCTGAGAAATGGCTTGGAAGTAGTAGAGAGTGTCAGGGGCTAAGCCACCGATCACAGCCGAGTGTGCCATCGCAGGGCCAGCGGAAGGAGCCTGACCCGTAAGGCTTTCAGGAGCCACGCCCCATACCACTTTACCAGATGTGGCGTATTCAACTGTATTCCAAGTTACCGCTACGGAATCTTGCGTAGACGATCCCTGGAAACCAGTGATATTCCAATCCACCAAGGTTCTGATGGCGAGGATATCACTTCTCTTCACGAGGCCGAGATCATCTTGGGCCACCGCTTGGAAGTAGTACATGGTGTTAGGGTTCAATCCGTTCACGGTTAAAACGTGATTGCTGCCCACGACAGGTGAAGCAAGTTGGTTGGAGAGAGCGTTAGGAGAAGTGCCCCACATCACTTTACCAGTTGTGACGTATTCAGGAGTTTGCCATTGTAATCTCACAGAGTTGCGAGCGGCGTCCCCTTGGAAACCTACTAGGCCCCAATCATTCAAGGTGCGTACAGCGAACACATCACTCTTCTTCTCGAGACCGTACTCATCTCTAGATACACAGCGGAAGTAGTAAGTAGTGTTGGCGTTCAATCCTTCCACCATCACATTGTGTTGGTTCACGGCAGCGGTTTCCGCGGTCTCATTCACCAAGGCATCGCTGCTAACGCCGTACAATACTTTTCCGTGGGTAGCATACTGGAGCGTAGCCCAAGAAATATTTACGGTGCTGCGGGAAGGTTGGCCATTCAAACCGGAGAGCGACCAATCAGGCAAGGTGCGTAGGTTAATCACGTTGCTGCGTTTTTCTACGCCGTACTCATCCGAAGAAATCGCCTGGAAGTAGTACACAGTGTTGGGATTTAAGCCAGGGATCGTAACTGCGTGATCCGTGGCGGAATTAGCACCCAACACTTCGTTATCGAGAGCGTTGGCTTGCGTGCCCCAGCGCACTTTACCGCGAGTAGCGTGCTCAGGAGTTTTCCAGCTTAAGCTAGCAGCGTATTGACCAGCTTGGCCAGCTACGTTCTGCATTGTCCACTCTTGGCGCACAACAGGTTCGCAGTGGCGGATTTCTACATCACTGCCCCCCACGCCGGCATTATTCAAATGAACAATATTGGTAGCAGCCCGATATTCGTGGGCTACTTGTGCTCCATCCACATGGGCTAGAATCGTGGCGGCGTCTACTTTGTCAGAAGGTTTAGAAAGTGGGAAATCATGCACGAGTTGCAAGCGCTCTCGGATCACCCGACCACACTGCGCCATACCCTCTGCTTTATTTGCTTGAATGCTGAAGAGTACGCCTTTAGTTTTTTCCACCATCTCGAAATATCCGTAACCTAAAGAATCGTAGAGACAGCTAGCATTCTTAGAGTTACGCATGAAAAGATCTTGCTTCGTAATATTTACGAAAGCATGGGTCACGATGGGCATATCACCCTTCATCGCTTTTACAGCATTGAAAGCACTATCGATGTTGATGCCTTTGGCGTCGTAGTATTTACGTTTGATACTATCTTCTTGAGCGGCATCGCAACGGGGAGGCAAGCCAGGGGCTTGTGGGTTAGGGAAAGGGAAACCAATTTCTTGCTCATCGCTCATGAAAAGGATGGAGAGAGCAGCATCGGCGCGGAAGAAACCTAATTTTTGGTTCTTCACGGCATGCGTAGTAACAGCATGCTGCAAGCTCAAGAAAGAGGCTTCACCAGTACCGATGTTATCTGATTCCTTCATCCCTTCTACGAAAATTTTATGGAGGTTATTGGAAATAGTGTTGATGCTATGTTTTTGGTTGTTGAGCACAGCAGTCATGCCAACGGGCGCATAGAGATGGCCCATCCAGGAAGAACCGTTCGCCAATAGTACGGCGTAACGAATGTCCATATCCGCAGGCAATTCCCTCACCAGATTCTGCACGTTGTTCGCTACTCGAGCCCAGTCGTCTTTCATACTGCCGGAGTGGTCCATTACGAAGAGCAAGTCGAGTTTCTTAATCCGCTCTTGGTCACTATTGTTTTGTTTGAAACGATCGATGGTGCAGGTAAGGCCAGGAAGTTCAGGGATTGGTTGCGGGTTCGGATTGGGATTTGGGTTAGGAGTTTCGTTATCGTTATCCCCATCATCCGTATCGCACTTCTCTTTATCTTTTTTAGAATCGGAAGAACTAAAAATAGAAGCTAGGCCTTTTTCCTTAGGCTTGCAGTTATTGTTGTCGTCCTCTCCACCTTTGGGTTTGCAGGAGAACAACATAAGGGCGGCCACCATTACGAGGGCCGTCCACTTGGCCGTTGGTACTTTCATCCTGATGGGCAACATAAACGCTCCTTAACTTTGTTTTATAATCTTAACTATTAGAATACACCCCCTAAAAATAACCGTCAATATAAGTCTGATATTGAGTTTTGATGAAAAAGGTGACTCAGCAAGAAAGTGAATGATTTTAATGAGTTGTAAGATTACCCCCCAACTTATCCCTGTCTCCTCCCGGAAACCCTCCCCCATTCACCCTGCCCATTGACGGCCCTTAGAACGATTGCGTAAGGTAGCCTTTTATTAGGGGAAAAGATTTCATGCTTTTGCGCTTAAGCCTCAGCAAGCTGTGCTTCACGTTTTTTTTATTGGCCATCCTATTTACGATCTTGGGCTGCAGCGCTGTTACCATCGATAATGATAGCCCACCGGAAGCCCAATACGCCGAGGGCGAACGCCTTTTAGAAAAAGATCGCTACCTAGAAGCTGTGGATCGCTTCCGCATTTTAAAAAATCGCTACCCTTATAGTAAGTATGCGGCCCTAGCCTCCTTGCGAATTGGCGATGCCCACTTCCAAGAAGAAGCCTTTCTGGAAGCCGCGAGCGCTTACAAAATTTTTCGGGAACTCTACCCTCGCCATGAAAAAGCCGCTTACGCTCTGTTTCGCACGGGCGAATCCTATTTCAATATGCTCCCCTCCACCACAGACCGGGATCTAGATTCTGCTCAACTGGCCATCGATTCCTATGAACAACTTTTAAGAGATTATGCAGGCTCTCCCCACCAAGGAGACGCGGAAAATCGCATCAAGGATTTACGGGGGCGTTTAGCAGAAAAAGAATCTTACGTGGGTGATTTTTATTTTAAACGAGAACTCTACCAAGCAGCCGCTTCTCGCTACTCCTACATCCTCGTGAATTTTCCGGAAGCCGGCAAAAACGAAGAGAATCTCTATAAATTAGCTTTTTCCCTGGAGCGCATCGGCGAATACCGCAAAGCTGGCCAAGCCTTGGATATTCTCAATGAAGATTTCCCCCAAGGAAAACGTGCGAACGATAGCAAAACTCTTCGGCAAGCGGTGAATGCGGGCCTGGAGAAGAGCCAATGACTCTCGACGACGCGAAACGCCTCCTGGCCAGTGGCCACTGGGCTGCTGCCAAGGATGTTTTGTTAGACATGGATAGTGGCGGGAAGGCTACCGCCGAAGTGCAATACATACTCGGCACCATTTTCCACCGGGAAAATCATTTGTCGGAAGCCGTGGAGCGTTTTAAACGTGCTCTACAAATCGATCCCCACTTCACCGACGCCGCCATTAGTCTTTCCGTGATTTACAACGACACTGGCCACTACCAAGAAGGCAAAAAGGTTTTCGAACAGGCGGAAAAAGCCGCCCACCGCAAAACCGGCAGCCCCTCCCCCAGCATTGTGCTCTCGAAAGAAATTTCTTCTAAGCATTTGGAACTCGGCAATCTCTACCGGAGCCTCCAGCGTTTCGACGAGGCGGCCAATGAGTTTTTGAAAGCCTCCCGGGTGGATCCCGAGAATGTGGACGCCCGCATTTTGCTCTCGAAAACCCATGGCCAAAGAGGCCAGATGCATTTGGCCCAGGAAGAATTGGAAAGCCTAGTGCGTGAAAAACCCGACAATGTTTCCGCCCGGGTGCACTTAGCGCTGCTTTATCACGCTCTAGGAAACACCGTGGACGCGCAAATTGAATTGCAAGAGGCGTTGCTGAAGGATCCTTCTAATCGCCAAGTGAAGATGTATTTAGATATGACCCGCAACGCGACCGAGAGCACGATTTAAGGGGCCTAGGTGACATAGAAAGTTTACCTGGGGCGCCCCACGCTGCAATGCCCCCCTAACAGATCTAACTACCTTTTTTTATTGGCCATTTCTTTAATGCCAATATCCGATCATTTTACTTTACAATTACATTGCGACGCAATATAGTGCGCACCATAACTGCTTTAGGAGCCCCCATGAAAACCCTACTTTTTGTTTCCCTCTTCGCTCTCTCCACCAATGCCTTCGCCAATTCTTCCGAGCCCACCTTGGCTGAAATCGCCCGGGGCACCTGCAACGCCACAGGATCCATCTCTTTGGCTTCTGTGAAAAACAAAAATAATGCAGAAAAACAGCGGGCCCTAAATTACTTATCCAGCGTGATTGGTGATTTGCAAAAGATCGAAAAAACCATCAATGCCAGCAAGAACAGCCTGCGTGATAGAGAGTTTGAAAGAGAACTCACCATCCTAGAAAAGCAAGAACTCCAAGCCCTCAACGGCGCCATGATTACCTGCCGCACGAAACTGGCAATCCTAGGCCGCGATTATACTGAGATCTCTGATTCCATGATGATCTCGGAATAATCTCTGTCCCCTAAAAAACAAAAAGCCGAGAATTTCTTCTCGGCTTTTTTTATTTCTCAGTAAATTTTTAGAGAGCCGAAACTTCCACCCGAGAAGAAACTTCTTTCAAGGAAAGCGCCGTGGCCGCAGCCGATTGATTGCTAGTAGCAGCCTTGCTGGCCGCAGCGGCCGACATCATCACCGCCACCAATTCTTTATACATGGCGAATTTCACAGAGTACTCGTTCTCCTGGAGCACCACCTGCCGCGCCAACTGGCTAGCCGTATTGATCACGATAGGCGCCTTAAGATTTGCCGTAAGAGAGGTGATTTCTTCAGGAATCGTGAGTATGCAATACACCAAAGTATCTTTGTTGCTGGCGGAATCGATCTTCAGCACCCGCAACTCATTGGCGGATAATCTCACCTTGTAGTCAGATTTAAAAATTTTAGGTTCCAGAATAGGGAAAGCCACATCGGCCGCATCCGCCGATTGGAGCCAAAGAATCAATGTGTCATCCGCAGGATCTACGATAAAAAAGCGCTTCAGGTTCTCAAATCCTAAGAGACCATCAGCAAATTCCACCACATCCGATTGCGCCACTTCCACCATACCAAAGCGGCTCGTATTCATTTTCATAATTCCCCCAATGCTCCACAACGGGTCACCTCTTTCATTGTAAACCTGGGGAAGTGGATTCCACAACAAGTAGAAAGGAGGATATAAAAATTTTTTTAAAAATATCCTGATCTGGTACTTTTGTCGGAATTTTGACGGGGGAAAGCGCTAGGAGCTTTTGCCGTCGCTGCCAGCAGAGCCACCACGTTTGAGCATTTCAGCCACTTGGCTCACAGACTTAGGAGAGGCCGTAGCTGCCTCTTTATTGGATGTCTGAATGGCCTCGTAGACTTCTTGGCGGTGGATTTTTGTTTCTTTCGGAGCCTGAATTCCTAGGCGTACTTGTTTGCCCTTGATTTGCACCACCATGATCTTGATGTGATCGTCGATGGCGATGGATTCTCCGAGCTTCCTGGTCAAAACTAGCATAATGCAAACCTCTCATATCCTTATGAAGGATTCCGTCTTGGGATGGGCCTAGATAACCGATTTCGCTCTCCCAAGCAATGGCTGTGTAGCCTCTATTTCAAAAAATCCAAAAGAGTGGGCTGAATGAGTTTATTCGACGCTTGTAGACTAGCTCGCAAAACTGTCTCTTCCCGGGCCATATCAGACACCACTTGAATGATGTCTGAATCCTCAATATTCGACTGAAGCTCCGCGTTAAATACATTCTTTTTACCCATATTGGTAAGAGCAGAGTCGATTCCGGACATTCTGGCGCCCACTTGGGCCCGCATAGTAATCACCCGATCGCGAATTTTATCCAGCGGCTCCAAGGTGGATCGGATCAAATCGATATCGTTTGTCATCAATCCTACGCGTAAACCCTCTAAGGCGCGGAAAATATCCTCATTGGGAGTGGTGTTTTGCTGCTGCATAGCCAATTCTGGCCCCCCTCCCACAGCTTCTCCTTCTGCGGTAGTGCCAACCACTTCCTTTTTCGGAGGACCCAAGAACACATCGCGGCCGGGCAAGTTCATGCCCACGAACACATCCTTTTGCACTTCCACCATGATCTTGCCGTCGTCGCCGGAGTAAACGCCTTTATCATCGAAGGGCTGCACATTGGTGCGATAGCCACTAAAAATAAATCGATCGCCCAAACGGCGGTTAGCGATCGCGCTCACTTCATTGATAATATTTTTAATTTCCTCGGCCACCATCACGCGGGATTCGGGCCCGTTGGCAGCGGAGCTCGCTTGGCCCAAAGCTAATTCTTTCGCCCGCACCAAAAGATTGGTCACTTCTTCCAAGGAGGAATCTGTATAGTTCAAAAACGTTTTGGCCAAGTTAGAGTTTTTTTCGAACTGTTGGTTATCGAGACCCTCGTTCCGGATCGTCATAAGTTTTACGTTACCAACGGCATCATCACTCGGAGTGTTTACTCGTTTCATAGTGGCATTCTGCTTTTGCAATTCGTTGAGGCGTAAACGCGAGCGGTTCAGGCTATCCCGCACCGTATTCAAAGAAGAATTTTCACCTACTCGCATACATCAACTCCTACCGAAACGTGCTTAGCACGGTTTGCATGAGCTCATCGGCCACGCTGAGCACTTTGGCACTGGCCGCGTAGGCGTGCTGGAAGCGCACCAAGTTGGCAGTTTCTTCGTCTAAATTTACGCCCACTAAAGATTCACGCACGTTTTCTAATTGAGTGAGCACGTCTTTTTGGAAAACGAGGGAGCGTTTGTTAGCAGCAGTTTTTACAGCCAATTCGCTCACCATTCCGTTATAAGAATCAATAATAGAAGAGTTCTCATCGCCTACGAGACCCTTCATATCGCCCAAGCCTGAGAGGGCAATGGCCATGCGGTTATCGCTCTGGGCACCTTGGGTTTTGGCGGCGGCGATAGCGTCCAAATTATCTTCGATATCGGTGCTGAGGCGCATATAGGCCGCTGCACCTTCTTTTACGGCAGGCTCTTTAAAGAAATCTCGGCCCGCTTTTCCGTCCAAACCGAAACCTTGCCGGTGGAGGTTGTTCACTTCCTTCGAGATAAGATAAGCGATGGAGTTAATGCGATCTTGGGCGGCGGCCACATCCTGATCACGCACTTCAAGCAAACCACCCAGGCGGCCCGTGCGTAATTTTTCCGTGAGTTTGGTGGGCACAGGCTCCCGCACAAAAATATCCAGATTGCCTTCGCGTTTGCCTGTTTCTGGATTGGGAGGAGTACGCATCACCTCTAGCTCATTTAAACTTTCACCAGCCACGATCGCTACTTTTCCCGCCAGAGTAACCGTAATCCGGCCATTCTGATCTTTATTGGTGGAAATATCGGCCATAGCCCCCAAACGCTTCAAGGCGAGATCTCTTTTATCTTGGAGATCGGGCGCAGATCCGCCGCCAAGTTCGGCCTTCTCAATCATTAAGTTCAAATCCCGAACTTCTTTGGCAAGAGCGTTTAAATCCCGCACATAACCTTCGATCCGATCGTCGATATTCTTGGCTACTTCAGTTAACTCCCGATCCATACGATTGATATCAGAAGTGAGCTGGGCACTAGATTCCCGCACGCTGGCGCGGATAGCAGTGTTACCGGGATCCGTGGAGAGTTTTCGGAACTCGTTAAAAAAACGGGTGGCCAGGCGGTTCAAGCCATCGTTATTAGATTCATTAAAAATCTGTTCCGTCTGCTGAAGATAAATATCTTTTTCTTCCACGTTAGCAAAGTTCTTCGTTTCGCCCTGAATCCGGCGCTCCAAGTATTCATCACTCACGCGGGTAACGGCTTTGGCCCAAGCGCCAGTGCCGAAAGTGAGGCGGCCGTTATTGATCACAGGTCCAGCGGTTTGATCCACGTTTTGGCGAGAATAGCCTTCGGTATTCACGTTTGAAATATTGTGGCCAGTGGTTGTCATGGATTGCTTGCTCACCATGAGTCCACTTTTTCCAATATTGAACATGTTTACCGTATTGCCCATTACGCTTCCTTGCTCAAGAAGCGCGCGCCCTGTTCTTTAGCGCCGCCATCCATATTGCCTTTGGGTCCGTAGGTTTGGGGTTTATCCCCCGAGAGGCCGAGGATATTGCGTTTTAAAGCCTGGGCATCCCGCAGAGCACTTTCCACAAGGGCGCGATTATCCGCATTCATATCCCGGGCTTTTTTCACAAGATGCACGAGCGCTTGTTTTAAACTGAGGAAGGGATCGTATTGGTCTGGAGCCACTAAACGAGCAGCCACCAATTCCATTGTGACTTCTTTTTCGTCCATACCCATGGCTGTGGCAGCTTCTTTCACCCACTTTTGCCGGCGGAATTCTTCCCGGAAAATTTCATCCAGCAGCGCTTCTTTAGAGTAAGTGCATTCCCGCACTTCTTTTAGGCGCACACCAACGATATGTTCTTTCTCTTCCCGCAAAAGATCCACAAGCTGGCGATATAAAGCCAGTTGGTGACGCAAATTTTTTTGCAGTTCTTCAATATTCGGAGCTTGGCCTTCCATGGTCTTCCCCCCATCATCCATGACGAGAGCGGCTTACAGAAAATTTTAAGAAATATCCTGCAGCAGCGTTTCGTTTAACATTTTATCCGCAACTTTTCCGAAATCTGGTTTGTAATTTCCGGCCTGAATCAATGCTTTGATCCGATCGATCTTGGCTTGGTCAGGATTATCCGATTTAGCGATTTGGTTCGCATTGGCTAAAGCTTTTGCTTCGCCTGAGATTTCCACACTCGCCGTGGAATCCACAGCTCCACTTTCTGCAGCTTCTTCCGTTTGTTTTTTTGCTTGAAGCGCAGCGGCCTTCTCATTTTTTTTAGAACGGGCCAATTGGGAGATATCTACGGAATCCTTATGATTATTTATCTTCATATCAATGTCCTTCCTGAACATTACTCCGGTTACCCGAAGTTTTTCCCTCTTAAAATTTTAACACATCTAGCCAGGTGGCCAAGCTCCTTATTTCTTGATTGTATCACTTTTATTTACTTCCCGTACCTCTGCCGCTTTATTTTGCTGGTCCTGCTGCATTTGCATAACTTGTTTCACAATTACTTCTGCTAAACCAATTCCTTGGGTTTTAGCAGCAATTTCCGCGTAATGATCGTCGAGCATGCCACGGAAAATCTGGAATCCTCGGTTATTTTGCATCTCCGGGCTTTCCTGCACGGTTTTACGCATATTCTTCAACATCTCTTTTAAAAAATTGGCTTCCATGCCCTCGGCTGCCTGCCAGAGAGGAGAATCACGATCGATGGAAGGCTCACGATGAGCCGGTAAACTTCGATCTATGCGCATGATCGCCTTTCGAAAAAAAAGCAGGGAAACCCATTCATCCGGGGCTTCCCTGCCCAACAACGCGTTTCGCATCCTTGCGAGCTGAAACTCAAAACCAAGAAAAATTGAACGCCATCCATGGCAAACAAGCCTTTCCCGTTTCCTGCGCGAGTTTCCTGAGATTCAATCCTTGAATCACGCATCAGTTAAACCTATTGCATGGTCCTTGCCAATCGCCACGCCAAAATCACATCACTTCCAGATCACCTTCCAACGCGCCGGCGGCTTTGAGCGACTGAAAAATGGCAGTGAGATCTTTCGGGCTCACTCCCATCCCATTCAGCACCGCTGCCAGTTCCGACACATTCGTAGTGCTCTGAATTTCCAATACTTTCTTCCCGCCACCCTTGGCGGCAGGCTTTGCATCTCCCACCTGGATCGAAAGATCTCCATGGGAAAGAGCCACATTTTTAATCCGAACTTTCCCCCCAGCCACCACGGTGCCGGTTTTTTCATTGATCACCACGCGAGCGCGAGTGTCGGTATTGACCGTCAAATTCTCCAGAACCGCCATTAATTCGACAGCATTTCCGTCATAAGAAAATGGTACAATCAAATCGATCGTGTTTTGATCCACAGAAGTAGCATACTTCCCACCGAGCTCCGTGTTGATCACCCGAACTACCCGGGCTACTGTAGTAAAATCCGGTTCATCCAAACTTAAACGTAAGGCTTTTTTATTGGCAAAATCACCGGGCAATTCTTTTTCCACGATGGCGCCCGCAGGTATTCTGCCGGCAGTGGTAAACTTAGCGCTACCATCGGATAAAGTGCCAAGACTCACAGGCCCTTGAGCCACGGCATACACCTGCTGATCCCCCGCTCGGAGTGGAGTTACCAACAAGGTTCCACCCTCGAGGCTGCCCGCATCACCCACGCTGGACACGGTAATATCAATTTTTTGGCCGGCCCGAGCAAACGCAGGGAAACGGGCCGTTACCACTACAGAGGCCACGTTTTTTGATTGCACCTGCGTTTCCACGTTCATTCCCATTTTATTAAACATGCGGAGCAAGGCCTTGCCTGTAACATCGGCGCTAGAATCCCCAGTGCCTTTTAAGCCAACAACCAAGCCGTAACCAATCAAGAGGTTTTCCCGCACGCCCTTTACACGCACAATATCTTTAATCCGCCCCGCGCTAGCGCTACTGGAAATAAAACAGAGGCCAAGCATCAAACAAAGTATTTTTTTCATTGGATCACCTGCGTTTTCATATCAAGGAAGGCAGAGCTCTTCACACGGCCGCTATCATCCACATCCTTGTTGTTCACGAGCGACATTATCTCTACAATTCTTGTTTGACCACGGTAGATCACCCGCTTTTGGCCCACCATGCGCACTAAACCGTTGCCTAAATTCTCTGCCACTTCCATGCGCACCACATCGTCTTCTTTCCCGCTGGAAGCCAAATTGGTTTTGGCAGCCTCTTCTGCAGCATCACGATTTTTTTCTTCAGCGGCTTTTTCAGTTTTTGCAGCATCAGCACCAGCTGCAGGCGCAGCTCCGTTAGCACCGGTTTTTGCGGTCTCAGTGCTTGCGGGCACGCGTTTTAAACGGCGTTGCTCTGGTGGCAGAGTCATCCACAATTGGTATTGGATTTCCCGTTTTAGTTCTTTTTCCACGTCCACCGTGATCAAATCACCTGGTTCCCGCTGGCGATTTTGACTGAAGAGAAAATTATCCTGGCCTTGGCCATCCCATAGGCTGTTTTCATTGGCCACTCTATCTACAAAATCACTTTTTGTGTAACGGCGGTATTCCGGTGGAACCGAAGGAACAGTGGGAACATTATCGCCGAATTCATCGCCATAACTCGCTAAGCGGCGACCATAACCTCGCGCCACTTCGGGTTCGTAGGACGGCACATTCTTCGCGCTCAAGCCCCGTAAATTTTTCGGCTTGTACGCAAGCTCCTCTTCTTCGGCTCCCTCAGGATCTGCTTCTCGATCCACGGCAGCGCTTTCATCCCGTAGAGATTGCAACATTTCCGCGCAGCCAGAGAAGGTGTAGAGAACCCACAGGCCTAAGAAAACCGAAAAAGCGAGCCTCATAAGCTAACCTCCATTAAATTTTCTGAAACAAGCTTGCCCGTGATGATTTTGCGGGATGTGCGCAGCTTTGCTTTTGCCTCATTGCCAATGATGCCCGCTCCGATTAATGCGCCTTCGGCACTCACACGAATGCCACTCTCGGAAACGAACACAACCCGCAACGGTTGCCCGGCCTTAGCATCTGGAGCGCGTTCAATGGCTTGAGCCGTGAGCGGATTGGCGGCGGCAATCGAGCGCCGAGCTCGGGCAGAACGCAAATAAACATTAAGATCTTCTTTGACCAAGAGTGGATCTTCTCGTAAGGCGGTTACTTCCACTCTTGTGGATTCAAAATCTTCTGGACGTAAGGGAGATAAAATTCCTAAAGCGCGCTTAGCTACCCAAGCTTCAGCAAACCAACGAACTTTTACTTTCACCCAAGCTAAATCGGATTTCCCGAGCGGTGCTACTTTAAATGCCATCTCACCCTTCCAGCGGGGCATTTCCGCGGCGGGATCAATGCGCACTTGATTTCCACGCCAGAGCTTCAATTGGTCAAATCCACCAACAGGTTCAATTTGTGCTTCCGCCCATTCGGGGATGCGGCCTTCAGAGCGGGCGCGTTTTAAAATTTCTGCGGCGAATTCTTCCGGAGAAATTCCTAAGGTAGCCAGCCGAAACACAACCTGGCTTGGAGCGTGCAATTGAAAAGTAGTTCCCGCAGGCAAGACTTCCCGGATGCGGCCCTCCAAATATCCTTGTGGCAAACGCAGTTCTCCACTCTCAGGAATTTTCGAGAGTGTTAATTGGGAGAGAGTTTGAAAATCCCGCATGCTCTTGGCGTAAATCGTGGCCACATCCCCCAGCACTACGGTTTCACTAGCCACATTCACCGTGGATTCCAAGCGCACTTCCACGGCTTTAGTAGGCAATGCCCATACTTCCACGGGAAATAATAAAACGAACAATAGAAAAGCTATTTTACGAATCAGCTCACTTGATAACATTGTTCGACACCTGGAGCATTTGATCCGCGGCTGACATCACCTTCGAATTCATTTCGTAGGCCCGCTGGGCTTGGATCATATTCACCATCTCGTTCACCACGTTCACGTTGGAGGATTCGAGTTTAAATTGTTCCAATTGGCCCAAGCCGTTACTGCCTGGGGCCCCTTGCACAGCTTGGCCAGAAGAATCACTCATTTGGTAAAGGTTGCCACCGAGGGCCGTGAGGCCCTGGGGATTGATGAAACTCACGATTTCAATTTGACCAATCTCAGAAACTTTTCCTTCGCTATCCCGGGAGCTCACAATGCCTGTAGGCGAAATGGTGATTCCTGCTGAGTTAGGGGGAATTGTGATTGCCGGATTGAGCAGGTGACCAGAATTTGTCATCACTCGCCCTTGGCTATCCACTTTAAAACCGCCGTCCCGAGTATAACCCTGCTCACCATTCTCCCGTTGCACGGTGAAAAATCCATCGCCGTTGATCAAAATATCCAGCTGATTGCCGGTGGGCCGCGCAGAGCCAGGAGTAAAATCCTTATGCACGCTGGCCGTTTTTACCCCCACTCCCACCTGCACACCCGTGGGCGCGTTGGTATCCGCAGAGATCTGCGTGCCCGGAGCCCGCAGCGTTTGGTAATAAAGATCTTGGAATTCCGCCGTGCTCTTTTTGAAGGCGGTGGTGTTAACGTTGGCCAAGTTGTTGGCTACGTTATCAAGGTTCGTTTGCATGGCCTCCATGCCGGTGGCCGCCGTGTGTACTGCTCGTAACATCCGTTCCCTCCTGGAATCAGAGTTTGCCTAAATCGTTCACTGCTCTACTTTCAAGGTCTCCGTAAGTTCTTACGATCTTCTCGTTTGCCTCGAACATCCGCGTGGCTTTCAAGAGTTCTGACATTTCCGCGATCGCATTCACGTTCGAAGTCTCCAACATTCCCTGCTTCACATCCGTGGAAGAAGGCACGCCAGAAATATTCGCCGGTGTTTCGTTGCGGAACAAAGAACTACCCTCTTTGCTTAAGAGTTTTGGATCCACGAATTCCACCACGGAAAGTTGGGCCACTTCCTGTTGGCCCTGATAAATTTTTCCGTCGGTGGTGATCGTTACTTTTGTTCCTAATGCTGGATCCAACCGTATGGCCCGGGCCAAGAGCTCCTCTCGAGGCACGGGCTGGCCATCGGCGGCTTCCTGCCCACCAGAACTGAGCACAGGAAACCCTTCCAGGGTAACCAATGCTCCTTCTTGATTCATGCGCAGGCTTCCTTGCCGCGTAAACCGCACTCCTTGCGGGGCGAGCACCTCCAGAAATCCTCTTCCTTCCAGTGCCACATCCAGGGGAGATCCCGTCACTTTTGCCCTTCCTTGGGAAAAATCCGTGAAGGAGCCGTCAACCGCTACGAAAGTTGAATCGGCTCCGTCCAATTTATGGAAGTCCTTCTCCGTATACGGCTTCGTGGGAATCCCTTCCTTCATGGCTGCTGTCACGGCGCTACTCATTACCGCGCGGAAGGCTAATTGATCCTTTTTGAAGCCGTTGGTGTCGGAATTGGCGAGATTGTTGGCAATGGTATCGAGCCGCTCGCTTTGGGCGATGCTTCCCGATATTGCTGGCCATAAACCTTTGCTCATTCCTTCCCCCCTAGAGCTGAAAAAGCAAGGCCTGTACCAGCCGTACACTTAGCGTTAAAAATAGGGGAGAAGAAAATTCCTCCATAGATTCCAGGCGTTCTTCGAAGCCAGGAAAATAGCCGGCACAAGAAACCGGATAAACCTGGAAACCGGCTCCAGGTTTTTTGACGGAGCCAGCGGTTTTTTCGTCAAAATTTTGGCAGGTAAGCACCCCATGGGATAGGGTGAAATCCATGGAAACCCGGATTTTTAAAACCCAAGAACTTAACGAAAAAATCCTCCGGAGCTGCAAGAAGGCGGCCTCAGATTTTCATTCTCACCATGGCCGTAATCCCTGCTTAGCCGTGGTGCTTGTGGGCAATGATCCCGGCAGCGAAATTTATGTGAAGAAAAAAAGCCAAACCTGCATCGATATCGGCATCACGCCTTTGGATTTTCGTTTATCGCCCGCGGATGGTTTTTCTGAATTGGAAAAGTTAGTGAAAGAATTAAATCAGCGAAATGATGTGGACGGAATCCTCGTGCAATCTCCGCTGCCTAAAGATTGGGATGAGCGCCTCATCCAAGCCACCATCGCCCCGGAAAAAGACGTGGATGGATTTCATCCCATGAATGCGGGCCAACTTTTTATCGACGCGAAACAAGCCTTAGCCCACGGCCTTCCGCCCTGCACGCCCGCTGGTGTGATGGAAATTTTAAAAGAAGCGAACATAAACATCGCAGGCAAACAAGCCGTGGTGATTGGCCGTTCTACCATCGTGGGGAAACCCATGGCGCAAATGCTATTGGCCGCGGATGCTACCGTTACCATTTGTCATTCGCGCACAAAGAATTTAAGGGAACTCTGTGCCACCGCCGATATCCTCGTGGCCGCCATCGGCCGCGCAAAATTTGTGGATAAATCTTTTGTGAAACCCGGCGCAGTGGTGATCGATGTGGGCATCAATCGAGAAACAGAAAAAGGCAAAAGCCGAGTGGTAGGTGATGTGGATGCGGCCTCTGTTACGGGTGTGGCGAGTTTCCTTACCCCCGTACCCCATGGCGTAGGACCCATGACCATCGCACTGCTTCTACGCAATACTCTGCGAGCCGCCGAGCAGCGACAAACTAACGCTCGGCAATAAATGGTTCTGCCTCCTTAGCTCTCTTGCACTCCTCACTGGGCCCAAGGTATGAATACTCCTCTGATGAAAAAAACTCCTCTCAACCAAACTCATATCGACTTGGGCGCCAAAATGGTGGATTTCGGTGGCTGGCATATGCCCGTGCAATATTCGGGTTTGAGCCAAGAGCACCAAGCCGTGCGCACCAAAGCCGGCCTCTTCGATGTGAGCCATATGGGCGAAGTGTTGGTGGACGGAGCAGGCGCAGAACTTTTTCTCAATCAACTTGTTACCAATAATGTTTCCCGCCTAAAAATCGGCCAAGCCCAGTACACAGTGATGTGCTACGAAAATGGCGGCGTGGTGGATGATCTTTTGGTGTACAAGCGGGACGAAGGCCGCTACCTTTTGTGCATCAACGCTGGCAATATTGATAAGGATTGGGAATGGATCCAATCCCGAGCTAAATCCGCGAAAGACATAAAGCTCCATCACGCTTCCGATGAATTCTGCCAAATTGCATTGCAAGGGCCGCTCTCGGAAAAAATTCTTTCTGGCTTAGTAAAAGTTCCGTTAACGGATCTGAAATACTACCACTTCCTAGAAACAGAAATTTTTGGAAAAAATACTATCGTTAGCCGCACGGGTTACACAGGCGAAGACGGTTTCGAGCTCTACGCCCCAGCAAGCCAGGCTGTTCCATTGTGGAAAGCATTGATGGAACTCGGGAAACCCCACGGACTCCTCCCTTGCGGCTTAGGCGCCCGGGATACATTGCGCACAGAAATGAAATTTCCGCTCTATGGCCACGAGATCACCGCAGACACCAATCCGTTGGAAGCGGGTTTAGGTTGGGTGGTGAAGTTAGATAAACCCACCGATTTCGCCGGCAAAAGTGTTTTGCAAAGAGTAAAAGCTGCCGGAGCCACGAGATCTTTAGTGGGTTTAAAAGTAACGGAGCGAGGCATTGCTCGCCAGGGTTATGAAATCCTCGATGAAGCAGGGCAAAAAGTAGGTGAAGTAACTAGCGGCACCCTCTCCCCTTCTCTCGGAGAGCCCATTGCCATCGGTTACGTGAAAACAAATTTCCAACCAGTGGGCACAAAACTAAAAGTGCGGATCCGCGATCGGCTTTACAATGCCGAAGTGGTAGCTACGCCTTTTTACCAACGGCCCTCAAAATAAGTAATAAGGAGACTAAAAACCATGGCGGAAAAAATTCCCTCTCACCTTAAATATACCAAAGATCATGAATGGGCTCTCGTGGAAGGCAAGATCGCAACCATCGGCATCACCCATCACGCACAAGACGCTTTAGGCGAAGTGGTGTTTGTGGAATTGCCTGCTAAAGGAAAATCCCTTACCAAAGGCGATACTTTCGGTGTTGTGGAAAGCATCAAGGCCGTAAGTGATCTCTATTCACCGCTTAGTGGAAAAGTACTTGATGTAAATTCCGCGCTCGTGAATGAACCGGGCATATGCAATTCCGATCCTTACGGAAAAGCTTGGATGCTTAAGATTGAATTAAACAATCCTTCGGAAACGCAAGAATTGCTATCCACTGACGCTTACAAAAAGCTAGTGGAATCTCTATAAATTGCTGTCAAGGAAAGTTCCTGCCGCCGCTGATTTTTGCGGCGCTTTTTCGCCAAAAATAATCTTACATTTTCTTGGCTGAAAAATTTAGAACACGCATTTTGACAATCCCCTTCAAGCCGGGTAGAAATTTTCGATGATCGAAATGTTGAAGCGCGAAGTAGCTGTGCAAGAAGAAGAAAATCTTGAACCCCTGGACCCCAAAGTTTTATCCTCCGTTCTAGTTTCCGCCAAGCTAGCCCAATTTCAGGATGAAAATATTCGTCGAGATCCCCATGCGCGATTGCTGGAACTCATGCACTCCTCTCCTGTGCGTGCGCTCTTAGATGCGGCTACGCTTTTTGCAAAACGGGAAGGCATCGCGCCCAATGAAGGACTGCAACAGATTGTGGTTTCTTTGCAGGAGATCGATAATTTGTGGAATAAGGTTTTGCTAAAAGAGGGTCTCGCTCGTCTGAGCTCTCAATACCATTAGGATTGAAGAATAAAGCTCCAAGGGATTCGAATTTCACCCTTTTCATCCACCAATCCAGATGGCGGATCTGGAAAAGGCCCGGCTTCATTAAAGGCATCCACAGCAGCTTGGTCTAAATCCTTTGCTCCGGAAGCCTGCATCAACTGCACCGCCGTAATCGTACCCGTGCGATCCAAAACCACCACCACTCCCGTTACATAATTTTTATTGCTGGCTAGATGGCGGCCACCATACATATAACCTTCCATGGCCGAGCGTAGTCGAGAATTCCAAGCCACTTCCAACCGTTCCCGTATGCGGCGGTAGTAACCAAAGTACACAAACTCTTTGGTGCTGAGCATCGTCCTATCGCCTTCTTTTACGTCTTTTAAATAATCGTTCGTGGCGGAACCCGCGTTATCCACTAATTGCTCACCAGGCCGGCCCGTAGGCTGGTTGGCTTGCGTAGCTTTGCGCTGCCGCTCCCGAAAGCCGTCCATTTCTTGCTGGGTAGGAGGTGTAACCGTTTTGCTGGGAGCTAAATCTTTTAGGCTAAGTGTTTTACCATTGGATCCCGCTTGGGAAGGAGTGCCGCCTTTACGAAAAATATCTACGTTGCGAGATTTGGTTTCCACTTCGGCCACTTGGCTCTTCTCACCCAAATATTTTGCGTCCTTAGGCGTGGCGGGATTTTTAGTGTCTTCTGTTTCCACCACCTGCTTTGGACTTTCCTTATCTTCAAGCGGTTGCGCCACTGGAGGCAGGGTATTCAAATCCACGAATACTGCTTTGGGCGGAGCTAAAGGAGCAGCAGATTTGGTGAAAAAAAGTACAACAAAGGCAAGGCAGTGTAATAGGAGAGAGAGCCCGATGAAGAGCAGTAAACCATTACGTTTTTTCTGTGCATCCATGCCAGGGTTCAATGGAATCTCCCGTACTAAGCGTATCGGCCGTTGCTCCTCAACGTTACAGAAAAACCTTTCTTCGAGCTGTGGTTTTCTTAGCACGCCCATGGGAAACGTACTTCAAATACTATACCACTTTCCGTGAGCCGTGCGCGAGTGCCGCAAGGATTAAAGATCCTCGCGAAAAAAATCACTAGATTCAGGTGTTTGCTGATTTTGCCGCTCCACAGAGGGCTCTGTGCCTTCTAGGTAAGCTTCTTTTACACCGGCACTATTTCCTGGTCCCGCTAGTGCGCCGGTCTTTGGATCAATTCTTACAAAAACAATCCCCTTAGGAACGGGGTAATCGTCCACTTTATAACGCTCCATAGCAGTAGCCATATAATCATTCCAAGCAGGTAAAGCCGCCCTAGACCCTACTTCGCCCTTGCCCAGGGTGCGGGGATTGTCAAAACCTGTCCATACGCCAGTAACTAATTCTGGGGAAAAACCCATAAACCAAGCGTCCACGAATTCGTTGGTAGTGCCAGTTTTGCCACCCACTTTCCGTTTCAAAGCCTTGGCTCCCACGCCCGTTCCATACTGAACTACTTCCTGTAGCAAATAACCCATTAAAAAAGCTGTGCGCTCATCCAAAGCTCGTAAAGGATCATCAAAGGTAGGTGGTTGGCTTGTAGAAGAAATCGTAGATTCTGCAGTTGTCACCGTAGCAGTATCCGTAGCTGTTGATGTGGAAGTACTCTCCTGGCTTTTTTTCCACTCCAACCAACGAGCTGATAGTTCCCGTTGGAATTCTTTAAATGAATACTCTTCTAGAACCTTTCCTTCCCGATCTGTCACCTTTAATAAAAATACGGGCTCTATCCGCAAGCCCATGCGGGGAAAGAGAGCATACAATTTGGTGAGCTCAAGAAGAGAAATGGTTTTTGAACCCAAAGCCAAAGAGAGATCAGCGTTTAAATCCCCACTTAGCCCTAAGCCCCGCAGGTATTTAGTAAAATAGCTTAACCCCACTTCTTGTAAGAGTTTTACGGCAGGCACGTTACGAGAGTTAATCACTGCCGTTCGTAAGGTAGTATCGCCATAAAATTTTTCGCTATTATTTTCCGGGATCCATTTCAGGTTCGCGCCGCCTTGATTATCAAAGATCACCGGAGAGTCCACAATGATCGAAGAGGGCGTGAAGCCTTTATCGAGGGCAGCAGCGTATAAAAAAGGTTTAAAAGAAGACCCAGGCTGCCGCTCTCCTTGGAGAGCGCGATTGTATTCAGAGCCTGAAAAATCGTAGCCCCCCACCATTGCCACCACATAACCTGTGGAAGCTTCCATGCTGAGCAAAGCGCTTTGGGCCAAGGGCACCTGTTCCAAGGAAACGAGAATCGGTTCTTCCACATTTTCTGGAAAGGGCAGCTGCGGTTTCACTAAAATTATGTCGCCATTTCTCAAGGTTTCATTCACCCGAGAAATTTGCGCCCAATTAGAAACTTCTGGCGGCTTGATCTTTTTCGCCCAACGCATATTGCCCACTGTGAGGCGAGCTTTAATAGCGCCTATCATCACGTTGGCGGCCTTACCATCAGGATCGATTTTTGTTACCACGGCTCGGTATTTTTCCCATGGCAAAAGGAATCCCCGTTCCTGGGCGAGAGCCGGATCTTGGCTCTGCATGCGGGAAATGGTGAAATTCACCCAATCACTTTTTTCAAACTTTGCTTCCATATGGATTGGAAGAATTTGAAAACCAAATTTCTTTTGCAGCACTTCAGCGCGAATTTCCTTCAAGATTTCTACCATGGCCGCTTCGGTGCTCACATGCGCCAGTGCACCACGGTAACCTTGGCGCTTATCTAATTCTTCCAAATTGGCCCGCACCGCTTTTAGCGCTGCTAAGGAAAGATCATAGTCCGCAGCTGTTTCCACGGATAATCCACCATTGTAAACCGTATCGGCTCCATATTTTTGCATGAGCACTTGGCGGATATGCTCCAGATAATAAGGTGCGATCATCCGGTTTTGATCCTCTTCCGGATATACCTTGATTTCCTCTTTCATGGCCGCATCGTATTGATCTTGGGTAATGAGAGAAGTTTCCCGCATCCTACGCAACACATACTGCTGCCGCTCTTTTGCCCGATGGGGATCCCGAGTGGGCGCATAGCTCGTGGGCGCTTTAACCAAGCCCGCCAATAATGCGGATTCTGCAACCGTGATATCTTTCACGGCTTTACGGAAATAGGAGCGGGCCGCCGCCTCCACGCCATAAGCCCGCTGACCAAAATAAATTTGATTTAAGTATAAATAAAGAATTTGTTGCTTCGAAAAATTCTTCTCAATTTTATACGCCAATAATACTTCCCGAAGTTTCCGTCCATAGGAGCGCTCGGAATTCAGCAGCAATGCCTTTGCTACCTGCATGGTGATAGTGCTTCCACCTTGCACCACCTGGCCGGCTTTTAAATTGGCCCAAAAGGCACGCGCAATCCCCATCACATCGATGCCGGAGTGATGAAAAAAACCGTCGTCTTCGGCGGCCACAAAGGCAGAAACCAGCCATTCGGGCACTTTGTCCATATCCACTAAATACCGGCGTTCTGTATCGTAAAATTCGCCTAGCACCCGGCCATCGCGGGCTAGCACCGTAGATCCGAGCGCCGGCCGATAATCTTGCATATTATCCAGCTTCGGCAGATTCAATACGGCCCACAGGAACATTATTATTCCTATAAGCGAACAGCCCAAAAAAGAGCCGATCACGATAAATCCAGCTTTCTTTAACTTATCTTTGGCCAGCAACCCACTTCTCCCACGCGGCTTTCATTTCCGGCACTGATTTTTCCGCGGCTTTGGCTCCAGCGGAAAGAATTTCTCCTTGCCTGCTAAAATCATCAAATGCGAAATGCCCCGCTTTGATTTCCACCACAAACGAAGCTTCTTTCTTTTGCAGGCGCATCAAGTTGCGGGCAGAAGCAAACGCTTTTTGAAAACGAGCATTATCTTTAGGCGCGCCATTCATATCGTCCAACACATCGATCACTACCAGAAAGTTTCCGCCTAGGCGCCTCGCTATATCCAATGGCAAAGGAGATGAAACGGCCCCGCTCACCAACGAATCTCCATTGATTTTCCAAGGATCAAAAATTCCGGGCAAGGCCAAGGTAGCGCTGAGAGCGTCGGCCACATTGCCTTTTTCGAAGGGAACTAAAGTGTCTCGATCGGCATCGTAAGCGGCGGTGGCAAAGCGGATGGGAAGCTGTTCGATTTGTTTATCTTTAAAAATATTTTCCAAGAAAGAATGCAGCTGCCGGCCCGTGCTCTTTGGTTCCCGTAGCGATAGTAGGGGGAAATTAAAATAATTGTCTTTGTTGAATTTGAAGAGCTGCCAATACAAGCTGTTCGTGCTGCCATTGGCAGAAGAATAAAGAGCTCCCACCACGGCCCCCATCTCTGTACCCACAACACAATGCACCGGTAGCTCTGATTTCCTAATCGCTTCCAGCACTGCGGCTTCTGCCACGGCCTTCGCCATGCCAGGACCAAGAATTAAACAAAGCTTCGGTTCTTGGATTGCGGGTGCTGGCGCTTCTGGCGGCGCTCCTTCTATAGGAACACTTGGACCATAGGGTTCTTGGTTTTCCACCACCTCTTCTGAAACGGCTCCATCCTGAATCGCAGCCCCCTGGTATTCGTCGCCAGCGCTATCTTCCGTAGCAGGCGCAGAACGTTGGGCCCCCGCGCAGGAAGAGAGAATCAACACTAGAGTGCAGAGCAAATAACGCGAATACATCAATTTGATGAGGATAGATCAAAATTGGTTTTTAGACGAGGGCCAGCGCAAATGGAGTAAGAACTCCCGGTTTCCGTCGCCACCTTCGATAGGAGAAGGAATCGCTCCTGCTACCGTGAATCCCACGCGGCAACAAACCTCCTCCACTTTTCTTTTGGCTTCCTCTCTCAATGCGGCGTCCCGCACGATGCCGCCGGACCCCACATTCTCTTTTCCCACCTCAAATTGGGGCTTCACTAAAACAATCACTTGAGCGCCAGGCTCTAGAAAAGACGGCAATACCGGCATCACTAACTCTAAGGAAATAAAGGAAAGATCCACCACACAGAAAGAAAATTTGGCCCCAAGAGTCTCTAGGCTTAAAGCGCGTATATCCTGCTTTTCCCAACAAACTACCCGTGGATCTTGCCGTAAAGAATGCGCGAGTTGCCCCTGCCCCACTTCTATCCCAACCACTTGCCGGGCGCCTTTTTGCAGTAAACAATCCGTAAAACCACCGGTGGATTGCCCCACGTCTAAAACCCGCTCGCCTGCCACTTGCCACCCAAAGGCTTCCAGAGCTGCTTCTAACTTAAGCCCCCCCCGTGAAACATAGGCGTGCTCCTTCGCTAAGAGCTCCACCACCGCATCTTCGTCCACTTTTTCTCCTGGCCGCACACATACCTGGCCATTGAGGCTCACCTTGCCGGCTACTATCAACTCTTGGGCTTTGGTTCGGGTAGACGCCTGCTTCTTTTCCAATAAAAAGAGGTCGAGACGCATTTTTTTCATGGAGCTTTATTCACTCTCAAAAAGAGAGGTAGAAATGCCATTTTTATCGGCCTTGATCAGTAATTCGATTTTTTGTTCCGCTGCATTCAAACGTTCTTGGCAGCCGCGGGCTAAGGCCATGCCTTCTTCAAATTTTTTCAAGGAATCTTCTAACGAGCATTCTCCGCTCTCCAATTCCCGTACTAAACCTTGGAGACGCTCCAAAGTTTGCTCAAAGTTTTCTTCTGCCTTTGCTGATTTTTGCTGACCCATCTGCCCTGGATACCACGGGCAGGAACCAGGGCCAAACTGGAGCCGCAAATCTTTTTGGGTTCCCCTCTTTAGCTCCAAACTGGAACCAGGCCTGGCTTTTCCCTTTCAATTAATGCTCAGCATAAAAATAAAAGCTAAATACTTTTCAATGGTTACAAATCAATAAAAACAAATTGTAACGATCAACAATACTGGCACTCCCCGTGCTTAAGGGGTTGCAGGCTCAAGATAAAAGGAAACCATTTCATGATCACGTCAAAGATTCTCTTCACTTGCTTACTCTTCGTTTTAGGAAACTCTGTTATTGCCCAAGCCTCGGTATCTCCCGAGAACCTTGGAATCGTACGGGTAGATACTCGTAACTGGATCGCCACCCATGGTGCCGAAACGCAAATGGACGGTCTCCCCGTTATGGCAGTGCTAGAAGCCAAACAAGTTCCCGCACAACTTCCTGTAGAACTTAGTGATCAAATGCACACCTTAGTGCCGATAAAAACCATGAACAAAACCACGTATCGTTTGCGGATTATTTCTTTGGAACATCCTGCGATCCAAGCAAGTTTTGCCTTGGTTAAAAAACACATTTCACTAGATAACGGCAACATCTATTCCACTCTCGTTTCTCCCTATGCCGATGAGAACTTGCAGTTTGTAGTAGCTCCACAAGAAGATGGCACCGTGCTCGTTACTTTCACCCGCCCCGTAGGCACCAGTGAAATGGAAAAGGGCTCATTTTCTTTATCTTCGATTCCCCAACTTTTACAGAAGTGATCCCCTCATCTTCTGTACTTAAAAGGCCTGGAATAACTTCCAGGCCTTTTCTTTTTTTGCTACCCTCTAAAGCCCAATGAGCAAAAATTTACATGTGGGAATCCTGGGGGCCGGCCTTGGATCCCGGCTAAAATCCCAAACGAAAGCCAAACCCCTGGCCATGCTTCATGGCCATAGCCTGCTGGCGCATATGGTAAACCGTCTCACGGAATACCAAGTACAATCCATTCACTGCGCGCTCAGGCAAGAACTTTTCACAGAAGAAGATAAACGCCATCTGCCCGCAGGGCCCCGTTATTTATTTGTAAACACAGAAAGCTCTCTGCACACCCTGGTGGAGCTCATTCACTTCATGGGCAGTCAGAACTCCGCGCTCTTCACCATGGCAGATACGGTTTTAAAAAAGGATGATTTAAAATCCTTTTTAGATTTTTGCCAAACCCTGCCCGATGGCTGCTGTGCGGTGCTAGTCACGGCCTTCGTGGACGACGAAAAACCCCTATGGGTACACTTGGATAGGCATTCGCAAGTAAAAAAATTTAGCTCAGAAGCTGCCACCTATGTTACCTCCGGACTTTATTTTCTAACCCCCCAAGCCATGGAAATTGCAAAAGAAGTTCAATCTGAGGGCATGCACAAAATGCGCAATTTTTTAGCCCACCTCACGGAACGAAAGATCCCCATAAAAACATTTGTAGTCTCTAAGACAATTGATGTAGACCATCCTTCTGACCTAGAGAAAGCCGCAGATATGCTGCGTAGTGACTGAAGGAAGCCCCGTTGCAACCTCTGAATATTCTTGGCGTCTATCGCCACCCCATGTTTTCCAATAATGCCATTGAAGCAGATCGCCTGATCCTTGAGGAATCTTTGGCCCGCTTGGAAAGCCTTTGCCCTGTGCCCGTACGCGTAGAGATGGTGGAAGAATCGGAATTGCTAGCTGCCCAGGGATCTTTTGGCCTCGTACTCACCATGGCTCAAAGTAAAGAAGCCCTGGCTCTTTTAGAGAAAAAATTCCCCCACGCTCTTATTTGGAACTCACCCGCATCCATTAGAAATTGCTATCGCAAGGCGATGTCCACTCTTCTCAGTGCCCTGCCTGTTTCTTATGTGCCTTTTTGCACTCTGCGCACCGATGGCGAGATTCCACAAAATTTAGACCCAAAAGAAAGCTACTGGCTCAAACGCAGCGATTTTCACGCCATCAATGATGAAGATGTAACCTTGGCGGAAAATATAAAAGAGGCCGGCGAGAAATTAGAAAAATTCCGGCAGCGGGGAATCGGCGAAGTTATTCTCCAGCGCCATATCCATGGAGATATTTACAAATTCTACGGAGTGAAAAACCAATTTTTCCGTCCGATTCGCGTGCGCTCATTCTTGCCAGAAAGCTCCGCCCCGGATTTTACCTTTTTAAAAAATAGCGCCACATTAGCCGCAGAAGCATTGGGCCTCACAATCTATGGAGGCGATGCCATCCTCGACGCCCATGGAAAATTTCATTTGATCGATTTAAATGACTGGCCCTCTTTCCGCATTTGCCGAGAAGACGCCAGCAAAGCTATTGCCGCCTCGGTGGTGGAATATTTCTCTAGTATCCGGGGAACCACCAACACCTATACTCCCCCCGTTAGTACTCACGCTTGAAAATTGATTATGGGGTGGAAAGAAGAGTACTGGAAAAGTATTAAAAGTTTCGACACAGAAGAAAAATTAGATCTGTATTTCTACCGCCCCTTAGGCTTCCTGATCGCCAAAATCTGTAAAGGCACTTTCATTTCGCCTACGCTGCTCACCATGGTGGGCCTCTGCTTAGGTGTACTCTCGGGTTTCTTTTTCTATCACAATGCCGATGTCTCCTCCCTCGTGATTGCCAGTGTGCTTTTTGTGATGGCTGGTGTGTTTGATAGTGCCGATGGGCAATTAGCACGCATGGGGGGAAAATCCACTAAGCTGGGTTTAGTATTAGACGGCATCTGCGATAATTTCGTTTTCGCTTCGGCCTATATCGCTAGCGCACTCACCGTTGAGCACCTATGGGGCCCTTGGATTTGGCCTATTTTGCTTTTGGCTGGCGTCTGCCATTCTTTCCAAAGCGCTATGTTGGATTACTATAATCGTGAGTATTTGTATTTTGGTTACGGCAAAGTGCAAAGCGACTATTGGAACCCCACCCTAACTGAGGCTCGCAATGAGCGCGACAATGCCGAAGGCCAAGAAAAAATTCTGTGGAAATTGCGTTTCTCCTGGCTCTGGCAGCAAAATAAATTAAGCCAAAGGCCAGACAGTAGCCGCTACCTCTGGCGCGATATTTTAGCGGGGCCTAACGCAGAAAAATTCCAAAAAATGTATCGCGACCACAACCGGCTCATACTGCGCTTCTGGCGACTCATGGGCCCAAACTTCCACACGATCCTGCTAATCACATCCGTTTTTTTCCGCCGCTTTGATTATTATCTTATTTTTGGCGATATTCTTTTCCTCACGATCGCTCTTCTGGTGCTACGCCACTGGCAGTGGCGACAAGACCAAAAACTGCTCCAAGCCCTCAGAGCCGGTGGCTAGCTTCTTTGTAAGATTGCCCGCAAGTCCTCCAAGCGCTCCACATACCCATCCGCTCCGCATTCTTTACGACTTCCGGGAGGATGGATCAGCACGGCTTTCATGCCAAGGGATTTTGCTGGAGCGATATCATTCACTGGATTATCGCCCACATATAGACATTGCTCCGCGGGAAAATTTTGCTTTGCTAGTGCCGAGCGGAAAATCCTTAGATCTGGCTTAGAGCAGCCTTCATAAAAAGATTCAGTTACGGAAGAAAATAACTCTCGAAGAGAAAACTCTTCCAGAATACACTCCAAATTGCCCGTGAAGTTAGAAATGATTCCCAGAGGAAATTCTTGGCTAAGCTTACGAAGAACAGCGCGGCTCTCTTCTAAATAAGCCACCATCTCTTTCGTTACCGCAACACCCGCGGCCTCGCCCTTAGATTTTTCTAATCGTAAAAAATCCGCAATCAGAGCCCCGTTCCAGCGGTTAAAAGGAGCAAGATGCAACTCCTTCGCTTCACCAGAAGCCATCATTTGTTTGTCCGCCAGGGAATAAGCTTCTTGGAAGGCCTGTTTTTGTGATTCGTCCACTAAGCCCAAACGAGCAAAAGCCTGCCAAAATAAAACCCGCGTGTGGATGCCGGGAGCATCAATGCAACCGCCAAAATCAAAGAAGAGATAACGAACATCCATTTCTATGGAATAATCTGTTTTCTACGGAAAGGCTAGCCCGGTAGTTTTCCCTGCCGCAAAACCACATTCAGCTGCAGCACATTATCATTGTAACGAGTGTCGAGCTCATCAGAAGATCTCATGATTTCAAACACGCCTTCTAGTTGTTGGCGAATGATCGATAAATAACGGCCAGAAACACGGCGGATGAGCATTTTATTCACCATAAAATCCAGGGCAAATCTCTCCCCAAATTGCCTATCCCAGAGATCGAATTTCTCATACGCTTCTTGCAGTTCTTTATTGTAGGGCTCCGGAAACTTTGCTTCCACAGAAAATGCCGATAGGCCCTCGGGAACTTCACGCACTAGCTTCGCTTCTACCAAGCGTTGGATCGAAGAGCTGATGGTTTTAACCGAAAACCATCGCTGCAAATCTTTCACCGCAATGGGCTGCCGAGCCAAAGTGGTTAAAAGAAAAATATGATAATGCGCTTCCTGGGCTGCGATCACAGCCACTTGTTTTATGCTCAATTCCTTCTGGCCACTGGGAATATATGTTTCATTTTTGATCGTTGTTTTTTCTTCCTTCGCAGGGAATAAGTAAGCGTTTTTAGGAAAAAGGGAGCGGCAATAGGCCAAGATCAAACGGTCTGTCCACTCTCCTTTTAAAATTTGGGCCAGCTCCTGCACTACTTTTTCCGAAGGAATCCCGCCCTGCTCTAGGCGCATATAATAGGAGTAGTTGAAGCTAGCTCCACGTTCTTTTAGCCAATCAAAAAAGGAACGGGCAGTTTTATGGCCCAATGAAACCCGTGCCTTTTTTAGCTCCTGAGAAAAACCTTCCATAATCTACTATCGGTAGATTCTCTACTTTTCTTAAACTTGATGGTTTTAGCTACTTAACTTAAAACCCCCTGCGGAATCAGCGAACTACTATTTTTTGAGCGGGTTGCCTGGAATTTCATCCACTGTTTTCCCCCCCGGGTAAATTTCGGGCGCCTCGCTCTCCATTAAAGGAGAATTATGAAATCTAAGTATTTTTTGTCTGCCCTTGTTGCTCTCTTATCTTGCGGAATCGCCATTGGCCATGGAGTAGAAAGAGGCTCTATTATTCAAGCCATTTCAGCCAAATCCATGAAGGGCGAAACTAAGAGCAGAATCGTTGATTCTATCCAAGAACGCTGTGATCTTGCAGGTTTCAAGGGTGTAAAAGGTGAAACCAAAGTGCGTTATGAAACGATCGATCAAGGCACTAGGGATTACTTCTTTACAGTTGCCTTAGCCATAGAATTAGAAGGCCAAAACGAAGCAGAACCTATCGTAGTGGAAGCTGGACAATATGATATTTCCAACCCCGCGATCGACACTGTGGAAATTATCTCGGTAAACTCGCGCCTTTGCCGCTAGTTTAAAAGCATCCGGATCCGTGTGCGACTGCTCTTTACCATAAGGGCAGTCGCTTTTTATTTTAAAAGACGGGAAACTAAAGAGAATGCAAACCAGCGAAAGCTCCCGTCTCTGGGGATTAGATCTTTTACGCGCCATTGCCATATTGGCGGTTCTTTTACTTCATACCCAGCCCTTTGTGTTCGAGTTTAGTGCTAATATTCCGCGGGCGCTTTATTTTGGTTGGGCGGGCGTGGACCTATTTTTTGTTCTGTCCGGATTTTTAATCGGGAGCCAAGCCTACAACAACCGGGAGCCCTTGAGCATTTTTAAGGGTGTAAAAGATTTTTGGTTGCGGCGCTGGTTCCGCACCATTCCTCTCTATCTACTAGTGCTAGTTGTGTATATCGGCATCAAGCCTTTGGTGGGTTACCCCTTTCAAGGCGAGGTTTGGCCTTTCTTTTTTTTCCTACAAAACTTTCTAGAACCTAAAGATTTTGTGCAGAGCTGGAGTTTATGCATTGAGGAGCAGTTCTATTTTTTTCTTCCGCTATTATTTTTTTTCCTCCCAAAATTCCGCTGGCCAGGATCAGTATGGCTGTTAGTGCTCGCACTGAGTGCTGGTAGTAGATGGATGGCCTGGGAAATGAATGCGGTAAAAGACATCGCAGATGGCGCTTATCGTTTCCAGTTTCCTACGCATATGCATTTAGACGGAATTGCCATGGGTCTTTTCCTGGCCGCCACCCAAAACCACTGGCGCTCTTGGTCTGTTTTTAAAAAAAGAGGTTTGGCTGCAGCAAGTTTGGCACTTCTTGCCATTGTGTTTGCTTTTGCTTCACCTAACCTTACAGATGTTTCAGTGATCTGGGTTTTTTCTGGATTGGCCCTGGGATTTTCAGGCTGCATCCCCTGGGTTTACGAGCTTAAAGGGAAAGATTCTATTTTCCATAAAATGGTTTTCTACATCGCGCTTTGGTCCTATGGGCTCTACCTATGGAATAATTTGGTTTTTCGTTTTGCCGAACACTTACCCCTACCAGCCTATCTACAAGGAATTATCGCTTGGGCGCTTGTGTTCGTCTGTTCCGCTTGCACGTATTATGGTGTGGAAAAGCCATTTTTACGCTGGAGAAATCGTTTATTACGCTCTTCGCACTAAAAACCCACGCCAAGATCCCGTGAGCGCGCTCCACCAACAAATAAAAGGCTGCGGATAGTGGTGGCGTAAAAAACGCAAAAGTGCAAAATTGGGCTCTAATCCAAGCCAAAATATTAAAGACGCTAGCCAACGAAATCCATGCAAGTGCCGAAACAATACTTTCGCGCGGTTATGGTAATCATTGTAAACGCGATCAGGATGCAACTCACCTCGATGAAATCGGTCTAGATGAGTTTCCGCCAGGTAATGATCCACGAGAATATTGCCATCAAATTTTATTTTGTAGCCTTTCGCTTTTACACGAAAACACAAATCTAATTCATAATAACAGGCATTGCCCAAAAGGCTTTCATCACAGGCATCCACCAATTTTCGCCGAAATGTCATATTGCAACCCTTAAGGGAGTCGGCTTCGGTAACATAAGGAAACTGGCGATGGTGATAATTAATAATTTTTCCGTACCAGCGAATTCGGCCCACTTCCTTGGCTGCTTTTTCTGTTTCTACCAACATTTTAGGATGCGCAAAGCGATCTCGCCCGCCCAGGCCACCCAGAGTAGGATCCACTTGAAAATGCTTTTCGATGCGCTCTAACCAGTCTGCCGCTGGGCAAGCATCATCATCAATAAAACTCACAAGCTCTGATTGGATCGTTGGCAAAGCCACATTATTGGCCGCTAACACCCCAGGTCGTTTTACTTCTAATATTCTTACGGGCAAATGAGTGGAAAATTCTTTTAGTAGCTGCCAGCTTTCTTGGTCTGTATCGCGCAAAATCACAACCACATCATCGGGCAAACGCGTTTGCGATTCTAGCCCTCTTAAGCAGCGGGCTAAGTCTATAGGACGCTTGTACGAAGCAATGAGAACAGAAATTTTCATTGGGCACCCAAGCATTCACGATATTTATCTTCCAGCTGGTAGATAGAGCCATCTGCCAGCAAATCTTTGGCTGCTGCCCGGGAAGCATTTTCACATAAAGAGCGCTTCAAAGCAGGGTCATTCGCTAGGCGCTGTAATTTTTTAGCTAAATCGAAGGCATTTCTTGGCTCAAAAAATAATCCAGTTTTTCCTTCTTGAATGAGATCTAGTGGGCCCCCTTCCCGTGGCGCAACAGCACAAACTCCATAAAAATTTGCTTCCGCCAAGGTAAGTCCATATCCTTCGGGTTGAATAGAAGCGCAAACGAGCGCATCGGCAGCTTGGATTAAATGCCAGGGAGACGAAATATTCGTTTTCCAAATAAAAGGAATATTTTTTTGCCTCACCAATGCCAGAGTGTCATGTTGGTATTGGGCTTGGTGCGGATTTTCTCCCACTAAAACACAACCCGCTTTCACACCGCTAGCTCGAAGTAAAGCTACGGCCTCCAGCCAGAGTAAAACTCCTTTCTGTGGTTGTGGTCGGCACAACATCACACTCACAAATTCTACTCCCTCAGCATGTATGGCCGAAAATTCTGCCAATAAATTTTTCCGCACCATCTCTTTATCCAAAGCATTAACCATGGGATCCGGAGCCACTCCTAAGCGAATGGAAGCCAAGGGGCGTTTAGTGCCAAGAGATTTTTGTTTTTCCGCCGTATGGCGAGAATTCACCAAAATGCAGTAACTGGGCAACATTCCGGCTAGCCGATCTTGCCAACCACTCACAGGGCCGTGCTGAAACCAAAGGTGCGGCGTCTTTTTTAAAAAAGCGGCTATCGCGCCAAAAATCGCGCCATAGGCCATAGTAGAATGCACCAAATGGATTTTTTCCTTCTTCATTAGTTTCATCAGCCAATGAATCGCTCGCCATACACTCCAAGGGCTACGCAAGCGCACTTCACTGCCAAAAACAAAAACACTATGCCCCATATCCTGCAATCGCTCCACCAGGGGGCCGTGTCGCAAACACGCATAAATGGGATGAAATTCCGACTCTTGGTGATAGCGAGCTGTGTGCAAAAGAAAAGTTTCCGCGCCGCCAACGCCTGTGGAAGGAACTACATAAAGCACATTTTTTGGCATGATAACTATTTTACCCCAATTTCCTTCCGTACCCTAACTTACCTAGATAAGTGTAAAATTGCTCTATTGGCGCAGATCTTCTTTTCCATGGTAAAATTGACTGGCCATGACCAGAATCGCCATTTTTTCCCATGCCTGTGTAATTCCCGTGAACAGAGAACTTTTCCTGGAGTTAAAAGGAAAATACGAACTCCTACTGGTAGCCCCCAATTCTTGGAAGGGTAGTTTAATCAAAGAATTAAACACAGAGGATGCTAATTATTTAAAAACATACCCGGTGCTGGGTTCGGGGAATGGTTCCCTCTTTTTTTATAAAAGCAGATTACAAGAAGTAAAAGATTTCAAACCACAGATTATTTTTCTTGATGAAGAACCTTGGAGCCTCGTGGCGCTACAGGTTTATTTGACTTTCCCGGGAGTAAAAAAAGTTTTTTACACCAAACAAAACCTCAAAAAACCCCTCCCTTTCCCTTTTTCTTTGATTCAGAAACATGTGTTTAAATTTTCTAGCGGCGCCTTTGTGATTTCCGAAGAGGCCAAAGATGTTTTGCGCTGGAAATCTTTTACTGGCCCCGTTATGCGCCTGCCACACTCCCTCAATCATGAACGGTTTAAAGAACTAAACGCCGAAGAGAAAAAAAACGTGCGCGAACAATTTTTCTTGCCTCAAAATGCTTTTCTTTGTGGGTATTTTGGCCGGCTTACGGAAGAAAAAGGTATTCAGGATCTATTGGACTGTGCAGAAAAATTAATCTCCCACTCAAATTATCCACAGCTGGGCTTTGTATTTGTAGGAAATGGTCCGCTTTTGGAAAAAATCCAAACCATGGCGCAGCGATTTCCGCAAAAACTTTTTGTTCACACAGCCGTTCCTCACCACCATGTTCACACCTTGATTGGCGGTATGGACGTAACACTCCTTCCTTCTCGAACCACAAAAAAATGGAAAGAGCAGTTCGGTCGCGTGATCATTGAATCTGCCGCCTGTGGGGTGCCTGTGATCGGCTCAGATTCCGGAGAAATTCCTTCTCTAATCTCTGCTACTGGATGTGGATTGGTGTTCCCGGAAGGGAAAATCGCACCAATGGCCGATGCCATTCTTCGTTTGTATAAGGATCGAAAATATCATAGAGAAATTTCTTCACGGGCTGAAATGAATGTGAAGAAGGCCTATTCTCATGAAGCCGTAGCTTTAGAATTAGGTGAACAATTAGCTCGATTTGCTGCCATACAGCTTACTTTAAAATGAAGATCTGCCGTATAAAGCTCTTTGGTGAAATAATTAGCAAATCGATCATGGGCCGTTTTTCTAATTTTTTCTGAAAAATTTTCGTCTAACAATCGCTCCACATTTTCCGCCATTTGTTGCGAGTCGCCCGGCTTATGCAATAAACCATCTAAGCCTGGCCGCACAATCTCCACCGGCCCGCCCGCACCACTAGCTGTCACTGGTGTACCACAAGCCATAGCTTCTATGATCACTCTACCAAAAGGTTCGGGCCGAATAGAGGCATGCACTAACACATCGAGAGATTGAAGAATGGGAGCAGGCTCTCGGCAAAATCCGAGAAAACTCACGTCTTTTTCAAGGCCCAGAGTTTGTGCATATTGCAAAAGTTCTTTTTTATAATCCAATTCACCCTTGGTATCGTAGATTTGATCTCCTACCACCACAAAGTGCAGATCATTCCTGCGTTCTTTTAAAATAGCTGCCATTCTCAAAAATTCTTTCTGCCCCTTCCAACGGGCTAAAACCCCTAAGATACCAATGATTTTTTTCTCACACTGAAGTTGCAATTCTTGCCGCAAATAAGAACTTCGAGAGAAAGGAAAATCTGCGGCGGCCACACCGTTATAAACCACAGCTGGGGGATGTTTTATGGATAAAGATAGAGCCGTGGCATGGGAATTGGCCACGGCCCTTGTGTTTCTATGAAGCCGATATAAAACCCGCAAAACAAACCGAGTTCCACCTGGAGAAAAATGATCCCGCAAATGCCATAACACTGGAACACCCGCAAAGATGGCGGCAATCGTGCCAAACAAGTGGCATTTTATGCCCGTGGTATACACTAAGTCAGGGCTCTTGGATCGAAAATAACGGACTAAGGAAAATAAATACATGGGGATGACTGGAGAAAACAAAGAACGCACCAGCGCAAAACCATTTTGCCGAGAACTATCCAATAAAATTTTCGGCATGGGGAAAACAGTGTAGGAAATGCCATTTTTGGTGAGTTCTTCTACTAATGGACCGCTTCCCTTGGGTAACAAGAGATCGATTTCATCATTGGTCTTCTTTTTCAAAAAAATTAGATACTCAAGCAGCGATCGCTCCGCTCCCCCAAGATGCGTGGCTACAGAATAAAAACAGATCTTAGCCATATTGCTCCATTTCAGCGCTCATGCGCTTGGCCACCGAATTCCAGCTCATTTCTGTATGCACCCTATTCATAGCCAATTGGGCCATTTGTTCTCTTTCTTCCACATGATCAAGAAGGTACTCAATGGCTTCCGCAGATTTTTCTGGATTATCTGGAGGAACCAATAAACCAGTTTTGCCGTCGATCACGGCGTCGGGGATTCCGCCCACATTTGTGGCCACGGCTGTTTTTCCACAAGCCGCAGCCTCTAAAAAAACGAGACCAAAACCTTCTACTCTGCCTTCTTCTTCTCGAGACAAAAGGAGGAAAATATCACAGAGACTATACAGCTCCCGCAATTTAGCCTCTGAAACCACTCCTAAAAAACGCACCTGCTGGCTGAGGCCCAGCTCATCACGCATTTTTTCTAAGCGCCCAAGATCCGCGCCAGCTCCAGCAATCCAATATTCGAAGGATCGATTTTTTTTCGCTAAAATTGCCAGTGCTTTGAGCGCGGTATCCACGCCTTTATTGGGTTCCAAGCGGCACACTGTGAATAAAAGAGGTAAATTTCTCGTGATAGTCTGAGGGATAGGAAAAAATTTCTCTGTATTTACCCCGTTAGGAATAATTTTTATTTTGCCTTCCTTGTGCAACAAAGCCTGCACTTTTGTGGCGGTAAACCGGCTCACAGAAAAAATCCCTTCAGCTCGTTTTAGCACTTGCCGCCTTAACCAACGTTTTAAAAAACTTCCATTTTTTTCCAAAAACTCCGCTCCATGAGCGCTGAGATAATAGGTTACCTTGCCCCTGATTCTGCTGGGCGAAAGCCAAACGGCTAATCCCCAGGGATACCAATTGCTACATAAAATTTTTGCGTCGGGATGGGCTCGCAAAAATCTTTCCAGGAAAAAAATATACTGAAACACATAAAAGGGAGAAAAAATGGGCCGCACCCGTAGCACTATGAATGGCCATGTATTTCCTTCTGCATCCCTCTTCGCGCTCTGTGGGGCGATTACAATTACTTCTTGGCCACTCTTTGCTAAAGAACAAGCCAACTCTAAAGAATAGGAAGCGATACCACCAAGTTTTGGAGGGAAATCGTGGGTGAGCAAAAGAATTTTCATTGGTAGCTCCTAGCTACCTTAGGCATTTCCGTTTCTATCAGCGAAACAAAATCACCAGCTACTTCCTCCCAAGAGCGACCCTCGGCTGTAGCTCTTGCTGCATTGCCCATCAGCTTGGCATTTTCTGGGGATGATAATAATTGCAACATGGCTTCGGCTAAACTCGAATGATCCGTTGGATTTTTAAGTAAAAAACCATTTTTTCCATTTTTCACCAATTCCGAAGCACCGGCCACTTCAGAAACAATTACCGGTAAGGCAACACTCATGGCCTCTAAAATTACTAAACCAAATGGCTCATAGAGGGTTGGTAAAACAAAACAATCCGCCGCACGGTAATAATCTTCAATTTCCGCTGACGCAGATCTGAGCAATAGCCATTGCTGTGCATTTTTATCGGCTGCTAGATCAAAATATTTTTCCTTATTGCCACTGCCCACCGCCACTATGATGGCGTCATGAACGGCGCGAACTTTTTTTGCGGCTAAAATCAATGTGGCCAAACCTTTACGATCATAGGCGCCTACAAATAAAAAGATGGGCACCCCTTGCGGTAGATTTAACTTTTTTCGATAAAAATTCTTTTCTTCTACGCTAGAGGCCGGAGCGAATTTCCCTACATCCACTCCATGGTGAATCACGCTAATTTTATGCACGCCGAAATGTTTTTTTAAACTTTCAGCAACGGCTCCTGAAATGGCTGCGTAAGAACGCTGATTAGAAAACAGAACTTTTTCCATCCACTCATTATAGGAAGATAAAATGAAATGGTAGAACCGTAAAAGCCCTCGATTCTGAATTAGCATTTTCTGTTTTTCTTGCCTCCACTCCTTTGCCACAAATTGCACATGCACAATATCACTGGCTAGACTACAAGTGCCCGTGGCGAAAGTGAGGCGTCTAGGCGTTGTAGCTTTTATCCACAGCGACCATAAATGAAACCATAGGATCTTAAACAATACGGGGCGTTTTATTTGAATAGGAGAGCGGTGAAAATGAATATTGGGATTGGGACCAGCAGGATTGTGAAAAGTATAAGCAAACACATGGACTATTAAATGCCGGCTTAACTTATTAATAATTTCTAGAGTAGATCTATCCTGGCCACCAAAAGGGTGTAAATCATGAATAAAAAAATTGATCTCTTTTTTCATACGATTTAAGCAGATGCCGCAGGAAAATTAGTTTCTTTTGCCTCCAGCGGCAATCCATCAATGGAATACTGCAAGTGAAACATACGCTGGAAAGCTAGCAACTCTCCGCGAATTCGTCTCTCCACAATGGCTCGATTATTCCACGATTTGTTTCCGCCCTCTAAATAAATATGTAGCTTTTGCCCCCGCACAGATAAGAGATCCGTGGCCCGAATATTACGCTTAAGCATTAATACTAAGCTGTTCACAATTTGTTCAGCACCATTTTTTTCTTCTAATAGCCCCACTTCAAGTAATGGCTTTAAATCTATTTCAATGAAAGAAGAGAAGGTTTCTAAGTTCACCATATTACTTATATCCATATTCTTGCTGTTGGTTGCACCCGCCAACAGGTTTTTCCTCTTCCAAGATTCCATACATAGAATCAAGTAAAGCAAAGAGAATAGCCCCAACGCTGAAGAGCATGTGATTAGAAGTGCTAAGCGTGAATGCACTAGGTGAACTAAAAGAGCAGAGAACTGAAAATAGCCAAAGGCGCAAAGAAGTAGAACGGTGGTCTGAGGAACACTTAAACCTAAACGCTGCAAACGATGGTGGAGATGGCTACGATCGGCTTTAAAAATCGGGTATCCGCTGCGAAAACGCCGAATCACACATAGAGTCATATCCAATACTGGGTAGGCCAAAAGAATCAAAAGGCTTCCAACAGAAGTTAATGCGTTCTCGGGTGCTGTTGGAATCAATCCACCGGTAGCAATCAAAAAACCCAGCGTCAAACTACCGTTATCTCCTAAAAATATTTTTGCCGGATGCCAATTGTGAAAAAGAAAACCCAGTAGCCCAGGCAAACATAATAATAGCACCACAGGCATGAACGTATTAGAGCCGCCAGAAAATCCATGCAGCAATACCACTGTCACAATCGCCAATAAGGAAACACCGCCAGCGAATCCATCGATCCCGTCTACTAAATTCACCGCATTGGCCGCGCCAACGATCCAAATTGCACCAAGTAGCCATAGAACAGGTTGAGCCCACACGGGAGCGGAAGAAATTACTCCCCAACAGGCCTCGTGAACCTGGGGCTCATATTTTAGCACAACAAAAGCCAATAAAAACTCTGCCGATAATTTCACCTTGGGCGACAACCCCTTTAAGTCATCTAAAAGACCGACAGTTAATAAACCTAAAATCACTACTGAGAGCACCAAAATAGAAGTTGTGTGTTGCAAAAACCAACTTGGCTGCAAAAAGGAATATGAACATACACCTAAGAGCCAAATGGCAAATATACCTACCCCACCCGTGATCGGAGTGGGCTTTTTGTGTTTACGGCGAGAGGAAGGAATATCAACCAATCCATGCTTTTCAGAAAAGCGGATGAGTGCAGTAAAAAATAAGGGGGAAAAAAGGGTTAGAAAAAAAACTGTAGTAAATGGAAAAAAATTCATCGGCAACTCCTTTGCAGACATCCTTCCTTTCGGCCGCCCATTGCATTTGATTTAAATAAAAACGCTATCTTTCCCAATTCCTCTTACTTTGGTACTTTTACCTTATGAAAAAATCTTCACTGTGTTTGTTTACCTGTTTTTCACTTCTGGCTAACACGATTCCGGTTCAAGCTCTGGCCTTGGATCTGGAAAAATCTTTCTCCGGCCAAAGCGCCGGACAAGCGGAGTATTTTAACTCCAACAAAGACAAGAGAATGTTGATTCGAGTGAATATTTTGTCAGGCGTAGCAAAGCCAGGTACCCATGAAATCCCCGATAACACCAATCTATTAGATGCTCTGGCGCTAGCTGGTGGATTCAACCAAGAGGCAGACTTTTCCAAAGTTTATTTAAAAAGAAAATCCCTACAAAATAAAAATCAATTCGAAACCATGGAATTCGATGTGGAAGAAATGATTCAGGATAAGCAAATCGCTTACCCCGCTCTGCAAAATAATGACACAATTCTTATTGATCCACGCCCCAAAACAGACCAAAGGATGATCACCGCTCTTACTATTATAGCCACTACCGTGAGCATTATTGGCGGCGTGATACTAATAAAAAACAGCAATAAATAGTTTATTACTGGCAAATATCCGCAATAATTTCCTTTTGCGCCGCCCAAGTGTAATGGGCAAAAATAGTTTTTTGGCCATAGCTCGCCAACTGATTCCGCAATTCTTTTTCCTCTAATAAACGTAAGATGGAAGAAGAAAAATTTTCAGGCGAATCCGCCAATAGTAAATCTTTCTCATTTTGCAGCTTTAATCCTTCGGCTCCTTTTGTGGTGCTAACCACAGGCATGCCACGCGCCAAAGCCTCTAATACTTTCAAACGGGTTCCACCGCCTGCGAGCAGCGGCACAACACAAATTTGGCTGGTCTCGTAAAGTGGATCTAGATCGGCCACATTCGCCTCTAGTTGAATCCCTTGTTCACGTAAAAAATTCTTTAACGGCTCCCCAGGGCGAGCCCCCGCCACCACAAATCTTACGCCACGCTCCCGAAGAACGGGCCAAACTTTATGTGCAAACCAATAGATGCCGTCAATATTAGGCTGATAGTCCAAGCTACCCACGAACAAAATAGAAGACTCTTCACTCAATTTATTTTTTCGAAAATGCTCTTCAGCCACACAATTGGGCAATACAAAAGCATGTAAATCATTCGCAATATTTTTTAAAACGAATTGATCCCGCTCAGATGTAACAATCACTTTATCCGCTGAGAGACAAAATCGACTCTCCCACTTCTTCAATTGCCATGCCCATGGTAGTTGCAGCCATTTTTTTGAAGTAAAAATGGACTCAAAAAAATACGCGCTCTCCACATTATGTTCATCTAAAATTGTTTTGTAACCCATGCGTTTAGCAGCGGGAATATATTTGGCTAAAGCAAGCCTACTGGCCCACAGAACTGCGCCGGGCGCGTAAGATTCTTTTATTTTTTTTTCAACTCTTAAAGAATAACCGTTCACCACATAAGAACGAAAAACAGAAAAAAGCTTCTTTAATAAACTAGATCTTTCTCGCTGCACAAATGAAAGTTTAAGATCCATTGGAAAATTTGTTTTTAAATATTTTTCTGCCGCTTCAGAAGGAGGAGCCAAGCTAATAATCTCCACAGGAAAAAGCTCGTGCAGAATCTTTATAATGCCCGCTTCCCGTAAACCAGCGCCAGTTAGGGGCAAGGCAGGAAACGCACTACAAAGAAAAATAATTTTAGACGGCTTCTGCATAGCTTTTACTACCCTATCCTATTTTTTTAAACATGCCGTGTTTTTTAAAAAACCCAATAATATATTGGCGGTCCTCTTTAGTTAAAAAAGCGAGAGCCACATACACCACGCCAGAACCACACATTATTATGGCTTGAATAACTAGCTCAAAGAAATTCTGTGCCTGCCATCTTTCACTTAAAAAATAACAAAAAGCCATAAATGGAATAGAGACCAACCCGGCATGTACTAGTATTTTGAAGATTATTTTAGCTGAAAATCCAAATAGCTTCTCTAAGTACAAAGGTATAATCCAACCAGAAACCAAAAGAATTGAGATCGACGTGCCAAGGGCAGGGCCGAGGGGCCCTAAAAATTTTGTGGCCAATACGCTAGAAATAAAATTAACCAAAGTAAATGCGATATACTGTGGCACCAATTTTGGGGAAAAACCCGCCATATTAAAGTTCCAGGACCATAAAGAGATCAAGGACAATCCCAACACATTAAATGCCGTACAAATGGTAAGTGGCAATCCCATAAATTTTTGTGGACCAACCCAAAGAGTAATAAAGTGCTGGTTCAAAAAAACAATCGGTATCAAAAGAAAAATGCCAAAGGCGATGTTAACCCTCATGAGGCGCCGAAAAGAAACTTCAAACTCTTCTTTTTTGTTCTGCCAGTATAATTCTGCGAGCGATGCCCAGGAGGCATTTCCGATTCCATTTAAATAGGGCTGTGCGAGCACCGTTAAACGTTGCGTGAGGTAAAATCCCGTAACGATACTGGGGCCTAAAAAATAACCTACGATAATTGTATCTGACATTAAACTTAAACGACTACAAATAGATGAAATAAATAATGTCCTACTATCTTTATTAATTTTCAGTAAGTGTTGATCCTGCGCTTGGAAATCGGATTTTGGATGATTTTTAAGTTCCTGCCATCCCACCCAGAGCAAATAAAAGTTATAAGGGATAGCGCCAATGAGCAAAGCAGCAAACTGCCCGATAAGCCCCAAACCATTTTTAGCAAAAAGGATAGAGGCTAAAATAATTAGGATCGCCTGTGAGGATAAAAGGATCTGTAATCGATATGCTTTCTGTTTAGCCTCCACCAATTGCTTAAAAGGAACCAGCACACAAAAAAAACTTCCGATCATTCCCAAAACGCAAGCCCAAAAAATTTGCGGCCGCCAACTTTGATCTAAGGGTAGTAAATAGTAGATTAATATAAAGTAAATAAATGCTGTGGTTACTATTTTAAGTGGAATAACTTTTAGAAATGAACGCAAGGCGGCTCGCAACACATTACCAAGCTCGGATTTAGATTGGTTAGCGGCCTTGGTGATAAGTGGCAGAATAGAATCAGCCAAGCCAAGCTCAAGTATTACAAGATATCCGATTGTATCGAATACAACACGGTAGACTCCGTACGTTTCCACACCTAAGGCACGCAATAAAATAGGAGTAGCCCAAAGCGAAAGTAATAGAGAAATTGCGCTACCAACTACTATTCCGGAAAAATTTTTAAAGGAATTTTTCGTTCGCACAGAAGGTTAATTTTACACGAATCAGGTGCTATTCCATAATAAGAAACATTGGCTGGGTTCTGTTGATTCAAAAATAGCTCTACTCTATAATCGATCAATGAATATACAGGGTGCGCTGAAAAAAATTCGCCGCAGTATTCCGCGTAAAATACATACTTTTATGTGGGAAACCGTTGTCAGCGAAAATCTACTCCCTGTTTTTAACAAAATCCCCCACTCTAGAGCGCAAACTCCATCACTCGACTCATTAGAAAAAATATTGGTTTGGTGCATTGATTCACCGGGTGATTCGTTGTGGATTACACCCACCTTGCGCGCCTTAAGAAGTGGTTGCCCAAAAGCCGAAATCAGCTTGGTGTGCAGTCAATCTACAAAAGAAATTTTTGAAACAAACCCGCATATCTCAAACCTTATTCCCATTGATCCAACTCCATTTTATACTGGCGCCGGCCTCTTCTATGCAAATGAAGCAATCGCTAAAATAGAAAACAGTAAATTTGATCTCTTTTTGATTTTAGAAATGGGCTCAAGGCCAGCAGATAGAGCAAGGCTATTGGCAAGCAAATGTTCTAGGTACACAGTTTCTACGAATTTGGGGCTATTAAAAACTTACCCAGATTTTACTTTGCCGCCAAATCAAGGCGGCTCTGCCATTTACTGGCCAGATTATTATTTGCAAACCACACAGCATCTAGGGATTCCCTTTAAGAATAATCAGCTGGAAATCTATCCAAACGAGCAAGATCAGTCTCTAGTAAATAGGATAAAAAAAGAGTGGATAGATTTTCCAGAAAAGAAAATTTCGATTCATCCATTAGTTGCGCCTTATGCCCGCTTAACAAAAATGTGGCCGTTAGAAAATTATATCGAACTTGCCAGCCTACTATTAAAAAATCATGATGTGCATATTTTACTCACTGGCAGTAAAGACGAAGCTCCAGAGTGTGAAAGAATTGCTCAAGCAGTTCGCGATCGCTCAGGATCTCTGGCAATTCATTCTATCGCCGGAAGAATGGGGTTTCGTCCGCTCTATGTATTGCTGCAAGAATTTGAATTACTTGTAACTGGTGACACTTCCATATTGCATCTCGGAGCTGCCGCCAAAATAAAAACTGTGGCGCTATTCGGAGCCACGAATTGGAACGTTATTGCTCCACCCGCAGCAAAAGTAATTGCCAAAAATCTTTCTTGCCAACCATGCCATTCTTATAATGATCGGCGTCCTTTTTGGCCAAAATGTGTTTTTGACACCCCCAAGTGCTTAGAAAGCATCTCCGTGGAAGAGGTATATAAAACGATTCTGCAATCCGGGGAATTAAAATGATCACTGCCTTTCGCTCTACCCTGCGCAACAAAATGTGGTGGCAGAAAATTCAAGAGCTCCGCAGGGAGGGGATAGTATCCGCCTGGAAACGTTCACGAATTCAAAATAAAATACTAAATACTAAGCCCATTATCACAGAGCAAATCGGAACTCGATCAGTACACATTCTCACATGGAGAAGAGATTGGATAAATGCGCTTTGGGCTTTAAAGAGCTTTTATTTTTTCTCTGGAAAAAACTATCCACTGCATATTCATGATGGTGGCCTGGAAGAGCACCAACGAAGAAAAATATTGCGCCATTTTCCCAATGCGAGGATCTGGGAAAAAAGCGAAGCCGATAAAATCGTTCAAAATGATTTACGGCGAAGCGGATTTTTGCGATGCCTAGAGTATAGAAAGGTAAATATAGCGAGCTTAAAGCTATTTGATTTTTTCATGCTCGGCAATGAAGAAGAAATCATTTCTATTGATTCAGATATTGTTTTTTTTCAGAAGCCCATGGAATTAATCTCTACTTACACAAAAAATTTATTTAACGAAGATATGCAGTACGCATATAGTTTAAGCGAAAACTCCCTAGAAAATAAATTTGGCATTCGGCCACCGCCTAAAATCAATAGTGGATTATCTTTGATTCGAAAAAACTCCTTGAACTTCAACCTCGTTGAAAACTGGCTAAAAGATGAAGAATTATTCGCCAATCGTTGGGTCACCGAACAAACAATCCATGCCTTAAGTGCCACAATAAGCGGCGTAGAGTTATTGCCTAACACTTATATGGTAAGTACCAATAAAGGCATAGTAGATGGTGCTGTTTGTAAGCATTACCCAGGCTTCTTTCGGCCCCTGCTATACGCAGAGGGCATGTTCAACTTACTAAACAGCACAAATTTTATGGAAGAAATGAGGCCCCGATGAAAAAAATTTTTGCAAAAGTTCGCGCACTTAAAACTCTAACAAAAATGTTTTTCCACTTTGATAACTGGCAAGAAATTTGGTCAGCCTATAGAAGTAAAAAGTTGTTGCCGGCCTTTAGCTTAAGAAATGGCGTAAAGCTAGAACATAACGCAATGGATGATGCTTGGTCATTATTCAAAGAGATTTTTATTGATCGCTGCTATACAAACGACAATTTTTACACCCCTAAGGCCGGTGATAAAATCATAGATTGCGGGGCCAATATTGGTTTTTTTACGTGTTATCTAAAAAGCCATGCGGCTGAAGCGAATGTGTACTGCTTTGAACCTGCTGCAAAAACCCGTGAAAGATTGAAAAAAAACTTAGATATTAATAAATTTGAAAACGTAAAAATATTTCCATACGCCATTTATGATGCTAAATCACAGCTACAACTGCAATTACCCACCTTCGCAGGCGATGCCATGATAGCAAACTCTACCAAGGCTGAAACAGAAAGCGTCCCCACAATTACTCTCGACGATGCCATCAAGCTCTGCGGCGAAAACGGAGAAAAAATTCAATTATTAAAGATGGATGTAGAAGGCGCTGAAGTAGAAATTTTTAGTAAAGCGAACGAAAACACCTTTAAAAAAATCGAGCGTATTTCTATTGAATACCATGAGGCCTATCGGCCTGGCAGCCGCGATCAGCTACTTGAACTTTTTCGACGATATTACAGTGAGGTTGAATATTTTTCTTTCCCCACGGAACAAGAGTTGGGCATTATGCGCGCTAAGGGGTTTCGGGAAAATAGGCCTAGCTAAAATGAACCTTCAGCTACAGCACCATTATGCCGAATGTTGCCTTAATGGAGCTTTTGCTAGAGATCAATGCCCACTTACGCTCTGCCTTCGCTTGGATAGGCAACACAAAACTCTTAGGCATTAGCCTAGATATTCCCGCCCACTTACTTATAGGCGCAATCCTCGGCTATTGGTTGACAACAAAACAGTGGTCAGCTCGGCGCGTTTATTTATTCATACTAGCCCTGGAGCTTTTGAAAGAGGCCTATGATTTTCCCGCAATTTTGAAAAACCAAGAATACCTGGAGCCGGTTAAGGATGTATTGATCACACTCCTAGGTGTGTGGATTGGGCGTTATTTGAGCCAACCCGTGCAGGAAAATCCCGCAAACAAGCCCAGCTAACCTTAAAATTTCACAAGAAAAATCCGATATTTCATAATGGCCACCAAAGAAAAGCCGGTAAACTACCTCATCGTGCTTGAGCCGGTAAGTAAATCCTTCCACCAGGCCGTGGACATTATCAGAAAGCAGAATCCTTCGGAATTAGAAATCCTCACTACGAATTCCGCGACCGATGCCACGCAACTTATTCACACACACTCTCCTTGCATCGCTATTTTTTCTATCGAAACATCGGAACAAATAGTTCCTGCTCTTGCCTTCATAAAAAGCATTTCAGATAAATTAGACTCAAAAGAAATTAAGTTAATCGCTATAAACAAATTAGCCACAGATCGATTAACAAAAATGTTAGAAAAACTCAGGGTATCTGTAGTGGTGAATGAACCCATTCCCACTCGTACCTTGATGTTTAAGCTTCTATTACAAATCAAAGCCCTCGATGTAATTAGAAAACAAATAGAGATCAGAATCAAACAAGAAGAACGCCACTCCTTTAAGGCTGACTCTGAAGAGGACAATAAAAATAAAGATTCCGATTCTATACGATTCTCGCAAAAAAAGGGCATCCCCACTAAAGAGAAGTTCGTTCTCAATCAGAACAAACCTTCTGCGAATCCATCAGAAAATAAAGTTTCAGGGGCCAATGAAGCCGGTAGAGATAATTGGCAGAAAAAAAATACGGAAAAAATCTCAGAAAATAACACTGCCATATCCGCTCAATCAGTAGAGAAAGAAAAAAAAGAAAAAGAAAAGAAGCCTTTTTCTGAACACAAATCTGAATTTAACAACGCCACAGAGGATGAACAAAAATCTAAAGAAAAGGTGGCTAAAGCACCACCACAGGCTCTAGGGAAAATCAGCTCAGAAAAAGAGGATGAAAAAGCAGCCAAAACTGCTGCTGGCGAAAACTTAAAAAACACAGAAGATACCGATAACACCGGAAATCAAAAAGATCCCCTAGAGAAGAGGGAGAGGAAAAATTTATCTCTGAATGCAAAGGAAGTCGAAAAAAATCCATCTGATTCTTCAAAAGAAGTAAACAAAGAACATGCTCCAAAAAATGAAAAAGAAAAATTAGCTGGAGCTTCTTTAGAACAAAAAAATAAGACCGAAGCCCAGGCCAAAGAAGATCAGGGAAAAGAGACCACCCGCGCCCAAGCAAAAAAGGCCGCAACCAAAGAAGTTCTAGAGAAAGAGCCAAGAAAACCCGTTGAACACGCACACGGTAAAGAAAAATATGAAGATAAATTAGAAGAGAATAAATCTTCGCCGGAAAAACCTCAAAAAAAATCCTCAGCCAAACCCCTTGACGCCAAAAAAGAATCAGAGGAAACAACAGAAACAAAATCAACAGATCCATTAGAAAAGCGCCCCGATCGTAAATCAGACTCTCCGGAAAAAATTCGCGAGCGAATGAAAGCATTAAAAGAGATGCTCTCCAAAGCGCAATCTATTAAACCGGAAGCAGCCAAAGATCTACAAGAAGCATTAAAGCGAGAAGGAGAATCCCTCCAAGAAAAGGGGGGGAAAGAATCTGCCAGTAACAAAATTGAAGATTCCACAAGCGATCCCCTCACTAAAGAGAAAGAGCGAAATGCATTTACTGAAACGCCATTGCAAAAAAGAGACCTTCGAAAACAATCGGACTTAGTAGAAGCTATTGCTAAAAAAGAAAAAAATAAAAAAGATCTTAAAAAAAGGACTATCCCGACCATTGAATCTTTAAAGCCCATGGCGGAAATCTCAGGGCCAGAGGGCGAAGAAGGCTCATCTCAAATCGAAGCGGAACCTGAAGAATTTTCGGAGGAATTAGAATCCGCTAGCACTGACTCCGGAGCTGAAGGGATTCCAGAGAAAAAGAAAAATAAATCAGAAAAAAGCAATGCTCAAAATATCAATTCCCTATTGGCCAAATTGGATCTTCCGCTTGAGCAAACAAATACTCATTCTGAAATTAACGACACCTCTAGCAACAAGAAAAAACAAGGCCTCAATAATAAAATAGGCGATGGCGTTGAAGAAAATATAGCTTGGGCTGCAAAAAATAATGCTGAAGCGGCAGCAAACCGCTCCACCAAAGAATCTACGCAATTTAAGCGATTAAAATCCGAATTAACTCCAAATGAAGGCAGTTGGATTGGAGTTGCCTCTTTTTACTTTTATTTCTCAGCGGATTTAGAGAAAAATGGCATATCCAAACTAGAAGAGGTTTTCCCTCTTTGGGTGTACTTCAAAGATAGTAAACCCAAAAGTGAAGGAAAGTTCTGGGTTTTTGAAGCTGGAGATCTAAAAGCAATTATCGAGCTTTCGGAACTTCCGGAACCTATCGCCATTTTTTTAAAAAAATTCATTCACTCGAAAAAAGAGGAGCCTGGAGCGCAAAAAGGAAAGGGAAAGGCTCCAGCGATTTCACCTAGGCTTAAAACTGCTCTGGCTGAATTGGCAGAATCTACAAAAACGCCAAAACAAAATAAGCAGGGCAATAGAAATGAATCAGAGGTAAGTACTCAAGCCTTAAGCGGTAAAACTAGAGATTCGGAAAATGAATCAGAGAGCGCTGATTTAGGCAGCGTAAGCAAAAAAAATGCGCTCGCCGAGAATGCGGAAGATAGCTTGCAAGCCACTACAAGTGGAAAGAAAAAATCAAAATCAGCCGCAAGCTCACAAGAAGATCCAACTCCAGATAAAAAGAAAAATAAAGACCAAAAAATCGATATGTCGGTGCTCTTGGATAGAATCAACAAGAATGCGCCCTCAGATACTACAGATGCCGCCGCCAATCTTTCCGATCTTGAAAAAACCCTATCTGATATTAATGCACTCGATGAAGAAGATCTGTTTGAGAAAAAGAAAAGACAAAAAAACAATTCCTCCATGGAAACGTCTTCCGAACTAGAAGAAGAAAAAGCTAGCAAGAAAAAAAATCCGTTTATTGAGAAAATTGATCCCCAAAATGCAAATTCTTTGGCTTCGACTCCTGGTGAAGAGAATCAAGGTGCCAACCAGGTAAGTAACCATTTATCTGATGCACTAGCATTGCAAAACACAAGCCCCTTGGGAAAAGGCAGCGCGCTAGTTCAACAAGGATCTGAAGAGGCCCTAGAAAAGAATCTTCGTACTTCTGTGGAGGAAACGGATAAAGATGCAAGCGTAGGTCGAACTACAACATCTGCAGCTCAAGAATCTTTACCTCAATCAAAGCCAAAATCTAATCCATTATCACTAGTGAACAATCTGGAAACGAATGAGACCGCAGAAACACTAGCTGCCAAAGAGCAAACTGGCGCCGCCACGGCTGATGAAACAAAATCAGCTTCCGATCCACTCTTTTCACTAGCAGAAGAAGTACAGCCGATACCAAATTTATCTTCTTTGTCGGAGGCGTTGGCGCAATTCTCCGCGGAGGATGCCAAGCAAACTGGAGATGCTTTCGATAGCTCAGAGGAAAGTGCCGCCTCCACTAATGGTCCAAAACGCAAACTCACAAGGGCGGAAGAAATCGCTCAGAGCCTTATGCAAAACTCCGCAGGAGAACTTTCTCGGCGTCGTAGCAGGGGCGAAGAATTGGCTTTAAAAATGGCCATGATGGATGCCGGCAATCATGAAAACAAAGTTTTACAAGCCGCACATCTTTTGGCCACAAAAATTCAAAAGCAACTACCCGATATGCATGTGAGCATTGTCACAGTACACGCCGGCGGTAGAATTTCTCCACTTTCTGGTCCCAGTCCATTTTTGAATTTATCAGAAGTTCTAAAGAGCCATAAACAATGCTGGACAACTTTTACAGCCGTTCCTCAAAAAGGACGCAAAATAGGGCTAATTGTGTACGCAAAGAAACAATCCGCCCTACGCGATACCGATATTTCTACCTTAGAAAGTGTATACGAATTGGGTCGCGCCATTCTGCCAGCCGCTTAAATTAAGATATAATCATAATTTCCCGATAAGAAAATGAACCATACGGATGTGGAATTGTTTGATGGAACAAACAAAAGTACTCCCCACGGAGTCAAATCTTACTAGCATTGCGAAAACCACATCGTGGTTTATCCTAGCAATTTCCATTTTGTCTCTACCCTTAGTGGGATCCAAAATAAGCGCGATTGGATTAGGATTTTCTTTTTTCCTGATCGCTGCTTTCGCCTTCCCCCTACCCGTTTCCATCATGCTCTTTTTCCCTTATTTATTTTTTGATGGAGCGATAAAAATTCTGTCTAATTACCACCCCGTTGTGCACGTGGGGCAAGATCTTTTCCTCTTGGCGCTTATCACTAGAGTAATTGCCGATCCCAATAGAAAAATTCGTGATTGGTTCAACACTCCGTTTATCGCGCTCTTTATCTTATTTTTCTGCTCAGTACTCATTCAGTACCTAAATCCTTTCGGCCTCGGACTCTTACCCTCCATTGCGGGAACTAAAGTATATTTCTCGGGAATTTTTCTTTTTTTCCTCGTCTATCATTATTTGCACTCTAACTATAGAAAGACCTTTTTTCTTTTGATTGTGAGCCTGGGACTTTTGCAATGCATATTAGCTTGTACAGAATATCTATATTTTCCAGAACAAATATTTACCCTTCATCCTAAGTACCGGCAATTAGCAGGGGAAGAATTTGTTGGTAGTCTATATCGTCCGTTTGGTACCACCTCTGCACCGGGAGCCCCTTCGCTTTGGGTGTTTTTATGCACTCCCTTTGCATACCTAACGCTCACTGAGAATCGTTCCAAAAAGGCAAAGCTTTTGGCGCTCAGTTTTTTTGTATTGGCCATTCCAACATTAATATTCTGCCAAACGAGAGCCGCCATGGTGCTTTTTGCACTAAGTTTTTTAGCTTCGGCCCTAGCGCCCAATCGGAAAGTTTTACCAAAGATACTTTTAGTTGGTTTAATCATCGGTTTGTATTGGAATCTGGAAAAATTCGAAGCCATTAAACCCATGGAAGGCATGTTATCTCACGCGGGCCTAGAGGATGAAAAAGCGGAAGGATTAGAAAAACGGCTCCAAACTCTTTTTGTTCACACTACATATAAAGAATCCCGCCAAGGCGCTCTTATTAAGATTTTCGAACTGGCAGGTATTAATCCATTGGGAATTGGATTATCCCGTGTGGGAGCGGCCGCTGCAGTTTGGTATTCACGGATTAAAAAAGATCCTTATTTCGGTGAGGAGTGGGCCTTCGCTGATAACGTGTACCGAGCTATTTTCACGGAATTAGGTATCTTTGGGCTTTTGTCTTGGATTGCACTAATCCTTTCGCTCTCATTCTCGCTTATGAGAAAATCATATCGAAGCGCAATTTCCAAGAGGAGGAGCCTGCTTTGGATATGCGGAATCACACCTATCATTATCCTCGTTGGTGGATTAGGTAGTGAAGGGATTTTATATATGCCCGTAGGTGCTTTCCTATGGGTTAGTTTGGCCATTGGCCTAAGAGAGAGTGAATATGTCTAGGATGGGACGTTCTCACACTCGGTTAACTTACGCCGCGTCCATCACTTGGTCGCAAGCGAAAGTTATTTTATCTATGTACTGGCGCCACTGCTTCGCCGGCGCATTCCTTTTTTCCTTTCTATCCATCGTTTTCGCCTTCACAGAGCCGCCACGTTACCGTTCCAAAGCTGTGGTTAAAGTAAATGCTGTTGAGGCTGCAAAATCCCAAGATATTTCTGTGCTCGCTTCCATGAATAAAAAGGACTTGATCGACAGTCAAATCAAACTTCTGCAAATGACAGAATTCGAAGAAGAATTGAAAAAAATTGTGGCCAATGACCCAGAGAACAATCAATTAAATTTAGCTTGGGGCATTGGCGAAAAATTTCGCCTCTCTTTATTATTCAATCGCATTGGCATTAGTCAGGATCTTAAAAGTAAAGTGGATATAAACACACTATCTGGCCAAGAATTATTGGCACTATTCTCAGCCATCAGTGAAATAAAAGCCAATCATCCAGAGAGCGCATTCGAAATTCAAGTAGATGCCTTGCAACCAGAAACAGCCCAAAAAGTAGCTGCATATTTAGCAGAGGGTTACATTAAAACTTCCGATATTTTTTACAAAAAAGAAGTAGACGCTTCAATGCTAGCCCTACGCAAGCAAAAAGAAGATTTACGAAAGCGCCTCGTAGATTCAGAAGAAGCCTTACGAGAATTTTATCGAGAAAATCCTTTATTGGCCAACGAAGCAGATAAACAATCCGTTTCGAAAAATGCCAATTCTTTAAAATCCGATTATAATGCCAAAATAGACGAGTTGAATTCCAATCGCCGCCTCTTAGAATTTTACAAAAAGCGTTTTTCTAGTTTCATGAAAAATTCAGACACCACCACTGAAGTGTTTGATAAATTCAAGCAAGAACTAATTGAACTAAAATACCGCCGTAAAAAATTCCTATTTCAAGGCTATACAGAAGACAATCCCGGCATCAAAGAAATTGACGAAAAAATTATTAACGTAGAAAAAATATTAAATAGTGCCGGCGATATGAGTGGCCGCAATGTGGTTAGCGTTGGCCATGAAGCGGAGCTTTCGAAAAAAATTGTGGAACTCCAAGACACAATCAAAAAAGAAGAGATCGAGCTAGATCAGATTGAAAAACGAATGAAAGCCGCTGAGCAAAGCTCGAAAATGCTCCCCGACCAACAGATCTTACTAGATAACTTCCAGAGGGATGTGCGGATTGCCAGAGAATTATTTGAAGATGTTTCTAAGCGCATAGAAGTAACAGAAATTAAAAATAATACCCATGAGTCTATTTTGACCCTGCTACCTACTCGATCCTATGCCTATCCAGTAAAAAGCTTACCCACCGGCTCTAGACTTTTCTTTTCATTCCTTGTTGGCTTAGTGTTTACAGCTGCTGCCACCATCATTTTTGCCATTATTAGGAAAAAAGTTATTGATGAATTAAACGTGGCAGAAATGGGCTTTAAATATGCTGGCGATCTTAAGCCAAGCAATTCTAACAAAGCTAAAGTGTTGTTGAGTCTTGGTTGTAACTATCGAAGTGATAAAGGAGATGCCGCCATCGTGCTTTGCTCTTCTCCGAAAGGAAACGTGGGCGTATCCCAAGTACTATTGCTCACGGATTATCTAGCCAAACAAAAAGAGCGCTCCTTATTCATTATCGTAGGAGAAATCGACATCTCCGATCACTTTCAATTGCGAGCCAATTTACAGTATGCCAAAGTATTTTGTTCCGCAGATAACAGCCAATTCATCCTGCAAATTTCTGACGAAGAAACTCTTTACTCTATTCGTGAATGCCTAGAAATCACGGAGCGGCAGTATAAAGTAAAATTTTCCATGGTTTTTCTCTATATTGACCAAGGAGCAGAATGCTTGGCTTACCCACACTGCCAACAATTGGCCGATAAATTATTGCTCATCGGCCCCAGTGCCACTTGTTCCTCCTGGGAATATTTCCGCCTAGTAGAAGGATTTCAAAATTTGGATGAAGTGTATGTCTCGCTCACGGAGGCCAAAAGGCCAAAATTGCCATGGTCTAAAAAGGCCGATCTCAAAATGGAACGGCGGGCATGAAAGAAATAGTTCACCTTGGGAAACACTATTTTCCCGATTTTGGTGGCATTGAAACTGCCACACAAAACTTAGCAGAAACGGGCGTGAAGCTTGGCTTGCCAGTAAGCTGCTATACTTCTGGCACTAGTGCTTGTTTCAGAAAAAAATACCAAATCAATGGTGTAAAAATTTTTCGCGCCACCACCTTCGGGCGTCTATTATCCACTCCCATTGCCCCAGGAATGTTACTGTTTTTACGTCGGTACCAGCATGATCTAATTTTGCATGTGCATGTGCCCAACCCAATAGCTGAACTTTGTGCCCTATTTCAAACGTTGATCAATAAAAATAAATGCCATATTTTTCCTTTTTTTCACGCTTTACCCTTCCGCGGAAAAGGCATTGGAAAAATTTGGTTCCAATGCATTACCAAGCCACTGTTACGCCGGTCTAAATCCATTCTTATTTCCCACGCCTATCTACTGGAAACGTTTCCAGCCTTAACTGAATTTTCTTCCAAAATTATCGTGGCTCCTTTTGTTACTGATGTACCCAAAGAGGAACTAGTTAAATCTTGGTGGAATGAAAAGGAAAAAATAGTTTTAGCTGTTGGCCGCTTAGTGCCCTATAAAGGTTTTTCTGGTTTGTTAAGTGCCTGGGAAAAATTCCAGAAACAAAATCCTGGGTTCCGCCTTGTAATCCTCGGCGATGGACCACAAAAAAATTTTCTTTTACGGGAAATTGAACGCTTAAACTTAATAAAATCTGTACGTATTCTCTCTGGCCAAGGGCAAGAAGAAAAAATTAACTGGCTAAAAAAATCTTTACTTTTTGTCTTGCCCTCACTCAATGAATCAGAAACTTTTGGTATCGCAGCCCAGGAAGCCATGGCCCATGGATTGCCTCTACTTACCAGTGATTTAACCACAGGGTTACGCTCGCTCACGAGAAAGGGGGCCTGCGGAAAAGTAGTGCGAGCAGGAAATGTGGACGATTTAAGTTCGGCCCTCTCTTCTCTCTTAATAGAGCAGCCAGAAAAATTATCGACGATTGGCTTAGAAAACCGAAAGTATATTGAGGAAAATTTCTCTCCCCGTGCTTTACAAGAGATCTACCAGAGGATAGTTTCAGATCTATAGGGGGGATCATGAACTCACTTCTGCCGCTACTGCTTACTCTTTTTTTTACTTCCTGCTCTCATTCCACTGCCACCTTACTATCTCCTCCCGCTAGCCGGAATATCGCTTTTGTTTCCAAAAAGGCCACCGAAGCGATACTTACATTTTCCCACCGAGTAGAAATTGAAGCCCCCAGGAAACCCACAGAAGCTAAAGCGAAAGAACAAATAGAGAGCCAAGTGCTACATTTGTTCGGCCCCATGGAGCGCCTGGAATACTCTGCCGCTCCCAAAGAAGATCATAAAATAAAAATTACTGAGATCAGAAAAAAGGCAGATGTTGATGGTGTTTATGAAATTTTTTACAACTATAAGGGAACGATTGTATTAGAAAAGGGTGCTGGGGCGCCAAAAACCACCTACTCTTTTTTCTTACCCATCAATCCGGATACTATTTTTGAACAAGGAATGGTGCGCACGAAAAATCGTTGCACCGATGAACACTACCAGGCCGAAGAGGATTTTTGGTATTTCTGGAGTCCAGCACCTTACTACCCTGATTGCCCACTAACGGAAGGGGAAGATTACGAAGTGGTTAACGGTTCTATCGAACGCATTGATCCCAGTAAAAAATCCACATACCCCGAATACTCGCGACTAGCAAAAGACGGAAATATCGATATTCACATTTTTTTCGGCATGGATGATCCAGATAGAGGTCACAATCCCTACCAGTCGGCTGACATCAATGCGGAAAATTACAGAAAAACGAAAGAGGAGCTAGAAAAACTGGGCCTTGTTTTCAAAAAATGGACAGCAGAAGAAATCAAGGCAATCGCCACACTAGAAGAAGAAGAGCGCTTGCCCTATGTGGAAGAAGGCACAAAAGTTTTTTCCAACAAAGGTATCACGCTGCGAGTGCGTCTATTTTTTGGTGAATCAGGGATTGATGAAGATAGCACTGGCTTCCACTACTTCTTCTGGGATGCCCTAGCCAACGCCTCCATTATGATTTATGACGGTCATAGTGGTTTGGGCGGCCATTTAGATTTACAAGCCATTGCCGATTTACAGGGATTTAATATCACTCCCAATCGGGATCGCTACCAAATCTACTTCTTTAACAGTTGCACCTCTTACACCTACTACAACGCCAGCTACCTTCAGAAAAAACGCAAAAGAGGAAAAAAATTCGCAGATCCGAAGGGCACAAAAAATTTAGACCTCTTAGCGAATGGTTTGTCCACCGCCTTCGATACCATGCACAACACGGATATGGCTTTAGTGAATGCTGTGCACCAATGGCTAAAAGGTGGCCAACGCACTTCCTACCAAACCCTGGCTCAGAGAATTGATTCCGATAATTTATTTACGATTATTGGCGACGAAGATAATCCCTTACGGTAAAACTCTTCCCTCATGTGGGGAAAAAAGTTTGATCGTTACGTCTGGGCTATTTTAGGTTCAGCAGCCTTAATCCTTGTCTGGAACACTATTTCCCATCCTAGCGCCTATGTGTACGATGGCGAGGCCCACAATGCTGGCATCCGCTGGAATATGATGCTGCGGCATTGGGATCCGGTTTTATTGCCCGGCAACCTATTGGATCACACTCCCGTTCTCTACTATTACCTTTTGGGAAAAGTCTTTCGGCCCTTAGAAATCATTTACAGCCTTTTTGCTGGCCACAATCTGCCAGAAATGGCCACCCTATATTTTGCTCGCATAATGCACATTGTGAGCTACCTAACCATTGCTTGGCTTTACTTCAAGCGGCTCTTTCCTAAAATTTCTTCCGATTCTTTTTTGCAACATTTAGCGCTATTAGCATTTTTCTCCATCCCCGGCGTTTACTTAAGCCAAGTGATGGTGCGCTCCGAACAATTGCTTTTTTTACTCTTCAATTTATTTTTGCTTATTTGGTTCACCACCAATCTCCGCAAACAACTTTCCACCAGCAACAAAGCCCTAATTGTGTGGGCGCTAGGAATCATCGCCCTAGCTAATACAAGAAATATGGGTTTAGCCGCCATTTTGGTTTTTTTCCCTTGGGGCTTATACGAATTGCTAAAAGCGCCTCAGAAAAATGGCAAGGCCTGGGCCCGCATCGGTATCACAACCCTTCTTGTGGTGGCTCTATCGTCTGCTTTTTACGTGAACCGCTCCCTTAGCCGCGGAAAAATATTTTCTCTGGGGGATGCTACTAGCAAACCAGGATTTTCTTACGAGCCCACTCTCAACGATCCATTCTTAGACAAAAAAATCCGCATGTTCACCAATATGGATTTTCATAAAGTATTGATCATGCCCAACCGCAACACCTTCGCCGGCGACAACGCATTTTTCCCCCGCCTTTGGAACGATATGTGGGCGGATCATTGGCTGTATTATTCTGGAAAAAAACTAGAAGACGACAAAATCACAGGGAAGCGCATCCTCTTAGCCCTTTCGATTCCCTTCTCGCTCTTTTTCTTTTTCTTACCGATTTTCTACGCATGGAAATTTTTTAGTTCTTTACGTAGACGAGTAGAACCTACTGCCGTAGAGACCGCTGGCCTCATTACTTGTATCACTTTAGCCCTATTATGTTTCGCGGCCTGGACCGTGCCGGAGATCGGAAAAAATTCCGTAGCCAAGTTCACCTATATTTTTCAAATCACCTGGTTTCCCATCCTTTGCATGATGGATTGGTTCAATGCCCGCAGGAAATGGATTAAGCCAGCAGGAATCTATCTTGCCGTCTTAGCCACTGCTTCGGTGTATGTATCGGTGTATGTATCGGTGTATTAGTTGCCGTCTTAGGGAGTTGTTTTTCCCGGACTTACTTCACCAATAGCAATCCTCACTGGCACGGCAGATATACATTCGTTGTTGCACAGTGAAAATTTCCATTTCCCTGGTCCAACTCACGCGTATCAGCAGTAAATTGCTCGTTATCGAACACGGGGCGAAGTGCAGTGCGAATTTTTTCGTCCAGTGCAGGATAAGCTTCTGGACCGCCTTTTCCGGTTATCGGATCTACCGAAAAGATTCGTTTCGTTTCTGAACGAAAGTACCCACCGTTCACTGCTAAACCGTTCACAGGATTAGACATTATCGGTTCGCCGTCCTTCGACCAGTACACCGGTAAATCTATTACGCTTGGCATGCAGCCCTTTGTGCGCTTTAACTCTTTGAGCAGTTTTTCGGTCGAAGCGTCTATCGTTTTTTGCATCTCTGTCCAAGCGGCCATGAGCTGTTGATCCGCAAGGGAATCGGCCACAGTTGAGAGCACGCCGCTGGCCTTTTCCCACTGATGCCGAAACGCCTCGTACTCGGCTACCAGCCCAGGCGGCAACGCCCGGCCTGCATTACGCGCGGCTTGAATCTCGTTCTGTTTCTGCCAAAAAGCAAAGCCGAGCTTTTCCACTTCCTTGCTTGGAGGGTTACGTATGGTCTCTAGTATTCCTTTCACGTTTCCTAGGGCTTCATTTGACGGGCGGCTTTCCAGAAATTTTTTCATCTCACGGGGTGAAGCACGCAGAAGTGCAAACCCACAGGAACCTTTGCTCGGCACGATATTAAAAACTTCATCAACGTGATTCACGACGAGTTTCGGAAGCTCAATCGTCATCACATTCTGAGTTTTGGCAAACTGATTGAGGATTTCAAAGTCAGGGCGAGAAACATCCCCAATACCAGCGACAAGCGTACCTCCAGGCAGACCGAGAAAATTACCTCCCATTACAGGGCTATCATTAATCTCAACTTTTCCGTCTGGGCCAAGGCCTTGCCCCCAAAACTTTTGCAGCAAGTGCCCACGGATAAAACGCTCGCGATCTTCCGGCGACTTCAGGTTGCGAAGAATATATTTCGCCATTGACGACCCATAAATTACGGTGAGCTGCCCCTCGAAATCCTCGGCCAAAAGCCGGTATGCGGAGTCATACTTCGCGAGATCTGCAAAGGGCATTTTGAAGCCGTAGCCACAACGCTCGGCCAGTTCGCGCATGGAAAAATCACCTGGAACTCCATTATTCAAGTATGGCGAGGCCACAAACTCGATATCGCCCTTACCGTCGGAGCGAAAGAGACCGGGATCTCGCATATAGAACGCAGGCTGCGATTCTAGTGGGATCACGTTCAGCCTCCCGTCCGCCCCGGCAGTGCGGGCAATGTCGAGAAGATCCTGTTCAAGCGCCACAATGTCGCTGTTTTTTATCAGCACGTTTACGGTGACGCCCTTGCCGTTTTTGAGAATGCTCTTGGCGATTTCACGGCACGAATTGCGAGAAAGAGGCGTGCAGGTTACGAAAACGCCGGCGACCGGCTCATCGCCGGACCGCACTGTGGGACCTGCGGGGCTGTCAGCACAACGGGGAATTTTAAGGCCAGGATTGAGAGCGGCAAGCACCGCGGGTTTAGTATCGCAAACAAACCTTTCGAGCGAACCATTGGTTAGGCGGCCACAGTCCTCCGCGAAAGCGCCTTGGGCGATAAGTAGCGAAGCGATGAATGAAAAGAATCGCATCACTTTAATAGAATAACAAATCGGCTGAAGACAGTGAACGGAAGAATCGAAGAACCATTCTGGATTCTAAATTTTATATTTAAATGGTGGGCAGTGCAGGGGTCGAACCTGCGACATCCACCTTGTAAGGGTGGCGCTCTGCCAACTGAGCTAACTGCCCGCGTGAGGTACGCGATAAAAACCGTTACCCTTCATTCTCCCGTTTTGGTCTGTTTGTAAAGGCGAAGATGTTTTTCGAAGTGGTTTAGCGTGCAAGTCGACATTTGACGACGCACCGATTCCTCGCCGCGAGGAATCGGTGCAGCATTTTGAGGCGCAACCCGTACCCCAGAATCCCCGTACGGGTATCCCGGAATACCAGTTAACTCGTATCCCGGGATACCGGAATTTCATGCTAAGTCCCCGTTTTTCCCCTGCTGAACCCCTTTCTGCGCCTAAATAGTCAACCTTTCCGTGGATCCCGTAACGAAAGCACGCTATAAGCAGAAAACCCCTAAGAGGACCCCATGGAAATCCGTAATATCGCCATTATTGCCCACGTGGATCACGGCAAAACCACGCTCGTAGACGCTCTGCTCAAACAATCCGGAGTGTTCCGGGAAAACGAGCAAGTTGCCGAACGCGTTATGGACAGCATGGACCAAGAAAAAGAGCGCGGCATCACGATCGAAGCCAAAAACGCTTCTTTCACTTGGAAAGGCACCAAGATCAATATCGTGGATACTCCCGGCCACGCGGATTTCGGCGGCGAAGTGGAACGGATTCTTACCATGGTGGATGGCTGCCTTCTCCTAGTGGATGCATCCGAAGGCCCCCTCCCCCAAACTCGCTTCGTGCTCAACAAAGCTCTCCAGCGGGGGCTAAAAGTTGTGGTTGTGATCAACAAAATCGACCGCCCCGACTCCCGCATCTCCGAAGTGGAAAACGAAATTTTTGATCTCTTCATCGATCTCGAAGCCGATGAGAGCAATATGGAATACGAAACTGTTTATGCCATCGCTCGCAACGGCTTTGCCACCAAACAACGCCCCACCTCCCACACCGAAGCCCTCTCCTGGAAGGGCAGCCTCGAGCCGCTTTTTGATTCCATCGTGCGCATCGTTCCCCCACCCAAAGTAGAAGAAAATAAACCCTTCGCCATGGTGGTGAGCAATCTTTCCCATAGTGATTTCCTGGGTCGTATCTGCGTGGGCCGCATCCAACAGGGCTCCGTGAAAGTGGGCCAACCCGTAGCGATCCTCGGCCGCAACGGCAAGCGCACCCAAGCCCGCATCCAAGAATTAATGACCTACAACGGCACCAAACAAGTGAAGGCCGAGATCATGTACGCCGGTGACGTGGCCGCCATCGCTGGTGTGGAAAACGTAGAAATCGGCGACACAATCACCAATATCGATAACAACGTTGCCCTCCCTCGCATCGACGTGGATCCCCCTGCCGTAAACATGAGTTTCCTCGTGAATACTTCCCCCATGGCCGGCCGCGAGGGAAAAGTGCTTCTCTCAAGAGAGCTCCTCGCTCGTCTCCAAAAAGAAGCCCTCCGCAATCCCGCCATTCGCGTGGAACCTACCGATAGCCCCGATGCTTTCATGGTGGCAGGCCGTGGTGAATTGCAGCTCGCCGTGATCGTGGAAGCCATCCGCCGGGAAGGCTTTGAAGTGGCCGTAGGAAAACCCAAAGCCGTGCTCATACAAAAAGACGGCGTAACCTGTGAGCCAATCGAAAAAGCTTATATTGATGTGCCCGAAGAACATTTCGGCGTGGTGAACGAAATGCTCCACCAACGCAAGGGCAAGATGCTCAATATGACCAACAAGGGCTCCGGCCGCGTAAACCTCGAATTCGAAATCCCCTCCCGCGGCCTCATCGGAATCCGCTCCCACTTTCTCACCGCTACCCGCGGAACCGGGATCTTAAACACTATTTTCCACGGCTACGAACCCTATAAAGGCGAAATTTCTGAACGACAAAATGGCGCCATGGTGGCCGATCGCTCTGGAGACACAGTTCCTTACGGCCTTTTTCACCTCGAGCCCCGTGGCACTCTTTTTATCGGCGCTGGTGTGGAAACCTATGAGGGAATGATTATCGGTGAAAACGCCCGAGATAACGATCTCTGGGTGAATGCCAACAAAACAAAGAAACTCACGAATATGCGCGCCTCCGGCACCGACGAAGCCACCACGCTCTCTACGCCTCGGAATATGACGTTAGAACGCTCCCTAGAGTGGATCAAAGACGACGAGATCGTGGAAGTGACACCGAAGAACGTGCGGATCCGTAAAAGAAATCTTAAGAACCCAACGTAACGCGAAACTAGTGCGCTACGCTGGGCACTCCGCCCTTGGGATCGTTCTTTTTCTTAGCCAGCTCTTTTTGCTGGGCTTTTTCCTGTTCAATCACATCCTTAGGCTTCATGAAGTTCTCAGGGTCCGGAACTTCCAGAGCTAAACGAAGCACCTCATCCGCATGGCTCACGGGATGAATCGATAAACCCGCCAACACCTCTTCAGAGATCTTGGATAGATCCTTTTCGTTCTCCTTGGGGATGATGATCGTATCGGCTCCGCCCAATTTGGCAGCGATCAGTTTTTCTTTCAAACCACCAATGGCCAGCACCCTGCCACGCAGAGTGATTTCCCCCGTCATTGCCACATTTCTTTTTACTGGCACTCGCATGAAAGCAGAAGTGAGAGCCGTAGCCATCGTGATTCCCGCGGAGGGGCCATCCTTTGGAGTTGCTCCCTCTGGCACGTGGAGGTGAATGTCGATTTTATCGTAAAAATCTGGAGCTAAGCCAAAGAGCGGAGCTCGTAGACGCACATAACTCATGGCGGCCTGGGCGCTCTCTTGCATTACATCTCCCAATTTTCCGGTTACTTTCAAATTCCCTTTTCCTGGCAGCACGGCCACTTCGATCTGCAAGAGATCACCGCCGCTCTCTGTCCAAGCCAAACCGTTGGCCAAGCCGATTTCCGCCACCTCTTCAGTTTTGGAAATTTGGTATTTGGGCACGCCCAAATATTTTTCCAAGAGTTTTGGTGTGACTGTAACCTTTTCTGATCCGTGATCAGCGGCTTTGCCTTTTTTCTTCTTCGCTCCTTCTTTTAGCGAAGCAGATTGGGCCGCTCGACCCATTTTGCGCACGATTTGGTGAGCCACCTTCCGGCATAAGCCCGCAATCTCACGCTCCAGGTTTCGCACGCCAGCTTCCCGGGTATAACCCTGAATGAGCGCCTTCATCGTTTCATCGGGCACCACCAACTGGCCTTTACCTAAACCATGGAGCTCCGTTTGTTTGGGCAGCAAGTATTTCTCACCGATATGGAGTTTTTCATTCATGGTGTAACCAGGAATGGTAATCACTTCCATCCGATCCAAGAGGGGCCGAGGGATCTGGTGCAGAGAATTCGCCGTGAGAATGAACATCACTTTAGAAAGATCGAACTCCACTTCCAAATAATGATCCATGAAACTCGCGTTCTGTTCCGGATCCAAAACTTCTAGCAGTGCCGAAGCCGGATCGCCCCGAAAATCGTTGCTCATTTTATCGATCTCATCGAGCAAGAACACGGGGTTGGCGGATCCTGCTTTTTTGAGAGACTGAATGAGTTTTCCTGGCAAAGCGCCTACATAAGTGCGGCGGTGACCACGGATCTCCGCTTCATCCCGCACACCACCTAGTGAGGCGCGCACGAAATGTTTACCCACAGCCCGGGCGATGGAGCGGGCCAAAGAAGTTTTTCCCACTCCGGGAGGCCCAGCCAAGCAAAGGATCGAGCCCTTAGAGTTTTTGGTGAGAGTGCGAACAGATAGATACTCGAGGATACGTTCCCGCACTTCTTCGAGGCCATAGTGATCCTCTTTCAGCACCTCATCGGCGCGGTCTAGATCCCAATTGTCTTCCGTATATTCACCCCAAGGCAAGGTGAGTATCCAGTCAATATAGTTGCGCACCACCGTGGCTTCCGCCGACATTGGCGACATCATCTTTAGCTTTCGGAACTCTTTATTGATCTTATCGCGGGCCTCTTTGGAGAGTTTTTTGGACTCAATCTTCTTCTCCATCTCCGCTAACTCGATCTTGAATTCATCCTTCTCCCCGAGTTCCTTCTGGATCGCGTTCATTTGCTCGTTGAGGTAGTACTCCTTCTGATTGCGCTCCATCTGCTTTTTCACGCGGGAACGGATTTTCCGCTCCACTTGCAGGATCTCAATCTCTCCTTGCATGAGAGAAAGGATGCGCTCTAAACGCTCCGAGGTATCCACGATTTCCAAGATCTTTTGTTTTTCTTCGATCTTAAGCGTGAGGTGAGCCACCACCACGTCAGCAAGACGGGAAGGCTCAATGATCGAATTGATATTCATCACTACTTCGGGCGGAATGCGTTTATTGAATTTAACGTATTCTTCGAAGGTATTCTTCACACCGCGGAGTAAGGCCTCTTGGCGCACGGGATCTTCTTCCAGATCCGCGAGCTCTTCCACTTCACACTGAATGAACTGATCGTTCGGGATGAAATCGGAAATGCGCGCCCGCTTTTTCCCTTCCACCAAAACCTTCACCGTATTATCCGGCAATTTCACCAATTGGATAATGGTGCCCAAGGTTCCGATCTCATAAAGATCGCTCGTTCCGGGGTTTACGATTCCTGCATCCTTCTGGGCGCAGAGGAAAAGGTCTAGTTTATGGGTGATCGCAGCTTCTAGAGCGGCGATCGATTTTTCCCTTCCCACAAATAGAGGCACCACCATGTGGGGAAAGATGATCACTTCCCGCAACGGCAACATTGGCACTACAATTTTCGCTCCTACTGAGCTGGACTTACGCTTTTCCCTGGTCATAAAGACCCTCCTATTAAAAATTGTACGCCTATTTTGAGATGCAAGGGAAGGCAATGAGCGGAATTTCACCGACGAAGAGCAGCGAATTTTCAGCGTTTTCTTGTGGTTAAAATCTGGATCTTTTTACCCGGAATCCTATAGCCCGCTTTTCAGGGAAACCTCTTTACGGGCAACGCGTCGTGGCGATATACTATATGGGCTCAAAGCGTTTAAATCCGTGGGCGCCTCGTCGAATTTCCTGCGCCACAATTGAAATCCCTTTAACGCTCCCATGTCAAAGTCCGGCGCATCTACACTAGTTAAGACCAAGGCAAAAATCCGAGAATCATCCACACAGCGACGAATCGCCCCCTGCACTTTAGCGTACGTTAAGGCCTGCAATTTTTTTTGGTAATTATCGTAAAAGCCCTTCGGTAAACCCATCACGATTTCCGTTACTTTATTATCCAAGCGCTTACGCACTGTATCCTGAAGAAAAGCGCTTTGGTTCACCAAGCTTTTTTTAGCGAAACCGTATTCCTCTTTAGTGATACCTTTTTTTGCATAGTCGTGAAAAAGATCCAGCATCAAATTCAAAGCTGGTACCGCATCTTTATTACTAGGCACAGATTGCATCGCAAAATACAAAGGCTTACGGCCAGATCGATACCATGCATAGGCTCCATAACTCCAACCACGCTTTTCCCGCACTTCTTTCATGAGGCGAGCGCTGAATGAACTTCCACCAAACACATGATTGGCCACCAGCATGGCAAAATAATCTTTGTGCGTGAAAGAAACCCCGGGCGCTCCTACTAGAATTTGCGCTTGGCTGCGACCCGGTTTGTCGAGCAGCAATAGTCGCTTTCCCTTTTTTAAACTTGGACCGTCGCAGTCCAAACGATCCACAGATCCTTTAGGCAGCCCGCCCAAAATCTTTTGGATGCGATTTTCTAAAAAACGCTTTTGAAATCCACCCGTGGCCCCCACCACAAAGTCGCCACTGCGAAAAAATGTCTGGTGGAACTCAATGAGATCGCCCACGGTAATTTTGTCGAGAGTTTGCAGGCTACCCGAAGTTATGCGCCCATAAGGATTGCCCCACAACATATACTCTTGAAAGCGGCGGTCAGCGATATCATCATCGGATCCTAGTTCATCAAGAAAAGAACTACGCAGCTGATCCCGCACCTTACGGAATTCTTCTTCAGAAAACGCAGGCTCCGTGAGCATTTCTTCCAATAGATCCAAAAAGGCCGGAAGCTTATCAGCTAGCACCACTCCATAGATTCGAAGAGATTCCCGATATTTTCCCAAATGAATTTCTGCGCCTAAATTATCCAAGGCCCGGTGAAACTCCTTAGCATCTCTTTTTTTTGTTCCCCGCAAAAGCATGCTTAAAGTAAGGGAAGCTACGCCATCTTTTCCAGCAGGATCCCGCAAAGACCCATGAAACAAAGCCAAATCAATATTCACCAAGGGGGCGTTACGTTCCGGCATCAATATCATTTGCGTGTTTTTTTTCATTCGGGCTTCCCTACCACTACGGAACGATTTGTTTTTACCAAATATTTTTTCGCAACAGCTTTCACTTGCGCTAAAGTGATTGTCTGAATTTTCTCGATTTCATCCACCCCTAAACGCACATCTCCGAGCACAATTTCATGCTGGCCAATAAAACGACAAAGGGCATGATTCGTAGCTAAACCTAAATGGATCTCTGTGCTTAATTTATTTTTTACCCGCTCTAATTCTTCGCCAGTGATCCCTTTTTCTGCCACTTCTAATAATTCTCGATCTAAAATACCCAGGGCTTCTTCGGCTTTTCGGCCCGCTTGGCAAGTGAAACTCAAATAAAAAAGTGAAGGATCCTTAGAGCCATTTAAACTCGCGCCTTGATCCAAGCAAATCCCAGCATCCACCAAAGCACGATACAACCTGGAGCTACGCCCTGAAGATAAAACATACGATAAAACATTCAAGGCTATATGATCCCCATGTTTTCCATCAGGGATTTTGTACCCAAAATAAGCCTTTTCTACTTGTACGGGTAAAGTTAATACACTCACCCGCTCTTCTTCTTGACTGGGCTCGGCTGTTGGCAGTTGCGCCGGTTTTTTTTGCGGCTGAATTTTACCGTAGTGCTTGGCAACTACATTCGCCACACGCTCGGCCTTTAACCCACCAACCACGCAGATTACCGCATTGCTAGGGGAATAATACGCCCGGTAAAACTCTTCGCAGTCCTGCACATTCATTCCATCCAAATCTTCCGCAAAACCAATGATCGGGCGCCCATAGGGATGCTTGCGAAAGGCTAACCGCTGCAGCTCTTCATACATTTTACCCTCAGGATTATTTTCCATCACTTGCTTGCGCTCGTTATGAACCACCTCACGCTCGGATTCGAACTGCTCTTTTGTTAACGCCAAACCTACCATTCGGTCCGACTCCATTTTCGCTACCGTTTCAATATTTTCCTTGGGTAAGCTGGCCACATAGGCTGTGTAATCTGTTCCTGTAAACGCATTTAAATCCCTGGCACCAGAGGATTCCATAGTGCGATCAAAAACTCCCTGCGGATTATTTTTGGTGCCTTTGAACATCATATGTTCAAAAAGATGGGCCAAACCGGATTTGCCCTGCACTTCATCCCGGGAACCCACGTTGAACCAAGTTTGATAGGAAAAAACCGGAGCGATTTTATTTTCGACGCAAAACAAGCGCAGTCCATTTTCGAAATCAAAACGATCCAAGGGCAACTGCCCTAGAAAACGATACCTAGTGTGACGCCATTTCTTCTTCATGATTTTTTGTACCCCGAGTTTATCAATTTTACCCGCTCCCCCGCTGATTGCCAGAGGATTCCTTCAGGAAGCTGCGGCAATCCTGGCGCTTGATTTGCAATCTTTGTGACATGAAATGGACAATCTTTTTTCTCTGCAGCGCGAGTTTTGTTTTTTGCACCGCATTTCAAAGAGAAATAGACCGCCGATTACACGCCTTCCTCTTGTGGGCAAAAAAAATCTTCCAAAAAACTCCCCCCGCCGAAGAAGATCTCCTACTCACTACAAGGCTCATGGCCTCCTTGAGGGCTGGAATTAGTCTAGATCAAGCCCTAGAAACTTTACTCCAAGAAAACATTTCACTACACGGCCGCGCCCGTTTGAGTGCCATCCTCCAACAAAGGCCTCCCACAGACTTTCTTTCCACTTTTCTTACCAATGCCTTAAAAACAGGGATTCCGATTTTATCCACCTTGGCGGCTTTCCAAAAAATACTGCAAGTGGAACGAAGAATTAAACTGCGGGCTGAATCTCTTACCAGCCAAAGCCGAGCCCAGGGCGAAGTGCTTTCCTGGTTACCGTGGATTATGGCAGGTGCATTAATTTTAATGGATAGTGATTGGTTCTTTTCCGCCACCACCAATAGCGGATCTTGGTTTTTATGGGCGCTTACTTTTTGCTTATTGGGCTTGGGTCGCACTTGGATGCGCTATCTTCTGGAAAAAGCCTTGCACCCCAAAAATCGCCAAGAGCTTTTGCAGGAAAAATTCTTGCCGGAATTAACTTTAAGATTGATCGCGCAAATTTCTCTCGGGCAAGACGCTGAAACCGCTTTTAGCGAATGTTTATTACAAATGAAAGATCCACAACTCACCTTAGAACTGCAAAAAAAAGAACCTAGCTGCGAAAGCATTGCCCACTTTCGCGGGCTCATCACCCACGCCACTCGCACCGGCGCACCTTTAAGAGAAGATCTGATGGCTTTTTTGGGCGACCTTCACCTCCAGCTGGAAAATCGCTGGGAGTCCAGGGTGCAACGGCTGCCTGTAGTGATGATGGCACCCCTCTTTTTATGTTTTTTCCCCAGTTGTTTGCTGGTGCTCTTGGCCCTACTCTTGCCTCTAGGAAAAGATTTCCTATGAAAGGAAAATTTCTTTTGCTCTTGCCGCTAGTAGCATTCCTATGCGGCGAAAAAATGGAGGTTCCCAGCCAACTTGCACCCTTGCCCACTATCAGCTCCTGCCAGAATCATGAGGCAGCAAAAAAATTATATTTATTAGCATACGCTCACAAAGAAAATGCGCGAGATCAAGCCCTCTCCTTAGCTACACGGGCGCAAAGATTGTTAACCGATTGTGAACCAGGGATGCTGCAAGAAAGAATTTCTCAGTTGCTTAAAGTAGTATCTCTTTCAATAAAAAATTCCCGCCGTCTAAACCCTTAAGCTCGCAGATAGAACTTACTTTTCTGCCCTGAGACGTTCGCTCTAATTGCACAATCACTCGCACACCCCCCAGAATTAAATTCTTCAAGGCATATTCCCCTAGATTTTCCGCCGCTAATAGCGCCAAAGTTTCTATCCGCTGCAAAGCATCCCGAGGAGAATTGGCGTGAATGGTTCCCATGGAGCCCTTATGGCCCGTGTTCAAAGCCAACAAAAGATCCAAAGCTTCGGAGCCACGGCACTCTCCCACCACTACTCGATCGGGTCGCATGCGCAACGCTTCCCGCAATAAGCGCCGCAATCCGATTTCCCCCTCTTTTTCTTGGTTCGCAGGCCGCGCCTCTAGCGAAAGAAAATGCGGGTGATTTACGCGAATTTCGGCGATATCTTCTAAGGCCACGGTGCGCTCTTCTGGCGCCACTTCTGCCAGCAGTGCAGAAAGAAGCGAAGTCTTCCCTGTGCCCGTGCCACCGGAAATAAAAATATTCCATTTCTCTTGCACGGCTTTTTTTAAATAGATTTGAGCTGCTGGAGAAAGCGCTCCCTTTTCTGCCAACGCTTCTAGGCTCCACGGCTGCTCCGGAAATTTACGAATCGAAAGGCAATAGCCCTTACGGGAAATCGGAGGGGCCACCACATGAATGCGGCTGCCATTGTCCAAGGCACAATCGGCAAAAGGGGAACAATGATCCACCTTCCTACCCCGCTCAGAAAGAATGCGTCGTATCCAACGCTTGAGAGCTTCTTCTCCGGAAAATTTTAAGGCACTTAAAGAGAGTGTGCCCGCTTTCTCTGTCCAAATTTCCCCGGGGCCATTCACCAAAATTTCCGTTACAGCCGGATCATCCAAGAACGATTGCAACGGGCCATTACCAAAAAATTCTTCTAGTTCACCTGGTGTTGGCGCGATGGCAGCAGCGACCATCTCTTTAGCACCTGGAGTAGCGAAGGAAATGCCCTGCTCACTCAAAAAATCCTGTATCCGTTCCACTGAACTCATAGACCCGCCTCCAGCGCTTCCAAAACGATCACCAGTTCTGAGCGATTTTCCTGAAAATCTTCGGAGCGAAACAATTCCCCGAGTATGGGAATATCGCCTAAAAATGGCAGTAAGGATTGAGTGCGGCTTTGCCGCTTGTCCATTAACCCCGAGAGCAATACGGGCCGGCCAATCCGGATATCCGCTTGGGTTTCCATGCGACTCATACGCAAAGCCGGAATTCCTTCTGCGCCATTGGCGGGATCCAAACTGCTAATTTCCACGGATATTTTTGCTCGGGCTTGGCTGCGAGACATGCCAGGCAATTCTAAACGCAGCAACAAACCATAGGGCTTCCACTGCACAGTGCTGAAGTTCCGGGATGTCAATGGAATGGGAATTTCCCCTCCCACCTTTAGTTCCGCCACTCCCTTTTCATTCAAAAGAAGTTCTGGCTGGGAAAGCACCCGGGCTTGCCCCCTTTTCTCGAGCACTTTCAACATCGCCTGCAAACTAAACTGGGCCTTGGAAAAGGCGTTACCCACCACTAGGGCTGAGGGCACCGCCTCTTCCCACTGCAGGCCTAAAGATCTGGCCCCCGAACGCACAACTTCTAGGATTTTAGCGCGAAAACGGAGTTTACCCCCATGTTCAAAGGGCACTCGCAAATGGGAGCGGGCACTTTTTAATACCTGGCCAGCCAAATCCTCTGCCAAAGCCTTTTCTTCAGAAGATTGACAATCCCCGATTAAAACCACGGAATTGCCTGCACCCCGTACCGTCAAATGCCCTAAACCGGCCGAACGCCAGAGCCGCAAAATCCGAGTTTCCGCCCGCAAGCGTTCCATTGGGTGTAAGCGAGTGAAACTCTGGAGCTTTCCTTTACTCTGGGCCTCCATGGCCTGCACCGTATTCCAATCATCTAGGCTGCGGGCCTCTCCCCTTGCCACCCAACCTTCGCCGCTTGGTTTTAAAGATAGATTGGGAGAGGAAGAAAAAAGCGCCTTGCCATCGCTACTTAGGGCGGCTTGTTTTTTAGTTACCACCCGGAAAGCCAACACGCGCTTTACCCCTGTTTCGCCTATGAGCACCAAATCCGAATACCCCTGGCTACGGCCCTTCACTAGCAGAAGAGTGCCCGTGGAAACCGAAGTACTTTTCACCTGGATTACCTCAGGGTTACCCAAGCTATAGCGAGCACCCGCTTCAACAGGAAAGCTCCGTTGCTCGCCTATGGCGATAGTGATGCTCTCGTTTTGGGAGGAAGCGAGAGAAAAGATTGGGAAAATTGTGAAAAGAAAAAGGAAAATTTTGTTTGTCATAAGCCCAGGCAAAGCAAGGGCCTTGCCAGCTCATTTTATTTGCATTCCCAGGCCGGCTGCGGTAGCTGTAAACCCTTGAATTAACAACATGAATAGAGGTTCCCATGGCTTCTCCCACAAGAAAAACTGAGCTTAAGCGTAAATCCAAAGTAGCAAAAAAAGGCAGCCGCCGGAAAAAAAACCTGCGCAATAAAGGCACTACGCCCAAGTTCGCCATCCACGTTTGATCCATAAGTTTTAAATTTTTACTGCGTTACCATCTACTGCGAGGGCATCCATGGCATTGAAAGACTATTTTTTTACTTCTGAATCTGTAACCGAAGGCCACCCAGATAAAATGTGCGATCAGATTTCTGATGCCGTGCTGGATGCGATACTAACCCAAGATCCTAAGAGCCGCGTGGCCTGTGAAACTCTCACCACCACTGGCCTCGTGATGGTAGCCGGAGAAGTAACCACAAGAGCCATGGTGGATATCACAAGCGTTGTGAGAGAAACCGTAAATAAAATTGGTTACGACGATTCCGCCAAAGGTTTTGATTATAAAACCTGTTCTGTGCTCGTATCCCTCGGTAAACAATCTCCAGATATTTCCCTGGGCGTAACGGCCGAAACCAGCGCTAGTAAAGAACAAGGCGCCGGTGACCAAGGCATCATGTTCGGCTACGCGATCAACGAAGCCCCCGAGCAAATGCCTCATACGATTTATTGGTCCCACCGCTTAGCGGAACGCCTAACGGAAGCCAGGAAAAAAGGTCCTCTCGAGTTCCTGCGCCCCGACGGTAAAACCCAAGTGACCATGGAATACAAAGATGGGAAACCCGTGCGCGTGGATGCCATCGTAGTAAGCTCCCAACACTCGGAAGATGTAACTTTAGCCAAAATCCAAGAAGGCATTCGGGAAGAAGTGATCAAAAAAGTGATTCCCCGGGAATGGTTAGACGCGAAAACAAAATTTCATATCAATCCTACGGGTCGTTTCGTAATTGGCGGCCCCATGGGAGATTGCGGACTCACGGGCAGAAAAATCATCGTGGACACGTACGGCGGCCACGGCGCCCACGGTGGCGGCGCTTTCTCCGGAAAAGATCCCACGAAAGTAGACCGTTCGGCTTGCTATATGGCCCGTTATGCGGCGAAAAACGTGGTGGCCGCAGGCCTCGCAGATCGTTGCTTGGTGCAAGTGGGTTACGCGATCGGCGTGGCCGAACCTGTGAGTTTGATGGTAGAAACCTTTGGCACAGCCAAAGTGGATCCCGAGCGCCTGCAAACAGCTGTGCGTGAAGTATTTCCCTTCAAACCCGCGCAAATTATTTCTACCCTGAACCTGCTACGCCCGATCTATAGCGCTACAGCCGCTTACGGACACTTCGGACGCAAAGGCTTTGCTTGGGAAGAAACCAATCGCATTGAAGATTTAAAGCGCGCCTGTAAGGCATGATCTTGAATCCATTTGTTTACTTTTTTGCTGAGTATTTTCCATGGTGGGGAATTCCCACCGCATTGATTTTCGCAGAAGTAAGCAACTATTTTCGCCGCAGAAGCCAAAAACTCCAGGCTATCATTTTTGCACTGGCAAGCTTGAGTATGGTTGCACTAGTGATTCTGTATTTTACCGAGGATGGGTTCAGAAATTTGCGGCCGGCCATGCAGAACTTAGAGAAAAAATACGGGAATTAGCGAGGCCTCTAGCATGGATTCATCGTACAACCCGACACAATTTGAACCCGATATCTATACCGCATGGGAAGAAGGCGGTTTATTCGCCGCTACTAACGAATCTAAGCCCGGCCAAAAAAGCTTTCTAATCACGATGCCCCCACCCAATGTTACCGGGGCTTTGCATATGGGCCATGCGCTCTTCGTTTCTATCCAGGATACTTATACTCGCTGGAAACGCATGCGTGGCTACAACACGCTCTGGCTTCCAGGCACGGACCACGCGGGCATCGCCACCCAAGTGATGGTGGAGCGGCAAGTGGAAGCTGAGGGAACCACCCGTCAGAAATTGGGGCGAGAAGCTTTCTTAAAACGCGTGTGGGAGTGGAAAGAAGAATTTGGCGGCACCATCCATGAACAAATTCGCTCTTTAGGGGCTTCTTGTGATTGGGAAAGAGAATTATTTACGCTAAACCCTCGCAGCTCCCGGGCCGTGCGAGAAAGTTTCGCTAGGCTTTTCCACGAAGGATTAATTTACCGGGGCGAGCGGATTGTAAACTGGAGTTCCGGATTACAAACGGCCATTTCTGATTTGGAAGTGGAATTAAAACCCGTGCAGGGTGCGCTCTATTATCTTAAATATTTTCTCGCGGATGGCAGCGGTGATTTCCTTACTGTAGCCACCACTCGGCCCGAAACGATTTTCGCGGATGTAGCCGTGGCTGTAAATCCAGAAGATGAACGCTTTAAAAAATTCCATGGCAAAGAAGTGCTTGTGCCACTGCACGGCCGCCAAATTCCGGTGATCACGGACAGTTATGTGGACACAGAATTCGGCACCGGGGCCTTGAAAATCACTCCTGGCCACGATGCTAACGATTGGCTCATTGGCCAACGGCACGGCTTAAAAACCCTCACCTGCATCGGGAAAGACGGCAAACTCAACGAACTCGCTGGAGAATTTGCGGGCATGATTGCCGCCCATTCCCGGAAAAAAGTAGCCGAAAAATTAAACCAAAAAGGCCATTTGCTGAAAGAAGAAAAGCACAACTATGAATTAGGTTACTGTCAAAGGAGCGGCGTAGTAGTAGAACCGCTTGTTTCTTTGCAGTGGTTCGTGCGCACGAAAGATATGGCGGAAATGGCGCTTAAGGCCGCCAGTGGCGATGATCCTGCTTTGCGTTTTTATCCAGATTTTTGGAAAAAAACTTGGTTTGAGTGGCTAAATAATATCCAAGACTGGTGCATTTCCCGCCAGCTGTGGTGGGGTCACCAAATTCCCGCTTGGCATTGTGCGGATTGCGGAAACATAACGGTGCCCAAGAGCCATACGGATCCAGATCCGCAGGCTTGTGCCCATTGTAAATCCACCAAAGTAGAACAAGACCCCGATGTGCTCGACACCTGGTATAGCTCTGCCCTCTGGCCCATTTCCACTCTGGGTTGGCCAGAAAAAACGAAAGAGCTCGAAACTTTTTATCCAAAATTAAAATTTTCTGATTTGCGAAAAGATTTAGAAGCCAAAGCCCTGATGGAAACCGGCTCTGATATTTTGTTTTTCTGGGTGGCCCGCATGGTAATGATGTGCACCCACTTTATGGATGGTCGTTTGCCGTTTGAAGATGTTTTCTTGCACGCCATGGTGCGGGATGAAAAAGGGCAGAAAATGTCTAAGACCAAAGGGAACGTGATCGATCCCTTGGATATCACCGAAAAACATGGGTCCGATTCTCTGCGTCTCACGCTGCTTGCCCTATCGGGCCAGGGCCGCAATGTGAATTTGGATTTGAAGCGTCTAGAAGGCTACAAAGCTTTTATCAATAAATTGTGGAATGCGAGCCGTTTTGCCTTGATGCAAATTTCCGAGAAGGGCCTGGAGAGTTATAAAAATCCAATGTCCAATCCCGCTTCCCTCGATGCGGTGGACCGCTGGCTCTTGCAAGAACTCAATGCCACCGTTCAAAAAGTGAACGACGATTTGGCCAACTACCGGCCCGATGCTGCCTTCAATAACCTTTACCAATTTGTTTGGTATGAGTTTTGTGATTGGTATTTGGAATTAGTGAAACTGAAAAATGGTTCCTTGGATACCCTCTGCTACGGTTTGGAAACCATCTTGAAAATGCTTCATCCCATGGCCCCCATGGTAACGGAAAAAATTTACGGGGAATTGCCCTGGGCGGAAAAAGGGAGGTTGTCTGTACAAAGCTTCCCGATTCCTCACGCAAATATAGCGAAAGAAAGCGATCTAGCAGAAATCGCTGCTTTAAAGGCCGCCGTGGAAGGAATTCGTAATTTCCGCACGGAAAATAAAATCAGCCCGAAAGTTTTAATCCCGGCGTATTTGAACACCAAACACACTGCCGCTTGGGAAAAACTTTCCCCCCTGATCACGGGCCTTGCCCGCCTTGGTCAAGTGCATTTGAATGAAGCCGCACCCTCGGGTTCTTCCGGAAAAGTAGCCACAGAAATTTTTACGTTCACCATTCCCCTCGAAGGCTTGGTGGATAAAAGCGCGGAGCGCACGCGCCTTCAGCATGAAATCAAAAAAGTGCGGGATGATGTGGAGTTTTCCGAAAAGCGCCTATCCAACGAAGCTTTTGTGCAAAAAGCTAAGCCCGAATTAGTGGCCCAAGAAAAAGCCAAGGCCCAGGCGGCGAAAGAGAAACTGCAAGTATTGGAAGAAGCTCTAGCGAAGCTTAGTTAGGATATTTCAGGGCGTAGATTTCCGAAAGATTACGGCAACGCTCTTCCAAATCTAGGCCATAACCGATGAGAAATTGGTCATCCACAGTTTTACCTACATAATCGGCGTTGAGCGGCACTAAACGTTTAGAACGCTTATCCAGCAACGTGGCCACTTTCAAAGAAAGTGGGTTAGCGGCTTTTAAGCGATCATAGAGAAATTGCAGAGTGCGGCCGCTATCGATGATTTCTTCCACGATGATCACGTGGCGATTACGCACATCCACGGAGATGTCTTTTAGCAAAGTGATGGTGCCCGGATTACTGAGGCTTTTCCCATGGGTGGAAGCCCGAACAAAATCTATTTCCACATCGGAATGCAGCCGGCGCAAAAGATCCGCCATCACAATGAAGGCGCCTTTCAGCACTCCCACGAGCAGAATGCGATCGTTGATGCCGTAATCTTCATTGATTTTATTGGCCAGCTCGTCCAATAAATCGGAAATTTCTTGTTCCGATAAAAATTTGCGAAATTGCCGTTCGTCGAATTGCATCTTAAGTTCCAATCTTACGCAATACGTCTTTCAGACGCCCCAAGCTGCCAAACCCCCGCTTGGTAAGGTAAGAGGCTACTTCAGGGCCTCCCGCTTTTAAAACAGAAAAATATCCCTTGCTCCATAAACCGATAAAACCAGTCTCTACCCGGAAGCGGATGCGGGAATCTTCCCCATGGAAAAGACGCTCCAAAATGGCCACACCCATGGCCCCCATCCCTACTTCAGGCTTAGCAGCTAGGTTCAGAAGATAACGCATTGTGAGTAGAGGAACCCAAAAGCGTAGATCTGCCTTAGAGGTATTGCCCAAAGAGAGGGTGTTTTCTCCCTTTTTTCGCACGTACGAAAATTCCTCAGCTCCGTCCACATGGATCACAATCGTGGCGCCATCGGTTAAGTGGGTGCCTGCCTCCTCGGCCAAGTGGCTCTTCAAAAAAGACTGTAATTCTGCTTGCAACACGGTAAGCAGCATAGCCCGAGGCAACTGCCTAACCAAGTGAAATGGCTGATTTTTTTTTGCTGCAATTCCACGGAAAGTGGTACGCTCTTAGGTAGGAATTTCATGCAAACACCGGGCTTTAACGCGAACCGAATTTTCTCGAATGAAAAAAAGCGCAGCATTGCGGAAAACATGCTGGAGCGCTACACCGGCTCGCTTCGTAAACAATTTCAGAAACAAATCCTGCTCACAAATTTTGAGCAGTACATGATAAATTTTCGCAGCCTCACGAAATGCCCGAAGGGCACTCGAGGCTCCGCCATGAGTGCGATTCATTCACCTAAGCATGGTGTGAGTTTGGTGAATTTTAATATTGGCGCTCCCACATGTGCTTTGATCATCGAGCTCTTGGCCACGATTGAGCCCAAAGCTGTGTTGCTATTAGGAATGTGTGGTGGATTACATAAATCTCTCAAAGTAGGAGATTTTATTTTGCCAATGGCAGCTATCCGAGGCGAAGGAGTAACAAACCACTTTTTACCGCCTGAAGTTCCTTCCCTTCCCACGTTCAAAGTGCAAAAGTTCGTTTCCGAGCGATTGGTGGAAAGAGGAATCGAATATCGCACGGGAGTGATACACACTACCGACTACCGCTTCTGGGAATTTAGCCCTGGTTTTAAAGAGCTTCTCTACTCCCAGCGTGTAATCGGAATTGAAATGGAAACAGCCGCCCTTTTTACGGCGGGTTTTGCCAGTAAAGTAGCCAATGGCGCTCTACTTTTAGTGAGTGATTTGCCCCTGCAGGAAGGCGGAATTAAGACCAAGGCTTCGGCAAAAAAAGTTTTTCAAGAATACACGGATCTGCACCTCGAAATAGGTATACGGGCGATGAGCCAAATTGCCGAAGAGGGAGAGAAGATCCGGCATTACCAGTGGTGAGTTGAGCTATGATGTTTAAAAAATTTTTTAGTCTGTTTTCCAACGATCTAGCTATCGATCTAGGTACTGCCAATACGCTCGTGGTGGCCAAGGATAGAGGCATCGTGATCAATGAACCTTCCGTGGTAGCCGTGCACCGCAATTCCCGTGGTCAAACCAAAGTTCTCGCCGTAGGCAAAGAAGCCAAAGAAATGCTCGGCCGCACGCCCGGCTCCATCACCGCCATTCGCCCGATGCGCGATGGTGTGATCGCCGATTTCGAAGTTACCCAAGTAATGCTGCGCCATTTTATTAAAAAAGCCACGTCGGAACACAGCTTGTTCCGCCCGCGCATCATCATCTGCATTCCCTTCGGCATCACCCAAGTGGAAAAGCGGGCCGTGAAAGAATCCGCGCAAATGGCCGGCGCCCGGGAAGTATTTTTGATCGAAGAACCCATGGCCGCAGCAATCGGCGCAGGATTACCCATCATGGAGCCTTCGGGCAATATGATCGTGGATATTGGTGGTGGCACCACAGAAGTGGCCGTGATTTCTCTTGGCGGTATCGTTTACTCCAAGAGCGTGCGCGTGGCCGGTGATAAATTCGACGAAGCGATTTTGAGCTACATCAAGCGGAAATATTCTCTCCTCGTGGGTGAGCGCACTTCCGAGCAAATTAAAATCGCCATCGGAAATGCCTATCCTTTCGAAGACGAAAAAATGTACGAAGTAAAAGGCCGGGATATGATCACTGGTGCTCCAAAAACCATCGAAGTAAATTCCGAAGAAATTCGGGATGCCTTGGCCGAGCCCGTGAGTGCCGTGGCTGATGCGATCAAGGTGGCTCTCGAGCGCACACCTCCAGAGCTGGCTGCGGACATCGTGGACAACGGCATCATCCTCGCCGGCGGTGGATCCTTGCTCGCCAACTTAGACATTCTCATCAAAGAAAAAACCGGATTGCCCGTGGCTTTGGCGGAAGATCCACTCACCTGCGTAGTGCGCGGATCGGGCAAAGTGCTTCAAGATATCGATCTCCTGCGACAGGTGACCATCGCGTAGCTCTCCATGGCGGCCAAAGAAAAAGATTTGGAGCCAGTAAAAGACAAAAAAGTAATCGAACGCTACCTGCGCTATACTGTGGATTTTCGAGAACGCATGCTGTGTTTTTTCGAACCCGAAGAACTGCACTTCGAAGCCGCCATCCAATCTTTTGATCCAGGAAATTTCACGGCTACTTTAGAAATCACCGCGGAAACTTTTTCTGGATTAAGCTCCGAGAGCTTGAAGAAATTGGAAAAGGGCCAGGTTCGGTTGAGCTTCACGGTGAATGAAGTTTTATTTTTTGCCCATGCGGCGGTTACGGGCCGCAAAACCCGGCAGCTGGAAGTGCGGGTTGATACGCCGATCTTTAAAATGCAAAGACGGGGCGCCGTGCGAATTAAAATTGCGGATTCACATAAGGCTTCGGTGAATGTGGATGGCAAAGAGTATTTGTTGCACGATCTCAGCGCTTCGGGTTTGAGTTTTGTGGTGATGGGGGGAGATGAGGCGCTGTTCCCCGAGAAGAGATTGTGCAAGGGCTGTGCTTTGCAGTTTTTGAGTTTAAAAGCCGTTGTGGACATGGAAGCGATTGGGGCTAAGCAGTTAAGCAAAAATAATGACCAGCTGTTTCGGGTAGGGTTTAAATTTTTAAGGCTGCCGGCAGCTGCGGAGCAGTTTATTGCAAAAGAAGCGTATCTTTATACGCATAAGATTTGGGCGAGATGGATTTAGGAGTACAATCCCCTAGATGAAACATATCGATCTACAATCCCGCATGGATGCAGCCGCTGGCCGAACCCCCTGCGATCTCGTTTTGAAAAATGGAAAAATCTTGGATGTATTCTCCGGTCGCTGGCTAAACACCGATATCGCCATCGCCAACGGTTGGATCGTGGGCTTGGATCCCGGCTATAAAGCCCAACGAGAAATCGATCTCAAAGGAAAATCCGTGGTGCCAGGATTCATCGATGCCCACGTGCACGTGGAAAGTTCCTGCATGACTCCCGATTCCTTCGAGCAATCGGTGCTTCCATGCGGCACCACCACCGCTATCTGCGATCCCCACGAACTCGCCAACGTACAAGGCGTGAGTGGTATCGAATATTTTTTAAAAGCTTCGGAAAATATGCACCTCAATCTTTTGGTGATGCTGAGCTCCTGCGTTCCCGCTACGCACCTCGAAACCAATGGGGGCGGAATCTTAAGTGCAGAAGATCTATTGCCACTGGCTAGCCATCGCAATGCCTTAGGACTAGCGGAGATGATGAATGTTCCCGGAGTGCTAAATTGTGATCCGGAGATTCTAAAAAAACTCACCTCATTTTTGGGCAAACCTCTAGATGGTCACGCGCCCTTAGTAACAGGCAAAGCCCTTTCCACCTATGCTTGCGCCGGCATCACGAGCTGCCATGAATCGTCGGAATTGCACGAGGCCGAAGAGAAAATCGCCAAGGGAATCTCTGTATGGATCCGTGAAGGCAGCGTGGCCAAAGATCTCCACACCCTCATTCCTCTCTTGGATTCTTATCGCTCCGCCACCATGGGTTTCTGCACCGATGATCGGAATCCCTTAGATATTTCCCAGGAAGGTCACATTGATCACCTAGTGCGGGAAAGTTTGCGGGCGGGCGTGGCGCCGGAAACGGTCTATCGAGCTGCTTCGTGGAGTGTGGCCCGTCATTACGGATTGGATCGATTGTCGCAAGTGCGGCCCTATCGCTTAGGCGCATTGGCCCCTGGTTATCAAGCAGATTTATTGGTGCTGGAAGACGCGGCGAGCTGCCAAATCAAGGATGTGTATAAAAGAGGAAAGCTCGCCAGCGAATTAGAATTCAAAAATATGAATTCTTCTACTCCCTCCAACTCTATCCGCGCCACCATTCCCCAAGAAGAAGATCTAAAAGGCCCAGAGGGTAGCGTGCATGTGATTCGGGTATTGCCCGGAAAAATCATCACGGATCGGATGGTGGCTGATTCCAAGAATCCAGAAGTAGCCCGGCTCACAGTGCTGGAACGTTATGGAAAAGGACTAAAACCGGCCAACGCTTACGTGAGTGGATTCGGCAGCAATTTCCAGGGCGCGATCGCTTCTAGCGTGGGTCACGATAGTCACAATTTGATCGTGGTGGGGAAAGATCCCAAAGATATGAAAGTGGCCTTAGCTCGGCTCATGGAAATGGGTGGTGGTTTTACGGTAACTAAAGAAGGAAAAGTGATTGCAGATCTGGCACTACCCCTGGGCGGACTCATGAGTTCCCGACCCGCTCCAGAACTTGTGGAGAAATTGAAGAAACTAAGAGCCGCCAGTAAATCCATTGGCTGCGAACTGGCGGAGCCTTTTCTGCAGTTGGCTTTTTTAAGCTTGCCCGTGATTCCTTCGTTGAAACTTACGGATCAAGGGTTAGTGGATGTGAATGCGTTTCAGTTTATTAGTGTACAGGCGGGATAAGAGAAAATTTTTCACTTATGCTTCCCCACAAAGTAACTACCTCGCCTTCGGCTCCTCGTAAATCAGAAGGCAAAAAAACCTTTTCTACTCTAGACCATCTATTTTCAGAAAAATTAGGGCAACTAATTTTATAATTATCAAACTCGCAACGGCGGCTAAAATAATTGTCCCCAGAGTTAAAATTTAAGATCAATTCTGGCTGAGTGAGCAACGGCCTAGAAAAATAAATATGCAGCTTTGAATTTTCAAAGCGCACATCCACAATTCTTAGCCGAGAGCCATATGGAGCGTTAACAGCTCGAAACGCAGGCCCCTTCACCCTTTTTCCATTCTCAAATGCCCCAATATTAGGCTTAGAATCATTCGTTTGATTATTCCAGCCCAATAGTTCGAATACCTTTCCTGAATTACGCGCCGGACTAAAAATAGATACGGAAAAATCAGACCGAAATTTTGGGTCTGCTGCTATTCCATTTTCTTCTTGGCCAATCGCTTGTAAATCTCGGTGGAAATTTTTATGAACATAGAGATTATGGTCAAATTGATAATTTGATTGCCAATTTCTCCAATCAATGATGCTTCCTTCTTTTGTAATAGCAAATATGTTGTTCCAGGCTCGTAAAGAATGGGTTGCGCCGCCTCCGATAAGATTTTGCCGCGTTATAAATGAATTATGAAATAAATAAATCTCTCCCTCGTTCTTCTCGTCACCAAGTAAGAATTTAAAAATCTTCCCACTACTATGATCGCCAGGTATTCCGTATTTTTCTAAGCTGTGTGCTGTATTAGAAAATATATAAATTCCGTGAGATCGCACCCCATCAAAAGAAAACCAGGCATGAGCTCCATCTATATGGTTGTGATGAATAAACCAATTATGTGCATGACCTTCTGGTTCAATAGGATTATCTCGAATGTGACGAAAAACATTTCCATAAATTTCAAAATTAAGGTTGCGGCCGCTTTCTTGGTCTTGATAGCTGTCTTTAGAGCGAAGGGCATTAAAAGCTGTATCTAGGTAATTATTTCGAAAAATTACATCTCCTCCAATATCTTGTGAGGCAAAAAATGCTCCATTAAAATATTGGTACTGTCCATGATGCATTTCTGCCCAAGGCAAATCTCTCCAAATTGCACCCGTGCTATCTTGCACCCATTGATTATTTTCGATGAGAAGATGATGAGAATCTTGCCCTAAAGCTTCGATTACTCGCCGCGAGCCAACCACATTCAGGTTACGGAATGTAAGAAATCGGCTATTTTTTATCTTAAATGCGTGTGGCCAGCACTCTCGAACTTGCAAGTTTTGAAAAACAATCCACTCTGAATTTTCGATTAGGAAGCAAGGTGGCCCAGAAATAGTAGGTGGGGCGGTGCCCACTATATGACTATTTCCTGGTATACCTTCTATTAAAATTGGCTCTTTTTCTGTTGCGATTAAATTTAGCGAATAGTTATTTTTGTACTCGCCAGGCAAAAGAAGTAACCGGTTACCTGGCTTTATAGAAAGAAGCGCATCTTCTAATTTCAGTGTATCGATTTCTTTGTCTTGGTAGAAAAATTTTCCCCCGTTTGGACTAGCGTAAAGAGTGAAATTAAACTTTATTTGAGAGTGCGCCAGTATGGGTTGGGCCCAAAGCCCCAAAAGAATAAGAAAGTAATTCACGTAATTCTCCTCCGTGAGAAATCCGTTAAATTTTGATGCCGGAGGCCCCTCTGGGCTCCTAAATATTTTATTTCATTTTAATAGAAAAACAAGTCGGCATATCAGCCCATTTAATTCTTGATAGGTTTTAACTCGGAAACGGGCGCAGCTAAAACTTCGGCGTTAGCGTGTAGATGTACTGCACGTCAATATGCGGAAAGCGCCGATGCTTATTTTTCATTTGCCCGAGCTTGAGCAATAATTTCGTACGCTGGGCCACATCCTCTTCCCGAATTTTTTTCATCTGGGATTCGATGAATTTAAACGCTTCTTTCGGGTGAAAACAAAAGCCGTTGGCAAACACATAGGCTTTGTCATCGGGAACTAAGCGCGCTTCGAAAATGTCGCCTTTGGAAAAACCGGCTTTAAACTGTAGATCCTGCACGTCGTACTTTTCTTTATTGCTCAAATCCCGCACCACGAGGGAAGTGTCTTTGTGTTTTAGCAATTCAAAAACTGAATGTTTGGTGAGGGTCAACGCCTTGAACAGGGCCTCTTGCTCCGGCGAAAAAGTGGAGGCGTTTTTCCTGTAGTAAAGATAGGCGGGAGGTAGATCGTGTTTTTCCAGGGGGCGATCAAAAAGATACCAGCCCATGAACACGTCCATTTGGTTTTCGTAATCGGGATCATCTTCCGTGATCACCCCTAAACTTTCAAAATAATCTTTTTTGGCCTGGTACACTTCCCGGTAGTAATCGCCGGCGGTGTATTCATTCGTGATGAGATCGAGGCACGTTTGGTATCTATCCACCATAACCCATGGCCCTCATAAAATCGTCGAAGTAGCCCATAGCGTCTCTCGGACCCGGACAAGCCTCTGGGTGGTATTGCACGGAGAAAGCTTTTTTCTCCGGTAGCTCAATGGACTCCACACTATTATCGTTCAAATTAATTTGCGCCACCTTGGCGTAAGCGGGCAAGGTTTCTGGATCGATCGCGTAGCCATGGTTCTGGGAAGTGATCATCACTTTACCGGTGCGTAAATCCTTCACGGGTTGGTTTGCACCATGGTGGCCAAATTTCATTTTAAATGTTTTGGCGCCAATCGCATGAGCCAAAATTTGGTGACCCATACAAATGCCAAATACGGGAACTTTCCCGAGCAATTGACGAGTGGTTTCCGGAGCGTGAGCAACTCGGGCAGGATCACCGGGGCCATTGGTCAACAGCACTCCGCGAGGATTTAATTTCAAAATTTCCGCAGCAGGAGTGGCTACGGGCACCACTCGCACTCGGCAGCCCCGGGAAACTAAATTGCGTAACATATTTTGTTTTACGCCCAAATCCAATACCACTACTAAGGGATTATCGTTGGCTTTCAGCACGGGCATATTCCATGCGCCTTGCCGCTCATCACAGGATTCTTTCCAGTCGTAGGCTTCCCGGCAGCTCACTTCGGCCACGAGATCTTTGTCACCAAACGCTGGCGCAGCCCGCAGACGTTTCAAAATAGCATCCACTTCGGTTTTACTGCGAGGAGCGGGTGCCACCAAAAATCCATTCATGGCGCCTTTATCCCGCAAATGGCGGGTGAGAGCGCGAGTATCCACGCCGGTTAAACCGTGCACGCCTTTTTCCGCAAGATACATTCCTAAGCTTTTCCCAGAACGCCAATTCGAGGGTTCATCACAAAATTCATGGGCGATAAAACCGGAAACAAATACGGAGCGGGATTCCACGTCTTCCGGATTTATCCCGTAGTTGCCAATATGGGGGTAAGTCATCACCACGATTTGGCCAAGATAAGAAGGATCCGTGAGGATTTCTTGGTAACCGCTCATGGCCGTATTGAAAACCACTTCACCGAGTACACCATCTTTTAAGCGAGAAGTTTCGGCGCCGAAAAGCTCTCCGGGGAAAACAGTTCCATCTTCCAGCACCAGGGCGCCTGTTTTTCTTTCGGCAAAAATTTTGCCCATTCCTACTTCTCCCTTAAACCGTGGACCAGTGTACCACCAACATAGGTACTATGCAGAGTGCCCGGTAACTTTTGGCCAAGAAAAGGCGAATTCCGTGCGGCACTGTGCAAATTAGCCTCTAAGAAAGAAAAGCTGCCCTTGGGGTCAAAGAGCACAAAATCCCCATAAGCACCGGGTTTTAAGGTGCCTACGCTTTCTTGCAAACCCAGAATCTTTGCGGGAGACCAACTTAAAAGTTCCACCATCCGCAAAGGACTGATCTTTTTCGCCCGCACTAACGCCAGCGTAAGAAAAAAGGCGCTCTCTAAACCAATCATGCCAGGCGCGGAATGTTCGAAGGCCTGCTCTTTAGCGGAATAGGTTTGTGGAGTATGGGCCGAAGAAATGGCGTCTAAAGTGCCATCGGCTAAAGCCTCGATCACAGCATCAACATCTTCTTGGGTGCGCAGAGGCGGAAAAACTTTATAGTTCGCATCATAAGTGGCAATCGCATCAGAGTTAAGACTGAAATAAGGCGGACTCGTTTCCGCCGTAACCGCAATACCCTGCTTTTTTGCGTGTCGAATCGCCACCAATGAACCCACAGTGCTTACGGTTTGCAAATGTAAACAACCCTTCGTGTGGCGGGCCAGCACGATATCCCGGGAAACGGCGATTTCCTCCGCTGCAGAAGGAATTCCCCGTAACCCCAAACGATTGGAATTCCACCCTTCGTTCATCACCCCTTGGCCAGCCAAGGCCCGATCTTCGGGAAAAGAGAAAACGGGCATTTGAAAGGCTTGGCAATATTCTAAACCCTTGCGCATGAGATAAGAATCGGCCACGGGAATTCCATCGCCTACAGCGCGAATTCCAGCGGCCGCCATGGCACCAATCTCCGCTAATTTTTTGCCTTCCCGCCCGGTGCTCAAGGCTCCCATGGGCACAATTCGCACCAAAGAATTTTCCCGGGCCCTGCGCAAAATAAAATCTGTGATAAAGGCGTTGTCGTTTACAGGATCTGTTACAGGCTTCACTAACAAGGTGGTAAATCCACCAGCCGCGGCGGCTTGGGAACCCGTAGCAAAACTCTCCACGTGCTCAGCGCCAGGCTCATGGATGGAGCAATTGATATCCACAAAACCGGGAGCTAAAAACAATCCTTTGCCATCAATGCGTTCGGCTTTTAGTCCTTTGGCTTTCGCGGCCAACTCCCCGGCTTTTCCCACGGCGAGAACTTTTCCTTTTTCCACCAAGAGATCCGCGGGCCGATTGATTTTTTGGCTAGGATCTAAAAGATGTGCGCCCGTTACCAGCACCGCATTTTTAGGAAGAGTTTTGGTGATCATCCCCTCCCCCCTTGCAGCACGGATAACACTCCCATGCGAATCGCCACACCGTTGGTCACTTGGTTTAAAATCACGGAATGATCTCCATCGGCCACTTCGGCGGAAATTTCCACGCCGCGGTTCAAAGGGCCCGGGTGCATGATAATCGTATTTTTCTTTAACGCCTTCACGCTCTGTTGGTGCAAACCATAGAAGCGAAAGTATTCATTGTTGGAAGGAATTTGTTTGTCGTTCTGCCGCTCGAACTGGATTCTGAGCATCATCACCACGTCAGCGTTACGAATTGCTTCATCTAAGCGATAGCAAACCCGCACCTTCCATTTATCCATGCTAGGAGGAATCAAAGTAGCCGGGCCGCAAACGGTCACATCCGCATTCATTTTCCGCAATAGATGGATATTAGAGCGGGCCACCCGAGAGTGCGCAATATCGCCTACGATGGTTACTTTCAATCCTTTCAAAGAACCAAAACTCTCTTCAATCGTCATAGCATCGAGTAGCGCTTGCGTAGGATGCTCGTGGAAACCGTCGCCCGCATTGATCACGGGAATTTGTAAATGCTTCACGAGCAATTGGGGCGCCCCGGAGCTAGAGTGGCGGAGCACCAAGAAATCCGGATTCATGGCTTCTAAGTTTTTAGCGGTATCCACTAGAGTTTCGCCCTTGCTCACGCTGGAAGAAGCATCCGCATTCATGTGGATGAAATCCGCCCCCAAACGCTTGGCCGCCATTTCAAAAGAGCCGCGGGTTCTTGTAGACGCCTCGTAAAATAGGCTCACTACGGTTTTTCCACGAAGCGTATCGAATTTCTTAGTTTCTTCTAGATCCCGCTTAAATTTTTTGCCCGCATCGAGAAAAGCACGGATTTCCTCTACACGTAAATCTTCAATCCCCAGCAAATGGCGAATAGAGCGTGTCATAATACGGGTTGCAGGATCCTCCAGCTGGATTTTTCTGATTCTACCTTCGATCCATCCGGGGAAGAAGGATTTTTGCTGAACCAGGTATGAGTAACTTTGCCGATAATAGAACGCATGGGCACCGGGCCAAATTGGCGACTATCCATTACACCCTCTTTTCGCTCGGCTAGAAGAAAATACTCCCCTTTTTTGAGTTCTATCTGCTTGCCATCAGCCAGAGTGGCTATTTCGCCAGGAATGGCACTAATCCGGCGCAGTAAATTTGCTGGAGGATCGCCCGTGGCCACAGCCACCACCAAATCTCCCTTTTTAGGAGATTTCCATTCCAGCAGCATCGCACCGGATCCAGGCACCCGGATTCCATATCGCAGCTTCCAAACCAAAGCCACATTCCCTTCAGCCAATATAGGTTGCATGGAATCATCGGTTAAACGCACGGGCTCTATCACACAAGCCCGCATCACTAGGGCCCCGAAAATCACGAATAATATGCTTTTAAAGCGTTTACCCAATTTTAATCCACTTTCAACACAGCCAAGAACGCCTCTTGTGGCACTTCCACACTGCCAATTTGCTTCATGCGCTTCTTGCCCTCTTTTTGCTTTTCTAAAAGTTTGCGTTTACGGGAAATATCGCCGCCGTAGCATTTGGCGATCACGTTTTTACGGAAAGCAGAAAGAGTTTCTCGAGCCACAATCTTAGAACCAATGGCCGCCTGGATGGCCACTTCGTACATTTGCCGCTCGATCAATTCTTTTAGTTTTTTCGCCAATTCCCGGCCCCGATTGGCAGCTTTCGAGCGGTGGATCATCACAGAAAGCGCATCCACAGGATCACCATTCAGCATGATATCGAGTTTTACCATATCGCCCTCGCGGTAATCGGCGAGTTCGTAGTCCATGGAAGCATAACCCCGAGTGCAGCTTTTCAATTTATCGAAAAAATCGAATACCATTTCCGAGAGGGGCATTTCGTATTTCACCTGTACCCGCTCTTTGGTGATGTAATCAATTCCCTGCTGATTGCCCCGGCGTTCCTGGAAAAGGGCCAATACAGCGCCCACGTATTCATTGGGCGTATGCACCACGCATTTAATGTAGGGTTCTTCGATGGTGGCGATTTCTGTTGGCACAGGCATTTTCGAGGGATTGTCTACCATCAATACTTCACCACGGGTGGTAGTAACCCGGTACACCACGCTAGGTGCGGTGGAGATAATATTCAAATTGTACTGGCGCTCGAGCCGCTCTTGAAAAACTTCCATGTGCAACAAGCCTAAAAATCCACAGCGGAAACCAAAACCCAAAGCATTGGAAGTTTCTGGTTCGAAAGTAAAAGCCGAATCGTTGAGTTTTAATTTTTCTAAAGCATCCCGGAGATTGGCGTAATCATCGCTTTCAATGGGATATACTCCGCAAAATACCATGGGCTTCACTTCTTTAAAGCCCTTTAATTCCCCAGCCGCCGCTTGGCCCTGCATGAGAATGGTGTCGCCCACTTTCACGTCTCTCACATCTTTTAAGCCAGTGATAACCGCGCCCACTTCGCCCACACTTAAAGCATCCGCGTCGGTCATCTTGGGCACAAAGTAGGTAACTTTCTGGGTTTCAAATTCTTTTCCCGTATGGGCCAAACGCAACTTATCGCCCTTTTTCACGGAACCGGAAAATACCCGCACCAGAGCAACTACGCCGTAATAAGGATCGAACCAAGAATCAAACACCAGGGCGCGCAAGGGCGCATCCGCCGAATATTCCCCCTGATCCTGGGGCGGAGGAATTCGCTGCACAATTGCTTCCAACACATCGGGCACGTTGAGGCCCGTTTTGGCAGAAATCTTCACCGCTTGGGAAGCGTCGATGCCGATCACTTCCTCCACTTCGGCTTGTATCCGATCCGGCTCAGCGCCAGGCAAATCGATTTTATTTAAAACGGGAAAAATCTCTAAATTATTTTCCAGGGCCAAGTAAACATTGGCCAACGTTTGTGCTTCAACACCCTGGGAAGCGTCCACCACAAGAATTGCACCCTCGCAGGCAGCCAAACTCCGGGAAACCTCATAAGTGAAATCCACGTGCCCAGGAGTGTCGATCATATTAAGAATGTAATCTTTGCCATCTTTGGCTTTGTAGCGCATGCGAACGGTCTGGGCCTTGATCGTGATGCCTCGCTCCCGCTCGATATCCATGGAATCTAATACTTGGCTTTCCATCTCTCGCTTACTGAGAGTACCTGTGACTTCAATGAGCCGATCGGCCAAGGTGGATTTTCCATGGTCAATGTGAGCGATGATGGAGAAATTTCGAATATGCTTGGCGTTCATTCTGCTCCACCTGTCAATTTATGCAACGCATTACGTTAATCTAAGTGCGCGATGAGAAACATAATTATGCGGGCAAACCCATGACAAAACCAGAGGGTCAGACTAGACTAACGTCTATGCTTAGCTCTGCTATATCACCGATTACCTTTTTAGGTAAACTGTCGATTTTCATCTGGAACTCAGTGCTGGGTCTGAGTCAGTTTCATCGTCGAATTCCTATCTTTTTCCAACAATTCGATTTTATCGGCGTGCAATCTCTATTGGTGGTGACATTCAGCGCTATTTTCATTGGCAGCGTACTTGCCTTTCAAACCTATGTAGCCCTGCACCATTTCGGCATGGATAGCTTCCTTGGATCCTCTGTGGGCATGGCCCTCATGCGAGAATTGGCCCCCGTATTTTGTGGCATCATGGTTTCCGGCCGGGCCGGAGCCGCCATAGCCGCGGAAATTGCCACCATGCGAGTAACGGAACAAATCGATGCCATGGAAGCTCTGGGCACTGATCCCCATGATTACCTCATCGCACCCCGGATTGTAGCGGGCACCCTAGCCTTGCCCCTCTTATGCATCTACTTTACCCTCATCGGTTGCATTGCCGGCTACCTGATTGCCTCCGTGATCCTAGGAACCGACGGCGCCGTTTACTGGCAGCAACTAGCCTGGGCTGTGGATTTCAACGATGTTTGGCAAGGATTAATGAAAGCCCTTATTTTTGGTTTCTTCCTCACCACTCTGGGTTGTTTCTATGGCTACCACGCAGAAAACAATGCGGAAGGCGTGGGCGTGGCCACCAATCGGGCCGTGGTAACTTCGGCTCTCTGGATCCTCTTCAGTGATTACGTACTAACGGCCTATTTACCCTATGACCCAAGTAACTTCATCCTCTAGCCAAACAGATTTCGCCGTACGAGTGCGTGGGCTCGAAAAGAGTTTTGGGAAATTCCATATTCATAAAGGCCTCGATCTCGACATTCCTAAAGGCAAAGTAACTTACATCATGGGGGGCTCCGGCTCGGGCAAATCTTTATTACTCAAACAGATCATGGGCTTTATTGTGCCCGATAAGGGCACCGTAGAAATCAATGGTGAAACCATGGATGCCACGGACTACCAAAAACTAAAACAAATCCGCAAACACATGGGCATCCTTTTCCAAAACGGCGCACTCTTTGACTCTTTGGATGTTTACAATAACGTAGCCTTTTCTTTAAAAGAGAACCTAAAGCTACCAAAAAATAAACTGGATGAAGAGGTAGAATCTCTTTTAAACAGCGTGGGGCTTGAGATGGAACACGCCTCGAAAATGCCCTCGGAATTGTCTGGCGGTCAGAGAAAACGCGTGGCCCTGGCTCGAGCCATTGCCACCAAGCCTTCGATCATGATGTACGATGAACCCACCACCGGCCTGGATCCCCTCACTACCCTCATGGTTACCAATCTTATTAAAAATATCAGCTCCAAGAATAAACTCACGTCGATCGTGATCAGCCACGACACGCACGTAGTTTTTTCCGTAGCCGAACACATCGCTTTTTTGAAAGACGGAAAGATCAAATACGTAGGTAAACCGCGAGGCGTTTTCCAAGATCCTGACCCCGACGTACGGGAGTTTTTTTCCTTGGAAGAGAAATTGAGTAATATGGAGGAATCGTGAGCCGCATACTAAGAATCGGAATTTTCACCACCATTGCAGTTATCCTAATCGTAGGCTTTAGCATTTATGTAAACGACCATCCCTTCTGGTACCGCCCCTGTAACGAGGTGAAAATTCATGTGGATGATGCCACGGGCTTGCGCCGCAAATCTCCTGTAAAAACCTTAGGCCTTGAGATTGGCTATATTAACGAAGTGGAGCTAGATGGAGATCGTGTGCTGGTTCGCGTTTGCGTAACGGGCCCCGTGAAGTTAAATGCGGACACCCGGGCCTTCATCCGTTCCTCCGGATTCTTGGGCGACAAATTCCTAGAACTCAAACCCGTGGATAGGGCCGATGGCAATTCCGGCAGCGATAACCTCAAAAGCCCACCTCCCGCTGAAACTGTTCCAGACAATTCTTCCCTGGGAGATCAGCTAAAAAACTCTTCTTCCGCGCCAAATAGAAATCCCGAATCTCTTCCGGAATATATCCCTTTAGAAAATTCTTCTAAGGAAGAAGTTCTGGAGCCTATCTCTTCTTTGCAAAAAGCTAGCGCTTATCTTTTGGCCCAAGCTCTTTCTGTGATCGCGCCGGAAGCCCGCGCCGAAGAAAATTCCCCCACTCTCAATGCCACCAAAGAAGCGGAATTGCAGGACACCGTGAAAAAAGTGGGCAAACTCATCGACCAACTCACACTCATGGTGGGCGATTTAAGGGAAGTAACCCAGCAGAAAGAATTTAAAGAAACCATCATCAACCTAAACACAGCCATGAAACACTTGGAGCAACTCTTGCGGCCCACGGGAAAAACCGTGAAAAACCTCGATGCCGCCATGGAATCTTTAAAAAACACTATGGCTTCGGCGGAAGCGGTGATGAAAAAAGTGCAAGAGGGTGAGGGCTCACTAGGTAAGCTAGTGAACGATCCTTCGATCTACGATGAACTCCGGGGCGCCATCCAGAGCATCAACCTGCTCTTAGGAAAAGCTGGCTCCCTCAAAACGTATGTGGATATTGGCGGCTGGGCAATCCCTGCCTATGATGGCAATAAAGCCAGATTCTCTGTGGTCATTGCTCCTAACCCTGGCAGATATTATTTGATCGGTATTACTTCCGACCCCCGGGGACGAGACAAAAAAACCGTAACTACTACTGTGGTGAACAACGGCGCCCCGAGCACAGAAGTAAAAACTGTTAACGAAGAAAAGGGGCTTCGTATCACAGCATTATTTGGAAAATATTTTGGTCCGTTGGATTTACGTGTGGGGCTCATTGAAGACAACGGAGCCGTGGGCGCTGGCATTTGGTTTGATCCCACTCGCCGCTTTGGGATCCATGCAGATGTGTATTCTCCAGGAAAAGATCAACCCATAATGATACGGGCCTATGCCCGGGCACAGATATGGTCTGCTGTTTACCTAACTGGCGGAATTGATTCCCACCGCAGATACTACAATTCAAATACTAGAACAAATTCTATCCCAAAATTTTATGGCATTGGTCTCTTCTTCGACGACGACGACCTAAAATACCTATTGGCTTTCAAATAGGATGAATGAACAAGATTTACACTTTATGGGCTTGGCTATCGAACAAGCCCATAAAGCCTTAGACCACGACGACATCCCCGTGGGCGCCGTGGTGGTGCTCAATGGCAAAGTGCTAGGCTCTGGCAAAAACGAAAGAGAGCTGCTCCCCTCCCCCACTGCCCACGCGGAAGTGCAAGCGATCAACGCTGCGGCTCTAAAGCACGGCCATTGGAACCTTACGGGAGCGAAACTTTATGTGACCCTCGAGCCCTGCGTGATGTGCGCTGGAGCGCTTGTATTAGCGAGAGTAGAAGAAATTATTTACGCCGCTGCTGATCCGAAAGGAGGCGCTGTAAGCTTAGGGATCCCTATCCTCCAACACCCAGCCCTTAACCACAAAGTAAAAATCCGGCAGGGCCCTTTAGAACAAGAAGCAGCCACGCTACTAAAGGATTTTTTTAAGCAAAAACGTAGACAAAAAAATACGTCCGGACGCAAATAGCAACCGGACGCACTCTTAAAGAACCACTAGGATTAGTGAGTGGCGGCTTCGCCTTCTTTTTTCTCCATCTCTTCCGCAGGAGCAGCATTTTCAGCTGGAGCAGAAGTGGTGCCCTCTACTTTTTCGCCTTCAGGAGCAGCTTCTTTTTTTGTGCAAGCAGACAAGGAAAGGGCCAAAGAAATCGCCACTAGAGCCAAGATATTTTTCATGAATGAATCTCCTACAGAATTGTTCAACGTTTATCACCGACTATTACGGTATTTTGATCATATAAGGAAAAAACAATTTTGAAAACTAGGACTTACAACAAAATCCAGGATCCATTGTTGCTTTTTGCAACAGTGCGAAAAGCAACAGTCACCCACCTTCATTCATTTTTTTTCAAAAAACTTCCGGATTGCGGAACCGATGGGGATGCAATAACAAAGGAGCATGAGGCAAGTGCAGTGAATCCCCGCAAAGATAAAGTCGCTATTTTTATTCCCGCCTTCAATGCTGCCTCCACCATTGTAAATGTGCTGGATCGCATCCCCCCAAGCCTAAAAGATCAGGTGGGGGAAATTTTTGTTATCGACAATAACAGCACCGACAACACCCAAATGGTGGCCATTGATTACCGAACTGCCCATGGCCTGCACAATCTAGAAGTAATCCGTAACCCGAAGAATATGGGATATGGTGGCAGCCAAAAGATCGCGTACCAACGCTGCATCGATAAAGGCTATGAATGCGTGGCCATGCTCCACGGGGACGCCCAATACGCTCCAGAACTTTTAGAAACTCTCATTGATCCAGTGCTAAGAGGCGAAGCAGATATGGTGTTCGGCTCCCGCATCGGTGGTGATCCACTAGCTGGGGGCATGCCGATCATCCGCTTCCTGGGAAACCGGGCACTTACTACCTTCCAAAATATTTTCCTGGGCACCAACTTGAGTGAATTCCACTCGGGGTATCGAGTTTTTTCTGTGAATGCTTTGGCTAAGGTTCCATTCGAACGCTTTTCTTCCGATTACCATTTCGACACAGAAATCATCATCCTCTTCGTAGATAAAAAATTACGTATCAAAGAAATGCCCATCCCCACTCATTATGGCGATGAAGAAAACTACGTGAACATCTGGGACTACGGCATGAAAGTGCTGCTCACCACGAGCACTTACTTTTTCCATAAAATGGGCTTACGAAAATCTCGGAACTGGAGCCGGATCCTGGGTCAATAAGCTAGGGCTGCGCTAGTAGAAGAATCCACGGGATAGTGCAGAACATAATCGGCTCCGTTAAGATGCGCTCCCACTTCCACTGTTTTTCCTTGGCAAGCGGGCAAGTGCTTCAAATGATAACGAAAAGAAAAAGGGCCCATAGCCACATGGCCGATATCCAACAAGGCCTTAGTCCTTCCCTTTAGGCCCATATCTTCACATAAGCTGGTAACCAAGCGCTGCTGCTCGGCCATCACAGTGCTGTAGTACATATTTCTCGCTCCGCGGTTCTCATGCACAAAACGAAAGCTATAAAATAGAAACGCCACGTTCACAAAAGCCGTAAGTACCACGGTGGAAAGAAAAGCTTTTCTAGCCCAGCTTTTTAAACCATACGCAGCCCAACCGATTCCTAAAAAAACAAACCACCAAATGGGATTATAGTAATGGGGGTCCGTAGGAATATTTAAATAGAGAATCACTATGAGCGTGGAAAAAAAGCAAAAAGCGCCAAACACAAAAACTAAATTTGGCTTTTTTCTTTTCAACCAACTAGCCATCACCCAAAATGGCAGCGACCAAGCGGCAATTTTCCCAAACCAACCAAATAAATCATTATGGAAAAAGAAGGCCCAGGTTTTGCCCACATAGGAATAAAAAACTTCCTGCAGACCCTGAAAATACACTTTCGATCCCCAAAGCGAAGAAAAAATCGCTGTGCGCTGGAGGGTCCACCATAAATCCCGCCCATCGCCCCAGCGGCTTCGCCGGTGAGCTGCCAGAATTTCTTGTTCCGCTTGCATGAGCCGATAGGCTTCCCAAAGGTAGGGGGCCAACACAATTGCACAAACGGCAGAAAAAACAAAAACACCTAGAATTTTTTTGCGCCAAGAGGCTTGGGTGGAAAAACAAAAGTATAAAACACTCAAACCCGTACCCATGGCCACGGAACCAAACATTAAATGAATATTAATGGCGTAGCCCACCACGAAGCCAATGGCTGCTAATAAGAAATAGGATTTCTGGTCTAGAGCCGAACGCTTTCCCAATAGAGAAAAAAGGTACAACAATAATCCGCTCAAGGGATAGAAGAGAGCATTATCCCAAATATGGCGAGAAAAAAGAAAAAGCAGGGGCGAGGTGGAGGCCGCAAATAAAGCCCATGCGGCAGTTTTTTTGTCCCAAATATTTTTTAAAGCCAAATATAAAAAAAGCGCGCATAGGCTCACAAAAAACACATGATAGAGCACAATTGCTTCGGGCAAAGCTGTAATCAAACGCAACGGCCAATAAAAATAAAAGGCACCGGCTCCATAAGGCAAAGGAATGCTACTGCCCCGAAAGCTAGTGAGTGGCCAAGTGCCAGCGGCCATATGCTCTTCCAGTTTCAATTGGAAAGAAGGTTCATCAATGATGAAAACCGCATCACCCGGATAGAGGAAGCGGCAAAAAATAAAGAGGCAAGAAATTCCTAACAGCAAACGAATCATAACTTCCAAACCGTTTCTTTGCCCATGAGATGCCGCCAAAAAAATCTAGCGCTCTCTTTACATTGGGAAAAAAATTCCCGCCAAATGGTCTGCGTAAGAACCACATAACAAAGAAAGTGAAAGATCAAAAAAGCGAGCTGCTTTCCGTTCACGCCTCGATCTTCCGCCACAAAGGGCCGCCAAAGAGCGCTGAATTCGGGCACATATTGGCAAATAAAACTAATATAACCATTGTTAATGGAACAATACTCTAGGTTATCATTACCAAAGCTAATGCCTTGGGCAGAAACCCACACAGATAGCGTAATGAGCATTAGTAATAAAAGATTCAATGCCACCGAACGATTTTCTTTTAACCAAAGGGAAAAAATTCCAAATACAGCTAGCACAGAAGAAAAAAGGTAAAACCTTGGTCCCCAGAACCAATCCCCTGTCCAACACCACCAACGCGAATAAATTAAAATTAATCCCACAAGATAACAGCTGCCCCCAATCCGTAGGGCACGCCAAGGGCCAGCGCCTGGCAAATTAGGCACAAAAAGCGCCAGCAAGCCCGGTGTAAAAAATAACAACCCTTTACCGTAAGAAAACAATACGGAGAGCACACCAAAAAACAACGGATAACTAAAACCGGGCAAACCAGAATAAGGGAGCGCATTTTTGTAACCACTAGTATCTAAATATTGGTTGGGAAAAAAGTTTCCGAACTTTAAATAGGTTTCCCCCAAAATTCCCATCACTCCCAAGAGCACTAAAAAACCAAACCGCAGTTGTTTTTTCTGTAGTAGAAAACCTGCGCTCACCAAAGCGGCTCCCACCAATGTTCCAGGCACATTCCAAACGGATAACAGCCAGGCGGCGGCACCTTTTTTAAATTGCTCTTGGTGCATCCACCATAGGGAACATGTAAATAAAACCGTGGTGAAAACTTCCCCGTAATAATCCGCTATATGCCGAGGAAACATGGTGCCCACTAAAAATAAAAGAATCAGCCGGCGAGCAGCCGTGGCACCGAAAGTTTTTCCTGCTTGCCGATAAAAGAAGGCCAAGAAAAATAAATAGAGGAAAGTATTATAACGGGACATCCACCAATGCTCGGTTTTTACGATTTTTCCCAAGAGCAAAAGCGGTGAGGAAAAGAGCGGGCCCACATACGAATAGAGCAGGGGCTTGATCGTGCCCGTTTGCAAAAGCGCCATCAAGCCTTCATGGCGAACAAAACCGTCCCCATGAATTCCATGGGGGAAAACAAAAAGATAAAAAATGAGACCGAGAAAAAGGCAAAAGAGCTCTAGACCCTTTACCCATCCACCCGCTTCTTTAGCCACCGTCATTAGGCCACAAACTATCGCAGTTCCCCCATTCCAGTAAATGCGCTTTGCGCCGCTTAAAGCTTTCCAGTAACATCCTGCCCATGCTCCTGAATCTTAGTTTTTTGCTATTGGTGTTCTTTCCACTCCTACTGGGTGGAGTTTGGTACCGTAATGAGCATCTGCATTTGGAATATACCCAAGCAGGACCCGCTGCCTTCGTGCTGGCCTTGGTAATCTGGTGGCTACAACAAAAAAATCCTAAAATAACAGAAGAAATTTTCTTTTTGCGTCAAATCAAAGCTTTTTGGCAGAAATGGAAACTAAACCTAGCCAGCCCCATCCCCTGGCTGTTGGCTTCGGCTTATGTTTTCTTTTCCTTACTTTGGTTCGGCGCCGCCCTAGCTAGACACCGGGCCTTTTCGTCCGGAGCAGCAGATCTTGGCATTTTCACCAATGGGCTTTGGAATTTTATCCAGGGCAACGGCTATATCAGCTCCGTAAAAAATGGATTGCCGCTTTTGGCGGATCATCAATCTTATTTTGCGCTGATCCTTGCCCCCTTTTTTGCTCTTTTTCCCCAAGCAGAAACCCTACTCTTCTTACAAGCATTGGGGCTGGCCAGTGGCGGCATTGCCCTTTATCTGCTGGCCAAACAATACTGCACTAAAGAAAATCCCTTTCTTCCACTCGTTCCTTTCTTTTTCTGGGTCTATTTACCCATCCGCAATGCGAATCTCTTCGATTTCCACCCAGAGATTTTCCTTCTGCCGCTATTCCTTTTTTCAATTTGGCTGCTCCAAGAAAACACTTGGCGAAAAAGGATTTCCGGCGCGCTTTTTTTCCTGCTGGCCTTAAGCACAAAAGAATCCGCAGGGCCCGTGGCCGTAGGCGTAGGAATCGCATGGTTATTGGGAGCAGCTCCTATGCCCGCCCGCTCTTTCACCAAAAAATTTGCTTATTTTGCCGTTTTAAGTGGCAGCGCGCTTTTTTTATTCAATGTAAAAATTGTCCCAAGTTTCTTCCAAGAAACCTATGGCTACGCTTCTGTGTATGGAGAGCTGGGTTCTAACCCCTTAGAAATTTTACTCTCGCCCTTTACGCATCCTTTACTTTTTTTAGAGCGGATCCTAGGTTTTTCCCGGTTAAAATTTTTATTTTCCCTCTTAGCCCCTCTCGCTTTTCTTCCTTTGCTTTTTCCCCGGGCACTGCCAGCCGCTCTTCCTGGCTTATTGATGATTTTTCTCACCCTTGGCAACCAGAGGGTGAGCACAGGATTTCATTATGCCATTGAACCGGCCGTAGGGATTTTATGGGCTTTTGCTGGCGCCCTCCAGACAAAATGGCTACAGGAAAAGAAAATATTTTTCTTTTTTCTTGCTTGGTGGCCCCTCTTTTTTCTGGGAAGAAGCGAGGCTTTTCAAATCCGTTATTTTTTGGCCAAAACAGAAAAATCCTGGATCCGCCAAACGGTGGTTCCCGCCCTTTCACCCACGGCATCGCTAGCTGCGCCCAGCGCCCTAGTGCCCCATTTGGCCACGCGGCCTTGGATTCATTTTCTGCCAGAAATCCAAACCAAATCCGGCCAACCTGTGGATTGCATCATTTGGTTGCCCACCGTGAACAACACTCCCCTGGATGAAGCGGGAGAAAAGAGTGTGCGTTTGTCATTGGCTCAGTCCTATACCCAAGAATATTTTTGTCCGCCAACTCAATTAGAAATTTGGCGACACAAAAACTTTCAAGAATCTTGCTTAAGCCAAGTTCCTACTTGCCCCCCAAAACCCTAAGAATTTTATTCCGGAAGATTTTCCTCTTTCATACTCACCCAACGCACATGAAATTCCAGGATGCCGCTTTCGCGAATGGGCAATACTAACGGAAATATATCCTTGGGTTTCATTTTAGTTTTTTTAGGAGTCTTTTCTTCTGGGCTAATGGTGCCTTTTGCGGGTTCGGGCTTACCAAAACAAAGATCCCCCAAACCAACGCCCAATTCCTCTGCCACTTTCTGTAAGTTAGTAACGCCCCTAGGCATTCGCCCGGACATCCATTCACTTAAAACGCTAGGGGCAATGCCTGTCATGCGGGCCAAATCCGCAGCCTTGATCCCCTTATGCTGTAACAAGCGCACCAAATTTTCTTTTAATCGGATTTCCATGAGTCGTATTATTCCGGCGGGCCCGTTCTAGAAACAAGATTTCCGGAACGCGAACCCTTATTTCGTAACCCAAACAAAAAATTCAATATTGAGAACAATTTCTCCCTATTGCCCACGGATATATCCAAAAACCTCTCCACACCTAACTTGCCTACCCCTTGGGTTTTCCGGGAAATTCTTTCGCTGACGTTCGATCTTCGAACAGGGAATGTCTAAAATAGTACATTAATGGTACATCGCCGCATAATTTGGATGGAGAAAGTTTTGCGCCTCCGCTACATTGGAAATAATGAAAATTGCTGTGGTGATCCCTGCCTATAAGGTTAAAAATCAGGTAATTGGAGTGATCTCCTCGATCGGTCCAGAAGTGCAAAAAATCTTCGTGGTCGACGATGCTTGCCCAGAAAAATCCGGTGCCTGGGCCCAATCCCAAATCCAAGATCCCCGCTTAGAAGTTTTATTTCAGCAAAAAAATTCTGGTGTGGGTGGCGCAACACTTCGGGGCTTCGTGGCTGCCCAACAACAAGGCTTTTCCATCGCCGTAAAAATAGATGGGGACGGACAAATGGATCCCACCCTCATTCCCCAACTTGTGCAGCCCTTACTTGAAGGCAAGGCCGATCTTACGAAAGGCAATCGCTTCTATTCTCCACGGGCACTAACGGGCATGCCATTTTTACGCCTCTTGGGCAATGCTGGGCTAAGCATTTTAGCCAAAATCACCACGGGCTATTGGACCATCATGGATCCCACCAATGGTTTTTTGGCTTTACACACTGCTTTACTGCCACTTTTGGAGACCAGCAGAATTTCTCCTCGCTACTTTTTCGAAAACGATCTTTTGTTTCGTTTAGGTTTGGTGCGCGCCGTGGTGGTGGATGTGCCCATGGATGCCCATTATGCCGATGAACAAAGCAATTTAAGCATTATGCATAGTCTAATTTCTTTCCCTGGAAAATTCTTTGTGCGTTTTTTCAAACGGATTTTCTACCGCTATTTCTTGCGGGATTTTAACATCGCTTCGATCTTGATGGTAAAGGGCGTCGTGCTCTTAGCCGCAGGAACTATTTTTGGTTTATACCACTGGATCCAAAGCACAAAAACGGGGGTGGTGGCCTCCAGCGGAACTGTGATGCTTTCTGCTCTACCCGTGCTGGTAGGCTTTCAAATGCTCACCTTCGCTTTGCTCTATGATGTATTGATGGTGCCAAAAGATCCACTACACAAATATTTGGACAAGAAAAAACGCTAGGTAGTGCCACAGCCCATGGGCTTTTTGAGCACCAAGTTTTGTAATTTCACGAGGTCATACACTCTGGCGCCATCGGCTTCATAGAGCACTGCTTGATCCCAAAAGTTACCGGGAAACCGCAACGCCAATGAAGCATTGGGACGCACATCCAATAAAAATCTTGCGCCACTGGTAGCGCAAAGGCCGGCTAAAAATTCACCTACGTTTTTTTTCCCATAGGTGGCTCTATCGATATCGGGGCGCTCTGTGAGCACCGTTACCCTTAGGTTAGACAAATAATAAGTTTCATTGTCGCCATACAAAACCACCAAATTTTCCGATTTCACATGCTCTCGCAGCCACGCCTTTGCCTTCCCCGCCGTATGCTGCAATACCACGGCCTCACCGGGCGCGATCTTGGGAAATTTCCATAAAAAATGGGTGGGGAGCTTTGACGTAGCCAAAATCACCACTAACAACAAAAAATGCCCATAGATTTGGAATTTAGGAAAGTGTGCACAAAGCACTAAATAACCATACACACCCACCAAGGCCCCAATCCACAATGAAGCCCCAAGGTAACGCACTTCCGCTGTGGGCATTAAAGCCACCACGCAAATCACGAGCGACAATAAAAAAATCAAAATCCATTCCCGCAAGAGCCAAATTTTTTTGCGCATCACGGGAAAACACACAATCGCAGGCAATAATAACCAAAGCCAGTACGCTGGCGACTCCCTAGATAATTGCTGCAAGCGGAACCACAACATGACTAATAAATTTTTATGTTCCGAAGGCTGGTGCGCAGAAAAATGATCGGCCCAAGATTGGCTAACCCAGGGGCCAGGAAAAATATGGGAAAACATGGTGTAGAAAGGATTTTGGGTTTCTAGCCAATTACGAAAATAGATGGGCACTGCTCCCAGCACAAAACCCAAAACGCCCGCCACCAGCCAAGGAAAAGAAGATATTTTTCTAACCCAAAACAATTTGTACATTTCAAGCAACGCGATCGGAATCAAAAATAGAATCGCATTAATTTTTCCAGCCACGGCCAATCCAGCAAAAGTTCCCGCTAACAGCCAATGCCAAGGGCTGGGCTTGCGCAAATAAAGCCAGGCTCCTAAACACCAAAAGGCCACGGCACAATCGTTTTTAGCTAAAGAGGCGGTCCACTGCATGCTAGCCACAAACAAAAAGGAAACAAAAAGTAGAAAGCCTTCTCTAGCTCCTAAAGAAATTTTGGTTTCTCTCCATAATTCCCGCACCACAAAAAGCGCACCATATAGGCCCCAGAACAAATGAATCCATTGGCAAAAAATTTGGGCTAATACCAATTCCTTCACAGAGGCCATGGGGGTCGTAAATAAAACCTGCGGCCATAGATAAAAATATTCCCAAGTGGAGGCCAAAAGCGGAATGGGCAGATCTGTGTTCAATCCAACTGCGCCCTGCAAGTTCCATAAACGCGGGGCCATTAAATGATAGAGCAGCGGATCGCCGTGGCCCTGGGGCAAATACGCCGTGAGTAGACGCAATCCGAACACAAAAAGCAGCAAAAAATCTAACCAGCGATGGCCAAAAGAGAAGAGCCAGCGTTTTTCTTTTTCTAAGGGGGCCAAATAAATGCCCCAAACCAGAAAAAGCACAAACACCCAACTGTAGTTGGGGCCCAAAAATCCCAAATGCCCCATCACAAAAGCAAAACCAACGGCCACTAGGCTAGATAATAAAAATACTCCCGCTTCCCCGCCGCCCACTCTTTTCTCTAACCAAAGCCCCCAGCCCAAAAAAGCACGGGCAAAACAAAAGAAGGAAAACAATAAAGGTAGAAATCCCCACCAGGAGTTCACTAAAGCGGCATACCTGGGGGCGAGCAAGAAACTAAAAATACCAAGCAAACAGACGCTGCTTTTCCATCTCATTTTTTCTTTTTACCATGATGCAGGTAGAAAGCAGACAAAGGATTTGCTAGCTTAGCCTCCATGATGCAATGGAAAAACCTGTGTTCACCCGCCGTAAAATACGTGCTCATGCCCTGGGCCATACTGTTTGTGATCTTGAATTTGATCAATACGCAGGATGGGGGCCCCAATGCCGTGAGCCGCTTCCTCACTTTACGAGCCATGTCAGAAGAGGGAACCTTCACTATTGATAAAAGAATTGGCGCCAGTGACGATTGGTCCCATACCCCCGATGGGCACTATTATTCCAATAAAGCGCCCGGCCCTATGCTGTTGGGCTTTCCCACTTTTTTCGTGATCGACCAAATCCCCCGTCTCTGGGAAAAAGGCTATCGGGATGAACATGGCCACCGGCACACACCTGGCTACTTCCAGAAAACCTGGACTAGTTTTTTGAACCAGATCCTCCCGCTTCTGCTACTCATGGCGCTCATCGTAAACTGGCTCTCCAGGCTCGGACTCCAAAGAAACACCTTGGTCTTTTTTGTGCTCTCTGCCTTTTTTGGCTCAACGGTGAGTCTCTTTTTTAATAATTATTTCGGCCATGGTTTTGAAGCCATCCTTCAGCTGGCGGCACTCTTTTCCCTTTTACAAGGCAACTTCTTAGCTTCCGGATTTTTTGCCGGCGCAGCCCTGCTTTCTGACTATAGTTTCGTGATGCAACTGCCAGCCTATATAATCGCCTTAGGCTTAGTAATGCACCGTGAACAATCCTACCGACGCCCCATACAGAGCCTTTTACTGGGAGGCCTAGTTCCAGGAATTTTATGGATTTGGTACCATACGGCTGCCTTTGGCAGCCCCTTTACCGTGGCCAATCATTTCCAAAACCCTATTTTTCTCGACACACTCCAGGAAGAAAAAAACTTTCTAGGAATTTTTCGTATGCCAAATGTTCCGGTACTTTGGGAATTGTTAATTGGGCAAAGCCGGGGTTTACTTTTCACTCAACCTTGGATCTTACTGCTCTTTCCGCTATTCCTGATTTATTTTTTCCCAAGAAAAAAAGGGGCGGGCTCTTCAGAGCCTTTAGATTTCTATCGAAAAGTTTGTGGGCTCTTTTGCGGCTTAAGCCTAGTGGGATTGCTGATTGTAAATATGTCCTATGGGGGCTGGCAAGGTGGTGGAACCGCTGGTCCACGCTATTTGAGTGGGATATTTCTATGCTTCTCTTTATGGGCTGCCCTGGAAATTCACCGCGCTCCTAACTGGTTAAGAAATGTATTTTTTCTTTTGCTCGCCATTAGCATCGTGTTTAGAGGGTTAGTGTATGGATCTACGATCCTTGGGCCAGGCCTGCCTCTTTGGCAATGGTACTGGGAGGAATTCTTCAGAACATCTAAAACGCCGCTTCTACGCTCGAGCATTTTTGCCATCTTGTTTCTAGCCACCCTTTGGTGGCAAAAGAAACTTTGGCAAAAGCATCCAGCTAGCGCAAACGAGACGGCCTAAAATAGGCGATTAGCGCTCTACCCAATACAAGGGTAAACACACTCAATTCCAGCCATTCTTTGGGAGTTTGGATCGCTCCCAAATAATACGGCCAAATCGGCACTGGTGGCGGCAAAATCCAAGTGGCAAACACTAAACCCCTAAGCACTACGGGTAAAATAATGGTGATCCACAAAACTCCTCGCCCCCAAAGTGGCAGGCGTTGGTAAAAGGCGGGAATAAAAATTCCAAAAATAGGCAAGGCAGCAGAAAGATAGCGGGGCCCAGGAGATCCGCCCCCATGCCAGCCGGGAAATCCCGCATTTAACCAAAGTAGAATAAAAAAACTGGAGAAGCTGAATAAAAAAAGCCGCCATAAACGATCATTTCGGGGCAAATAGTAAAATCCCGCAATCCAAACCACAAAAAGCCACGGCTGTGTGAATAAAATCCCGCGGGAGGGGCCAAACAACAGCTGAAAAATATATTCAAACTTAGGAAGAAAAGAGGCGATGCCGCCCCACACAGTGGCAGCGTTTTGTTCTACTGTGCCCACAAGAGCTGCTGTAACTTCATAGTGAAAAGGCAAAGAGAACGGACTACCAAAACACACCGTATGGTACCAGCACCAAATTACAGCCGGTAGAAATGCTCCAAGCACTAAACGCCCCAACCATTTCTTTCCACCCAATTCCCGAAAATCACTGGCCGCTAAAAAGAAAAACGGGATTACCAACGCGGCCGTGGGATACTCTGCCAACACCATCAACCCAAAGAAAAAAGCCATCCATCCTAAGCTCTTCCGCAAATAGGCCCATCCCAACCCCAACATCGCCACCGCGGCAAAAGGATTGCCCATATAAGAATTCATCAATATTGCGGCCGTATTGCCAAATAGCATCGCGGCTGAAGCCGCCAAATACGCCATGGGAGAAATGGAAGGAAAGACCATTTTTAATAAAACTAAAACCAAAAAAAGAAACGGTAGCACCTGGAAAATTCCAGCGATCGCAACTTTGTGAATGCCCCTTGGAGCCTGTTTTCTCCCTAAATCATCTTTTAATTTTTCTTGCCAAGGTTGCAGCAAACTATCGATCACCCAGAAAACAGGAAAGGCAGCTATCGTTGGCCCCGGTGCTTTATTGGAATAATAGTGCCCATCAGGAGTGCGTGCCCAATCGGAAGTCCAATCCTTATAACTATCGATGCGAAAAGTATGTTGTTCCGCCATGGCCCGTAAAGTAGCAAAACGGGCATTGGCATTTGTGCCACCGTCATCAATTGTGAGAAAATTCACCAATAAAAAAGCCAGGGCAACAGGTAACCAGGCCCGATCGTGGCCAAATGTTTTGCCAAGCCACGCTTTCATTCAAACACCTTAGCACCACGATAGATCCGATAGGAATGCGCATCCACCACAGAACCCCAGCCGTCCACGACATTTTTTATTCCGTCTAACGCTTCCGATGGAAGTGTGCCCATATAAATGGGAAACTCAAAAACATACACTTGGCCTTTATACTTTTTCACACTTGCTTCCAGCGCGGCCCGATCGCTTTCCACCTCGAGAATCAAAGCTTTGGGGTTTATTTCTTTGACCAAAATTTCCAGATGCCCACGAATTTCTCCCTTTGGAACAACTATGGTTAAAGTTTCCCCCGAAGCCAAAAGATTCACTAATGCTGGTCGTGGCTCCACGATCCCACGCACGAATCTTTCCCAGCGGGAAAGAGAAATAAAATAAGAAAAAGCAAAAAGCGCTACGAGTAGCGGGCCATATTTTTTTATTTTTTCAAAAGGCAGAGATCGCAGCAACCAAACTGCCAGCAGTGAAAATAGACAAAAAAACGCAAGAGCGGCGGGCACTTCCTGATAAGCCGCACGCCCCTGGGTGGACATAAACCCTAAATAACCTAGGCCAAAAACTGCTAAAAAAATCGCGCCGAATCCCATCCGGGCTTGCGCCTGAAGAAAGAAGCGCATTACATCCCGCCAAAAAATCAAAAACAAAACCACAAAGGGCGATGTCCACAGCGCATAACGCGCACCCTTATAGAAAAAATCCATGGCATATTGAGCCCAAGGCGTGGATGAAAAATAGGCGCCGCGAGTGAAAGTGCCCTGCCGCATCACCACTAAAGCCATCGAAAAGAACAAAATAAAAATAGTGAAATCCAACACAGCCTGCGCCACATACCGCCCCCTGCGAACAGGCTCTTTCCATGCCCAATAGAGGTAACCCATACAAGACGCAAAAAACACTAAAGCCGCCGGCTCTTTAGAAAGCGCCACTAAAACAAAACACAGGCGGGCGAGGAAAAATCTTAAAAAAGCGTGCTCACTAAATAAAAACAAAATTCCAAAAGCAAAAAAGAAACAAACCCAAGTTTCCCCCAAAGGATTCAGGGAAATAATTTCCAAAAGTGGCTTATGTAAAAAAACGGACCCCAAGAGAAAAAGAAACCAGGGCAGTTTTTGTTTTTTTATTCCAGCCACCCTCATCACGGCAAAAACACTCACGGTCATAGCCAGAAAAAATACACTCAAATTAAAATAACGAAAAATATAAGGATCGTTGGGTAAATATTTCCATTTTAAAAGATTGGCCAAATATTTTACGGGATAGAATCTACCCAAAGCCCAATAGGAACGGATCTCTGCTTCTGCGGCGGCCCACACATCAGTGATTTGTGGCATCCAAGCATTGTAGAGCGTGTCGTCCATAAATAAGCTCCAAGCCCATGGAATATTCACAAATACTGCGAGAAATCCCACCACAGAAATCAATCCGAGGGTGCCCAAAACAGGAAGAAAAAAATTTTCTTCTGTTTCAACCATGGCGATGAATCTCGTACACTTGCTGAGAAATTCTTTGGTAGAAAAGGTCATTTTCATAACCGCCGGAATAGCGGGCGTAAGCAATACGCAATAGATCCCAAAGCATGCGGATTGCCTTGCGTGGTGTTACACTAGAGGAATCGGCCTCTTTTTCGCCTCGAAGTAAGATGGGAATTCTCTCAACTCGAAACCGATACTGCACGGCCATCGAAAGCAGTTCTACATCAAATGCAAAACCATTCACCCTAGCCATCGGCACAGCCGCTTGCAAAAATTCTCGGCGAAAACCCTTTAAGCCCGCTTGGCTATCCTCAAATGGCACACTAGCTAGAATTGTTTTTAAATGGGTGAAGCCATAGGAAAGTGCTCGCCGCAAAGGAACCCTGGAATGAAACTGCCTATTCCAGGAGCGATCGAGCATCACAAGCTCAGCACCAGATTTTAATAATGGCAGCATTCGTTCCCGCAAAATTTCCAGTCCGTAGTGCAAATCACTATCCGTAAAAAACACATAAGGAATAGAAACAGGAAGTAATTTAAATCCCTCCCGCACGGCACTGCCTTTGCCGCGGTTTTGCGGACTGCGCTGGAAAAGGCACCAATCCTTATGTTGGGCTTGAAATTCTTTAGCCACTTTCTCAGTTGAATCAGAGGAACCGTCATCAATAATGCAAAGCATAAATTGTAAACTATGCTGCCGCCTCCACGCTGCGATGGAATGCAAGGAACGAGCGAGACCCTCACCGAAATTATAACAGGGAATGACCAAGCCAAAATCAAAAGCGCTCATAGAAAATGGAGTCTCAGTATTGTGAGTCTAATAGCACAACCAATGTACTATAAGAGGCCGCCCAGAAGGTACAGAGAAAAGCGATCCTCATTCTTACTTTATTTTGCTTGGCCGCCCTCTATTTTCAGCGTATTTTTTTCTCCACCCAATATGCTCTTTAACTCCCTTCAGTTCGCCTGGTTCTTGGTGCTTGTGTATGGAATTTTTACGCTTAGCCCTCACCGCTGGCGCAACTTAATTCTATTGGCCGCAAGCTGCTATTTCTATGCGGCCTTTATTCCCAAATATCTGCTCATTCTTTTTGCTGTTATTATTCTCGATTACGCGGCAGCGCTCATAATGGAGCGTTGGCCCAAGAAAAAATTCTTACTCATAACCAGCTTGATCGCCAATATTGGGATCTTAGGGGTATTTAAATACTTCGATTTTTTTGCGGACAATGTAAATGATTTAGCTCAGCTCCTAGGTTGGAACTATTCCATACAACACTTGGCTTGGGTGCTACCCATTGGCCTTTCTTTTCATACCTTCCAATCCATGAGCTATACCATTGAGGTATACCGAGGAAATCAAAAGGCAGAACGCAATTTACTTGTTTACGCTCTCTACGTTCTTTATTTCCCCCAACTAGTGGCAGGCCCCATTGAGCGCCCACAACATATGCTGCTGCAATTTCGAAAAATTTGGCACTTTGATTACGCACGCGCCCGCAGTGGTCTGCAACTGATGGCCTCAGGCTTTTTAAAAAAATGTGTTGTCGCAGATACGTTGGCAATTTTAGTGAATCAAGCCTATGGCAATTACCCAGAACACCAAGGCCTCAGTTTACTTCTGGCATCTTACTTTTTCGCCTGGCAAATCTTCTGTGATTTTTCCGGATACACCGATATCGCGAGAGGCACCTCTCGGCTCTTTGGCATTGAACTCATGTTAAATTTTAACAAACCATATTTGGCCCAATCCTTTTCTGAGTTTTGGCGCCGTTGGCACATTTCCTTATCCACTTGGTTCAGAGATTATCTATACCTTCCCCTTGGCGGCAACCGCACCTCTCATTGGCGCCATTCTTTTAATTTATTTGTTGTCTTCTTAGTGAGTGGCCTATGGCATGGCGCCAATTGGACCTTCGTTGCCTGGGGCGCGCTACATTGGCTACTGCTCACTCAAGTGGCACAGCTTTTACAATGGAGCAAATCCAAAATCCTACGGATCATTTTCGTTTTCCATGGTGTAACCTTGGGATGGATATTTTTCCGTGCAACATCTATCCACGAAGCCACGGCGATCATCTATCGAATTTTTACTGCCCAACCGGGCTCTCTCTCGATCACAAAATCCCAACACTTTTCTTTTGCGATTTTATGCGTGGTCGCGATGATTCTTTTTCAATATTTAGACGAGAAAAAAGATCTTTGGGCGTGGCTTAACAAACAAGCGACTTTGGTTCGTTGGTCCGCTTACGCCACCGTTATTTTTGTATTTTTTCTTTTCGGCCAGTTCACCAACAATCAATTCATCTATTTTCAATTTTAAACATGAATTATAAGAATAAAATTTTTATTAAAATACTTCTTATAATTCTATTGGCTGCGATAGTTCCCATCTCTGAACTTTTATTGCCAATTGACCGATTCACCTTTCGCTCCTGGGAAGCTACGCGCGTTTACCCTCTAACAGATTATCTACCCGGATTTTTCTATCCCAATCAAAGAATTGAACGCAAAGAAGTGGGCGATCTTGGCTCCCATACAGAACAACAAATCACCAAAGATATTATTTGGGAAACCGATGAGCTCGGGTACCGAAACACTAGAAATTGCAATCCACCCAATGCAATTTTAATTGGTGATTCTATGGGTAGCGGCACTTCTATTACACAGGATCGAACGCTCAATGAGCTCATCAAGAAAACCACTGGTCTCTGCAGTTATTCTTTTGCTCCAGCCAGGCTAGAACCATCCTTAAAAACTGTTGTGCGCTTACAATGGCAACCGCGTTACGCCTTTGTTGTGTACATGGAAAGAACACTCTTTGAGTTAGAAGATTTTCCTATGATTGAAAACCCGCCCAAGCTTCCACGAAAAAAATTCTTTTTCCAAGAGGCCGGCTTGAGTGCGCCAATAGTGCTATGGGATCGCCTACTGCGCTCCGCCTTCTTTCGTTACCGAAAATCCCATGGCACATGGAAAGCCATCCAGCGCTTGCTCGAACCTTACGAATACCAAAGTGGCCCCATAGAAAAGAGAAAAATGCTTTTCCTTCATGGAGAAAGTATTTTGCGGGATCGAGCCAATGATCAAAGAGTGATCGAAGTGGTGGATCAGCTAACTAGTTATCGAGATAAGCTGCGTGATATGGGAATGGAAATGATTCTCGTGGTTGCCCCCAATAAAGAAAGTGTTTATCCCGAGCTTATTCCCTCTACTATCAGATCAGATTTTTTCCCTCGCTTTTACAAAGTTTTAGATCAAAAAGGCATTCATTACGTGAATCTCTGGCAGCCGTACCGCGCAGCTTATGAAAAAGAGAAAAAAATCTTCTTCCATCTCGACGATTCCCACTGGAACGAGGATGGGGTGAAAGTAGCCTCGGATTTATTGGCCCAAAAGTGGCGAGAAATAAAAAACGATCGTTGACCTAAAACATAAAAATATGATTGCTTATTACCTCAACTCACTAAAGGAGATCCCGTGAAAACATTTGCTTTCGTTCAGATCGCGCTCATTTTTTTGCCCACTCTAGCTTCTGCCAATTGCGACAACCTGCCAAAATGGCAAGAATTGAAAGATGCCTTAACTAACGCCCGCAATGAAAAAAACGGCGGGTTTAATCTAGACATGTGGGGCACGCTCGTTAGTAATGACGGCACTGTATGCGCAGTAGCTTACACAGGGAAAGCCATGGGCGATCAATGGCTGGGTAGCCGGGTGATTTCGGCCCAAAAAGCCAATACAGCCAATGCGTTTAGTCTCCCAGGCCTTGCTCTTTCTACTGCCAACCTCTTCTCTGCTGTTCAGCCCGGAGGCAGCTTGTATGGCTTGCAACACTCTAATCCCGTGGACACAAAATCCGCCTATCGAGGCAGCTCCTCAAATTTTGGCTCGAGCAATGATCCCATGGTTGGTGAGCGGATCGGCGGTGTTAATGTGTTCGGTGGTGGTGTAGCTCTTTATAATTCGCAAGGTGAAAAAGTGGGAGCCCTCGGTGTGAGTGGGGATACTTCCTGCGCAGACCATAACATCGCTTGGAAAACCCGGCACAACCTCAAGCTAGATTATGTGCCCGGTGGTGTGAGCCCTAAAAAAGATGATAACCTTATTTACTTAGGAAAAAATGAGAAGGCCAATGGCTTTAAGCATCCTAGCTGCGGTGGCTCTGAGCACACGATCAAGTTGAGTGCGGTGAGAAAAAAGTAAGTTATTTACGCAATAACCATTGGGCATTGTGAGTAGAATTGTTTTGGCTGTTCTTCACAATACCTATCACTTTACCTTGATAAAAAATCGGTGCGCCCCAAATGCCATCGCGTAAACCCTCCACGTAAATGGGGGTGGGGTAAGAAAAAATATCTTCGATAGAAGGCTCTTCTTCATTTTGAGCAACTTGAGGAACATAGGAGTCGGAGCGCTCCCAAGGAGGAATATTATATTGTTTTTTAGATTTCTCCGATTTTGCCCAGGAGGTGCGAATCTTTGCGGAGGAAACCACGATGCGCGATACCCCATTTTTATCGGGCCCAGGCACACTCACAGCAAGAGCCGGCACATTGCTCTCTAGATCCGCCTGCGAAGGTAAAATGGATTGTATTTGCAAAGCATTGTTTACGGTTTTTTCTGTGGGGGATTTTAAGAGCAAATAAACCACATGTCTTGCTGTGTCCACTTGGCTGATTTCTTCTACCTTGAATGACTCTGTTTTTGTACCCAGGGGATTAATATGGAATTCCATGTCCTTAGCTTCAAATTTCCCCCATTGGTTTTCCAAGCAATCGGAACTGGTCATCACAGTGCCATCGGACAATAAAGTTCCCGTGCAAAAGGCGCTTTCGCCCATGCTTTCCCCAATAGACATGCCGAATCCATTGCCGGAATTAGCCCGATGCACTTCCACTAGCCCTACTGGTAATAATCCGAGGGAAGAAGCCTGTAATTCTTTGGTGTCAATTTCAATAGACGGACGACCACAACCCACGGCGATAAAAAACACCGTTAGTAAGGCTAAAAAAAAGGGGGTCTTCCTTGGATTCATCGCGCCCCTAAATAGCAATAACCCGGCCAAAACGATAAGCCACAAACAATTGATATTATAGAAGCGGGGTTTTTCGGGCTGTTTAAATTATAGACAGCTGCCAGGTAATAGCTATTTTTTTAGGCGTAGCGCTGGATCAAATGGTAACCAAATTGGGTGCGAACAGGGCCAGATATTTCCCCTACTTTTAGGGCAAAAGCGGCCTCTTCAAAGCTAGGCACCATACTACCCTTGCCGAATTCTCCCAAATCACCGCCATCTGCTCCCGACGGACAGCGGGAGTATTGCTTGGCCAACTCTTCAAATCCTTTTCCCTGAGCTAAATTTTGTTGAAGATCTTTTGCTTCAAATTCTTGGTTCACCAAAATATGCCGTGCTTTAATTTTCATAAAAACTCCTTCGAGTCACCATACCTCGATCTAGCTGCGGCTCCATAAAATTTTACACGCTAGTATCAGTCTCATAGTTCCGACTACCTGTTGCCACCGCGCGTCGATACTCTTATCCTGAAAAGGAGCTTCTTTTGTCATCGAACTCATGGAGGAGATCAATGAAAAGAGCCCTTGTTCTGTTGTGTCTTTTTTTCCTTTCCCCAAACGCCCAATCGGCCCCCGAAAAAGAGTGGACCTTTCTCCTCTTTCTTAATGGCCACAATAATTTAGATATCTATGGCGATTTGAATCTAAACCAATTGGAACGGGTAGGATCCAACGATGGCTTGAACCTTGTGGTTCAGTGGGCAAGCATGCGAAACGTGATCACCAAAAGGCTCCTGATACAAAAAGATGAAGATTTTGAAACTGTCACTTCCCCCGTAGTGCAAGAACTACCCCGGGTGGACATGGGAAATTATCGCAATCTAGAAGAATTCATTCGTTGGGGAATAGAAAAATACCCAGCCAAACATTATTTTGTGACCGTTTGGAATCACGGCTCTGGTTGGCGGAACTTCATACTAAACGATTTCTATGTCAACGATATTAGCTTTGATGACATCACCCAAAATGCTATCAGCACAAAAGAGTTGGGGCTTGTTATGCAAAACGTGGCCGCCTCCCTCGGCCGCAAGATCGATATTTACGGCAGTGATGCCTGCTTAATGGGAATGGTGGAAATAGCCGCAGAAATGGCGGGCGCCATTGACTACTTTATCGGCTCGCAATATTTGGAGCCCTTAGCGGGCTGGCCCTACGTAGAGGTGTTTGCGCCTTTAGCCCTAAATCCGCAAATGTCACCCAAGGATTTTTCTATCCATCTCGCCGATGCTTTTTTGAAAAGCTATAGTGAAGGCGGTAGTAACGAACTAAAAGATGTAACTATGTCCGCGCTCGACATGGGAAAATACTTAGAACTCGAACAAGCCGTAAAAGAATTATCCGTCCATATTCAAACCTTGCCCGCAATCAGCCTGGAACAAATCAATCGTATTGCTTGGGCTACCCAGAATTTCCACTATTGGTTTTATTTGGATTACATTGATCTAGGTGATTTCCTAAAGCGCCTTTTCGAAGGAAATGTGGAAAATTTAAACCTTGCACTCGTGCAAAAAACCCACAATGCCATGAAAGATTTTGTGGTTACTGCCCGTAATTCTAACTATTTTCGTGATGCCCAAGGAGTTTCCATTTGGGTTCCAAAAGATCCCCAAACCCTAGGGCATTTTATTGAGCTGTATCGTGACTTGCGCTTCGACAAAGAAACTTCTTGGTCGAGAGCGATAAGTGGTTTCGTTGGAAGGCCACTCTAAGATTCTATATTTGACTGCTTCACCTTAGAAATCCCGCGGGATTTTTTACTCTCTTGACAACTCAAACTTCAAAACCATCTTCTTATAAAAGGAGGATGTATGTCTAAAAAAAGACCAACGTCTTTTCCAGTAGAAAAGCACTGCAACCTTTGCAGCAATACATTTCCAGCGCAAACCATATTTGACCGCTTTTGTTCTCATTGCAAAGAGCAAAGCGAGCTATGGAAATTTAGCGAATGGCTGCCGGAATTTCACGAAACTTTAGCTCTAAAAAATTCCGCATAATCAGCGCCTTGACAAAAAAAATACCAGTCACATTTCTTTATAGGAGATTTCGATCACCAAAACTTAAGGAGGAAAAATGAGCTACTTGGTCACTAAAAGAAATAACCCTTGGCACTCTTTCGGCGAGCTAGATCGAGATAGTTTTTTTAGAGATTTATTCTCTAGCCATAGCGAAAGCTGGGCTCCAGCGTACGAAGTGGAAGAAGAAGAAAATCATTATCTCATCTCCCTAGAAATACCTGGAATCCCAAAGGATGAAATAAAAATTGAGGCCGCAGATAATGTCCTCACCATTTCCGGCGAGAAACATTCGGAGAAAAAACTAGGATCCAATTGGTACGGAGAGCGGCGTTATGGAAAATTCCAACGCAGCTTCACCCTACCCCCCGGCGTGGATAACGAAAAAATCGAAGCCCGTTATGAACATGGATTGTTGCACTTGCTAATTCCTAAAATGGAATCTGCAAAGCCGCGGCAAATTAAAATCTCTACTGAATCCAACGGACTTTTTGGAAAACTCCTGGGTGATTCCAGGAAAAGAGAGGAGGCGAAATCCCCAGAAGAAAAAGGCAGGGTAGCTTAAAGCTTTTTTCTTCAGTCAACTCCCCCCGTCTGCGTTTCTTGCGCAGGCGGGGCCTTTATCCAAACTTATTCCCAACCAAGATCAATATTATCAATCTTTTCATTGGATATACGATCCCTTAACTTCTGTGTGGGCTGTGCCAATTCAGGAATACGCTCATGGGTTTCCACTAAAATCTTTCCCACTTTTTTATGAATGCCCTTATCAATAAGTTTATTGAGTAAATCCACTTCAGCTCCCTCAATATCAATTTTTAAAATTTGTACTGAACCAGGCAAAGTTTCGAGTAATTTGCAAAGATCTACTACTTCCACTTCCACAAATTGATCGGGATTCACATTTTTCTTAAACCCAAGCAAAGAAGATCCTGTGGACCAATGCACCGGATCCTCTCCGGATTGCTGATGCAAAAATAATTTAAATGTTCCGGCCTCTGCGGCCACCGCTTGATTGCGGCATTCAACTGCCGCATTTCCCTCGAATTTTTTTTGCAAAACCTTAAATGCGTGTGGATTAGGCTCAAAAGCTATTACCCTCACTCCACGCCTAGCCATGCGTTCCGTTACTTTGCCCACATTGGCGCCGCAATCAATCGCGATATCACCAGCCTTTAAAGTGCGGAAAACGCGCTTGCGCTGAAAATTCTCAGCATATTTTTTTAAGAGGCTTAAACCCATGAGAAAATATACCTATCCCAAAGCCCCGCTAGAATCAAATCCAATATCTTTTCCATAGGGCAGCAACGGCTTTAAATTCGATAAAAATCAAACACACACAAAGAAAACCAAACACCATTTGGCGTGCCTTGATTGGCAATCTATAGCCGGGCGAAATCCTCCACAGCGCTAAGAATATATACGGCAGAAGCGGGAGAAAATATCTACCCTGTATGCCCACCACGGTAGGTGAACCCACGAGATTATAGGAAACATAGAGCGCCCAAAAAACCAAAGATAGGCAAAGCAGGCAAATGCCAAAAATTAGTCCAATCTGCCAGTAATTCACCTTACGTTCTCGCTCCACGGGCAAGAAAAAAATCCCAAAACACAGCGTGGTAAAAAACTCTCCAGCAAATCGAAAGGGAGTATCTGTCCACCCCAACACACCCACTATGGAGCTGCGGTAAAACTGATAATCTTGAGCGAAGGAATGGAAAATGATTTTTAGAAACTCGAGCGGCGCCCCCAGAATGAAACTGGCCTGGAAATTAGGGTTTGCTCCCTCTTGAATCGGAGAATATAAATCTTTAGTGAGCCACATCCAAAAAATGGAAGGGAAAAAGGCCACCACCATAAATCCTAATGGCTTCAGCCAACGATTTCTTCCACTCTCTTCTTTCCAAATCCTTGGAAGGCACAATAAAAATAATGGGGTGTAGGTAAATTTGCACAGGCCTAAAGCCGCGCCCAAACTAGCCGTAATAAAGTTACGATTTCTTTCTGGGCCAGGATAAAAAATATAACTCAGCAACAAACAACTTAAACTCAGTAAAAGAGAATCGCCCCCACAACTCATGCCCTGAAAAATCCACATGGGTAATAAAATTAAAAGAGAAATTAGTAAAAAAGCATCTCGATGATTTTTTAATCGGCACAACGTAAATCCCAACACCAAACCAGACGCTAGCAACACCATAAAACGCGCCACATACATGGTAGCTAGAAAAGAAAGGTTCAAAAGTGC
>CAYQES010000001.1:0-184824 GCA_964416595.1 uncultured Bdellovibrionales bacterium | reverse complement strand
TATCCGATATCAAGATATCTGATATCGGAATGAATCAGCACACACTCGCAATTTAGCTTTTTTTGCCTAGGCTGGGGCGAGTGAGTTCTTCTGAGAGTATTTAAAATAACTAGATTGTGAGCGTTACTTTTTCCGTTTTCCACATATCGAATATGTGGACGGTTAAAGTGTCTTTTTTAGATCGGTATATTCGATATTACGAATATTTAATTTCTTATCTCAAATTTTGTTTAAATAAAATGCATCTAAACCGAAATGAGACCAATGAAATCAACATTAGCAATTATATGTTTAGTTGTTTTTGCTTTGGGGTGCGCGACCACGCAAAAATATGAGGCAATGCTAGGCACTTGGGTTGGCCAAGATGAAAATAAGCTTTATGAAAAATGGGGCGTGCCAGATCAAACTTTCAATAAACCTAATGGTGAAAAAATGATTGTTTATCAGCGCACGGGTGCAACAACTACTCAAATAGTAAATAATTTTGGCTCTGATCAGGCAGTGAGCAGCACGGCATGGTGCAAAACCACTTTTATTGCCAAGCCAGAGGGGGTTATTTCCTCGTGGCTATGGGAAGGGAACGCATGCCGTTCAAAGTAACTAAATCTTTTATAAATTATCACCCAATTAAGTGTTAGCTATGAAAAGTATGCAATTTAACAAAATTGTTTTTTTAGTGTTCCCCGCTTTACTAGTATGCAATTACGCCAGTTCTGATCAGTCGAATTGGAGGGATAGTGCAATTCCTATTAAAAATGAGCCCACTTCTGCACCAGCATTTTTAAATCTTGGTTCTTTGGAAAATAATTCTTCTTTGAGTATGGAGTGTGTAGGCAATCCTCCTTTTATAAACATTCATTGTACCTTCACTCAGCTAACGATTAGAAAAGACTCTGAAAAAGAGATAAACGAAACAGTAAGCTCAATGGATGAGGCACTGAAAAATGAAAAAGAAAGTAAGATAAAAGAGGCGATAGAGCGGGCTTGCGTGGATCTCAATTCCGATTGGGTAAAAAAATTACTGAGTGGGGCTAAAACCGAGGCTAAAAAGAAGTCATTAGAACAAGACAAGAAGTTGGCAGAAGAAATTTGTGCATGCAATAACGGCCCTCATATCCCGTTGCTAAATAATAAAAAAGAATGTTTTAGGAAGGCCTATTTAAATTCAATTAGGCGAGATGCGAGTAAATGCAAAATTTCGGTAAATACATTTGAGAAGGAATTTAAGAAAGTAGGAAGCCGAAAATGGATGTCCGATGTACGCCCCAGTGGGCTTTGTGACTTTGTGAATTCTTTCATTATTGAGCATGACAAGACGTATCCAAATCTTTGGACATACACTCAAGTGAGACTTTCAGCGGATAAAGACACGGAGTTCTGCCGGGGATTTACGCTAAATGAACCGCAGGTGTATTCGTGGAGTATTCCAGCAGATTTAACAATGAGCTGTGAAAATATTGATTTTGTTATTTTTTGATTAAAAATATTTTTTTGGCTTGCAGCACCGTTCTACGAAGTTGCCGTGCGTCTCAAAACTTCAATCTACTGAATTACGTGCTACTCACAGTAAACGATATTTTCTATCACAATGCAGATTTATTATGACGAGCCCATGCTTTTAAATGGATGTTCATCCAGGGAGCAACGATTCTTGATTCCCGATCTTTTTCTTGGATCTGTTTAGGAAAAAGCCAGTTGTAAGAGGCTGGATTATTTTCGCCGTCTACGGTTTGGTCAAAAGCAACCACCTCTAAGGAGGAATTGATCTTCACTCTCGTTGGAACTTGAGAGCCATGTTCCGTTTCAATCTTATTGGTTTTGGGATTTTTTGTGAATTTACCGCACACTAAATCGATGTAGGCGAATTTTTCGTCCCGCCCCCAAAAAATGTGTGCGCACATATAGGGGCGAGAATAGCGTTGGGAGTGATATTGTTCAAAAAAGTGATCAATATTTTCTTTCAATTTTTCGTCTTCCACAAAAGTTAGATCGCCAACAGCTTCTGGTGACCAATTGGGAAAAAGTTCGTAGCGCAAAAGATAGCCTAATCCAAGGCAAGTCATGAGGGCGAAAAAGAGGGGGAGGTAGAATATTTTTTTCATCGTTGATAGTGAGTGCCGCGATTTTAAAAGCGCAGGTAAAGGAACTCTATCTCACTTCAATTGAAGTGATCTCATCGTCGAAATTAGAGCCGTCGTCGAAGCTCGCCATGTCATGGGTGATCTCTAGGCAGCGGCCATTAAAGTATGATTCCTCACATACCAATACGTTCCGTGCTCTGCCCGTGAATTCGATGGAAGAGATTTTGTTGTTGAAGCCGCGGCTGCCGAGATGATCAATGCGCTCGCCTTGGTTTAGGCAAAGGGAGGCACCGGTGAAGTTTCTGCCTGTGTAGAAACAAACGTCACGGTCGGGGCTCGCGGCAAAAGTAGAATCCAGGGCCAAAAATAAACCTGATAAAATAAAAAATGTTTTCTTCATATTTTTCTCCCTATACGGCTTCAATATATCTGCAAAAGGTCGGTAGTGGTGTAACAAAAATGCCGACATGGCGCGCGGGGTTAATTTTGCCTTATATCTATCTTAAAATCCTTCAATAAAACGCCAAGTGGATTCCACTTGGGAGGCCATATAGTCAGGGAAATAGTTGGGGGGAGGCGCTTTGGTGCGGCCGATTTCAATGCCGAGGCTCAAAGAATTCGTTTTCCAGAAGTAGTAATCGGCGCTGGAGCCTGGGGCCACATAAATGATGTCAGAAATGGGGCCGTATTCGTAGCCGTTGCTGTTGGCCATATGGGAGGTTAGCTCCCGGAATTTTTGGGCAGAAACGGGGTCAACAGGATCGTGGGTATAAGCCCAGGGGTACATGATGAGCTCGCCATAGGCGTGAAAATCGATGGAGCCCGCAAAAGTACGGGAGTGGAAAAATTGGATCAGGGCTTGGATCGAAGTCGTGGGTTGTGCATCGGTTTTTTGCGGGTAGGGGTAAGAGCGATTGGGATCTCGGCCGTTATCGTATCTTTGCACTTTCACAAAACCATCGGGATTGATCACGGGAATAAAATACAAATCATAGTTTGTAACGAGGCCCGTTAGCCTCGGATTATTGCCGTAGCCTGCCACCAATTCGTTCACTAAATGCATCAACACTTCCGTGGTGATCAGCTCATCACCATGGGTTGCGGCTGTGAAGAGAAGGGCGGGCTTTTCTCCTTCACCTTTTGTGAGGCGAATGGCGGTGAGCGGGCGGCCCTGTTGGGAGGTGCCGTAAGGAATGAGCTGCACGATTTCTGATTTTTTCAATTCTTGCATCCAATCCTGGATTTCCTGGAAAGAATGGTAGCGGTAGCCTTCGAGCGAGCGAAGAAAGGTGTATTCCTGTAATTGCCGTAAGAGGGCCGCGGAAGTATCTTTTTCCAGCAAAGTGGCCCGGGGAGCCAGGGCTTCAAAAAGGGCGGCTTGGTCCGCGGGTACGAGCACTTCGTATTCCTGGCCATTGCGTTTCACGATCTCAAAGAGCCTCGCTACTTCTTTTAGGTTCTGGGTTTCGGGGGTCTGCCAGCGGTAAGAAGAAAGTATTTGCTCGTGGGCCTCAGCTACAGGGCCGAGTAAACACAAAAGGAATAAAAAATGACGCACGTGGGTTCCCTCCAAAGATACGTCTTAAAGTAATACCATCCGTTAAACCCTAGCAATAAAGAATCGTAAGGGCTTGCGCTTTTTTCGCCCTTGGTCATAAGCTAATAAGTAGTTAAACCTAAGGATGGGGACTATGAAAACTTTCACTTTCGCTCTTATTTTCCTACCACTCACTTCTCTTGCCGCCGCGCCCTCAACGCCTGTATTGGGCAATTTAGAATTTTTGGAAAAAGCCGGTGCCAAGGTTACTGCCAAAGATACGGCCTTGAATGTGGGATACGCCCAGGTGACAGAAAAAATGCGGGAGCGCATTTCTCATTTGGCCCATGAGGCGGGCAGATGCGGTGGTTATGAAGTGCTGCCGCCTGGTCTCACGGCTTCTGGCTCGCAATTAATAGCTGATCTCAAAAAAATGGCGCAAAAAGATGCGGTTTGGAAAAGCATGAGTGCGATCGCGCCTCTGCAGTTAGAGAAAAATCCCGCCATCGAAATGGCGCTTGGGCAATTAAAAGAAGAAAATATCCGTAGCACCGTGGAGTGGCTCTCGGCTTATCCTAGCCGCGATAACCGTTTAGCTAATCCCAATGTGCATGTGAACGATCTTGAGAGCCGATTAAGAGAAATGTTGGCCGCATATCCAGGAGCATGGTCTGTGCAGCAAATTACTCACACAAGTACGCGCCAAAAATCTTTGCGAGTGCATTTGGAGGGAAAATCCCGGCCGTCGGAAATCATTGTGCTGGGCGGACATTTAGATTCCATCAATCATCGAGATGGTGGCAATGCTCCTGGAGCCGACGACAATGCTTCCGGTTCCGCAAGTCTGCTAGAAGCGCTACGTGTGTTGATTACTCAGGGGCGCCCAGAGCGCAGTGTGGAGTTTTTCTGGTATGCAGGAGAAGAATCGGGATTATTGGGTTCGGCTGAAATTGCTAGAATGTATAAACAAGAAAACCGCGATGTGGTGGCAGTATTGCAACTTGATATGACTCTCTTCCCCGGAGCGGGTGAGTTTGTGATCGGTAATATGCAGGATTTTACGAGCGCGTGGCTGCGGGATTATCTAGTAGCTATGAATGATACTTATTTGCAAGTGCGCTTGATTGCCGATCGTTGTGGCTATGGATGTAGCGATCACGCTTCTTGGCATCGCCAGGGTTATCCGGCCTTGATGCCATTTGAGGCCGGCATGAACAGTTCGAATCGTAGGATTCACACGCGGGATGATGTGGTAAGCAGCGATCGATCCAGTTTCCGCCATTCTTTGGTGTTTGCTAAGATTGCGCTCGTGCTTGCTATGGATTTAGGATCCTCCACCGCCCGTCAGCCGTAAAATGGTGGCTCCATGCGGGTTTTGGTTTGTAAACATTTAGCCCAAGAAAACCTTGGCACTTTGAAAGCGGCCTTTGCGGGCTTTCGACTTCGTTATGTGAATTTTCATCGGGATCCAGAAGCCCAACCTTCTATAGAAAAATATGATGGTTTAGTGCTGCTTGGTGGCCCAATGGGAGTATACGAAGCGGATCGCTATCCTCATTTGCTACATGAGTGTCAATTGGTGGAGAGCGCATTGAAACGCAACATTCCCATTTTAGGGATTTGCTTAGGGTCTCAAATCCTTGCCCATGTGCTAGGCTCCCATGTGCGCAAGCATCAGGAACGGGAAGTGGGCTGGCAGGATATTGAGCTCACCACCCATGGTCAAAAAGATGCTTTGTTCAGCGATTTTTCCCGTAAAGAAAAAGTATTTCAAATGCATGGGGATACATTTGATATTCCTAAGGGAGCCGTGCATTTGGCGCGATCTAGTGTGTGTGAAAGCCAAGGATTTCGTTATGGTGAGAAGGTGTACGGTTTACAATTTCATCATGAAATAGATCGGCAAATGATTGAACGGTTTTTACGGGATCCAGGTTTACGGCAACGGCTAGAGCTAGAGGCGGGAAGTGGTGCGGCAGAAAAGCTAGAGAGGGATACGGTTCAATATCTTGCTCGTTCCTTAGCCTTAAGCCACCAGACATTTACAAAATTTACTCATCTTTTCGGGGCTGTTAAAGAAGTGGCTTCCCGGATTTCTGCACACGGTAAAATGCGGTAGGCAATTTTGCCCGAGTGACTTTTTTCCTCGATAAAACTTGTGGTATTTAGTGCGCTTATGCGTTTGTTGGATGACTCCTTTAAGCTCCACGAAAAGGTTCTGGAGCGAATGGCCGAAGGTGTTTGCCTTATTAATGATAAGGGCATCATCCTCTATACAAATGCCGCCGAAGACGCCATGTTCGGCTATCGGCCAGGGGAGCTTTGGGGCCAGCATGTGCGCTTGCAAAACGCTTATTCCGAAAAGGAATTTGAAGAGAAAGTAAAAGCCGTACTAGTAGAGTTAAAAGAAAAGGGCACGTGGGAGGGAGAATGGCAAAATGTGCGCAAAAATGGCAGTCGGTTTTTTACTCGTGCCCGCATCTCTTCTTTGATGGTTGGAGATAGGTTCTACTGGATTTGTTTACAAGAAGATATCACTCATCAAAAATGGGTGGAGGAGGAATTAAAAGAAAATGAACGCCGATTTTATTTTTTGGCAGAAGCTATCCCACAAATTGTTTGGACAGCCACCCCCCAAGGAGCCATAACTTATTACAACCAACGTTGGTTTGAATATACGGGCCTTGTGCCAGCTAATGATTTTAGTTGGGAGTCTGTGGTTCATCCCGATGATCTGGGGGAGGTGCAAGAGCGTTGGTCGCATGCCTTGCAAACAGGCGAACTCTATCAAGTGGAGTGTCGGTTTCGCCGTGCTGATGGTGTGTTTCGCTGGCATCTGAGCCGAGCTTTACCGCTCCTTGATTCTTATAACAGAATTGTAAAATGGTTTGGCACTAGCACAGATATCGACGACCAAAAACGATTAGGCGAAGAGTTGGAACGTAGGGTTTCCGAGCGCACGGCTGAGTTATCTGAGTCTAGGGCATTTCTTGACTCCCTAATTGAAAATCTTCCCAATATGGTATTTGTGAAAGACGCTAAAAATTTGCGTTTTGTGCGTTTTAATTTGGCTGGTGAAAATCTACTGGGCTACTCCTTTAAAGAGCTTGTGGGAAAAAATGACTACGATTTTTTCTCTAAAGAACAAGCCGATTTTTTTACCTCCAAGGATCGAGCTGTGCTCAGTGGAAAAACCATTGTGGATATTCCTGAAGAGGAAATTAATACAAAAAGTGGCCTCAAGATTTTGCATACTAAAAAAATTCCTCTATTCGATGCCAAGGGCGATCCAGAATATTTGTTAGGAATTTCAGAAGATATTACAGAGCATAAAAAAGCCGAAGAACAGCGTTTGGGTTTGATTCGCGAACAAGCGGCCCGAGCGGTTTCCGACCGCGCCGCCGAGCGGGCCAGGTTCTTGGCAGAGGCTGGGATTTGCTTGGCTTCTTCTCTTTCTTACCAAGAAACTTTGCGGAAATTGACAAGCTTTTTAATTCCTACTATGGCCGATGCGTGCGCCATTATTCTAGGGGATGAAAAGCGAGAGTATGGTGAGCTGGTTGCTGCTGAACATATCGATAAAAGTAAAATTCCCTTACTTAAAAATACTTTGCTTTTTAACGGCCGCCTTTCTTCTGAAGCCTGTGTGGAAATGGGATTACACTCTTCTTTAGTTGCGCCTATCTCTCTACGAGAGCGGAGCATTGGAGCGATTTTGCTTTTTTATGCAACTCCTGGGAAAAAATATGCTGTGGAAGACCAAGAAATGGCCCAGGAAATAGGGCGCCGTGCCGGGTTGGCTGTGGAAAATGCTCGCCTCTATGAACAAGCCCAGCGAGCCATCCAAGTGCGCAATGAATTTTTATCCATTGCAAGCCACGAACTCAAAACACCAATGACTTCTTTAAAGCTGCAAATACAAATGGCCAGAAGAAAAATCAATCCAGAATTGCAACTTGCGCCTAGTCCAGAAAAATTGGCTCAAGTTTTTGACATTGCCCAGAAACAAGTAAACCGCTTAGTAGATTTGATAGAGAGTTTGTTGGATGTAACAAGGATTGAATCGGGAAAAATTTCGTATTCTTTTGAGCGCACAGATTTTTCTGAGGTGGTTCGAGATGTGGTGGATCGTTACCGAGATCAAATGGCATTAGCCAATTGTTCTGTGGTGTTTGATGCCAGCCAAGGCTTGTGGATCAAATGCGATCGCTTCCGCATGGAGCAAGTGGTGGTGAATTTGTTATCCAATGCCATGAAGTATGGAGCTGGTAAGGCAGTGCGTGTGTCTGTTTATGACAAAGGTGATAAGGTGCGCTTAGAGGTGCAGGATCACGGAATCGGAGTGCACAAAAAAGAGTATAAGCGCATTTTTGATCGCTTCGAAAGAGCGGTTTCTTACCAAGGCATTAGTGGTTTGGGTTTAGGTTTATATATCTCTAAACAAATTGTACTGGGCCATGGCGGCGCAATCTGGGTGGAGAGCGAAGTGAATCGGGGATCTACTTTTGTGGTGGAATTACAAAAGGCGCCTGCCTTGCAACAGTCCGCTTAGCCACGTATGCCGACGACACCATGGTTTTTAAGGTCGTTTTCTTCTTGGCTAGAAGGGAGGATATCGATTAGGAGGCGAAGTAGGCCGCTCGCAGCATCATCGATAAAGTCTGTTTCTTCATAGGCGAAGTCCACCAAGCTAACGAGCCCGTCACAGCCTGCATCTAATAGATCAGCCAGAATTTTTTGGGGTTCGGGGGATTTCCAGTCTACTAAAGCAAAAAACTTTTCTTGCCCTTCGGTGCTGATTTTTCCCACAACGTAACGGGAGTTCTTATCAAGATGAAGAACGGCCCCGTGAACGCGGTCCTTATCTGTTCCAACACTAAATTGTGAATCAAGAGAGGCGCTCACTTTTTGAAAAATTTCATTATTGAGGGCAGCAGAAAATTCCAGGGCTTTAGGGTTGGATGTTTCTGCAGAGCAATAAAAACCCCTCATGGTTTTTTTCGAGTGAGGAGCGGCCTGCGCTTGAGAAGCGGTAAAGCAGAGGGCTAAGAAAAGGAGAGATGTTATGTACTGCATAATAAATCCTAAAACCGTTAGCATAATAGCAACTTATAGCATTATAGTCAAGATTAATCTGGCGCATTATTTCATATAAATATTTAATATTATTGAATTTTTTCAGATCGGGCTTGTTGATGGCTAGGTTCGGCTAGCGTTCGTTTTAGTAGGCATAGAGCCCCCTCCGCCTCTACCATGGAAGAAGGTACTAATTACGACCGCAAGGATGGGGGCGTTATGTGGAAATCGTGGCATTTTTGCGCTTTAGGTTTTTTCCTTATGGTGCAAGTGGCTAAAGGAGCTGGCTGCGATAGCAATCGATCTCCACAAATGCAGAAGCTTCTAGGTTTTACCGCCCAGGAATCCACAAGTGCTCCGCTCTGGCCTAACTTCAAGTTTTCCCAGCACCCACTTTTTATTTTAGACCCAGATATCTCCAACTGTGCGCACCTTATCCATGGCGGCAGGTTGTTGGAGAGCGTGAGCATTTCTAAGCGTCCAGCACAAGGTGGTGGATTTGATTTTGTTCCTAGGCAAGCGGGTTACCCAGGCAAAGGTGCTTTTAATGGTGAGGGCTTTGTAAATGAAAATGGTGTATTTTTGTGTTGTTCTGTGGCGAAGGATCTTGTGCCCACAGTTACGCAAGTTTTAAACAAACATTCGCTGCCGTATGCTCTAATCTATTGGTTTAGGGCTAAAAACCAGGGCCTCGATATTCTGGCAATGGATTTTTCCATAATGGTGCACGAGGCATTTCACTTCTTTCACCAAAATCGCGGTTTAAGCACTAACCCGTGGCCGAGGTTACGACTTGGAAAGAATACCGCTAGGGATAGTTGCTATAAAAAATCTCCAGGAGTGCAGCAAGTTTTAGAGCAAGAGGTGGCCGCTCTCTATGAAGCCGTGAGCATTTCCTTGGGGAACGGAGATTTCTTAACGCCTTTAAAGGAATTTATTCGCCTTCGCAAGGAACGTTATCGCATCGTGGGCCCGCTGCCCGCAAATCAGGCGAGTGAGGGCATAAGTAACTGTTTACAATTTGAAGCCAATCGGGAAACTATCGAAGGCAGCGCCCAATATATTGGCATGAGTACCGTTCTACAATTAGGCTTAATCTCAAAAGAAGATTTCTTGAGCAACTTCAAAAGCAACCTTAAGGCTTCACAGCCCACGGTGCTTTATTACTTTACGGGTCTTGCGCAATTGATGCTGTTGGAAAGAATAAAGGGCTCTGCTTTTCTGCCTTTTCTCCAAGAGGTTTCTAGGCAAAACAATGCGGCTGCCTATGTAGAATTGTTGGCGGCGGAACTAGAAAAATCCTATTGAACAATTTGGCCTAAAGTTGCGATATCTACGGATGCATTTGCTAATGAGCCTCCGGGCGCCAGAGATGGATACATAATATCTTCCTCGTTTTGCTGGTTATGGCCAAGGCCCAAAAAATGCCCCAATTCATGTGCTAATAGTTTTTGTTTACTAGTGCGAAAACTCTCCCCTTCGCAATTTCCAGAACAAAGAGGAATGTTTGGGTTCAGCATAATGATCGATCCTTCCCATCCGTGTTCAGAGCTCAAAAGCGTGGTTTGCCCTGCTGTATTGCCTGAAAAGGGCCAGGGATTTAGGAAAAAAATCACATTCGCAAAAATGGCGGAAGGCTTATCAGGGCTGCCTTCAAAGGGGGCAGAGCCAGTCCAGTCTCCTTTATAGTCAAAGAGAGTGCGGCCCGCTTTTTCCTCCCAAAAATCCATGGCGGCTATGAAGTCCGCTTTATTAGCATTGTTGGAAACCACCGCAGGATCCGTATAGATTGTTACGGGAAAGGATGACCAGCCGGTTTTTTTTTGTTTTTCCTTAGCGCAAGCAGATAGGAAAAATAGACAGAGAATAAGCGCGATATGCCGTCCATGGCTTACCATAAGAGCCCCCCATAGATGGCCTCGCAACAAAAGTGCCACGCTTGAGATGCGTTTTTTTAGGGGAAGGGCTGAAGTGGTGCCTAATTGACCCGGCTAGATTTTTTCTGTTCGGGCGGGCGAGATGGGCGACTTGGACGGTTATTCCAACGCCCTTTCTGTTGGGGTTTTTTAGCGCCCCAAGGAGTTGTGCCCTGTTGATTGGCTCGTGGGCGAGAATGAGCACTGGGAAGGGTATGAACACGGCGCTGCTCAGGCCGTGGGATGGGGCCACTATGGGGGCGCGAGGGCTTGTGTTTATAGGTGTTGGTGCGAGCGTGAGAGTGCGCATTTCTTTCTGCTCTTGGTGCTGCCGGCGTGGGCGCGGGTATTGGATTATTAAGTTGCGGATGAATTAGAGAAAGAAAACGGGAAACGATTTCTTCTTTACTCAAAGTTTCGATGCTTTTGCGCCAAGAATCACTTAAAAGTTCAAGTACTCGCCCTTGGGGGCCCACTTGCTCAAAAGTTTTTTGCACATTGCTTACTTTACGAAGGGCTACGTCTTTCGCTGTAGGAATTTTTCCTTCCTTCATCCGGCTTTGGGTCATTTGTTCAATGCGACCAATGAGATTGCGGTGGCTGTTGGTTACAAGGCTAATCGCCAGGCCCGATTTTCCGTTACGGCCTGTGCGACCAATGCGGTGAACGTAATTGTCGAGCTCTCTAGGAATTGAGTAATTGATCACGTGGGAAATATCTTTTACGTCAAGGCCACGGCAAGCCACATCAGTGGCTGTGAGGATCGAGATGCGGCGTTCACGGAAGGAGTTCATCACGCGATCCCGGCCTTTTTGGTCCATATCGCCATGGAGGCAATCGGCTTTATAGCCTTTGGTCACGAGGAATTGGTGCAGATCAGCCACTAAGGATTTTGTTTGGCAGAAAATGATGCCAAAAAAATCATCGGTGGAATCGATAATTTTGCAAACGAGTTCTGGTTTATCGTATTCGTGCACCATGAAATAGGTTTGCTCTACTGTTTCGGGGAGCATTTCTTTTCGGTTCATTTGCACTTTTTGCGGGTCTCGCAAATAGGTGTTGGCAACTTTGCGCACATCTCCACCCATGGTGGCGGAGAAAAACCAAGTGTTGGCTTGGTTCTGGGGAATGCTGCCTAGAACGAGTTCTAGGTCTTCTTTAAAACCCATGGAAATCATTTCGTCCGCTTCGTCGAGTACCAATACTTTTAGTTTATCTAAGCGGAGGGTGCCTTTGTTCATGTGGTCCACCACGCGGCCCGGAGTGCCAACCACAATCTTGGCGCCATTTTTTAAACCATAAATTTGGTCGCCGTAGCCTGCGCCGCCGTAGATCGGCAGGGCTTTCAGTTTTTTATATTTACCTAAAAGATTGATTTGCCCAGAAACCTGGATGGCTAATTCGCGGGTGGGGCAAAGGATAAGGGCCTCCACGCCAGATGTATTAGGCTCAATGCGTTCCAAAAGGGGAATGGCAAAAGCGGCGGTTTTTCCTGTGCCCGTGGCGGCAAGCCCTAGAAAATCCGTGGGTGCGCCCAAGAGAATCGGCAGGGTTTCTGCTTGGATGGGGGTGGGGGAAGTGTAGCCCAATTCTTCGAGAGCCTTTTGGATTGGGGCACTAAGGGAGAAAGTTTGGAAATTTGTATTTTCATTATTGCTTTGCATAGGAGCTGATTTGATACCACACTTAGTCAAAATTGACTGTTTTAATATGATGGTATCGGACGTTTTCCTTGGACTGTCTCCGCCAAGAGACAGTTTCGTTTGAGAGAAGAAGAGAATCCAATACTTAGCCTTAAGGGGTTAGCCTTCATAAAAAAAGCTCTTTCTTTTTCAATGCTTATGAATCGGCCCTGGCTCTGCACCTCTTGGTGGTGTGGAGGAATTTATGCGTACCAACGTATACCTAGTTTTAGTGTTAGCGATCATACTCTTCGGCTGGAAGCTGGGAGTGGGTGCTAAGGCCCAAGTGGAACAGGCGGAGAGCCAACGGATTTCCCGCCTAGAAGCGGCCCTTGCTGATATGGAATAAGCCGATCTTTAAGGATGCGGCAGATTAGAAGGGGATCTTTCGATCGTTTGATGCTTTTAATGGAGCCTAATGATCCAGGAGGAATCCATGGAAAGTGTTTTAGTGGTCGAAGATGATAGTGATATCAGATTCGCCCTTGAGGGTTTTCTCCAAGACGAAGGTTTCGACGTCACAACGGCCGAAAACGGCATGGATGCCCTGAACAAAATGGCCGAAAAAAAACCAGGGCTCGTGCTCTTGGATTTAATGATGCCGGTTATGAATGGCTGGCAATTCTTGGAAGAAAAAAGCCGCCACAAAGACTTTGAAAAAGTGCCGGTATTGGTGATTTCCGCCGTGCCGGGTAGTCCTCGTATTCCTGGTGCCTTAGGCTTTTTAAAAAAACCTATCGATTTGAATCGACTGATTGATTTTGTGCAGCTCTACTGCGCTTAGGGCTTAAAGAACTTTTTCCACTCGAAATTTTCGGCCTTTGATTTGGCCATTCTTTAGCCGCTGAAAAGCTTGCTCCGCCACTTCCCGTTGGATGGCTACGTAGGAAAAGTGATCGTGCACTTCAATTTTTCCCACTTGTTGCCCGGTCAATCCGCCAGCCGCGCCCGTGAGCGCCCCCAGAATATCACCGGGCCGCATTTTTTCTTTTCGTCCGCCACCGATATAGAGCGTGCACATTTGGGCCGGTTTCGTGAAGGGGGGCAGAGCTTCAGGCAAATCAAGAAGCGTTAGTCTGATCGCTAACTCCTCTTCAAGGGCTCGAACTTTATGTTTTTCTCTTGGTTCTACCAGGGAAAGTGCCACGCCTTTTTTTCCTGCGCGGCCGGTGCGGCCAATCCGGTGCACATAGATTTCGGGTTTCGGAAAATCATAGTTCACCACGAGATCTAAATCGTTCACATCAATGCCCCGGGCAGCCACATCCGTTGCCACCACCACACGCACGCTGCCGTTTTTACAAAGGGCCATCACGCGATTACGGTCCGTTTGGTCCATATCTCCATGCAGGCAGGCTACGCTCATATTGCTTTCTTCTAAGGCTTGGGTAAGCTCAGCCACGGTGGCTTTCAAATGACAAAACACTAACGCCGTTTCTGGTTTTTGTTGCGCTAGCAATGTGAGGAGGGCTCGTACTTTTTCTTCCTGCGCTATTTCATAAATAAATTGTTCAATGGAAGAAGGAAGTTTCGTGGAGGTTTCTACGACCACTTTCACCGGATTTTTTTGGTAGCGTTCACTTAAACTTTCCGTTTGTTCCGGGAAGGTGGCGGAAAAAAGCACGGTTTGCCGGGAGGGGGGAGCGGCGAGGAGGATTTGTTCCACGTCTTCTTGAAACCCCATTTCCAGCATGCGGTCGGCTTCGTCTAAAACCACATAGCGTAATTCACTAAAATCGATCGTTTGCCGCTGCAAATGATCGAGTAAACGACCCGGAGTTCCTACGGCCACATGTAAGCCATGGTGCAAAGATTTTTGTTGGGGCCCAAAAGGCTCGCCCCCAACTAACGGCAGCACACTTAAGCCTGGAAAATGACGGCCGAGTTTTCGGATTTCCCGCACCACTTGTTGGCAGAGCTCTCGGGTGGGGCAAATCACGAGCGCTTGGAGTTTACGTTCTTGTAGACGAATTTTTTGCAAAAGAGGCAAAGCGAAGGCAATGGTTTTCCCGCTGCCCGTGGCCGATTGGCCCAAAAGATCTCTACCCTCTAAGAGTGGCGGCAGGGATTGGTTTTGGATGGGGGTGAATTCTTCGATGCCGATCTCTGCTAAAGCCCGGCGAATTTCTGGGAGCAGTTGTTCTTTCATAATCCGCACGAAAAAAAGCCCAAAGCGCATTTAAGCGCTCCGGGCTTCTTTCAATAGTTTAACGAAAAACTACCAGCGATTGCCGCGGTTTCCACCGCCGCCGCCGCCGCCACCGAAACCACGGTTTTCACGTGGAACCATTGGCTTGGCTTCGTTAACCGTCATAGGACGGCCTTCCCAGTCAGCGCCATTCAATTTCTCGATAGCTTTTTGCGCTTCGGCTTCGGAAGCCATTTCCACGAAACCAAAACCTTTGCTACGACCAGTGTCGCGATCGGTGATGATCTTGGAAGACTCCACAGTTCCGCATTGAGCGAAAGCTTCGGAAAGAGAAGCATCAGTTGCTGAAAAGGGCAGGTTGCCCACGTACAATTTCTTACCCATAAAACCTCCTAAAGGCTAGGGGCCACTAAAGAGGATATGGACACTATGTCCGCAGACTCTAAAAGAAGCTAATCAGTATTACGGAACTACCCTAGCACAGCAGGTGCAAGGGCAACAGCTCTTTCTTACGAGGTAAAGGAATCTTACTCTTCCTTATCGCCCTTGGTTTTTAGCTGGCCTTCGTTATTTTCGATGAAGGTTTTGATTTCTTCCCCAAATCCCAGGAGTTTTAGCCATTGCTCTTTGTAAAGAGTCACGGGAAAGCGGCCCATGCCATATAAGGAAACGGCTCCTTTTTGGCTTACTTTTAAGCTTAAAGATCCGCCCCTTTGGCGTCCGCTCTTGAGGGCTTCGTTTTCACGTTTCAGGCGCTCTAGTTCCGCTTTTAAATCTTCCGACATGGGTTTCTCCTAATTCTTTACCAAGATAGGTTGTTTTAGGGGGTAACTCAAGCCGCGTTCTGTCAACCCCGGGGGCATGGTAGAAGGTGAGCATGCTTATATGGGTGGTTGGTTTCTTATTTCTTTTTTCCTGCACCGCTTCGGAAGATGTGGTGCTGCTTGAGTGCCAACAGAATGTGGGTGAGGCCTGCAATAAACTCGGGAAAAATCGCACAGGCAAAGAAGCTGTTAGTTTTTTTCGGCGGGCTTGCGACCTTGGCAACACCAATGGCTGCGTGAATTTGGCGGAACAAATTTATAAAGAAGATCTTACGGAAGCTCGTCGGGTTTTAAAATTCAGTTGTGATAAGGGCAATACCTCCGCCTGCGCCCGTTTTGCGGAATTGGCTTTAGAAAAATAAGCCCATTTGACAAACAGAGAATCATTCCCAAATTCTTTGTATGATTGGTGCACTACCTGCTGAATATATGCCCGTAATTCCCATGCGCCAGACTGTGGTATTCCCCGGTATGGTGTTTCCTTTGCGGATTGGCCGCAGCCAAAGTGCCTTGTCCTTAGAGCGGGCCAAGGAAAAAAATCTCCCTCTCATTTTAGTGGCTCAACAAAATTCGGCTGTCGAAAATCCTGGACCAGATGATCTATATAAGGTGGGCACACTTTGCCAAATAGAAAGGGTGCAGGGCTCGAAAGAGGAGGGCTATAACGTAGTAGTGCGCGGCATGGGGCGTTTTCGTCTCACGGATTTGGTGGAGAGCGAAGGTTTATTACAGGCCCAGGGGCGCATCTTGGAAGATGAAGTGGACATGGACGATTCCACCAAAAGCGCTCTGCTTGGCAGCATGAAATCCTTGGCCAAAGAAATCTTGGAGATGATGCCGGGTGAAGTGAAACAATTCTCTGATTTATTAGAAGAACTTGAAGATCTTGTTTTCCTTGCGCACCTTGTTTCCGCCAATTTAGATCTTGATGTTCCGCAAAAACAAAAATTATTGGAAACCCTTTCTTTAAAAAGTCGTGCCTTGCGCTTACTCGAGCTCATGCAAGAGAGAAAAGGCAATCTTACGGTGCAAACCCAGATCCGGGATAAACTCTCCCAAAAATTTGGCAAACAACAACGGGAGCAAATTTTACGGGAGCAACTCCGGGCTATCCGCGAAGAATTGGGCGAAAATGGCGGCACCAAGAAAAACACCGACTACCGGGAAAGAATCGAAGCGGCCATGATGCCCGAGGAAGTGAAAGCGATAGCTTTGGATGAGCTTCGCCGTCTGGAGGATATCGGCAATGCGGCTCCAGAGGCCCATGTGATTCGTAATTATTTAGATCTTCTCTGCGCATTGCCTTGGAGTAAATCCGCTTCTGGCCAAATTGATTTAGAAGAAGCCCGCAAAGTTTTGGAAGCCGATCACTACGGCTTGCCAAAAATTAAACAGCGGATTCTGCAGCATTTGGCTGTATTGAAACTTTTGCAGACAAAAGGAAAACCGGGCGAAGGAAAGCGTGGTTCGATTCTCTTGTTCGTGGGCCCTCCAGGAGTCGGAAAAACATCTTTAGGCCAAAGCATCGCGAAAGCTTTGGGCCGCGCCTTCGTGCGGGTTTCTTTAGGCGGCGTGCGGGACGATGCGGAAATCCGCGGTCACCGGCGCACCTATATTGGCGCCATGCCTGGTAGAATCATTCAAGGCATCAAACGTTCGGGGCAAAACAATCCCGTGCTCATGCTCGATGAGATCGATAAAATGGGTGCGGGTCATGGTGGGGATCCCGCGGCAGCGCTCTTGGAAGTGCTGGATCCTGAGCAAAATCAAAATTTTGTGGATCACTATTTGGATGCGCCCTTTGATTTATCCAATGTGTTTTTTATCGCCACGGCCAATACCTTGGAAACGATTCCCGGTCCACTTTTGGATCGCATGGAGATCATCGAGCTTTCAGGCTATACAACCCAGGAAAAATTCCATATCGCCAAACGTCATTTGATCCCGAAACAATTGCGGGAGCACGGTTTGGATGAAACCCAGCTTACCATTGCGGATCCTGCGCTATTGAAGGTGATCCATGATTATACCCGTGAAGCGGGTGTGAGAATTTTACAGCAAAGAATCGCTTCTCTCTGCCGGGCGGCTACGGAAAAAGTTTTACTGCCAGATGCTATGCTGCCGATTCAGATCGAAGAAAAAAACTTGGAAGAAATGCTCGGCCCCGAGCGCTATATGCACGAAGTGGTGGAGCATTCCTCTGGTCCGGGTGTTGTAACAGGTTTAGCGTGGACTCCCGTGGGTGGTGAAATTTTATTTATCGAATCAAGTTTGATGCCAGGCTCTGGCCGTTTGATTCTCACGGGCCAGTTGGGTGAGGTGATGAAGGAATCTGCGCAGATTGCTTTAAGTTTAGTGCGCTCTCGCTTTGGTTTGGCTGCGGGTGAAAAAAACGACGTGCATGTGCATGTGCCCGCCGGTGCAATTCCAAAGGACGGACCCTCCGCAGGCATCGCTATGGCTACGGCTTTGGCCTCTTTGTTTACAGGTAAGGCTGTGGACCCAAAACTCGCCATGACGGGGGAGCTCACCTTAAGGGGGGCCGTGATGCCCGTGGGTGGAGTGAAAGAAAAAGTGATCGCCGCCCACCGGGCTGGGATCAAGCGTGTGATCCTTTCCCAGCAGAATAAAAAAGATTTGGGTGAGATCCCGGCTGAGGTGAAAAATGAAATCGAGTTTCACTTTGCGGAAAATGTGAATGATGTGTTCAAGATCGCGTTGGGTGAAGTGCAGGCGGGATCGGGGAGAGATGTGGCTTAGGGGATGAGGCTCAGTTCTCAGTGCACGGAAGAATGCATAACAAGAGATTTTAAAACGCCCGTTTTTCGCTTTTTTCTAAAACGGAATGCAAAAGATAAAATCCTCTTAAACGCGCGCTAGAACTCCACCACGCCATTGCCCCGAGGTGAGAAAATTATTCACCGTGGCTAGCCACGTACTTAGAAAAATCTTTATAAAAAATCCATTTGCAGTTCAAAAAATTTCTCCTATTGATGTTTTTTTAAACATACAAACCAACCACTCACCCCGGCCACGTAGTATTTGGGGAGTCCGCAATATTTCTGCGCTCCGTAATTCGATGGATTCGCTGTACGTTTGCATCGTCTTCTGATTCTTCGTGCCGCTCAGAATTTCTCGTTACCGAGGCAATCGTTTCCGGATCGAGGGCGTGGGGCCGCTCTTCCCGACGAAAAAAGTCCTTAACGGCGTCCCAGGTTTTTCTTTTGTATTTGTGTGTTTGCGCCATAAGGCCTCCGATTTTTTTGGTTAAACGCCTTCCCCATAGTTGCATTAGCAATGCCAAGAAAAAATCCCCAACAACCGCACCAGTAAAGCTTCTTCGTCCATTAACTCCCTGCCAAAAAATCCCGCTATTGAGTCCATTCAACTCAATAGACGCTCCGCGCTAAATCAAATGTCCGCGATTTTTCAGATTTTTTTGTATACTAGGGGGAAAGAGGTGGCAACGCAGTGAGTAAGATTACCAAGAGTAGTACAGCTGAGTATTTTTCAAAAAACTTACAGCAGGTGGGTTTTTCGTCGCCCTTGAAGGCGGTTTTAACCACGTTAAAAGAGGCCGTGGATAACTCCCTCGATGCTTGTGAACAAGCAGGAATTTTGCCCGAGCTCGAAGTAAAAATTCAGCGGGTGGGCACGGGCTCCAGTAAAAATACGGATCTCGTGAAAGTGACCGTGGAAGATAATGGGCCCGGCATCGATCCCGATGATTTGGCCAAAGTGTTCGGAGAATATTTAGCTTCTTCGAAATTTGGCAAAGGCCAGTGCTCCCGCGGCCAGCAAGGGATTGGTATTTCTGCGGCAACCACTTGGGCGCAACTCACGAACGCCAAGGGCGCGTTTGTGCTTTCGAAAACTCCATCTATGCGCAAAGCCATTAAGGGCCAAGTGGATGTGGATATCAAAAGTAATACGGGAATTTTGCGCAATAAAGAGACCGTGGATTGGGATAAAAAAAGCGGTGTGCGCGTGGAATTCACGATCGACGGTCGTATCCAGTTGAATGGTGACGGCGGTCTTATCACGTATCTTGAAGGCACCGTGCTCGTGAACCCGCATCTAACGTTGCACTATAAGCTCTTGGATAACGATTGGGTGCACGTGGAGCGCGTGAGCCAAGAAGTGCCGGGGATGCCAGAGGCCACCTTGCCCCATCCCCATACCTTTAAACTGGGCGAATTTATTACTCACGCTACGCTTTTCGGAAAAGTTACCCTCGAGAAATTTTTGAAAACCGGTTTCTCTCGGGTTTCAGATCAATCCATCAAAGATTTTATCGCCAAGGGCTTATCAAAATCCCTTATGCAAAAACCCCTCACGGCTCTCGGTGAAGCGGATTTCAAAAAAGTTTTCCAAGTGGTGCAAGATACTGAACTAATGAGTCCCAGCACAAAATCTGTGCTGAATATTGGCGAGGAAGCCCTCTCTAAATCCATCCAGCGCTTGGGCGAAGTGGATTTCTTTTCCGTGGTGGCTCGAAAACCCGCCATCTGTGATTTTAAGCCCGTGGCAGTAGAAGTAGCTCTGGCTCGCTTTTTAAATCGCAACACTGAAAGCGATGCGCCCGTACAACTTTTGCGTTTTGCCAACCGGGTGCCGCTCCAGTTCGATAAATCCGGCTGCGCGATCACTTGGGCGATTGAGAGCGTGAATTGGAAAACCTACGGACTCGCTCAGCCAAAAGATAGTTTGCCGCTCGGGCCCTATGTGTTCGCCGTATCGGTGGTTTCTCCTTTCATTAAATTTAAGAACGCCTCCAAGGAAACTGTGGATGCTAGCGAAGAGCTCGTGGAAGAAATCCGACGGGCGCTTATCCAGGCGGGGCAGAAGCTCTCTCGTCACATTCGCAAAGAAGTGAAAGAGGCTGATCTTGAAAGAAAATTAGCCCATATCGAGCAATTCGGGCCCATTCTCGTGGAATCCCTCGTGCGGATCACAAAGAGTAACGACGCCAGAAAAAAACGGGCCGAAGAGGGTTTGCGAAAACTCCTGGGCAGAGATTCTAAAGATGCGGTGGCGGAACTCGAGGAGGCCCACGCGAAGCTTGCAGCCCAAAAAGCCAAGGACGCCAAAAAGATGGGAGACGAAGAACCCGCGCCTATGACCGAAGAAGAGCTCGCGCGGCCCGGTGAGCAGCTAGAGCTCATACCCGCGGATAAGAAAAAAGCTGCCAAACTCGTGAAGGGCAGTAAAAAGACCGCAGGAAAGAAATCATGACGAAATTACATAAGATCAGAGAACTTGATATCGATATTCCAAAGGAAGCCCGCATCTTGGCCGAGCAGATGCTTTCTGATTTAGAAAAAAGTAAGCGCCCCGTGCTGGAAGCCGTGAAAACGAGCTTAGACAATTCCTTTTATAATCCCAAAGTAGGTTATCTCACGCCCGGTGATAAAGTGGTGCGCACGGAGCTCAACGTGAGTTCTGTGCAAAAATTGGCCCGGGTAGTTTTTCTGCTCGAGATTTTGCTTCGAAACTTAGACATCAAGGCCGTAAATACTAAAAGGGAAATTTATTATATTTGCAAAGGCTTGATCAAAAGCAATAACAAGCTTAAGCCCCTGGATTTCGACGACCAAACCGAGAGCGATAGCATCATCGATTTTATTGGTGATATGCTGGAAGTGTACCGGGAAGAACTCAATTGCTTCGCCGGTGACCGCGGTGGCCAAACCTATTCCCAGCAACTCGTGGTAGTGGAAAAAATGATGGACGGAGAAACCGCCACCGTGGATCTTTCTACTTTAGGTACGGCGCCATTCCAGCCCAAAAACAAACCCCAAAATCTTAAACTCAAAGCGCGCAAAAAAATCGAATTCTGCCTCGTGATCGAATCCGAGGGCACGGCGAACACCTTGCAAAGCATGGGGTTCACTAAGCGCAACAATTGCATTTTGATCGGTGCGGGCGGCGTGCCCACCAATGGAACTCGTGGTTGGTGCAAACTCATCCAGGATGAGCTAGATGTGCCCATGTATTTCTTCGGAGATCTTGACGCGTACACCTTGCAAAATATCTATCGCACCCTGAAGGCTGGTTCCGCGGCCTCTCTCATCCGCAACCAGCACTTTTCGGCGCCGAACGTAAAATTCCTCGGGGTGCTCCCGGAGGATGTAAAAAAATATGATTTACCTTATTACAAGGTGAAAGAAAATGATGTGGGCGAAGCGCGCTCCCTAAAAAAAGCCAAAGACGCCCTCGAGAATGACCCATTTTTCTTAGATAAACGCAATAAAGGGTTAGCTGATATCTTGCGTTGGCTCTTGAAGGAAAAAGTACGTTGCGAGCAGCAGTCGCTTTTCTCAGTGGATCCCAACGATCCGATCAAGATCGAGAAGATTATTTTGGAAAAAATCCGTAAAGGCATCTACGTTTGATCCATGGGCATATAGAAGCCGTGGGATTCTAGGATCGGCTTCTTTGGATCCTGATGCATGTCAAAACTATCTGGTCCGTAAAAGGGGTGATTGCCTCTCGGAGCGTGGGGATCGCCGTAGCGTATATCTTCTCTTTGGCGGGGTATGGGGCGTTCGATTGCGTAGGTGATTTTTTGCATAAAGAGTCCTCTTGGTTTTTCACAAAAGGACTCTTTCAATTTTCGGGCCGGGATTTAGGCCGTGAAGTCGTGGGCGCGCACAGTTTTACGGCCGTTTTCTTTGGCGCGTCGTGCGGCTTGTTCCAGGTACCAGTGGATCACAGCATTTAAGCCGTCGAAGGCGTCTCCTGCCACATTGCATTTATTTTTTTTCAAGATCGCTTTTGCTTTGCTGGCGATCACAAGAGCTTCCATTTTCTTTTTAGCCATATTGTTTCCTTTCCATTGAATTATGAGTTGAGGCTCTATTCTAGGAAGACAATCGGCAGAACTCAAATGGATTTAGGCTACCCTTTTTCTTTCTTCATAAGTGGGTGTATCCACGTTGTACGTGAGTGCCACTCGAATGCGAGGAGTGTTTCCTAGCACGCTGCCATAGAGAAGAAAGGATAAAAACCACCAACCCGGAGCCCACTCCACTCTTTCTTGCATAGTGGAATTGAGGAGCGGCAAGGCCATAAAAGTAACAAGGGCCCAGCAAAAAATTCCATAGAATACGCCCCAGCTCGTGGCTTTGCGTTGTTGGTTCATGGGTAAAAGCGCTCCGAAGAGAGCGCCTAAGAGGGAAGTGGAGCCAAGGTGCACTAAAATTCCTGCCACTAGTGGGCCTGTGCCTCCAAGGATTGCTTCCACGCCATAAAAAGTGGAGCCCGCCAATTCTATGGGATGCAAAAATCCCATACCTGATACGCCACTGAGGATCATGAGGCTAAGACCCATGAGAATTCCTCCGACAAGGCCCGCAATGGCCCCCGCAGCGATACTATCCATGCGGTACGAGTCGTCTATATATTCTTTCATAATGCACTCCTATTCATTCGAGGAAACCAGGTTGTTTTCTAAGTTCTCGGCCACTCTCTGGTGTTGTCGTAATATGGGCAACACTTTGTTCACCAATCTTGTGAGAGCCATATCCACGGGCAATTCGATTTGTTGCAAGTTTTGGGAAATTTCTTCTTCATTGGCTCTAGCCGCTCTTAAAAATTCTCGATCGAAAGAAGTTCCTTGTAAGGGATATAAATTTTTTTCCTCTCTTCTTGCCCTGAGCGGTTGTGCAGCTGTTTTGATTTCCATATTTTTTGCTACAGAAGTTAGCCACCGATCCGCATAGCGATGGTCCCGCACGAGGCGTTGGCTATAGGCTCGAATCACTGGTGTGTGGCTTTTTTCTAAGGCAAGTAGGCCTAGCTGTATTGCCCTTTGGTTGGCCTGATGTAAGCGTAAAAATGTGTCTTCTTGTTTTAAAGTTTCTGAAAGATTTTTTAAGTCGCCCCGTACATCTTCCGCTATGGTTACAGGATAAATATCTTCCCTATGAATAGGATCGTTTACGGCCGCTTGGGGTGTGTTGTCACTGCTGATCCATCTTTTAACCCTTTGTTTGGCGGGAGCAGGATCCTGCGGGTAGGTAAGTGCTAATGATAGTGGCAGCGTAAGGGTTAGAAAAATTTTTCCTGTGGTTGAGAGCATGAGAAAACTCCTTTTGCATAAAATAAATGCAATGGCTATGCCCAAGGAGAGTTGACCGCGGGCTATTGCCACGTTCTAAAAAGGACCTCAAGCGGTGCGTCTTTCCTCTTCTGTTTCTAGTTCCGGTTGGTCGAACTTAATTCCGCCTCCGCCCTCTTCTAAGCCCCACACTCCGTAGCCCTCAAAGGCCATTTCTTCTAAGCTCTGCCGGCCAGCACCACGGATGCGATCATCATCATTAATTTGGGGATTATCGTCGAACTCATCGGAACCTAAGTCCCGTTGATTGGCGTTGTGTTCTTCTTCGGTCAGTAATTCTTCCGAAAAAGGGAGTTCTTTTTTTCTTTTCTTGGCCATATTGCCTCCTGTGTAGTTACAGGAGAAGTAGCAAGACTAGCGCCAGGGTAACCTAGCTGTTTGGTTTACTTAGAACCGCCGGGGCCGGGGCCACCGCCACCACCTGCCGCTTGTCGGCGAGTGATGAGACCGTGGGTCAGATCGTAGGGGGAAACACCCACAGTCACGCGATCGCCCACGAGCACTTTGATTTTAAATTTTTTCATTTTGCCACTCAAACGGGCAGAAACAGTAGTGCCGTTGTCCAATTGGATCATATAGGTTCCACCACCTGTAAGATCAAAAACTCTTCCTTCTAATTGGAACAGATCCTCTTTGGCCAAAAAAGCCTCCATCGTTGGGAAATTATTTGTGCAAACTACCACGCTTATACGCGGAAGGGTAGAGCTCTTAGAGTGGAGGCGGCGAGTCATATTGCCGCTTTATCATCCCTTGGGCGGCCACAGCTCCCATGCTCACAGAGGCCTGTAAGAGGAAACCACCCGTTGGGGCATCCCAATCTACCATTTCTCCAGCGCAAAACACGCCTTTGCATTTTTTAAGTTCCAGGTTTTTGTCTAATTCATCCCAGGAAACGCCCCCGCGGGACGAGATGGACTCACTAAGCGTTCTACTTTCTAAGAGTTCGATGGGGAGGGCTTTTAGCGTTTGGGCTAAGCTCGTTGCATTTTCCCACGCTTGTTTTGGGGCAAGCTCTTGGAAGAGAAGTTCAGCACCCAACGATAATTTGGCCGCCGCTAATTTTCCGCTTTGAATCCGTGGGATGAGTTTTTCTAAAGCAAGATCGGGTTTTAAATCTAAAGTGGCGGGGCCCGTACAGCCCATCGTATACACAGGAGTGCCTTCCAGCCCATAGTGGGTGATCATGCATTCCCCGGTTTTCTCGCCTTTTTGAGTGCGCAAGGTGAGGCCTTTAATCGGTTTCCCCTGGGCCTTAGCAAAAAATTCTGGAGAAGCTTTTAGGTGAAAACCCGCATTGGCAGGAGAAAATGGTTCAACTTGGATATGTTTTTTGCGTAAAACTTCAGGCCACAGAGGCGGAGAGTTTTCCCAGCTACCACCCCCCAGGGCGAGCAGTAAAGAGTGACTTTCTATTTCCTTGCCAGAAAGGAACTGCGTGCGCACTCCATTAGGAAGAAGAGAAAAATCCTGGAATTCTTCTCCGAAAATACATTGCACTCCGCGTGCTGCTAAACGAGCCATCCATTTTTGTAAGAGCCCTGAGGCTTTTTTATTTTTTAGAAAATAACGGCGGCTTGTGCCGAGAAATGTTTCCTCGCCTAACTCTTCTAGGTGTTGCAACCACTGGGACCGGGAAAAAGTTTCTAAACAAGCATTCATTTCTTTTTGCCGATGAGAATAATAGTGCGAAAGCGCCGTTTCTGGTCCGCTATAACTCACATTTAGCCCCGAGCTACCGGCTACTAATAATTTCCAACCTGGTGCGGGTCGGCGTTCACAGAGAACCGTTTTTACGCCTTGCTGGCTTAAGAGATCCGCCGCCATTAGGCCTGCGGGCCCAGATCCCACAATGAGACAAGAGGTTTTCATTAGTCCCAGCTTCCTCGAGCTCGAGCTCTTTTTTTGGCGCTATCGCGCTTTTTACTCTCTTTCCTTTTTTCCTTTACGCCTCTTCCGGGCTTAGTTTTTTTCCTGGGTTTTGGTGCATGGGCCACAGCCAAGAGCATTTGCCGTAACTTTTCCATGCAGTGTTCTTGGTTTTGTTTTTGGCTGCGGGATTCTTGAGAACTGATCTGCAAGTCCCCTTGGCTCGTTAAGCGGCTACCAAAGCGAGAGAAAAAACGGTTTTTCACTTCCATCGGTAAAGAACTCTGCCAGAGGTTCCAGGTGAGGTGGGCTTTACTATTCACTTTGTTTACGTTTTGGCCACCAGGCCCCGAGCTGCGGCTAAAGGAAAAGTGTAATTCCTGTATAGGAACTTGCAATTCCTCATTCACCACTATCATGTTACCCTCATGTGCATGAGCAAAGACGCCCGGCTAGTGTACAGTTCAGACCCAAAAATGAACGAGAAGTGCCCTAAGTGCAAGGAGCTTTTAGGGGCCTGTATTTGTGAGCCGGAGCTTGTGGGGCCAAGGTCTAAGTTTGTGGCTGTGCTGCGGATTGAAAAACAAGGTAGGGCGGGAAAAGTGGTTACGGTGATTGATCGCTTGCCCAAACAAGAACTTTATCTCAAAGAGCTTAGTTCAGAATTGAAGAAAAAGTGTGGCTCCGGTGGCACCTATCTACTAGACGGCGCTGAGGGCAAGATTGAAATCCAGGGCGATAAACGGGAGCTATTACGTACACTTCTGGCACAAAAAGGCATCTCTTTTAAAGGCTAATGCAATCGAGGCAGATTGGGACTTTCCTAAACACTTTCTTTGCCTATAATGGGGGCAGGAGGCTTTTATGCAAAAAAATCAGAAAAGCAAAAAAGTGGCTTCCCGTAGGATCAAGAGAGAGTTGCGAAAGGATCTTTTTGTGCCGAAAACGAAAAAATCAGTTGGTACAGAAGTGAATCTTCCTCCAAACCAGGAAAATTCTCCTCCTCCAAAACCCTCGCAACCAGCACCTGGGGAGCCAGTGCCCGTTATGTCATAAAAAAAGGCCGGGATTTCCCGGCCTTTTTTTTCGCAAAAAAACTACCTATCGATTGCGGTGAGATGTGTTTTTCTGGTTGTCTTCTTGTTGTTGACCACCAGGTTGCCGCTTATTGGGTTGTTGGTTTTTGTTCTTTCCTTGTTGATTGTTTTGCTGTTTATTTTGCTGGGTCATGGAACCTCCAAATACCTATTGATGCGCGAAAAAATCACGCTTGCGAATGTAAGGTGCAAGGGGTGGACCATATAAATCATACAAGCTGTGGGGTTTTGGCCTAAATTTCGCACTCTCCTCATATCCACTCTATGAAGGAGGCGCAATGCGAGATTTTGAAGAACGAAGAGGAAAAAATGTCCAAAAAAGTGGCAAGGAAGTGGGGCAAAATCACCCCTGGCTTCTTCCTCCGAACAAGAAAAAGATTTCTAAGAAACCGGCCCTAACTTCCACGGATAAAGCTAGTAATGGTGAGAGAACGAGTACAGTTACTGATGGCGAGGCTGGTTAGTGCTTACTGTGTTTATCGATATTAGACTGGCACTTCTATGAAGAGTAATTCTGACTGCTCATTAGCGCGCAATTGTGGCGAGCCAAGAATACCAATGCCATCTCTCGCAGAGAGTTGGTGGCCCGCCACTTCCACTGAGCCAGAGATTAGAAATACATACACACCATTTTCACTGCCTTGAAGTGAGTAGGAAATTTCCTTTCCTTTATCCAGGTTCAAAAGCGAAAAATACGCTTGTTGATTGATCCAAAGGGAGTGATCCTGGCGATTAGGGGAAACAATTGTTTGTATGCGATTTTTGCGGCCGGCTTCGGGAAACTCCCGTTGTTCATAGCGGGGCTCAATGCCCATTTTTTCCGGCAATACCCAGATTTGTAATAAGCTAGCGGGTTCCGTGGTGGAAGCATTCATTTCTGAATGTCTGATCCCCGTACCGGCAGACATAATCTGCACTTCTCCCTTATGGATCACCTCTGTGCGTCCCGTGCTATCTTGGTGCCGAAGGGCCCCAGAAAGGGGAACAGTTACAATTTCCATATCCCTATGGGGGTGGGTGGAAAAACCCATACCCGGAGCAATTTCATCGTCGTTAATCACACGCAAGGCACCAAATCCCATGCGCTTAGGATCGTGATAGTCCGCAAAACTAAATGTATGGTGGCTACGGAGCCAACCATGATCTGCGCTTCCTCTACTAGAAGCGGGGTGAAAGATTGTGTGCATACAAAAAGCCTCTATTATTCTTTTCTCATGAACTGATAGCGAAGGCTAGAAGGGCGACCTTTTGCCGCCGTGGCCCGCGAGAACTATCGGCGGTTCACGGCGCCCTTAGTGTAATCGGGGCCAGCAACGATGGAGCCAAGAAAGCTACCGCGGGTTCCACAGCATGGGCGGTAGTAGCTAAGAAAATGAATAAAAATGTCATGAGTAATCTCCAGTATGGGGTGCGAAATTGCCATGGCTGAAGCGAGGTGTCAAACGTCGTGTTCTTTACTTTTTCTCTCGAGTTTTGACAGAAGTAAATAAAGCGAAGGAACCACAAACAGAGTAAGCAATGTGGAGATAATTGTACCGCCGATAATCGCCAAACCCATTGGTGTGCGGGCCTCATGGCCTAAGCCATGGCCAAATACTAGGGGAGTGGCTGCCGCCACAGTGGCAACGGATGTCATTAGGATGGGGCGCAGGCGTATCGGGCAAGCTTCTATCAATGCATCTTTCGGAGAAAGCTCCTTATTTCGCTCACGGATTTGATTGGTGAACTCTACAAGCAAAATAGAATTTTTCTTCGCAATACCCATCAGCACGATCAAACCAATAAAACTAAAAAGATTTAAGGAGTTGCCCGTGGCCCAAATGGCTAAGAGGGCTCCTGTTGCGCTAAAGGGCAGGGCGATCAAAACGGGGATGGGGTGTAAAAAGGAATTAAATTGTACTGCTAAGATAAGATAGGCCACCAAAATACCGATCATGAGTGCAGAGAATAAACTGCCAAAAGCTTCTCCTAAACCCGCCGCCGCCCCTTCAAAGGCGAAAACATAACCGGGGGGGAGAATTTCGTTGGCAATTTCTGCTGTTCGATCCAAAACTTTGGCTTGGGAGGCGCCAGGAAAAAGGTTACCAAAAACGGCTACTGCCCTTTGTCGATTCACGCGGGTGATAGATTGTGAGGCCGCCTGCTCTTTAATATCCACAAGCTCTGAAAGCGAAACTAAGTTACCCGCAATATTGCGTACATATAGTCGATTAATATCCGCCGCAGAACGCATGAGCTCATCGGGCAATTTAAAACGAATGTCATAGCGCCGACCATCGGATGTGTAGCGGCCTTGCCGTAAGCCGCCCACGGCGGCAGACAACACTTGCCCCACGGATTCCACACTCACACCCCGGGCAGCCATGGCATCCCGATTGGGGGTCACCACAAGCTCAGGAATACCTGTGCGGTAGTCCGTGTCCAAATCTACCGCGAGTTTTTCCGTTTCCAAGCGTTTCATGAGTTCTTGGGCTTTTTCATTTAAAATTTTTAAGTCGGGACCTCGCACATGCAAGGCCACGGGATTTTGCCGGCCCGAGGCCAAATTGCGGGTGGATGCATCCCGCATGGTTACTCGTAAGGATTTGATATTTTTAAATTGGCCCCTAAGTTTATCCATAATCTCAATGTGATTGAGGGAGCGCTCCGAGCTTGGTTTTAAAGCCAATGGCATGAAGATGGAATTTACTCCGCCACTGCCTCCACCACCGCTCCCAACGGACACAAAAAAGCCCAAAACATTTTCTTCTGCCTTGGCGATCTTTTCTAATTCTTGGGCCGCAAGATCCGTGGCCTCAAGGGAAGTTCCAGGCGGAGCTTGGGCTTGCACAAGAATGAGATCTTGGTCTTGGGCGGGCACAAACTCTTGCCGTACTAGCTGCACTAGGAAAAGCGACACCACAAAGATGCCCAAAGAGCCCAGCACTACGGCTGTTTTCCAGCGGATGGTTATTTCAAGAATTTTTCGATAAAGGTTGGCAAAATGCTCAAAGCGATGATCTAGGTATTTTTCAAAGCGAGATTCTTGATGCTTGGTGCCCATGAAGGCGGCGGCGCGCATGGGTGTGATGGTTACCGCTTCCAGAAGTGAAATTAAAACAGCGGCGCTCATGGTTACACCAAATTGGAAAAAGAATTTTCCAATCACGCCGGTCATAAAAATTACAGGCAGGAAAACGGCTACTACAGCTAAAGTAGCTGCAATGGCGGCGGGCAATACTTCTTTGGATCCATCGGAGGCGGCTTTCGTGGGGCTTTTGCCCATGCGTGCATGGCGCACAATATTTTCCAGGAGCATGATGGCGTCGTCCACCACAATGGAAATAGCTAAGGTGAGGGCTAACAGGGTGAAGAGGTTTAAGGTGAAGCCTGAAAAATAAAGGATAATGAATGTGCCCACGATAGATGTGGGAATGGAAAAGAGAATGTTCACCGCGGCCGGGATGCTGCCTAAAAATAAAAAGCAAACTAAAATAGTGATCAAACCCGCCACCCACAGTTTTTCGATCGTAAGATTCACGGTAGATTCCGTAGCTCGGGTAAAATCTACGTTCACGCGGTAGTTGTAGCCGGGTGGAAAGCGTTCTTTCAGTTCACTGATGCGTTTACGCACCTCTTTGGCTACAACAACTTCGTTAGTGCCCCTTTGTTTTTTCACGGAGATATTGAGCGAGGGCAGGCCATCTACCCGGGCCATGCGGCGGATATCGGAGAGTCCGTCTTCCACGCGGGCCACATCTTTGATGCGAATCACTTTATTGTGGATGATCTGGCCGCCCCGGCGAAGGATGCGGATTTCGTTTACGCCTTCCACGTCGGCCGCTTCCCCGAGCCAACGCACCCTGAGCTCCCGTTTGCCTTCGCTAAATTGCCCCGCTGCGCTTTCAATGTGTTGCGTGCGGAGGGCCTCCACCACATCACTGATAGTTAGATAGTTTTCTTCTAGTTTTTTTGGGTCGATCCATACGCGCAAATTGCGCTCACTAAATCCTTGGATGCTCACTTCACCCACGCCAGGTAAAAAGCGCAATTGATCGAGGAAAAATGTATCCATCCAGCCGATCATTTCTTTTATATCGCCGCCGTACACAGAAAGAAAAAGGATAGGATCTTCTTCTGGGTTTTGTTTGCGGATGATGGGTGGATCTATGCCCTCGGGTAAGCGCAGCTGGCTCAATGCGCTTTGCACTTCTTGCAAAGCTACATCCACATTACGTTTGATATCGAACTCTAAAGTTACCCGTCCGGAGCCTTGGCTAGCGGAAGAGCGCATTTCTTTAATGCCTTCAATGGCCAATAGTTTGGCTTCGATCGGATCTAAAAGTTCTGCCTCCACCACTTCCGGTGCGGCACCTTCATAAGTAACGGAAATGCTGAGAATGGGGAAATCCACATCAGGCATTTGGCTAATCCCAAGGCGGTTGAGGGACACTGCGCCAAACACGATGAGGGCGAACATGAGCACCCAGGCAAATACGGGTCTGCGGATGGAAAGATCGATCAAGTTCATCTTGGCCGTAATCCTAGCAGCGGCAACGCTGGGGATAGAAGAAAAAATGATCTCGTGCGGGAATTAGCCTCTCTTTTTTTATGATTGAGCTACAATTTCTTCATGGAAAACATGAGCTGGAAGAGTCGGGCTTTTGCCTACTACGAAAAACATGAATTACGATTTTCCTTAGGATTTTTTCTCGGCGGTTTTTTGTTCGATATTCTTACTTTGTCTGACGTGGATGATCTTTTTTCTCTGCTGCAGCAAGTGGGGTATTTGGCGCTCATGGGCTTGATCTTGGCCTATGATTTTTTGTATGGCGAAGACGCTCAATTGGCGAGCGGCCCCTTATTCTTTCGGCGCTGGTGGGGTTACCGACGGCTGGCCCTGCATTTTATTTTAGGAAGTCTCTTGAGCGTGTATTCGCTTTTTTTCCTAAAGAGCGCCTCGTTCTTTTCCTCCTTTATTTTTGTGGTGGTGCTCTTAGGCCTGATGATTGGTAACGAACTAAAATCTGTGCAAAATAGTGGGCTCGATTCCAAGATTGCTCTGTATGTGATCTGTGTATTTTGTTTTTTCTCCATGATTTTCCCAATCGCTTTAGGATTTGTGGGGTGGGTACCCTTTTTACTTTCGCTGCTGGCCACCGCCGGTTTTTTGTGGGGGTTTTACCGGATTTTGCGGGGCAGGGTGAGCAGTATTTTGCTAAAGCGCAGGCTCATGGTGCCCGGCATGTTGGTGGCCGGATTTGTAACTATATTTTATTTGATTGGCTGGATTCCACCGGTGCCTCTTTCCACCAAGAAGATGGGCATCTACCATCGCGTGGAGCGAGTGGGGGATGTGTATCAGTTGTTTCATGAAAAGCCGTGGTGGAAATTTTGGCGTACGGGCGACCAGGATTTTCGGGCGGAGCCGGGAGATAAAATCTTTTTTTTCGTGAGCGTGTTTTCGCCTGCGCGTTTTGATGATCTCGTGTATCTGCGATGGTCCCAGTACCATCCCACTTTAGGCTGGCAGGGAACGGATCGCATTCCCATGCGTGTGATGGGCGGGCGAAAAAGTGGGTATCGAGGCACGGCCACGAAGCAAAACTTTTCCCCCGGGGATTGGCGCGTGAGTGTGGAAACTTCCGATGGCCGGGAAATTGGCCGGCAATATTTTGTGGTAGAAAATGTGGAACCCAGCCCCGAGGGCCGGGTTTTCAAAATGGATGAGTATTAGTTCGCAGAAGTAAAAACAATTTTTGTTTTGTTGCCGTTCCGCTTTAAATAGACGTTCCAAATGTAATAACGAACGCGTACGGGTTCAAAGCGGATTTCATATTGGCCTACATTGCCTTCGCTAAACGCTACACTCTTTTCAAATACCAACTGGATCTGGGCTTCATCACCTGATTGGTAAGGCTGCACTTCTACGTGGGCTGTAACACCGCTTTTGCCCCAGGGCCAACGGCGGCCATTTTTAAAGCGTACAATATCTAGGATGGAGTCGGCGCGGCGGTTAATGGGATACACTTGAAATATGCCGTTCTCACAGGAGCCATGAACCGATGTAAACGAAAGGGTGGCATGGGTGGTGTTTTCTACCATCCGTATATTGCCGATGCGATTAATATAATCGTGGGATTCGGTGCTGCAATTGACGGGTTTCCGTGGAGCAAGAACTACGTCATTGGCCTGTGCATTGGCTGCATAAAAAGCGGCTAATAAAAAGAATGCCTTCATAATAGTTCCTTTAGTGAAATTGGACGAATTAAGAGGGCTCAACTTAACATGATTTTATTTTTTTACACTAAATCAGGTCTGGATTAAGTCGATTTATGCGCCGCAATTATTGCTGTGGGTTGTGAATGAAGGTCCGGGTTAAAGCGTTTTTTGTGGTAGAATGAAATTAACAAAACCGAATAAAATTCCGACCTTCTTTTAGGGTGACGCAATGGAAAAACTAAAAAAACTTTTTAAATCCAAGGCCGATGCATTGGCAGCCGAAATCAAAGATATCCTGAAAGAGCACGGGACAAAAAAAATCGGTGAGGTGCAATTAGCACAGGCGTACCAGGGTATGCGCGGCATCACGGGCATGGTGTATGAAACTTCGCTTTTGGATGCCACCGAGGGAATCCGTTTCCGGGGATTTTCCATTCCGGAACTGCAAAGCAAATTGCCTAAAGCCAAAGGTGGCCAAGAGCCTTTGCCTGAAGGGTTGTTTTATTTAATGCTCACGGGAGAGTTGCCCAGCGAAAGTGATGTGGCAGAGCTTTCGGCCGATTGGCGTAAACGGGCGCCGCTGCCCGCTCACGTTTTAAAAACGATCGATGCGTTGCCAAAAGAATCTCACGCCATGACCCAATTTGTAACGGGTGTGATGGCTCTACAAACAGAATCTATTTTTGCCAAAAAGTACGCCGAGGGCGTGAACAAAAAAGAGTACTGGGATTTTGTGTACGAAGATTCCATGAACTTGATCGCCCGTTTGCCGGAAGTGGCGGCCTATGTGTATCGTCGTAAATACCATGGCGGCAAAACCATTCCTGGGATTGAAACCGATTGGGCTGCAAATTTTGGCCATCGTTTAGGTTTTGATGCCCCGAGCTTCACGGAATTGATGCGTCTTTATATGACAATTCACGCAGACCACGAAGGCGGAAACGTTTCGGCCCACACCACACACCTTGTGGGTTCAGCTTTAGCAGATCCCTATTTAAGTTATGCGGCTGGTATGAATGGTTTGGCGGGTCCGTTGCATGGCTTAGCCAACCAAGAAGTGGTGAAGTGGATTTTGGAAATGCAAAAGAAGCTGGGCACGGATAAACCCACGGCTCAGCAGATTGAAGAGTACGTGAAGAAAACGTTAGCCGATGGCAAAGTGGTGCCCGGCTACGGCCATGCGGTATTACGCAAAACCGACCCTCGCTTCACGGCACAAGCAGAATTTGCCAAAAAACATATGCCCAATGATCCTTTGGTGAATACAGTGTGGAAGATTTTTGAAACCGTTCCGCCCATCCTGCAATCCTTGGGCAAAATCAAAAATCCTTGGCCCAATGTGGACGCCCACTCCGGCGCCCTGCTCTTGCACTACGGTCTGAAAGAGTACGAATACTACACCGTGCTCTTCGGCGTGAGCCGCGCCTTGGGAGTGTTAGCTGCGCAGATTTGGAGCCGTGCTTTGGGCTTCCCACTGGAACGCCCAAAATCTGTGACCACGGAAAACGTAAAAGCCTGGCTCAAGGGCGAAGATACGATTTGGGAGTAAATTTTGAATAAAGCCTTTCTCTATGGCCTGCTAGCGTTGGTTTTGTTGGCCGCAGGAATGGTGGGCTTTTATCATTTCCGCCATCGCTTTGAAAAAGCGGACTATGAATATGCAGAAAATACCGATACTCCACGGGAAGAAAAGTCCGAATTCGTGGGAATTTATTCCCCAGCGGATGGTCCGTTAGAAGCTGCAGGCAAACGCATCGCCTATTTCCAAGTAAATCGCCGGGAAGATGGGGGCTATTTAGCCAGCGCTAAGATGGATAGTATTGGTTCCAATGAAGCAGAGTTTTTGCCCTGTAACGATGTGCGGATTGAAGAGGAGGAGTTTTTTCTCCAGTGCCAACATGGAACTCTCGGATCTCTTTCACTAAATGGCCGCTGGTATAATGCAAATGGCATTGTGGTAGATGGCAAGGTGCTTTGGACCCAGAATGGGACTTTGCATCTAGAAGTGCAGCGCAAACTACAGCATATTTCTTCTCACTAGTTTTTTTCTGGGTTTCCGGTTCCTGGAACAACCTTTGCAAATACAGCAGATAAAAACCTGTCTTAGTTGCTTAGGAGAAACACATGAAAAAAATCACAGCGGAAACCATGACCAAAAAAGTATTTACAGTGAGTGCGGCGGCTTCCTTAGAAGCAGCCGATGCACTGATGGAAGAAAAAAACATTCGCCATTTGCCGGTGGTGGATGAGGCGGGCCTTGTGATTGGTATTGTTTCCAATCGGGATATCCAGCGGGCCATAAACCCAAACAAACCGGGCTTTGCTTCCAATTTAAAAGTAGCCGATGTGATGAGTTGGCCTGCGCTCACGGTGAGTGAAGATACTCCAATTAAGGATGTGGCCGAAGGCATGATCGATGAAAAAGTTTCGGCCTTTCTTGTGACCCGTGGGGAGAATGAGGTGGCGGGTATCGTGACCTCGGAAGATCTGTTGCGTTTGCTCTACACAATTTTGAAGGGCGAAAAAGTTTCTACCTTCAAAACTCTTCCCTATACTCCCGTGGTACGGGAAGCTTTGCAGGAATTGCAGAGTTTAGGAATTTAGACGCTAGCCTGCAGGTTTAGTTGGGAGATGCGTTGAAAGCCGAATTGTTTGGGTGATTCTAGGGTGAGCGGAGCTAAAAAGAGCAAATGTTTGGCTCCGTTTTCCGCTAAACGATTTTCCACAGCACTTAAAAGCTTGAGATAATCCGCAGGCGTGCGGGTAAAGCCTTGGGAAAAGAGAAAAGCTCCTTGATCAAGATCCGTGAAGCGGCCTTTCCCCACAGGCTTTTTATCTTCCATAGCCACGAACCACTGGGTGTACACATCCAGCGGAATAATGGAGAGCTGATCGTTAGGGTCGAAGCATTGGTAGAGATGGATCAGGGGCACGTTTTCTACTCTTTGTAAGTGCCAGGAACTAGATTGCGCACTGGGAGTTTTATGCCAAACATTCCACTGGCCAAGCGTTTCTAGGTTTTGTGCAGGATCATTACCAAAAGAAAAGAAGAAGTAGGGAGATTGTAGATTGAAGTTGTGGGCTTCCCGGCCGGGCAGTAGCCCAAATCCCCGGCTGAATTCCCGGCCCGGAAAAAACTCACTTTGGATCGGGCGTTGAGATTCTAATTCCATGCCCTCAGGCTGCCAGCGGCATTTACTGCCGAAGCGCACGGTGAGTCGCTCCAGGGCGGTCATGAGGGCTTTGGCGCAGGATAGTTCGTCCATGGCTTTTGGGGGTACTAGTTGTTGGGCGGGATGTCAAGCGAAGGCCCGTTCTTCTCAAGCTTCTTGAAAAGACGGGCCTAAAATTTTTGAGCTTTTTATTTTAAGGTCGGCGAACTTCGTCCGCGAGGTAGCGAATATCGTAGGTCATGCCGGTGCCAGCCAAGGATTGCTCTGTGCCAGCATAAGCTTCAGGAGTATTGAGCCGTTGGAGCTCAAAGCCTTCCCGGGCCACCAAAGGACGCATACGATTGGTGCGCAACGTGAAATTAAGAGAGTCTGTGAAGGCGGTTTTCAAGGCTAGGCTCTTCGCCATGAATAAGTTTTGTAGGGCAACGGGAGTCCACACGAAAGTAGCAGGCTCGCCTTTATTTTTCCAACCGTCCCAATTCCCGGCGGTCATCACCACTTCGCCCTTGAAGTGATAAATTTCATGGGAAGCTTCGGAATGGCTGCCGTCCCGATTGCGTCCTAGTTGAATCGCTTCGTAATCTAATTCGATAAAATAACGATCGCCTTCCTTTGAAACGATGAGTTCCGAGTGACCAGGGCAAGTTACACCGGGAGTGATGCGGGTGTTGATCACGTCGCTATAGGGGCGGCCTCTGTTCACATGGTACGTAAGGCGCAACGACTGTTCGCCCTGTACTTGTTGGAACACAACTCTATCTGTTTCTTCGGCCGTGCTTTTGAAGGTCTGATTAAATTTTAGTAGATTGAGCTCAATGCTCCACGTGTTTCTTGCATGAGAGGTGGTGGACGCGAGCAACGAACATACGATGACGGCTAAATGACTGAGTTTCATAAATTCCCTCCAGTTAATTCTTTGTATGTTTCAGCGTAAGTGCGCGCTTTGTTCAAGTGATAAATGGCAAAATACTAATTGCCGCGGATATGGGGGAGTAAACGCGTCGCGCAACGCGCTTTGCGCGTGCAAAGTAAAAAAACTATACTACCTTCAAGCCATGTTCTCCCCTGCAGATCCCTTTCCAGTCCTGCACACAAGCTACGCCGAAGAAGTGGGCCATAGCCAGGCTGTGGATGATTGGCTCGGCCTGAAAATCAAAGAAACCGAAGCCACCCTCGAACCTATTAATGACGGACACAAACGCTGGGAAAACCTCGGCCCCAACACTTTCCTCACGCCTTACTCAGAGCTGCGCCGTATGCTGGAAATCCTCAAACCACAACCAGGCGATACCATCATCGATCTTGGTGCGGGCTACGGCCGCCTAGGATTTGTGCTGCACCGGCATTTTCCCGAAGTTTATTTCCTAGGTTATGAACTAGTGGAAGCCCGGGTGCGGGAAGGCAATCGGGCCTTAAAAAATTTTGATGCCTCACCAAATCTCTACACCCAAGATCTAGCCGATCCAAGCTTCAGCCCGGAGCCCGCACAAATTTATTTTATCTATGATTTTGGCAGCCGCTCGGCGGTGGCAAAAACGCTGAAGGATTTGCAGGCAATTGCCCGCCAGCAACCTATTCTTGTGGTGGGGAGGGGGCGAGAAGTGCGGGATCAGATCGAGCGAAACCAGCCTTGGCTAGGGGGAGTGGTTCCTCCGGAGCACCATGGAAACTTTTCTCTCTATCGTTCAGAGCCAGCCGCAATTCTTCCAGCGGATGATGGGCCAAATAATCCAAGATAGATAGATCCAAAGGCCGGTGCAGGGGGCGGAAGTTTGCTTGGAAATGTTGCCAACGCACAGAGATACCCGCTGCCCGAAACTGCGAAAGATCCAAATAACGGGTGGATCCCAGCGAAGAATAATATTCATTGGCGCCAACTTGAGCGCAAATATCGATCACCCGCTGGTTTCTGTCTTCTCGAATATTTTGCATGTCCGACGACCAATGCAAGTCCACCTGCAACCCCAAGGGTTCCCACAAGGCCCAAAATCCTTCGTAAGAAATGTCTGCCAGAAAGCGCATTTTTTCCGCTTTTTCCCAAAACGGACGAAGTAGCGCTTCCATTTGCGAAAAATGAGGTGCTGTCCGATAGTTCGTGCGCACCAACTCCCAATGTCTTTTAGCCCAGGGCTGCTCATCCACTTCCATATCTTTTAGTTGCTTGGCTCGGTGGCCGTGACCGCGGATCGGAACAGTGAGCCACAAGCTTCCATTTTGCCCCAGAATTTTTGTGCGGTGCTGGCGCCCTTGCCGGATCCACTGCACAGAATCCAAGAAAACGAAGGCGTCGCTTTTAGAAAAGAGGTCAAAATACCCAAGCCAAGGCAAATAGTGCGGTTGCTGGCAAACGATGCGCATAAAAAAAGCGTAGCATGAAACTTGCGATTGGTTCAGCTTTTGCTAATTTGGGAACAGTTGGAAACGATGGCAAATTTTGCCACGGCTATTGGAGGTCTCTATGTTACGCGCCCTATTTTTATTGTTTTTCTTTTCACTCTCAGCCCAGGCGGGAGAGGGCACAGGCATCGGGGTGGTACTGGGAAGCCCCAATGGTATTACGGCCCGGCATTGGTTCAATGAAGAAAATTCTATCGAAGGCGCTGCGGGTTGGTCGATCACGGACTCCCGCTTCCAGGTAAATGGAAACTATCTATGGACCAAACCAGATGCTATTCAATTGGGTGAAGAAACTTTTGATCTCTTTTTCGGTGGTGGTCTTTCCATGCGCTCTAAATCCGGCAAACAAGATGGGGAAGTGGTTTTTGGTCCACGCTTGCCAGTGGGTGTAAGTTATGAATTCACAAATCCTGATATTGAGCTTTTTGTGCAAGCTGCACTCAATATTGGAATCATCCCGAGCTCCGATATGTATTTAGATGGCAACTTGGGCGTGCGTTTTTATTTCTAATCACTCGTAGCGCAAGGCTTCGATGGGGGAAAGGTTAGAGGCCTGCTTGGCGGGCCACATGCCGAACAATATCCCCACAAAGAACGAAAAGAAAAAAGCCACGATGGTTGCCGAAAGGGGAATCGTGGCTGTCCAGCCAAAGGCCGTAGTGGCTACATACGACAAAACATAACCCACGATGAGGCCAATAAAGCCGCCTAATAGGCAAATCATCACGGATTCCACCAAAAATTGTAAGAGCACGTCTTTTCGTCGGGCTCCCAAGGCTTTTCTTAATCCAATTTCTTTGGTGCGTTCTTTTACACTCACGAGCATCACATTCATAATCCCAATCCCACCAACGAGCAGCGAAATGGATGCGATCGCCGCAAGTAAGGAAGAAATGGCAGCGGTACTTTTATTTACGGCATCGCGAATTTCATTCAAACTGCGAATGATAAAATCATCCTCGGCGTTGTCGCGGATACCACGGCGGCTACGCAAGAGCTCTTCTAGTTGCATGGTGGCGGCATCGATTTGGGAATCGGAGCGTATGGATACGGTGAGGTTATCAATGAGGCTTTTTCCCAACACGCGGTACATAGTGGTGTGAATGGGCACGATGATTTGGTCGTCCGCGTCTTGAAATCCCCCGGAGCCTTTCGCTGTGAGCACTCCGATCACCCGGAACTCCACGCGATTGATTTTAATGATCGAACCTAAAGGGTTTAAATTTTCGCCAAAAAGGTTTCGCACCACGGTTTGCCCGAGGATCACCACCCGCTGGCGGCCATAATCTTCTTCCTCGGAAAAAAAGTGACCACCACTTAAAGTGGCGTTTTGCATTTTTTCGTAACTAGAGCTTGCGCCCACAATGCGGGTGGAAACATTTTTGGCGCCGTAAGAAACTTGCACATTGCCGTTCACGAGGGCGCCCGCGTATTCAATCGGGCTTTCGGGGTGTATGAGTTTTTTGATAGCTTCGTAATCTTCCAGACTAAATTTTCGGTAGCGCAGCCCGCCGGCCATATTGGCGTTTGAGCGGGGATTGATCGGCCAAATGGTGAGCATATTGGTGCCCAAGGAGGAGAGTTGTTTTTCGATCGTGGCTTGGGCTCCTTTCCCCACGGCTACCATAGCCACCACGGAGCTAATGCCGATCACGATGCCTAAAGTAGCGAGAGCGGTGCGCATTTTATTTAGGGAAAGGGCAACCCTTGCCATGCGCATATTTTCTTTTAGCCGCTGCCAAGGAGAAGCAATCGTTGTGGGTGTGGAGGCTCTAGCGGCATTCGAAGGGCTGGGTACTGGTTTTGAGCGTTCATCACTCGCAATCCGTCCGTCCTTTAACGTGATGATGCGGTTGGCGCGTGCGGCCACATCGTGCTCGTGGGTAACGAGAACAATCGTGACTCCTTGGCGGTTCAGTTCCTGGAGCATATTTAATATTTCCTCCGATTGCTCCGAGGAAATATTACCCGTGGGTTCATCGGCAAAAATCAGCGAAGGATCATTGGCTAGGGCTCGAGCAATGGCTACTCTTTGTTGCTGGCCGCCGGAGAGCTGGTGGGGTTTATGATAAAGGCGATTTTCTAATCCTACTTTTTTTAAAATGCTTTGCGCTTTTGGGCCAGGATTCTTATGGCCCGCGTAGAGCATGGGTAGGGCCACGTTATCGGTGGCGGAAGTGCGAGGAAGAAGATTAAAAAACTGGAAAATAAAACCGATTTTCTGGGACCGCAACGAAGCTAACATCTCATCGCTAAATTGAGAAATTTCTTCGCCTTCTAGAAAGTACTCGCCGGAAGTTTTGCGATCCAATAAACCTAAAATCTGCATTAAGGTGGATTTACCGGAACCCGATTGGCCCACAATGGCCACAAAATCTCCCCTTTCGATCTGCAGGCTCACGCCATCCAAGGCCCGTACTTCGGGCACATCTTCATTGGGATTTTTACTTTCTGGGCGATAGATTTTTTGTAAGTTTCGTATCTCGATAATGGCGGGCATTATCGTCTCCTGCCGCGGCTTCCACCGATGCCAAACACAGTGGCTGGCGCTTTATCACTCAGTACTTTTTGCGGTTGCACCAACAAAATATCGTTCGCAGCCAATCCTTCCAGTACTTCTACTTTTTGCCCATTGGAAAGCCCAAAGCGGATCTTTCTTTTTTCAGGCTTCGGGCCCTTTACTGTGACTTCTTTTTCGAAATTCTCTCTACCTTCCGCGATCCAGGTGGGCAAGAGGAGGGCCTTTTCTTTTTGTAAATACACAAACTGCACGGAAGCCGTGAGCCCCGCACGAAATTCTTGGGGTAAATTTTCAGGAACCAAGAGCACTTCATAAGTATTAATGGCGTTTTTTAATTTGCTCTGGTGTGCGATGCGAACCACTTTGGTTTCTACGGAGAGCTCTGGAAAGGAGTCCACGGTCACGTTGGCTGTTTGGCCTTGTTTGATTTTTCCCAAATCCGTTTCGTCTACATCAGCGATCACCACTAGGTGATCGGATAAAGCAAAGAGAATTGTTTGTGGGTTCACGGTTTGCCCAACTACAATATTTTTTGCGATGATCACGCCGGCGGCGGGAGAGAGAATGGGAGTGGGTTTATACACATCTGACCACTCCTTCATGGTTTTTCCACCCTGCACTTGGGCCGAATCCAACAGGGCTGCCCGATCGGTGGAACTCATCCAGGCCAAAACCTCGCCACGTTTTACTTCGGTGCCCTCTTCAATCATGATTTTATCGATGCGGCCAGAAATGGGGGAGATGATGGAGATTTTGTTTTCTGGTTCCACGGTGCCACTGGCGGAAACAGTCACGGTGAAGGCAGATTGTTCCACAGCCACTTCTTCCCACTTGGGTTCTTTTTTGCGAAAAAGAAAATAAGAGCCCACGGCAATTGAGATGAGAACTGCTACTAGAAGAAGAATTTTTTTATTCATGGTGCTTCCAAAGTGATGCCAATGGCGCGTTCATAGGCGGCTAAGGCTTCTAGGGCGTTGCTAAGGGCAGTGATTTCCACTTGCTCGGCTTCCAGGAGCTGTGCCTCTGCTTGTTCCCAATCTAAATAGGTTTTTAGTCCGGAACGGTATTGGGCGCTTACGGTGCGCACCCGTTCTTCGGCAGCTTCTCGTAAAGATTTGACTGAAGGCAAACGTGCTGCAGATGATTTTAAATCAGCGCTGGCGGAGCGAATGTTGGAGATTAGCTGCCGTTGTAGATTTTCTGTTTTAAGCTCCGCAGCCTCGTGGAGAAGGTTGGCTTGTTGCAAGTCATAGTAGTCAGAAAAGCCGTTAAAGATATTCCATTGAGCAACTACGGCCCACTGCCTACTCTCGGGTCTGCTTCTTGAGCCAATTTCATTTTGCTCCCGGCTAATGGAATAGGAAAGATCAATGGAGGGTAAAAAAGCGGATCGAGCCGAGGTGCGATTTTTGTCCAAGCTTTCCTGATTGAATTGGCTTTGCAGTAAATCAGGGTGGCTGCGCGCCCGGTCTTCTTCATTTTTAATGGATGGAGGTTGGATGGTTTGGTTTTCCACGAATCGATCCGAAGGCAGGGAGTCTACTTGTAAGTACTGAGCCAGTGTATCCCGGGCGGTGGCTAGGGAAGTTTTTGCGGACTCCAAATTATAATCGGCTCGTTCGCGATCAGCTCGGGTTTTTAAAAGATTCCACCTGGCCTCAGTGCCTGATTCGTATTTTAGGGAGATAAGTTTTTCGTTTTGTTGCTGGCGCTTCTGGGTGCGCTCAAACAAACGAATGCGCTCTTGTTGGATATATACATTAAAAAAAGCGCGCCTAATTTCGTAGCGTAGATCTACGCTCGTTGCATCCCTGGCGGCCAAGGATTCAGCTGCTTGGGCCCGGGCTTTTCCTAAAGCTGCGATGGAGGCAAAGCCATTAAATAAATTCCAGGAGGCCGCCACACTATAGGTTTTACTCTTGGTTTTTGTGGCAAAGCCATAGGACTCAGAAATGGTGCGGCGCCGTTCCGCTTCCAGGCTAATAGAAGGTAAAAAATCTCCGTAGCTACCCTTCACGGCCATTTCGTAGCTTTGCCAAGTCTGCTGGGCGCTGGCCAATCCGAGGTTCCTTATTTCCGCTGTGGATCGTACTTCTTCCCAGGTTAGCGGTGTGGGGGCAGAAAAGGCTGTGGGTTCCAGCAGCAGGGTAAGAAGCAAAAATTTTACGGCCTGTTTTTTCACCACATCCTCTAAAGCAATCTAGGGCTAGGCAAAGGATCATGCTCTTCTGGTTCTGGTAATTCTAAAGCATTTTGTTTGTGGACGGGAGAAGATTTTTCTGTTTCCATGAGTGCCCGGTAGGTGGAGCTTTCGGCAAAGAGCTGTGTGTGTGTGGAGAAAATGGGATTCCCCCCCGACTGGAAAAAGAGCACCTGATCGGCGGCAAATACTTCCTGCATCCGGTGGGTAATCCAAAGCACTAAGGTTTTCCGATGAGAAACCTCCTTAATGGATTTCATTACAATTTGCGAAGAAAGAGTATCAAGGCCAGTGGTTGGTTCATCGAATAGAACGATTTCCGACTCTAGATCCAAGAAGGCTCGAGCCAGGTGAATTCTTTTTGCTTGGCCACCAGAAAGTTGCAAACCACCTTCGCCGATTTTTGTGTCTAAGCCTTGAGGCAGCAATTGCACAAACTCGAGGGCATTAACTGCTTTTAGGGCCGTTAGTATTTCTTCTTCACTAATATTTTCTTTCGAGGCCAATAAGAGATTTTCTCTTACAGTGCCAGAAACCAAAAATATTTCCTGGGAAATGATGCGCACCAGGGAGCGTAAATCCTTTAAATCGAACTCCCGCAAATCTTGACCACCAGCAATTTCTATGCGGCCTTCTTGAGGATCGTGAAGGCGATTTAATAGACGACTAAACGTAGATTTACCTAAGCCACTTTGGCCAACGATAGCGATGAGGTGATTTTTGGGAAACGATAGATTGAAGCGCTCTAGGATGCGTTTAGCTTCTTTTTCTTCGTTGTGCTGGAAAGAAGTGTTCACAAAGGTAAGTGCTGTTTCTCCGCGTACAATATTGTTTCTATGTAAAGGAGATCTTCCGGAGATTTCTGGGAACTGTTCAAGATCAGTGTCAAAATTTTTCAGTCGCTCCAAGCTGGCCGTGAATTTTGGGTATTTTGACAAGAATTTATTAATGTTGTTCACGTGCCGGGAAAGAATATCCATGTAAGCCAGAATTTGGAATAGATCCCCTAAACCAATTTCTTTACGAAAAATCGCCCAGCAACCCAGGAATAAAAAACCTCCTCGCACAATATATTGGATATTGCCCATGGAAAATTCGAGGCCTTGGGCGGCTTTTAGATTGGCTTTATTGGCTTTTGTTAAGCCAAAGATCCTTCCTAAGAGTTTATTTAAAAGTTTTTCTTCTCCGCGTAAGCTTTTCACAATCGCCATGGAATTCATGGCTTCATAGGATTCTTCTTCGTAATTCACGGTGCGTTTACGCAAATCCCGGGCGGCTACTCGCATTTTGGCCGTAAACACATGGATCGTAATGTAGAATACGGGTAAACATAGGCAGAAAATCAAGGTGAGCTTCACGTTGATAAGAAACATCATCGCGATCAGCACAAACAACATGGGAATATCGCGCACAATGGCGGGGATGCCGTTGGTTATGAGGATTTCTATATTGCTGATATCCGAAGAAACCCGGCCCACTAGATCCACTTTTTTCTTAGAATCTAAATAGCTTTGTCGGCGGGTGAAGATGCGATGGAAAAAGTCCCGGCGCATTCTTTCCAAGAGTCGAAAGGCAATGTTGCCGGACCACATCTGCTCGGCCAGATACGCTGTGTTTAAAGTAATGCCTAAGGCAAAAGCCAAAAACGATAGCAACAATAAGCCTTCGGCGCCGGAATAGGTGCCCAAATCCATGCCCTTTAGCACGATATGGTGGGTGGTTTCCGCATTTCCTTGCACCACATGGTTTAAGATGAATTTTACGGGTAAAGGAACAATGATTGTGAAGGCGATCTGCAAAAAGAGCAGAACGCCTACTCCTAAAAACGCCCAACGGTAGGGTTTTAGGCAGGTCCAAAGATAAGAAGAGGGCGGGCGTGGGATGCGCATTCCGATGGGGCTTTCTTTTAGAGGCAGTTTACAAAAATAACGCATGTCGTAATAACATTTTCTTTTCCCTAGGAAAAGAGATATATAATGCAACGTGTCGCATGTCTAGGCCATTGGATTTTCAGGATTATCAAGTTTTGCAACCTTTCCAGCAAGGGGGCAATTTCCAATTTGGTTTTGAGACCGAATTTCTGCGTCTTGTGAACTGTTTTGCTTACTATACCTTAGCCCCCGGTGTGGGTGTGCCCCAGTGGGAAAGCTTAGGCAAAGAAGCCAAAGAACAGGCTCTTTTATCCTATTGCCGCTCCCTCCAGCATGGGGATAGGCGAGTGGTGTTGGAGCCCACTAGCGGGCCAGATTTTCTTAAACCCTTACATCGAGACGATACGGGCAATGTGGAATTGGCCCTTGGGCCTTTTGCCGATTTCCAAGAATTTTCTGAACAATTACACTGGGTACAGCAAGAGCTGGGAGAGGGATCCTTGCAAGCCATGGTGAGTTTGCCCAGCCCGAATTTTTTTGGCTCTAATCCTACCCAGGGCGCCCTCGAGCATTTAGGTTGGTTTAATTTTTTTAACGAACTAGATATTTTGGAGCGTTTAGAGCGGGGGCTCGCACGCTGGCGATCAAAACCTATCCAAGAACCCTTACGATCCTTTTTGCATCCTTATCTTGGCCCCATGATTACGCTTCGCCACCGTCTTTTAAAAAAATTCTTACGGGAAAATGCCAAGGGCGAGATGCTGGATCCCGAGAGTCTTATACGCCCAGGCCGTAGAGACCATAGTTTCAAATATGTGGGCTCCACGGCCTATCGGCCCGATGTGGCCGCTCCCCATAGAATTTGTTGGGAGATTCGGGATGCGCACCGGGATCTAGATTTATTGTTAAACCGGGTGGCCCGGGTAGTATTTTATGGAACAAAAGACCGCTCGGCCTTTTTGGCTTTTGCAGAAATCCCTCCCTTTGATTCTGCCGAGGCTTTTTCGGCTCTTCCTTCAGAAGTTAGGGAGTGGTTGGTAGCCACTTGCCCCAATCGGGCTCCGCCCATTGCTTTGGAGTTTGAAAAAGCAAAATTCACCTATGAGGTGTATCGCAATTTTGCTTATCCATTGCGCTCATGGAATCCGTGGCTAGAACTTCTAGGCCCAGAATTTTCTTCGCAAGTGCAGGCAGCGCAAAACTCCTACTTACAAAAATTAGAAAAAGCTCGGCAACAAAATAGCTTATTGTTGGCCCAAGGGGCATTGGTAGAATTTTCCGAAGAGAGTGGTCTCTACGAATTATTTCGTAAAAGAGAAAAAAAGATTGTGGAGGGATTGCAATGAGCAGTTTTTTTAATCCTTCCCATATGGCCTGGGTAGAAGATGCGCGGTTTCGTATCAACGTAAGAGGCGAAAAAGTGCGTGCTGGTCGCAAAATCTTAATCGTTTCCACGAAAGATTTAACTACGGCACAAAAAGAAGAGCTAAGAAAAAAATATTTGCAAGAGTACACCCTTTCTTTCCCTCTAAAAGAAAGAGCGAGCCATCTTATGACTCGCATTGACCAAAAAGTTTTTAATTATGGCCGTTTTATTTTCAACTGGTGGCCCCAATTCCGGGTTCGCGACTATGCCATTCCCCGTTCGAAAGCCATGGAATTGGTATTACAACTTACAAGCGAAGAGCGGGGCCGTCTCCAGCAATATTTACAGAACATTCTTAAAAATCGCCGGCGCACAATTGGCCCTTTTCATATGGAAGGCCACCAACACACCGAAGGAAAACTAGACCGCAACGCCACTACTAAGGGGGGGCATAATTGTTCTAGTTGGATTGCTACGGCTCCTTTGGGAAAAAATAATGAACCGCTCTTAGAACTTTTAGGAGGGGATCGGGAGTTGCTCGTGGGCACTAATCCCGGCTGGTGGACCAATTGGCTAGCAGCCACGGCTCCTCAAGAGCGAGTTCCATTTATTTTATTGTGGACTACGGAAACTTTGACGGATGCTTTGCTGGAAGTGCAATCTGGCAAAAATTTTCCTTGGGATTTTAACCGGCATTAGAAAGGAGAGAGCTTGGAACTTTTTGTGATTCGCCATGCAAAAACTCTCTGGAATTTAGAGGGTCGTTACCAGGGCTCCACGGATATTCCCTTGGCGGATGTGGGGCGCCAAGAGGCCTTAACTTGGCGGGCGCATTTGCCTCCACGGCCGGATTTTTTATGGTCGAGCCCTTTAGCCCGGGCCCGGGAAACGGCTACTATTCTCTACCCTAATCAAATGATCCAATTTCATGATGGATTAAAAGAAATGCATGTGGGGGAGTGGGAAGGAAAAACTACCACGGAAGTGCAGGGTTTATTCGAGGGCGATTGGCGGGGAATGGATTTCGCGGGTCATGGGGGTGAAAGTTTTCGGGAAGTGGTGGCTCGGGTGAAAGATTGGTTAGAGAGCTTACCCGAAGCATCAGGAAAAATTGCCGTAGTGGTTACCCATAAGGCCACAACCAATGCTTTTTATAGTTTAGCCACCGGTTGGGATGCTTCCTATAAACCAAAAGAGAGACTGAGCTTTCCTAGTATCCATAAATTTCGTTGGGAAGCTCGTAAGTTAAGTGTTTTAGAGTTAAATATTTCTTTGCAAGGATAAAGAGCAATGCAAGAAAAAATCCATATACCAAAGCTTCTAGCAGATAAAAAAAAATCTGCTCGCACTTCTATTGCGCCGCTGGGTGAGATTCTCATCACAAAACCTACCCGCAACGCCTTTCTTCAGTGGATTTACAAAATAAAATTAGTTGAAACGTCCGCTTTTTCCGCCCACTGTTCTGATAAATTAATTTTTGCCCAGATTTTAGAGTCTGTGGCTCCAGAGGTGGCCGAGAAATTTCATCCGCGCACTTTGGGTCTCAAAAAAGCTTTGCCAAAAATTCACACGCTTTTTCCAAGAGGGTTTGTGGTGAAGCCTACGGACGATATGAATTCCGATGGTAAGAGTGTGTATGTTGAGGAAAGCTTTTGGGAGGCTTACGAAAAAAATCCTGAAATTTTTTTGCAAACGTCGCCCAAGCCCAATGCTTTAACGGGGGAAGTTTCTAGTGGTGAAACATTTCTTGTGCAGGAAAAAATTGGTGAACGGGCCGAGGAGTATCGTTTGCATACCCTAGAGCACCACGTGGTGAAGGGCGCTACTTATACCCGCTGGAACCAAGCGTGGAATCGAGAATCTTTTCACAGAGCGGAAGTGGCCTTGCAGGAATTTTTGGATGCTTTACCCAGGTGGGTACTGGCTGGGCAAGCCTGGGGGGTGGATTTAATGGAGGGGCCCAAGGGCTTTCAGATTGTGGAAGTGAACACCAATCGGGGCCGTGAAATCCATTGGAGCGGAGATCTTAATATTCCTGATACTTTGCGGGCTTATGTGCTCTTGTTGGAAGAAAAGTATGGGGCTGTGTTTTCAGGGAAAGTGGGAGAGATGCTGCGGGCTGGGGAGGCCAATCGGGAAAAGTACTTGGAAAAGTTTGGCCAAGAAGAAGTAGAGCTCCATGCGGCCTTGAAGCACGAGATGCAGCGCTGAAGATAAATATTTGATAGTTATGGTTTTTTTGTTTTTAAGGAAGCTATAATCTTTTGCAAAGTGGCCCCTTCTACCTTGATTTTTCCCGGAATTCTCGATATAACGCGGAGCGACTTATGGCCTAAGGAGATCCTCCCCCATGTGGCTGCTCTTCCGAAATGACGACCTAGGCTGGAACCCTAAAGCCTTTGCCCGCTTGCTCACCCTTTTTGCCCGCCACGATCAAAGGCTCAATGCCGCCGCTATTCCCCAAGCCCTTAACGATGAAGTGTTAAAAGAAAGTATTCCTTACTCCTACCAGGCAGCTCCCTATTTACAGATCGTGACCCATGGTTTTAGCCACCAAAATCACGAGCTGGAAGGCAAAAAAGCGGAGTATGGTTCAACACGGGAATATGCTGACGTTAAAAGGGAGCTAGAGTTGGGGCGCTTAACGCTGGCTGAGCGATTTGAAAATTACTATCCTTGTTTTGTGCCTCCCTGGAATCGCATGAACAACGCATTTCTTCCGCTTCTGCCGGAGTGTGGCTACAAAATACTTTCCCGGGAAGAAGAGGTGGCCGCGAAATCTGCCGTGGCGCCGATTCCTGAATTTAATGTTTCTTTGGATCTCCACACCCGTAAAGACAGTTTGCGTTCCAGCGCCAAAGAAATTTTCCGTTACTTAGCTCGCCGTAACGAGGAGGGTGCTGATTTTGTGGGCGTGATGCTTCATCACGATAAAATGACTGAAGAGGATTTTTCTACACTGGACGATTTATTAAAAGAACTCACGAAGCGTAATATCTCTTCTTGTTTTTTTTCCGATTTGATTCCTGGCTCCGAGCGTAGGGCTGAGAGGGAGTTGGGTCATGTCTAGAGTGATGTTCTATTCCCACGATACTTTTGGTTTGGGCCATATCCGCCGCACCCAAAAAATCGCTAACGCCATTGCTGATAGTAGTAAGTCTATTTTGATTGCTTGCTCTTCACCCATGGCCAACTCTTTTTTATCTAAGCCTGGCATCGAGTATTTGAATCTTCCAGGTTTTGCCAAGCAAGTTACGGGTGAATACCAGCCGCGCTCCCTTAATATTCCGATTGAGGAGTTCGTATCTTTACGGGCCAATTTACTTTTAGCCGCTGTGAAAAATTTTCGTCCGCAAATATTGATTGTGGATAAAGAGCCATTAGGCGTGAAAGGCGAGTTATTGCCAAGTTTACGTTATATCCGTGAACAGAAAATGGAAACGAAGATTGTTTGTGGTTTCCGGGATATTCTAGACGAAAAAGAAAAAGTGGCCGAAGAGTGGCAGCGTAAGGGCGTGCTGAAGGGGCTAGAAGAGTTTTATGACAGCCTGTTGATTTATGGCGAAGAAAGCAATTTTGATTTCCGGGAAGAATATTCTCTGCCTAAACATCTAGCGGAAAAAGTAGTGTACGCAGGTTACGTGCAACCAAAAGAAAGTTTCGAAAAAGAGTTTTTCCCTCTCGATTTTCCTAAGGATCGCCCTATTGTTACCTTTACGTTGGGTGGTGGGGGTGACGGCTGGAATTATATCGAGATGTTTTTGCAAGTGGTGGAAAACAAATTGGCCGGCGATGATTTCAACTATGTATTACTCACGGGCCCTTTTGCGAACGTTCCATTAGTAGAGCGCGCGCGCAAACTCCAGGCCGAGAAAACAAACTTTAAAGTGATCGATTTCACAAGCAATGCTTTGGGGCTCTTTGATCGCAGCCGTCTAGTGATTTCCATGGGTGGCTATAACTCTTTTTGTGAATTGGCCTATATGCGCAAGTATCCTTTAATCTTGCCCCGCATTCGGCCCCGAGAAGAACAGCTCATCCGTGCTAGAGTGTTTAAGAAAAAAGGCCTCTGCGATTATTTGCATCCGAGCGAGTTAAACGCGGAAGCTTTAGGTTGGAAGATCCGGGAAATGGTAGCTTTGGATCAGGCGAACGTTCCCGCCTTTGAAACCAATGGCTTGCAGAACGTGGGCAAGTTCATCGAGGAGACACTGGCATGCCAGCCAAAGTCGGGTTCGTTCTCAAAGGTTATCCCCGCCTAAGTGAAACTTTCATCGCCCAAGAAATCCATCTACTCGAACAAAGAGGGTTGGAGCTAGAAATCTATTCCTTGCGTGCGCCCAGAGAAAAAGAGCGGCATCCGGTGCATGGAAAAATCAAAGCCGCTATTTATTATATTCCGGAAGATAAATTTTTGCGCCCGAATGTGCTCTTGCCTAATGTGCTGGTTTTTTGTTTGCATCCTTTCGGTTATGGCTCTGCGCTTTCCCACGCGCTCTTAGCCGCTATTCGACGTAAAAAATGGAGCCCCTTGAAGCGCCTGGCGCAAGCTGGTTGGCTTATTTGGAAAAGGAAATTGGGAAGCGGAGAGATTTGTCATCTCCACTCCCATTTTCTGCATGTGCCCACGGAAATGACATTCTACGCTGCTCGTATCACAGGCCTAACTTATTCCATCTCAGCCCACGCCAAAGATATTTACACATCTTCTCGGGAAGAAATTCAGGAGCGCGTGGCGCAAAGCCAATTTCTCATGACTTGTACGCACTTCAATTGGCAAACCATAAGAGAAATCGTAGGCGCCAGCCAAGCAAAAAAAGTGCATGAAGTATATCATGGCGTGGATCTACGGGCTTTTTCTGGTTCACCGCTTAGCGCTCCTTTTCCTAAACCTCGCTTGCTCACCGTAGCGCGGCTTGTGGATAAAAAAGGCTATGATGATGTGTTGAGGGCCTTGGCCTGGCTTAAAAAAGAAGGATTAGAATTAGAATACGATGTGTATGGCGCAGGAGAAGAGCGGCAGAACTTGGAAGCTTTAGTGCAAGAATTAGGGCTCAAAAAAGTTCGCTTTCATGGATCGGTAACACAGCCTGTGGTGCTAGAGGCCTATCGCGCTGGAGGCGTGTTTGTGTTGGGCAGCCGGGAATCAGAAAATGGGGATCGAGATGGGATTCCTAATTCTATGGCAGAAGCCATGAGCATGGAGTTACCCGTGGTGGCCACGAAGGTTTCGGGCATCCCAGAATTAGTGGAAGAAGAACGCACGGGTTTGTTAGTGCCCCAGCGAAATCCTGAAGCCCTAGCCTTAGCGATACAGCGGCTTTTTGTGGAGCCCCATTTGGCGGCCCGCTTAGGAAAGGCCGGGCGAGAAAAAGTAGCAGCAGTGTTCGACGCAGATCGCTGTATTGATGTTTGCGCAAAATTATTGTTTCCCTATGGTGGCCTATGAAAAAAGTTCTTTTTTATTGCCAACATCTTTTAGGGATCGGGCACGTAACAAGATCCTTAAGCATTGTGAATGAATTGTCCAAATCCTTTGCTGTTACCTATGTGCAAGGGGGGCCGGAAGTGCCTTTGCGGCCCGTGGCGGTGGTAAAAAAAGTGCAATTGGATCCACTTTTAATGCGAGAAAGTGATAGCACGCTCTATGATCCCTTAGAAAAAAGATCAGTGGAGGAAATTTTTCAAAGTCGTAAAAACCAATTGTCGGCTCTGGGGGCGTTTGATGCAATTGTGATTGAGCTATTTCCTTTTGGCCGTAGAAAGTTTCGCAAAGAAGTTTTTCATTTATTAGAAGAAATGAAAAAGAAAAATTCAAAGGTAAAAGTATTTTGCTCTGTACGAGATATTTTAGTGGCCAAGCCCAATGGTGAGAAACGGGATATGGAAGTGGCCGAAGCTGTGAATAAATATTTTGATGGAGTATGGGTGCATGCGGACCAGCAGTTGATTTCTTTTGCTGACACTTTTAGCCAAGAAGAAAAAATTCGCGATAAAATTCAATACACAGGTTTTGTGGCCGAGCCTTCGAAGCCCCAAGCAAAAGAAAGAGCTAAGGAAGTATTACTAAGCCTTGGAGGCGGTAGTGTGGGGGAGGAGCTCTATCGCGCAGCGATCGCTGTTGTGCCCGAATTTCCGGAATATACATTTCGTTTTGTTTTTGGGCCCTATACTAGCCAAACGCTCCGTCAGGAGTTAACTGCGCGGCTCGCCAATTTTAAGAATCGAGTAGAGTTCTGTGAGCTATTGCCGAACTTTGAGGAAGAGCTATCTCGTTCAGCCCTTTCTCTTTCCATGGCCGGTTATAATACTGTGATGAATCTTGTGAACACGCGCACGCCGGCCTTGGTGCTCACCTATGATGCAAATGAAGAGCAAATCACCCGGGCGCGCCTCTTAGAGAAAAAAGGTTTCTTGGGCGTGCTCCAACCTAAAGATTTACAGCCAAAAGTGCTGGCGGAAAAAATTCGGGAGCGTTTGCGTTTGCCTTATCCAGAAGTGCTGCCTGATTTAAAGGGCACAGAAAAATGTCGAATTTTTTTGGAAGCGGCTTTGTGAAAATTGCTTTTTATTGCCCCTTAAAGCCGATAGCTCATCCAACTCCCTCTGGGGATCGGGAAATCGCTCGGGGCTTATACCAATTTTTTCAATCCAAGGGCGCAGATGTGCAAGTGCTCTCGGAATTTCGTTCCCGTCTATTTTATCGCTCTCCATTTAAAATTTTTCTTTGGATTTTTTCTTTAATCCGGGCCTATTTTTGGGTGAGGCGAGAAAAGCCAGATGTTTTTTTTACCTATCACACCTATTACAAAGCCCCAGATCCGATCGGATTTTTACTCGCGTGGTGGTTCCGTAAACCTTATTTTATTTTTGAAGGCATGTATGCTCGGCTAGCGGCGCGGCGCTTGGGATATTGGTTCGGTTATTTTTTAAACCGCTCGGCCTTACGCTATGCCACTAAGATTTTTTGTGACAAAAGCGAAGATTTTTTATTTTTGCAAGAGTGGTTTCCTAGCGAGAAGTTACAATATCTGCCTCCTTCGGTGGATGTTGAATTGTTCACGATGGCCAAAAAAGAGCGCTCAGTCACCCGGGAGCGCTTGGGTCTAGATGGCGTGGTGATTGTAACGATAGCCATGCTCCGGGCCGATCGCAAAACTGAAGGCGTGAAATTCTTGCTCAGATGTTTAGGTCGTTTGCGTGCGGAGGGGTTACGGTTCCAGTGGCTCCATGTGGGGGGTGGGGTTTGTCGGCAAGAGGTGCAGAAGCTATGTGTGCAAATGCTAGGAAAACATGGCCGGCTCTTAGGCACCCAGGAAGCGAAAGATGTGCGCAAAATTTTGGCAGCTGCGGATGTGTTTGCCTTTCCTGGTTTAGATGAAGGATTTGGTTTGGTGTATGTGGAGGCACAGGCCGCAGGATTACCGGTGGTGGCATTTAAAAATGGGGGAATTCCTGACGCAGTAAAAGAAGGAGTGACGGCTTTTTTAACTCCTGTGCTGGAAGAGGAAACGTATTGCTCGGCGCTACGCGCGCTTGTGGAAGAAAAGCGTTTACGGGAAGAAATGGGACATGCGGCGGAAATTTTTGTACGAGAAAAGTTCCAACGTCAGAAAAACTATGAGACTCTTTGGCAGCAAATAAGAAACCCCGAGCCGTAAGCGACCCGGGGTTTAGGCTGGAGCATAGATCTAGTCAGTGCCAGCCCTTTACCGCAACAGGGATCGTCGCGGAAATCGTTTAGTCGGAATCTTTATCACCCAGGGAGAGCGGGAAATATTCTGGGTGACCCTGCAAAAGTAAATAAGACTCTTGCCCGTCGTGGTTGGTGCGCACTTCTAAAATCCAGCCACCATCTTTAGGTGGTTTACAGCTTTCAATGGTTTCTAGTTTCATATGCGCTGTTGGATCATGGGCTGTTCTAGCTAAAATAATGTGACCGCAATCTGTGTCTTGAATTTTTTCTACCCGGAAAAAAAGAGATTGTTCCCCTAAATTCAGGAGGTATTCCGTGATGCCAATCCCATCGGTGGTAAACTCTCCCATTGTCGCACTTTGGATGCCTTTATAGATACCAGACATCGCAATGACTTTTAAATTTGCTTCGGCAGAAGCTCGGGTGCGACCCGGAACATAATCCGCAAATGCCCCATGGGTTAAGAAAAATAGCCCCAATATTCCAACAATAATTCTCATAAGAACCTCCTTGTATGCTCTCAAGCTACCCCTTGAGCCTTGAGCGGCTATGGGATTTATGTTCGACTAACTGCTTTTTTAATGAGCAAACCTCATACCAGGGTCTTTTTTGCAGCTGAGGCAATTTGTTGCACTTCTCTTTTGTGGCACCTTGACTTAAGCTTTTGCAAACTGGAGGTATGATGGGGAAATGGATTGCCTTAGCATGGCTGCTGGTGGGATGCGCCACCACGGGGTCACCTGATCATTGTGGTTCTCATGAAAGCTTTCAGCGCGGGCTAGGAGACGCAGAAGCGGGTCGTTTGGCAAATATGGACTTTGCGCAAGACTGCAGTTCTCGGCAAGATGTTTTACGCCAGTATAAAAAGGGTTATGAGTTTGGCATCCTACGCCGACGACAAAAATTACAAGAAACCCAAGTTGGCCCCGCACCCTCTCAATTCAAATGGGTTTGTGAAGTAGAAGCCTCCCGCAAAGTTTTCACTGCCATGGCCTTTTCACAAAAAGAAGCTTCCCATTTGGCCAAGGCTACTTGTAGTTCACACTTTCAGCCGTCCAGTTGCCGACAATCAGAATGCCGCAAAAATCTTTAGAAAAATACGGGCCCTTACGGGAACTCGGGCCTGGTCTGTGGGTGCGAGAAGGCGAATGGCGCAAAACCATTTTCCGCCGGCGCATGACCGTGATGCAAGTGGATGGTCAATTGGCGGTGCATAGTCCGTTTATTTTAGAAGAAGTGGATTATCAGGCGCTGGAAAGGTTGGGTGTGGTGGGATGGATTTTGGTTCCCAATCGTTTCCATTGTAGCGACGCAGGAGCCTTTTCCAAACGGTTTCCCCACGCGAAAGTGCTCAGTTCCGTAGCCGCTCGGAAGGCTTTAAAAAAGCAGGGTTGTAAGGTGGATGGTTGGTTGCCCAGGGATTGGGAAGGCCATGAATTGGCCGCTTTTCCTTTGCAGGGCACTCGGGGACTTGGCGAAATCTTATTTGTGCATCGGCCCTCCCGCACTTTAGTGGTCACGGATTTAGTGTTTCATATATTAGAAGCACCACGGGCCATTGATCGCATTTTCCTCAAGGCCAATGATATTTTAAAATTTTTTGGCCCAAGCCGAATTTTTCGTCTGTTATTTACTGTGGATGAACACAAGCTTATCGATAGTTTGCAGCCAGTGCTGGCGGAAGATTTTGATCGAGTGGTGATGAGCCATGGAGAAGTGTTAGAAAAGGGCGGTAAGGCCGCCCTGATCCAGGGATTTCGTAAACGCTTTCCCCGGGCGGGGCAAAAGCTCTAACTTATTGGCAGCGAAAACGCATGCGCACGCTGTAGCCGTCGCCGGCCACGTCATCCAGCACACCAGCGCCCGTGTATACGTTGCTACTATCCCGATGGGCTTTTTTGCGGTCTTCGCCGCCCATAAAAACTGCACCACCCACGCGTTTGCCCACCTTAGAGGCAGTTTTCACGGCTTTGTAGGTGCTTTCATCCATATCACCGGAATAGGTGGAGTTTTCATCCACCACCACAGCATGTTTATCGAATTCTTTGCAGTAATGCTCGGCTTGCTTCATGGCTTCTTGGGAGCCTGCTTCGGGACTCTCGGATTTTAAGGCAATGCTGTGGTTTCCATCGGCAGCGGGGCGAACATCCCGGTGATGGCCACAGGCGGTGAGTAAAAATAGGGCGCAAAAACTTAGTAACAGTTTCATGGTTTTCTCCTAAATAAGATTTGCTTGCTAGTTTAGGAAAGAATGTGTTTTTTTGCTAGGAGTTTTCTTGTGCGCAGAAAGGGGCGCTGGCCTAGAGCATGTGATCCATATTCCGCTGCCGCTCAGCACGTTGCAGAAGAGGAGATTTCTTCGACGCCTTGCTGCGCAATTCTAATGTGCGGTTCTGGATTTTTTGCACGTATCCATTGATGGCGCCGAGTTCGTAATTTCCTTTTTTGATCCGTCCACGTAAAGCAGAAGGGCCCATATTGTAAGCGGCCAAGTAGTGCACGGAATTTCCGAAGTGACCACGAAGGTAAGCGATATACGCTACTCCTAATTGTAGGTTCACCACAGGGTCCGCAAGATCCGCTTCGGAATGATAGGAATGAATGCGGTAACGGCGGGCCACTTCGGCGGCCGTATCGGGCAGAAGTTGCATGAGGCCCACGGCTCCAGCCTTGGAAACCACGTCGTAACGAAAACTGGATTCCGTATCGATCACGGATAATAAAAGGCCAGGAGACATTTGATGGCGTTCACTTAATTGCATCAGTGTGCGGCCCAACCGATAGGCATCTTGTTTATGCTGCTTGGGCAAGCGTTGTTGGAAGCGTTCCACCACTTCGGCCAAGTGCAGATCTTGGTGGCTGTCTTCTAAAGTGTCAGTTTGTTTTTCCCATTGCCCAGCAATAGGCATAGAAGCGGCCAAAAAAATCACGCCCGTTAAGGACAATAGGCGGATCTTCTCGATCTCGGCTTCGGCCTGTTGTAGGCCGGTCTGGAACATATAAGTAGATAAATTATACATCGCTTGCATACGAAACCTCCTGGTTAGACCTTCATAGTCTTATGGGGGTAGTCGCAGGATTGGTGCCAATGGATGGGATTTAAATACTTGATATTATTTGTATATTTTCGTATCCGGCGGGAGACAGGGGGGCAGCCCACGGCGAATTTTTTGTCGCTGTCTAGTTCTTGTACACAAGCGCGAATAGTAGCAAACTAAAACCCATGAGAAAGAATACATTGCTTCTAAGCCTCCTTTTAACAGCCTGTACGAGCTCTCCATCGCTAAAAAGTGATCTATTAGATTCCACCGCTCTCGCGCCCCCTGCTTCTAGTTTGAAGGTGGAAGGCAAGGATTTAAAACTAGGCAAAGTTCGTTACAGCAAAGACCGCTTTTCCGAGCGAGAAACGATCGCTTGGCATTTTACTTCGGACGGCCATTTTTATCGGGGTGTGCCGAGGGAGGATCGGGAAGAATACGATTCCATCAAAGCGAGAATTTTCGAAGTGGGCACCGTGGAAGAGGGAAAATACCGGGGTTACGCTCTAGAGCGCTGGGATGTGATCGAAGAACGCTTGCTCGCCAATGGTTCTTTGCAAACCAAAAATTACCATTACTATTTTTTACGTTTAAATCGAGATTTGATCCACTTGCCTTTGCTCTCTAAGGGCACCACGGCTGCGCTCACCTGGAATAAAAACCGGGAAGTGAATGCTTATGTGCAAGACAAATGGAATGTGGCCTTGCTAAGTGACCCGCGTTTTTCGCTCCCAGAACTTTTGCCCACAAAGCGCTTTACGGTGCCAGGCCAGGGCACTTTCCACGCACAAGTGGTGGGAGAAAATGCGGCGGCTGTGGAAAGCCGAGCTGGGGATTTTCGCCTGCTCGCGGCCTTGCCTCAAGGGCGAGAAATTTTTCGTGTGCCCGGGGACTGGATCGTTTGTGTGTATGCGGATGGTTTAGCGGTGCCGCTTAAGAAAGAGTAGATTCGGTTTATTCAGATCGAACTAGCGGTCCACCCGCACTACCACGCAAGTAACATTATCATCCCCGCCATGCTGATTGGCTTTTTCGATCAAGGTGCCCACAAGGGGGTTGAGATCGTCTCCCTCCCAGCCCAGTTGATCAATGGTCTCGAGGATTTCTCTGTCTTCCATCATGCCTGATAGTCCATCGGAGCAGGCTAGATATAAATCTCCCACACTTATTTCTTTCTGATAAATATCCACGAGCACGGAAGATTCAAAGCCCACGGAGCGGGTGATGACGTTGCGGGATTTATCTTTTTTCATTTGCTCGCGGGTGATCACGCCAGCTTTCAGTTTTTCGTTTACCAGGCTGTGATCTTTCGTGACCTGCCAGATTTGATTCTTGCGCGCTAAGTACACACGGCTATCGCCCACGTGACCCACAAAAATTTTATTGCCGCTAAAGTACATGGAGACCACCGTGGTGCCCATGCCTGCCAGGGCCTTATTTTTTTCGGCGGTGCTAAACACGGAAGTATTTGCGCGGTGAATGGCACCCATCAGGAGATCTGCGGGGTCCATATTGAGGCTCGAGTTTTTGTCGCTCAAGAGCGACTGCACTACGGTTTCTACGGTGATGCGGGAAGCGGTTTCGCCGCCTGCGTGGCCGCCCATGCCATCAGCCACCACAAAGAGTTTGCTGCCGGCTTCCATCACGAAGGAATCCTGGTTCACTTTGCGTTTACGGCCGATATTGGTGGCGCCGGCGGAGATCAGTTTCATCTACTAAAAGGCTAACAAAGGGGGTGGGGAAAGGGAAGTTTCCTTGGGGTTGACGGGTTTGGCTTGGACGAGATACCTGGGGGCGGTTGGGTGGGCTGGGGCCAAGTTTTTAAGAGAAAAAACCAAAAGGGCAGAGATAGGAGTATAGCCTGCCAAGCTATTGGATTTTCAAATAGTAGATTGAAGCAGAAATGGATGGTTACCGCGATCCAAAGGGATGCGGTTCTTTTCGTGAGTTTTATCATTACGAAGGAGATCGCAGAAAGAAGAAGGAGAAATAATCCAACTCTGAAACCTATCTGCAGTAAATTTCCTTGGCTCGTGCGGTTTGTAAAATGCCAAAACTCCCATAGTACACCAATCACTAGGCTTTTTTTCACGTCAGATTTGATGGGGAGGTTATCTTGGAGCCAACCGCGCCAGCCAAGTTCTTCTCCAAGCATAGAGATAAAGCCGAGGTGGGCTATAGCAAGGAGTTTGTTGTCAAAAGTGAGAAGATACAAAATTATGATAGGACAAAGATAGGTGAGAACACTTCTAGGAATGCTACTCCCCCAGAAAGTGACACTGCGATTGGCGGTCTTAAAAAGTATAAAACAAACGATTGCTGCCAAACCTGGCCCCCACATATAGGACCAGGTTTTTAGGAATGTGGGCAATGGCAAATTATTCCAGCTTTCCCGGTGCATGTCCCGCCACCAGAAAAACGGCCAACTCCATGCGCAAGCGAGAGCATAAAAGATAGCTACACGGATATAAGGATTTATTTTGCGCAGTCGTTTCATGTGGAAGGTGTTAGCGTAGAACAGGCGAGCTGTCTACTCCACCGCTCTCACGCGAATAAATGTGTTCACGAACGTAAAAGACCCAGGATCCTTTGTTCTTTGGAGGCCGGCAAGGTTTGGGTTCCTAGAGAAATTCGCAGGTAAGGGGAGGGGTATGGAGATGCCTTCGTAATCTGTCACAAAAGTTAAACGGTAAGAATAGCAACGCTTCCCTTTGCAAGTTTCTAGCACTTTTGCATATGCTTCATTGATCTCTTTGCCAGTAAATTCCGAAACAAATGTAAATTGTTTAGGTAGCTGTTGCTCTTCTGGTTGATTATTCCAGTGAGCAGCTTTTATCTCGGCGGGAGCTATGATTTTAACTGGTGCATAGGCGAAAGTTGGAAAGCGGCCGCAGGCAGTGGTGGGAGGATCACCCGCAATCTGTGCTGGTAGCTCGAGGTCATATACGCCCTCTTGGATTTCTGTTCCCTCTATGCTGGGAAGTTCCGAGGCTTGCACACAAATGTCTGCCCCTAAGGGTTGTGGGTGGGGCTTAAAATGGGGGGATGCGACTCTACTGAAGGTATAGGTGCCAAGATCACTATCCTTCACTCCGGATTCAGGCGCGCTCCATGCCGCGAGTGGAACCGAACAAAGAGAAACACCAAGAAGCCATAGTATTTGTTTCATAAAACCCTCTCTACACGGCACCGAAGATTTAGTCATTCTCACACTGGCCACTAATAGAAAGATACCAATAAACTTCAGTCAAATGAAAGGCTTACGCCGCGCGTCGGAATGGGGTTTATCCCTTTGACTTCATTGGGGTTGGGACGGATAATAAAAGAACAAGGGGCAATCCCTTATGACCCATGGAGAGGGTATTCTATGAGCGCCAATACGAAAGATTTATTGAATTTTGTAGCCGGGCTCCATAGCCCAAAAAATTACCAAGAGCTGCACTGGGAAGGTTCCCTCGGGGACTATCTGGAAATGGTTCGAGCAAATCCGAACCTTTCAAGAAATGCGTTCCAGCGCATGTACGACATGATTTTGGGCTACGGCACGAGCCAGTTTAACGAATACAAAAAAGAAGTCACGCACTACACCTTCTTCGAAGATCCGATCGAGAACGGGAAAGACGCCGTGTTTGGTCTCGATGTGCATTTGATGAAGCTTGTGAATTTTCTGCGCTCTGCGGCCTTGGGTTACGGCACCGAGAAACGCGTTCTTCTCCTGCACGGACCTGTGGGTTCCGCAAAATCTACGATTGCTCGTCTTTTGAAAAAAGGGATTGAAAATTACTCTTATACTCCCGAAGGCGCGCTCTATACTTTCAAATTTGTAGATGATCCAAAGTTTGGTCTCGTGGGTTCCAGTGGCGAAATGAAATCGCCCATGAACGAAGAACCACTGCTTTTGATCCCCGAAGGCACCCGCAAAGCTTTCGAAGATGAAATCAATAAGAGCGGCAAGGGCAATTATAAATTAAAAATCCGCGGAGAACTCTCACCTCCCATGCGCATGATTTTCCGTGAGCTCATGAATCGTTATAAGGGCGATTGGTCTAAAGCCATGGAGCATGTGAGGGTGTACCGCTTTATGCTTTCGGAAAAAGATCGGGTGGGTATCGGCACATTCCAGCCCAAGGACGAAAAAAACCAAGACTCCACGGAGCTCACGGGTGATATCAACTATCGCAAGATTGCGGAATTTGGTTCTGATTCGGATCCAAGAGCCTTCAACTTTGACGGTGAATTCCAGGTGGCTAACCGGGGCTTGATCGAGTTCGTGGAAGTGTTGAAGCTCGATGTGGCGTTCCTCTACGATCTTTTGGGTGCATCCCAAGAGCACGTGGTGAAGCCAAAGAAATTTGCGCAAACCTATATCGATGAAGTGATCATTGGTCACACCAACGAGCCCGAGTTTAGAAAACTCCAGAACAACGAGTTCATGGAAGCTTTACGGGATCGTACTGTAAAGATCGATATTCCTTATATCACCAAGCTCCACGAAGAAATCCGCATCTATGAAAAGGATTTTGGTAAAGGCAAAGTGCAAGGCACTTTCATCGCTCCGCATACGATCGAAATGGCGGCTATGTGGGCGATCCTCACGCGTCTTGAGGCACCGAAGAAGAGCGATCTATCCTTAATGCAAAAACTAAAGCTCTATAACGGAAAAACTCTTTCGGGCTATACGGAAGATAACGTAAAAGAGCTGCGGAAAGAAGCTGTGCGGGAAGGTTTGGACGGCGTTTCTCCCCGTTATATCCAAGATAAAGTTTCCAACACTCTCGTGAAATACGGCCACGTGGGCTGCGTGAATCCCTTCATGCTCTTTAACGAGCTGGAATCGGGCCTGCGCCATCACAGCTTGATTTCCAGCGAAGAAAAGCGCCGGGAATATAAAGAACTCTTGGCTGCCGTGAAGCAAGAGTACGAAGATATCATCAAGAACGAAGTGCAGCGGGCGATCTCTGCCGATGAATCAGCCATCTCCAATCTCTGTGCGAACTATATTGATAACATCAAAGCGTTCACCCAAAGAGAAAAGGTGCGCAACCGCTACACCGGCCAACTTGAACAGCCGGACGAGCGGCTCATGCGTTCCATCGAAGAGAAGATCGATGTGCCAGAATCCCGGAAAGATGAGTTCCGCCGCGAGATCATGAACTATATCGGTGCACTTGCGGTAGAGGGCAAAAACTTCGACTACAAAACCAACGAACGTTTGCATCGGGCTCTGGAATTGAAACTTTTCGAAGACCAGAAGGATTCCATCAAGCTCTCGAGTTTGGTTTCCAATGTGGTAGACAAAAATATGCAAGAGAAGATCGACGTGGTAAAAACCCGGCTCATCCGGGATTTTGGTTACGACGAAATCTCTGCCACGGATATCTTGAATTATGTGGCCTCTATCTTCGCTCGGGGCGATACGAAGGAGAGAGGCTAAAAGGGGGAGTAGCCATGAAGGCTCTGCTTTTACTACTGATTGCGGGCAACGCTTTTGCTTCTGGTGGCCGTTCTTTGCCCACTGGTGAGAATGATCCGGCAGTGATTGAAAAAATATTTTCTTCCCCAAGGGGTGAAGTGCAGTTCGTTACTCTGCAGGGAGGGCACTCGGCATTCCTACGCAGTGCTAAGGGTGGGCTTGCGGGCTTAAAAGAAGTTCGTGGCCCTTCGGCCTGCGATAGCTGGTTGATTTCCGGGAAAAACGAAGCTCTCCCTGAGGGCTGTGATTTTTGGTTCCACGATGAATATGACGGCGCTCTCTTTAGTGTAAGATCCGAGGAAATGCAGGAGGGCAGCCTATTCCAAGCGGTGCGCGGCACCACGCGGGGTGCGATTGTCACTTTTTAATATTCAACGCGATCACGCGCGATTTAAGAATATCATTAAGGGTAAGATCAAACAGGATCTCAAAAAGTACATTTCCAATGGCGATATGATCGTGCGCAAAGGAAAAGATACGGTTTCCATTCCCATGCCCCAAATCGATATTCCCCGCTTTAAGTTTGGAAAAAACGAAGGCGGCGTGGGCCAGGGTGAAGGCAATCCGGGAGACGAAGTAAACGCCAACGGCCAGCCCCAAGAGGGCGAAGGCGGCGGCGGGCAAGCGGGCGATCAACCCGGGGAGCATTCCCTGGAAGTGGATCTCACTCTGCAAGAGCTTGCGGAAATTTTGGCTGATGAATTGGAATTGCCTCGCATTGAACCTAAGGGCAAAGAAATTTTAGAAAAAGACAAAGACCGTTATACGGGCATCGCGCACCAGGGCCCAAATTCTCTTCGAAATTTTAAACGCTCTTTCCAGGAAGCCTTAAAGCGCCAAATCGCTTCGGGCACCTATAATCCTGAAGATCCAATCATCGTGCCGATCCGAAAAGATTTGCGTTTCCGCTCCTGGAAAACCACGCAAGAGTTCGATGCCAACGCCGTGATCATTTACATGATGGACGTTTCGGGCTCCATGGGCGACGAACAAAAAGAGATTGTGCGCACGGAAAGTTTTTGGCTGGATACGTGGCTTCGCACCCAGTACAAAGGCCTCGAAACCCGCTACATTATCCACGATACCCTCGCCCGGGAGGTGGACGAAAAAACCTTTTATTCCACCCGGGAAAGCGGTGGAACTTTGATTTCGAGCGCCTATAAACTTTGCCAGAAATTGATCGAAACCGAATACCCCCCGGAGCAATGGAATATTTACGCCTTCCATTTTTCCGACGGCGATAACTGGAGTGGGGAAGACACAAAAGTTTGTTTTGATCTTTTGCAGAACAAACTTTTCCCTAAAATTAATCTTTTTTGCTACGGCCAAGTGGAAAGCCGTTACGGCTCCGGCCAGTTTTTAAAAGACCTCCAGGAACAATTCCGGGATGGCCACGAAAAACTTTCGCTTTCTAAGATCGAAAACAAAGAAGGCATCATGAAATCCATTAAGGATTTCTTAGGCAAGGGGAAGTAAATGCAGCCGCAAGTTCTCCCTCCAGAATTACGTGCCCTGCAAGAGAAGGTGAAGGCGGAGGCCGAAAAATTTGGCTTGGATTGTTTCCCCGTAATTTTTGAAATGCTCGACTACGACCAAGTAAACCAAGTAGCCGCTGGCGGCGGTTTTCCTGCCCGTTATCCCCATTGGCGTTTTGGTATGAGCTACGACCAGCTCTCTAAAGGCTACGAGTGGGGCATGCAAAAAATCTACGAAATGGTGATCAACACAGATCCCTGCTACGCCTATCTTTTGAATTCCAATCCTTATATCGACCAAAAACTCGTAATGGCCCACGTGTACGGCCACTGCGATTTTTTCAAAAACAATTATTGGTTCTCTAAAACGAACCGCAAAATGCTCGATCAAATGGCGAACCATGCCTCCCGGGTGCGTCGTTATATGGACCAGCATGGCGAGGATGAAGTAGAAGCCTTTATCGATCGCTGCCTTTCCGTGGAAGATTTAGTGGATCCTTATTTGCCTTTCCAGGAGCCAAAAGCGGCGGAGCCTAAGAAAGAAGAAAAAGATCCCATCTCCCGTTTCCAGGCGCCCCGCTCTTACCTCGATTCCTTCATGAATCCCAAAGAAGTGCTCGAGAAGCAGAAAAAAGAAGCGGACGCCAAAAAGAAAGATAAAAAATCTCTCTTCCCCGCGGAGCCCCAGCGGGATGTATTGAAGTTTTTACTCGAGCACGCCCGTTTTGAGGACTGGCAGGCGGACATTCTCTCCATGGTGCGGGAAGAGAGCTATTATTTTGTGCCCCAACGGATGACCAAAATCATGAATGAAGGCTGGGCCTCTTACTGGCATTCCCGGATCATGACGGAAAAATTATTGGAGCCTTCGGAATTCATCGATTTCGCCGATCGCCACGCGGGCGTGATGGCCACCCAGCCCGGCGGCATGAATCCTTATAAACTCGGCATCGAGCTTTTCCGTCACATCGAGGATCGCTGGGATAAAGGCAAGTTCGGCAAAGAGTACGACGACTGCGACGATATGGTGAAGAAGAAGCAGTGGGATAAAAAATTAGGCCTCGGCCGCCAGAAAATCTTCGAAGTGCGTAAAGCCCATAACGATATTACTTTCTTGGATGAATTCTTTACGGAAGAATTTTGTGAAGAACAAAAGCTCTATACCTATTCTATGAATCCCCGCACCAAGCGCTATGAAATCAAAACTCGGGATTGGCGGGAAGTAAAAGAGAAGATGCTCGCCATGCTTACGAACGGTGGCCAGCCTTTGATTCGCATTGTAGACGCCAACTACCGCAATCGGGCTGAGCTTTTGTTGAAGCATGAACACCACGCCCAGGATTTGGATCTCAACTACGCCAAGGCAACTTTGCATAACCTCTCGGCGCTCTGGGGCCGCCCCGTGCATATTGAAACGCAAGTGGATGGGGTGAAGAAAGTGTATGGCTTGGTGGATGGGGAGTTTGCGGAGGAGAAGTAGGGTTTAAATGTAAGGGCGCTATGCTCGGTGCCAAAACTTACCCCGACTTTCGGTATTTACGCATAAGCCCGCGCCCTAGCTTCTGCTCGGCTTCGAGAAGGTTGTGCTGCTTGCAAAGGCAACGCAAGTTAGTTGGATCATTTCTGCCGCCCAAGGCTTTAGGCACGATGTGATCCACTTCCAATTGATAAGTGCTCTCGCAACGCCTTCCTGTCTTAGAATCTATGTATTCGCAGCTCCGTTTTTTAATGCCCCCTGCTGCCGGAGCGGTTTTGCGCTGAATAAATTCTTTGACTACATAGGCGATCACTTCGGCCCAGCTTGCATTTGGTAGGGCGTGGGAGAGAAGTTCACGTGCTTGTTTTAAGGCTTCTATCGCTTCAGTTTCCAAAAGCACAGAAAGCCTTGCTTCTTCCCCATTTATTTGCCGAAGTGATTCTTTCTTGGTTTCCTCGGGAAAAAGAGTAACCAGCACTTTTTCGGCCGCATCCTCGGTTTTGCCTTCTACTAGGTTTAAAATTTTTTCTTTTGCGGCGCTATCCATTCGCTCGCCCGACCTTTTTTCTTCTCGGTTGATCGCACTTTGCACTTTGGTGAGGGTAGTGAGGTTCACGTCACCTTTTACCAACTTCTCTTCCATCTTAGGAACTGCGCGGAGTAAACGTGCCGCTTGCACCCGGCGATTCGCAGCTGAGCCTGAGTAATGGTATTGCTTGATCAGCCATTCATGGGTGCTCTTAAAACCTCTTAAATGGGGAATGCGCCTCTTTTCGGCCTCCCGAATGAGCACCAGAATTTCTCTAGTGGTAGTACGCTCGGTTTGTACGAGATGATTCAGCTTTGATTCTAATTCGGCATTGGTCATAGGATTCTCCTTTGAAGAACGAGAACGTATCACAGGATTTTCACTCTTTCGGAAACGCACGGAGTGCATCGGGGAGAGGGAGAAAACTAAAAGACAAGCGGACCAGAAAAACTTACTCAAGATTTCTTGCCATAGCGTCAGCTGGCTTTGTTAAAGACGATCCTAAATGAGGGTCATGTCTACTCGTGCGAATACAAAAAACCTCTGTCAATTGTCGATGAAAATAAATATCGCACAACCCCAGCGCACATAGATTCCATTCAAAATGTAACTAAACGGTGCTCCACTTCTCCATCATCTTTTTCGGAAATGCCCCATTCGCCTTAAACAGCGCTATCTCCTCAGCACTTGGCTGAAAGCCCGCAACCAAATTCCGATAAAGATCAGAAATAAGCACAGGGTGCGAAGAGCGCTCCACGCGAACAACAGAATCAGTAAGATGAATTTTTCCTGGTTTTAAAACACGAAAGTAGACACCGCTCCTTCCAGAAGCTTGCATGGCTTTCTGGGCTTCATCGTGCTGGGCGCGGATGTTTACTTTGCCGCAAGGGGTGCGGGGCCAGGTGGCCTGCGCCAGCACTTCGCCAAATTGGAAGAGATCACCCACGCTAATTTGGGTTTCATCTAAATCATCCAAAGTTACGTTCTCGCCCATGGAGCCGGGCTCGTAAGAATTTCTGCCAATGCTCGAGAAAAAAGTATTGGCGCTTTTTAGGCCCAGTGCATAGAGCACCGAATGTTCGATGCCGTGATGCAAAGGGGAGCCAAAGGAATTGCCTTCAATATGGTCTTTGTGCACTACCAAGGGGCCGGGCACAGGCAAGCGCAGCATGGAGGAGTTGGCTATTTTTCCGTTCCACTCCATGGTGGCTGGGGTTCCAGAATTAAGAGAGAGGATTTTGGCTTTCATGAAGAAGGTTTATACCTTCAATAGGCTTTGAGCTGCAGCCAAATCTTTCACAAAATATCTTTTTTCCCCGGGGCCCTCATAAAAAGAGCAGTTTTGGCAGGGCGAGGGGAATTCGCCGTCAAAAAATCCCATACGCATTTTTAGCACTTTTTCACTGAACCAAATCTCTTCCAGGGTGTGTTCTTTGATATTACCCACCACAAGATCATCAAACACAGATGTTTTAAAACGGCAGCCGCAGATGCGTACATCACCAGTGTGAAGGATTTGCATATCAAAGAGGCGGTTGCAGGGTTTACGGGCGGTTTCTTTTACGTCATTCCGGAGTTTCATGCCTTCTGGCAAATCTTTTTGTTGGATCATGCCCATCCAATTGTCGAAGGCTTCTGTGTTGGAGAGGGTCACATTTTCTGTGAGGTAGGGTTCGATAAATTTTTTATAGTCTGGGGATTCTAAAATCTCCGCATAGGGGCGGCGATGGCGAAGATTGATATCCACGCGAAGGGGGTTGCCGGTTTCTTTTAAGGTTTTTAAGAAGGTGTGGATACCGTCGAGCACGAGATCGTATTTGTCTACCCGATAAATGGATTGGTATTCGGCTTTGTCGAAATCCGCGAGACTAATTTCAATATTGTCGAGGGGTGAAGCCAACAGCTCATTCATGCGTTTTTTGAGGAGAATCGCGTTGGTGTAGAACTGTACGCGTTTGATGCCATTCTTTTTGGCGATCTCTACTTTTTTGAAAATGTCTTTATCCACCAAGGGATCGCCCACGGTGGGAGTGAGGGAGATATAACTCTCAGGGTGGAACTTGGCGTATTGTTCCGTGGCTAAGGAAAAGATTTCGTTGGGCATCACGGAATTAGGATCTTCTTTGTATTGGTACGCGCAGAACACGCAGTTAGCGTTGCAGATGTTCACTACGTTGAAGAGGGCCTTGCGGGGCAAGATTTGTTTTTGGAGAGCGAGGAAGTGCTCTTTGTTGATGAGAGATTCGAATTTTTTTTGCTTCACGTTGTTGGCAAGCGTAGAGCGATTCAAGATGTCGGTTTTCATGGGCCTTCCTCGTGGCAGACGAACGCTCCTTTGTACAATAATGCGGCGCAAAATACAATGGTGCTGGAGATGTTATAATTGCAGTGATTTTAGGGGGTTAGGATGAAATATGGGGGCTAGAATAGCTAAAATCCGGTTTGGGTCATTTCACCCATTTCATTTTCAATATAGCTTAGGCTCTGTTTTCATTTGGAAACACTTTCTTAAGAGCTTTGGCAAAATGGAGGGCGGACCAGAGCTTCTGAAAAATACCCCAATGATCTAGAGATCAAGAATTTTTTAAAATCTTTGCAGTGATTAGAAGAAGAAGATCAGACTTGTGATGAAGGAGTACATATTGCCCGTAAGATCGGGAATGCCATCCTCTGCTAAAGTAGTGTCATTACGATCTTTAAAATAGATTTGGTGAACGCGGCCCTCTACGCCTAAGCTGATTTTTCTAGGCTTGATGGCGAACTCTGTGCCGAAGCCCGCTGACGCTGCAAAGGCTCTATCTTTAGCTACTTCATCAGTATCTGCAAAGGCTTGGCCCCGAAAGGTTTGGCTGATTCCTAAGATCACATAGGGATTGGAAGAGGTGATGGCGGCGCTCATATTTTGGGTATTGAAGTAGTATTTTAAGTCCCCATTTAAGCGCAATAAGCTCACCTCTGTAGGGCCTGTAGCCGTAGCCGAAAAGGCGTGGGAGGAAGTGCTAATGCCGATTTGGCCTGCCAAGCGAAAATCGAAAAAATAGATGAGGCGAAAATCCATCACGGGCAGGGCCGTATTATAAACTTTCCCGATATTGCCACCAAAGCGGTGAAGGCCCGTGCCTAAGGAAACGCCAAAGAAGCGGCCGAAGTACATGAAGCGCTCGTCTTCGTCGATATCGTATTCATCCTCGAAGGGCACAAAATCAGAGAAGGGGTTGGCTAATTCCTGGGAGCCGGCCTGGGGTTGTTCCTCAGCGGCGAAAATAGGCGCGGGCCCCGCCATATGGCAGAGCAATAAAAAGAGGCCCATCCGTAGAACCAAGCTTCTCATCCTTAAAGGTTATTGTATGGGTAGGAATGCTAAAAGTAAAAGTGCATTCCGGCCGTGAGAAAAGAATCTCCCGTGGTGCGCACGCCAAAGGTTCCCGTGGTACTATCGCCCCGCACGCCCGCCTCGAAGCTTAAACCTAAGCTCGGCACTTGGGGGATGAAGAATTCGGAGCCTAAGAATACCGTTCCTTGCAGTTTGCTGCCTTGCAAGTTCACATAGGCCAGGCCGCCACCCACATAGAAAATCAAATTGGATTCATAAAAAACGTTTTTAAATAGTTTCATCCCTAAGGCCAAAGTGTTGGTGGTGGCGCGGGTGTCGAAACCGGTGGCTAAAGATGCGGCCAAGCCCCGACTAAAATAGTATTTGGCGCTTAATGCAGGGATGGTGTTGCCCTGGGAAGTGGCCACTTGGTTCGTGAAGCCCACGCCTAAGCGGCCACGGAGAGATTTTTCATCTCCTAAAGCGGCGAAAGAGTTTTCGGCTAGGAGCAAAAAACATAAAACAAAGAACGCGGCGCGATATTTTCTCATGCTTAGAAGTATAGGAGATTCTTTACGAACCAGCAAATCTAAAGGTATAAAAACCTTCTATGAATATAAGAGTTTTTTTTACTGAGAATTGGAAATTATTAACGGCCGCGGCAGTGGCTGTGGTTTTGGTGGTGGGAGGTGTGGGGTTCTGGAAAGAGCGCAAAAGCTCCCAGGAACAGGCGGCCTCTGCGCTTTTGTTTGAAGCGCAAACCCAAGCCCAAGGGCCTCTGGCCCAGAAAAATATTTCCGAAGTGGAAAAAATTTTCGCCCCTCTTTTGGAAAAATATCCGAGAAGCCGAGCAGCCTATGAAGCCACTTTGCAAATCGGAGATTTGTGGATGGACGCTGGCAGTTTTGCGGAAGCCGTAAAGCGCTACGACCAAGCCGTGGGCATGGCCAAAGATTCTTTTTCTAAACTTTTGGCCAAATACAATGCGGCCGTGGCCAAAGAAGCTGCGGGCCAATACCAAGAAGCCGTACAAAGTTATGAAGAGGCTCGCAACACAGAAGGCTCTGACTTTTTAAAGCCAGAAATTCTTTTAGCCCAAGCACGTTGTTTTGAGGCTTTAAAGCAAGTGAATAAGGCCGTGGAAATCTACCAGGAGATCCAGAAAAAATTCGCGGACCGCGCCTACTATAGTGGGGCCGCTGCTGCTTTTGAGAAACAGTTGAGCGCAGGCAATCCATGAAGGCGTTTGTTTTTCTCTCGGCGCTCTTTTTAGTGGCTTGCGCTGGTAAGCCCGTGAACTTAAAAACGCCGGAACCCGCAGTCCGCCGGGGCTGGACTTATATAGAGCCAGAGCAGGAAATTTTAGGTTTAGAAACGGGAGTTTCTCCCGTTTCTTATTCGGGCCCGCTACTGGTGGGGGAAAAGCTTGTATTTGGATCGGATCGTTTTGGCCTCTCGGCTTTGAGCCGGCGCACGGGGCAGCTTTTGTGGCAGAAGCGATTCCTGAGTGGTGTGGCCGTGGTTCCCTTAAGCTGGGAAGGAAAAGTTTTTGTAGGCACAGAATCGGGGGAGCTCGCCCAACTGGAATTAGATTCGGGCCGTGAACTTTGGTCCATTTCTTTGAGCGCTCCTGTGCAAGGATCCATGGCCTTAGTTGCGGGTAGATTATTTGTTTCTACGATCGACGAAGCCGTGCATGGCGTGGATCCTAGCACCGGAAAAGTACTTTGGACGTACCGTCGCCCGGCCTTTGCGGGCACCAGTGTGCGAGGAGGGGGCCATCCTTCCATCATTGGCAATCGCATTTGGATGGGATTTAGCGACGGCGCCTTAGTTTCTTTAAATCCCGAAACGGGAGCAGTAGAGAGCGAAAAACTCTATCGGGATAACCTAAAATTTATGGATCTTGATGCCAAGATCATTGGTTGGCGGGATGGTTTGCTCGTGGCTTCTTACGATGGAAAATTGCGCTACCTAAGACCCGATGGCACTTTACTATGGGAGTTCCCCGCAGGTGGCGCCCGGGCTCCGATCCTAACGGAAGGCGATACTATTTATTTACCTTCCTCCGACGGCACGGTGTACGCGCTCTCGGGGCAAACTGGTAAAGAAATTTGGCGCTATTCTTTTCGCCGGGGTGTGCCCACGGGCATGGCGCTGGTGCAAGGGGGGAAATGGTTAGCTGTGGCAGCCTCCGAAGAAAAAATGGTGGTCTTGAACGGGGCCGATGGCAAAGTGTTGGGCCAATCTTCTTTTGGTCCGGGCTCTGGTTCTTATTCTCCAATTGCCGTGGATAAAGAGACCAACAGTTTTTTTGTGCTTTCTAACTATAGCCGTGTGTACCAATTTAAATTAGCCCGGCCATGACGCCTAAAACGCCACTCTTAGATTTAGGCAATGTGGTGGTGCAGGTAGATTTTGTTCCTTTTCTCTCTTGGCTAGCGGAGAAGGCAGGCCATGGGCACGTGGAGAAAATGGCGGGATTACTCCGTTCCTCGCTTTTTTATGATTTCGAGTTTGGTAATCTTGGCGCCAAGGAATTTGCGGGGCGTGTGCGCCGCTTGTACGGGATAGAGTTTAGCCAAGAAGAATTTGAAGAGAAATTTTGAGGGATTTTTCCAGGGTTAGTTGCGGGCATGGAAGAAACTTTGGCAGAACTTGCGGCCATGGGCCCTGTGTATTGTTTGTCCAATACAAATGAAATTCATTTATCATTTTGCCGGCGTGAATTTCCAGCCCTCGGCCGGTTCACAAAAATTTTTGCCTCCCACGAAATCCGCAAACGAAAACCATACCCCGGCATTTATGTGGATGTGGCCAGAGAGTTGCAACTCGAACCCCGGCAGTTGGTGTTTTTTGATGATGTGCACGCTAATGTGCAGGGGGCAATACGGGCGGGCCTGGAAGCTCATTTGTTCCAAGATTCCAAGCTCCTACGCACTGTGCTGCAGGGGGAAGAAAAAATGGACGATAACGCTTCATAAGGGGTTTGAATCATGGGGATGATTTATAAGACATTGATTTTATTGAGTGTTTTATGGAGTCCGGTGGTCTTTGCCAAGGGGGCAATATTAGAAGCCATTGGCGGCTCCGGGGTGGTTTCTGTGAAGCGGGAAGGTAAAGCTATCAAGCTCCGTGCGGGAGACGCTTTAGTTTCAGGGGATGAGGTGGTGACCGATGCCACTACGGCCGCAGACATTCGTTTAGAAGATAAAACACTCCTGCGAGTGGGAGCCTCTTCTTCTTATAAATTAGAAAATTCTTCCCTCTTTCACCAATTGCTTTCGGGGCTCGTGCGCGTGTTGGTGCCCAAGGAAGAAACCAAAAGCGGCAATATTCGTTTTCGCCTACAAACTCCCGAAGGCACCATTGGTGTGCGGGGAACGGAATTTGTGGTGATTCGCACTCAAGGAGAAACCGTACTAAAGGGCCTAGAGGGCGAAGTATTGTTTGGTCCGTCCGGAGGGAATTTCGATAGTCCAGAATTTGTGGTAGTGAAAAAAGGTTTTGAAAGCTCCATTCGTTCTGGCAACAAAAATCCTTTAGCTCCTAAAGCCTTTCCGCTCGCGCCCTATCTTAAGGGGCTGGATGATAAAAATGGAAAATTTGGCTCATTGGCTTTTCGTAAAAACGAAAAATTTAAGAGAAGGGGTAACCCCGCCGCTCGGGTGGCGGATCGGCCAGCAGCGAGAGAAGAAAAAAAGAGCGAAGTGAATCTTGACTCCGCCAAGGTGAAGCCGAAAACAAAGTTCTCGGAAGATATAAACGACAAACTTTTTGCAGCAGCTAGTAAGGGTGATTTGAAAGCTGCGGGTCAGGCTCTCGAAAAAGGAGCCGAAGTCAATAGTAAGCAAGTGGATGGCAATACTGCGCTTCACGCAGCGGCCGTGGAGTCTAAATATGAAATGATGAAGTTTCTTTTAGAAAAAGGTGCTCGTGTGGATAGCAAAAATGACGAAGGCCAAACTCCGCTGATGGTGGTGGCCAAAGAAACGGCAGATGCGGCCGCCGCTCTTTTACTATTAGATGCAAAGGCAAGTTTGTCGGAGAAGGATAATGAAGGCCTAACGGCTTTAGATATCGCCAATATCCAAGCAGCCAAGGAAAAAGAAAAGTACGACGAGATTCTTAAGATCTTCCACGACCGGGAAAATTAATCACTCGAGTATTAATTTTGGTGGGGGATTTTTTTGGTGCTCGCTTTTTAGGCGCAACAAAAAATCCCTGCGGGAAATATAATGACCACCTAAATGTTCCGTGACGGGTGTGATCATTTGAATGTCCATCCAACAGAGGCCCAACGATTTAAGTTTCAGGGCCATTTCTACGAGGCAAAGTTTAGAGGTGTTGGGCTCCTTGTGAAACATGCTTTCACCGGAAAAAACGCCTTTCACATACACTCCGTACAATCCGCCCACCAATTCTTCTCCCCGCCAGCATTCGATGCTGTGAGCGTAGCCTTGCCGGTGGAATTCTTCATAGGCCGGCAGCATGGAGGCAATGATCCAGGTGCCTTCTTGGCCAGGGCGCGGTTGTTTAGCACATTCTTCCATCACTCGGCGGAAGGCTTTATTGAAAGTGAAACGGTAAACGGATTTTTTGCGAATTTTATCTAAGCTTTTGGGAATGTGTAAATCCTGGAAATCCAACACGCCTCTTGGTTCCGGGCAAAACCAGAAGAGGGGATAGATTTCTTCCAGGGGCCAAGGGAAAATCCCCATAGAATAGGCTTGCAGTAAGGTATCTACTTTTAAATTACCGCCGATATACAACAGCCCGTCGGATTCATCGGGCAAGATTGCGGGATCTGGAAATTTTACCTGGTTGCTGGGAGACGGTTTTCGAATCTTCATCTAGCAACGACCCTCACCTCCTATTACAATAACAAGATCATGAAATATGGAATAGTTTTTCTGTTGTTATCTTGTTCAATGGCGTGGGCTACGGAAATTCCGGCAGATAATACCGCTCTTTTTGCTGCCTGGGCGAAAGCGCGTAAACCGATGCGGGGGCCGGCTTCGGCGATTGGCTCTTATAGCGCCGGTTGTTTAAAGGGTGGGGTGCCTTTAAAAAAGGATGGCGTGGGGTATTCCGTGATGCGTTTATCCCGGCACCGTCATTTTGGTCACCCGAACTTGGTGAATTATATTGAAACGCTCGGTAGGCTCGGGAAAAAAGCTCGCCTACCGCTGCTATTGGTGGGGGATATGGGTATGGCCCGGGGCGGACCGATGAAGACCGGTCACGCTAGTCACCAGAGTGGTTTAGACGTGGATATTTGGTTTCGTTTAAGCAAGCGGCGCCCGTCTTTAAAGGAAAGAGAAAGTTGGGGGTCGCCAAAGTTAGTGGAAGACAATGTGCGCCTCACCCGCGGTTGGCAAAAAAATCAGCGAAAATTAGTGGTGCTAGCCGCCAGCCAAGAGGAAGTGGATCGGATTTTTGTGCATCCTGCGATCAAGGCCGATCTTTGTAAAAAGTTTCCCGAAGCCCCATGGCTCGTGAAGGTGCGCCCGTGGTGGGGCCATGATGATCATTTGCATGTGCGTTTAAAATGCCCACCTGGCAACACTCAATGTGAACCCCAAGCGCCACTCACAAACTCGGAATGCGGAACTGAACTGGCCTGGTGGTTTAGCGAGGAAGCAAAAACAGAATGGGAGAAAAAGCGAGCAGCGATTGGCCGAGATTTCCCCCGTTTGCCTGAAACCTGTTCCTCCCTCGTGGCAGAATTCCTTGCCCATAGAGAACAAAATCCATGAATAGCCTGTTCCTCTATGGAGCAGGGCCTTTAGCTTTCCTCACTTTTTTATTTTGGATACAGGCTATAATAAAAATCTGTGGGTTTCGCGAGAGGAAGATCTGGTTTCCTCTTCTGATCGGTTTGGGTGCCGGCATTTTTGTTTTTTCTTCCACCCGCCTTGGCTTTAAGGTGCTGAGTGATGAAACTAATTTATTGTCTGTTGCGAACATGCTGGCGCTTTTTGGCCAAGCATCCAATACAGAGATGTGGACATACTACTACCACACTTTTCACCCAGTGGATTTTAACGTACCAACTCGTCCCATTTTCTTCCCCTTGCTCACTGCTTTAGTGCATGGATTGATCGGCGTAAATCCGTGGAGTCCGTTTGTGGTGAATTTCTTTTGTTTTATTGGGTTAACTTCCTTAAGTGTGTATTGGTCCAAAAAAAATATTCTTTTAGCCATTCTTTGTGTGCTCACGTGCCCACTTTTATTGATTGTGGCCACTTCCGCGGGGTTTGATCTTGCCTCCCTTTTTTTTGGTTTTCTTTCCTTTTATCTATTGGTTCGATTCCAAGAGAAAAAAGATGAAGCTACGCTTTGGGCGTTATGCTTTTCGGTTTTTTGTTTTGCGTCCGTTCGTTATGAATCTTTAGTGGTTTTTCCGCTTCTAGTGTTTGCAGTGTGGTGGATGAGTGGCCGCTGCCCATGGAAAATCTACGCACTCGGAATATTTTTACTGCTGCCTTTATTGCTCCAGCGGTACTTAGGCTGGGGGAATTTTGAAAATCCTGAAGGTGTGCCCGCTTTTTCTTTTCAACACTTTAAAGATCATATGTTGCCTTTTCTGCGTGCCTTTTTTTGGCAGTGGAATGGGCCCTATCCAATTGTATTGCACTGGCTGGGAGTGGGTGGATTATGTTTGGTGAAGTGGAAAAAATCCAACGTGGTAGCGTTAGGGTATGCGGGTTTTTTATTGGTACTTTTGCTTAGCCATCACTTTGGTTTTGCGGGCCATCCCACGCAGGCCCGGCTTTTTCTGCCACTTTCTTTTGCTTTGTGTTTGCTAGCTGTGGTGGCTTTAGGGCGTTTAGAAAATTATCTACCCAAGAGCCTTTTACTCTTAAGTGTGGGCCTACTTTTCTTTTTGCATCGCCCCTATAGCTTGCACGATCCTTTAAGCACGCAGCTTACGATGGTGCGAGAGATGCGCTTCCTGCAGGAGTTTATGAATAAAGAAGAGCGTGCGGGTGATGTGTTTGTTTACGATCGCCCAGGGCAACTCACGGCTTTAGGCAAAAGCGCGCTCTCTTGGAATTATTTTAAAAAAAACCAAGAAGAGCTGCGCACGCATTTGCAAAATCGATTGTATCAGCGCTTTTTCCTTATCGAGCGCTTGAAGAAGGATAGTGAGTTTTCCAAACTAGGAAAAACCAAACTCTTGGAGCACCAGCTCACTCCCGAGGAGCGACTTCAAGTATCTCTCTGGCAAGGAAACTAGCGCCGCCGTTTTTGTTTCACTCTTTCATCTAAAGATTTAGCCACGCTCTTCCACTTCTTTTTTTCTTCTGCTGCTAAAGCTTTATCTTGTTTGCGGGCTTGAAAGGCCATTTCCTTTTTAAGCTTCAGGTAACTTGTGTAATCCTCTTGCGAAAAAGTGCCGGCGGTTAACGCTTCCTTGATTGCGCAACCGGGCTCACTTTCGTGGGCGCAATTGGAAAAGCGGCAGGATACGGCGAGATTTTCAATGGCGGAGAAGCTTTCACTTAGGCCTTCCATTTGGTCGCCGTCTAGCTGGATTTCCCGCAAACCTGGAGTATCGATCACCAGCGCACTCCCGGGGATAAACAAGAGGCGGCGAGATGTGGTAGTGTGCCGGCCCCGATCATCACTTTCCCGGATTTCTTTGGTAACTTGCTCTTCCCGGCCGAGGAGGGCATTCACGAGAGTGGATTTTCCCACCCCAGAGCTGCCCACAAAAACTACTGTGGACCGGGGGATGAGCAATCTTTTTACGGGATCCAATCCTTCACCCGTGAGCGCCGAAAGCGCAAGACACGGCACTCCATATTGGGCGGATAGTTTTTCCGCTCTGGTGATGCTCTCCGGCGCTAGATCACTTTTGGTGAGCAAGATGGCGGCCTGGGAGCCACTATCATGGGTGATGGTGAGGTAACGATGGAGGCGTTTAGCGTTAAAATCCCGATTGAGCGAAGTTACTATAAAGGTAAGATCCACATTTGCTGCCAGCGGTTGTGTTTCCTCGGTTTCTCCCGCCGCTTTTCTTTTTAAAAGGCTTTTTCGTGGCAGCACTTTTTGGATCACGGCTTTACCTTCGCTCCAGAGAGCGCGAACAACTACCCAATCTCCTACTACGGGCCGTTCGAGTCGCTGTACTTGGGGGTGCAAGAGTTTGCCTGAAAGCTGGGCTCGTAGGGGGCCGTTTTCCGTGACCACTTGGTAGTTGGTTTTTTGTTCTTCAATCACTCGTGCTAAGGCTTCGCCTTCGCTTAATGGGCAGTCAAAATGGGCCGCAAAGCCCCAGTCGATTAATGTCATAAATCTCCATGGGCTAACCATAAAGGGTTAGCAAAATATAAATAAATGTAATTTGGTGGCGTCAAGCCAGGAGATTGTTCCTGGAGGACACGGGGAAAATAAATTGGGCCATATGGTCCTCCTTTCATCGAGGGTTTTATCTACTCTACCCCAAGAGGGAGTGATTCGTCTAGCCCGAGGATTAGGGCGCTTGGTTTAATTCGTCCACAATCTCCGGCATGGTTACCAAACGGGCTTGTGTGCGGTTGAAATGGTCCAATAAAAGCTTCGAGGCTTCTACGGTTTGGGGGTGGATATCGTGCATAAGGATTACACCGCGTTTTTCTAGGTTCATTTGTTTTTGCAGTCGGGCGAGAATCGAGGTGGGTGACTTATCCTTCCAATCCAAGGAATCCACGTTCCAAAACACATGGATCATCTTGTTTTCCGCGATCATGGCCCGGATATTGGGGCTGTTTAAGCCTGCACCATAGGGGCAGCGGAAAAAACGGGGGGCTTCTCCAAAAACCTCTTCGTCTTTACGGGTAGATTCTGTGATTTCATAAGCCAGAACTTCGGGAGTGGCCTTGGTGAGATTGGTGTGAGTAAAAGAGTGATTGTTGAGCGACATTCCAGCCACCTGGATTTGCCTCACAATTGCTAGGTTGGCGGGAAAATTTTCAGCCACCATAAAGTAGGTGGCTTTATAATCGGCTTGCCGCAAGTTTTCGAGGATTGGCAAACTATATTTATCTGAAGGCCCGTCGTCGAAAGTAAGGGCCCAGGTATTGATCGGAAAAGTATAACCACTTACATTGCCTTCGGGGCCAGGGCTCGGGCGAATCGTGCTAGCCAAAGAAAATTTTTCTTTTAAGCCTAAATCTTGGATCGTGGCTTGGATTTCTTGCTCATATTTTTTACGACGGCGGGCCTGTTCCACCCGGGCCGTGATTTTTAATTCGTGGCGCTTTTGGTGCGCAAGAACAGCAGAAAGGGATCTAAAAAATTTTGGTAACTCCAGCTCTTTGGGAGTGGCGCGATTTTTAAGATGGTCTTTGATCGCGGTTGCTAAATCATGCAAAGGGATTTTTGTTTCGGGGGTTGAATTTTTAAAAGCCGCCACAAAGGAGGTTAAGGAGAGAGGTTTTGCGCGCACATATCGGGCGTATTGGTGCGCTAACTCATGCTCCATGCTTTCTATGAGCGAGCGCAAAGCTAGTAATTCTTTATAGGGCTCAGATCTCTGCAACAGGCTCCCTTGGCCCGCCTTTTCCGCCAGTTCCAGTTCACGATCGAAATCCCGTAAGCTCGCTTCTGCTCTATAGGAAAGCTCGATGTATTTTTCTACTTGCTGGGAGGTTAAGGAGTTTTGGGGAGCCGAAAATCCTACGAGGGGGAGAAATAACAGGACTAGAAAAATGCGCGCCATAAGAAGAATCCTTCCTTCTTGAAATTGGATGCATGAGGTTTAGGAAATTGTATCGAGAAATGGGCTGAGGGCAAAGTTCAAAAATAATTATTTATCAATTAATTCTAATACCATTCTCAGCTGATCTAAAGTTTCTGCATACTTTATTTCGTCACTGGCTTTTAACAGGTTTTCTCGCACAAAATCCAAAAAGCGCGCCAGACCCACCGTTTCCGCAAACCCTATGGCACCATCCACCCGTGTGAACCATTCATTGGCTTTATTGCCTGTAACTAAGCGTGAAATTTTTTCACCGCTATGATTGGCCCGGGCCAGGGTTTCTTTGGCTTCTAACAAACTATTTTTCCCTTGAGCCTTTAGCCATTCCAGATCTCCTGGACCAAAAGAAAGAGACTGCACGCTGCGCACGCCCTTGGCGTACACAAAAAGATCTCCCGCGCGCTTCACCAGAGAAATAAGCTCCACCGTACCAATCAAAGTGTTTATCCACGCAGGGCTCACACTCGCATCAGGATACGCTTTACGAAAAAGGAGCCGTGCCCTGGCAAGATCGGGAAGATCAGCATTGGGAGCATAGAGGTACACACGTTTTAGTAAGCATTTAATCGGGATTTGATCCGCAGATTTTATGGCGCCCGTAGGGCATTTAGGAAAAAGCACTTTAGCCGCTTCCGATTCCAACTCAGGGCCCGCCACTTTTGCGGCAAATGCCAAGGGCTCAATACCAGCGCGGCCAAGGTAAGCTTGCGCTAAGAGATAAGCTGTTTCGCCTTCAGGATTTTTATTTTGGTTTTCAATCAGCCAAATGGCTTTACTAAATTCCCGCTCATTAAGGAGCGAGATAATTTCTTCTTTGTCTTCTCCTGTATTGTAACGGTTGGCTTTTTCCGAACCACAGCCCACAAATAAGAACGCTAATAGTAGCCAAAGAGAGTTTCTCATAGAGCCACTCCAATTGAAGCATTCCAGATCCTGGTTTTTTCTTTAGCGGGGGTGAGCAAACTTTCCACACCATATGTGGAGGCATTCAGCACAACAGATCCTAATTGAAGATCGATCCCACCGCCGGCGGCGCCGCCAAAGTATCCGCCATACACAGCCAAATTAGGCACTGCACTTTCCGTGAGCAAACGACCAATCACGCCGATACCGCCAATGGATTGCAGGCCAGGGTAGAGTGGAAGTTTTTGTTGGTAGTCCCAGGTAATAGGTAAAGAAAGAAAGGGGAGCGGATTTTGACCAAGCACGCTCAAGATACCAAAGCGGGTGCGGGAAGAAAGAAATGTGTCCGTTTCTTTGAGCCACTCATTTTGCAACTTCCAACGGAAAGTGGTGAAGGACAAATCTTCCTGGGGGAGGCTACGGGCAGGTTTTGTGTTAGAGCGAAAATATACAGTTCGTAAAAGAACATCCGTGGTGATCCAAAAACTTTCTCCCACCGCAGAGCGATTGATAAAGAAAATTTCTCCACCGCCTAAAAGCAAGAGGCCCGAGCGAACGGGAATGGCGTCGATAAATTCTGCGCCTTGGGCATAGAGGCGTTTTTCTGGCCCGAGGCCCGCAAGCAAGCGCGCATCGATATGGGATGTTCGACTAGAATCCACAACGCTCCGTAGGCCCAAAGAAAAAATCCCCACGCTACTGGCATAGGCTTGGATTTCTGGGGCGATTGGGTTGCTGATTTCTCCGCCGGCAACGGCCTCGGCGCGGGTTCCGATCACCACCATGCCGAGGAAGCGGGAATCGAAGGCTTCGTGGGGGTAGGCGTAGGCCGCATCTAAGGAAGAGTAAACAAGATCAGGTTTGCCGTATTTATCGGCCAGGATGGATTGAATTTCTGGCAGGTTTCCGGTGCGATCTTGAATGTCCTGCACTGTGTGCCAGAAGTCTCGGCTTTGGCCGTAGCTTACGGAAAAGTCAAAGTCGGTGGCGCTCGCCACGCTAGGGAGCAAGAGGGCGAGGCAGAGGATGGAGCGGAGGGCGGTCATAGTTGACATATGTAGTATACTATTTATGTGCGAGAGTAAAGGTGGGTTTTTCAGAGGCGAAAATAGAACATTGCCTGTGCGAAAAACGTACGGCACCTAAAAAATCGAAGTAATTTAAGGTATTTGCAGGTGTGGGGCCAGGGCCCGATAACGCCGGGACACCTGCTGAAAGAGCGAAAGATCTTCGGCTTGGGTATTTAGGGCGGATTGAACAACATTCCCCAACTCTTCAGTATCAGCGCTGCCAGCTTCCGATGGGGAAGTGGTAGTTCCTGCAGCTGCGGCAACAGCGGTTTCTGCCAAAATAGGGGAAGGCGCAGCCGCTGGAGCCACGGAGGCCACAGATCTTACGGATCCCGCCGCTGGAGTAGACAAAGTTTTTCCGCTAACCGCAAGTGCGCCCGTGAACTGGGTGATGGCTTTGGAAACTATCCCCGAACGCACGGAGGTGGGCACCATATTCACGGCTTTTTGCAAATTGCCCCGGAACGAAGGATTGGGGATTTTGTTGATGAAGCTTTCGAAGCGCCCCATGAGTTTGTTCATAAGCTCGGGGTCCTTTCGGCTCAGTTTTTTCTCGGAAACTTCACCGATCTGTTGCAGGAACACTTCCCGTCTCATGCCGGAGCGTTTCTCAAAATTCTCTGCAACTTCCTTGTATTTTCCTTGGCTCAAGAATTTAGGATCCAAGCGGCGAAAGGTAGTGTTAGTGGCGGGGCGAGGTGCAGGGGCCGTGCTGCCGATGGAGCCTAAAGAATTAGCGAGGGCTGCGTTTTTATCTCCCAGTTTATCCATTTTCTCCGAGTTACGGTATTTGCCGTACGCTGTGATGCCGTTATTTACGGCTGAAGAAATATTGAGGTTATTTAAATCCATGAGCGCTGTCATGGCATAGGCCGTGGAATCTTGGAGGCTCACATCGGAACCCTGGCGATTGGTGACGTCCGTTTGCTTGTAGGCGGTGTTTTGGTTCACGGAATGGGCAAGGCTTGACCCCAAGAATCCTAAAATTCCTACGTATAGGCCCGGGCTACTTAAGGTTATTCGCATCACAAATCCGCCAAATTCCTATAACGCTTATCGGTTGTGGAATGAAAAAATCCACTACCGGCTATAAGTGGTGGAAATGACAAATTTTTTTAAGGGTAGTGGTGGCTTTTTATCTAGCCTTTGTTTGATTTTCGAACTCTTCTAACCTACCTTTAACCCCTCACAACCCATGCTCCACCTACTTCTTTTTTTGGCTCTTCCTCTTTCGGTTCTGGCGCACTCTCCATCGCCTGAAGATGTGGCGCGCACTAAGGAGTGGCAGCGTCTCCTGTACTATAAAAACCATTTGTTCTCAGGTCACCAAAGCGCAGCCGATGGGGCAGGATTTTTTTTGTCGCCCGCAGGTTACAAAGATCCCACACAAGAACTCTTAGCTACCATTGCCGCTTTGGAAAAAGGCGGCGGGGAATATGGCAAGTTAAAGCAACCCATTCACTGTGCCTTCCCTGCGCGGAAAGCTTTTCTTGAAAAAAATCTAAACCGTAAATTCCCTGAGGGGCCCTGCCCGAAACTCGAAGAGTTCACAAAAAGGTTGAAGGGCGCAGGGGTTTCGTTGGTGTTTGCCACGTCTTATCCCAACAACCCGGCCTCCATGTTTGGCCATAGTTTCTTAAAAATTTCACCCAAGGAAGGTGTGGGGCTACTGGACTGGAGTTTGAATTATGCGGCCATGGTGCCCGACGACGAAAACCCATTTGCGTTCGCGTTTTTTGGCTTGTCCGGGGGCTACCAGGGGCAGTTCGCCTTGGTGCCTTATTACTCCAAGATTGAAGAATATGGCTACTTAGAGGGGCGCGATATTTGGGAGTATGACCTCAACTTCACCCAAGAGGAGCTAAACCATTTAATCCTGGCGGTTTGGGAGATCGAAACCAACTCCCATTTTTTGTATTATTTTACCGATGAAAACTGCTCTTATCACACGCTCACCTTGCTTGAGGCGGCCAAGCCTGACTGGGGATTGAGCAGCTATTTTTTGCATATGATCCCCGGGGAATCCATTAAGCGGGTCACGGAAATTCCGGGCGCCGTGAAGGCGGTGCGAATGCGGCCATCCCTTGAGCGAAGGCTTGAGGCTGTGGCGAGGAGCCTGAAACCAGAAGAGTGGAGGGCGTTCCAAAAGGCTAGGGATGATGGGCCAAAAGGCCTCGAGGGCCGACCCCTTCAAGCGTATCTTTTGTTTTTGCAGGCGGAGAAAAAGCGGCAGGGAGAAAAGTGGGCAGAAGAACAAAAGCTCCGGGAGGCTTTGAAATTAAGAGCTAGTCAGCCAAAACTGGAAGAGCTGGAAGATTTTGGGGGCGAAAGTAGCCGGCCGGATCTATCGCACGGAGCTTACCAGGTAGGATTCGGGCCTTTGTGGAAAAAACACAAAGAAGAAAAGCTGTGGGGCGCGGAACTATCCTTGCGCGCGGCTTACCACGATCTTTTGGATCCAGATCCGGGCTACCGGGCCCATTCCGAAGTGCTCTTTCCCAATTTGCGAGTAAGGCTAGATGAAAATAAATTTTATGTAGAACGTTTGGAAGCCTTTTCTTTAGTATCGCTCACGCCTTGGAATTTAGTTCGTAAGCCTTTGGCTTGGCGAGCCAATTTGGCCTATGAACGATTTCTATCCTGCGGTGGTTGTGATGGCTTGGGTGCGGAAGGTGGCGCCGGGGCGGCGTGGGCCATAAACCCGGAGCGTTGGACAGTGTGGTCCATGCTAGGAAGCAGGGGGGAATGGAAGTTTTCGCTGCCCGTTACGGCTTTACCATGGGTGGAGTTTGGCAGTTTATTTACGTTGCCCACAGAGGGAAAAATTCTTCTGGAGCTGCGCCAGTTGCGGGATTTGCGAATGTCTCTTTGGCGCACAGAAGGCAAAGTGGGTTTGAGTCATCCGCTCTCGAAAAACATTTCTCTGCGTGGAGAAATTCGAATGCTACGGGAGCTGCAGAATAGATCTTTCGACTCTCGTCTTCTTGCCGTGCATTACTTTTAGTCACATTAAATCACTTGTGTTTTTTTTAATGAATCTTAGACTAAGAAGCTCAATAACTTAAATACTCATGGAGGTATTCGTGAAAAAATTAGCTCTTGTTTTGGGATTGGCACTTAGTACTTCTGCTTTTGCCGGTTCTCCCGGTGGATCAGATTTTTGCGGACTCGGCTGGGAAGTAACCCAGAAAAAATCTTTCTTGGCAACCACCACCCGTGGAACCACCAACGCATTTGTTCCTCCCACATTCGGAATGACCACAGGAACCATCGGTTGCGACCAACATAGCCTTGCTAAGCGCGATGTGCCTGCTGCCCAATTTGTGGCTGGCCATTATGACGCTCTTTTGATGGATATGGCCCAAGGCGAAGGGGAGTCCCTCCAGGCATTGGCTCAAAGCATGGGCTGCAGCAATATGGAAGCTTTCGGCAATATGACTCGCCGCGAATTCTCCTCCCTCACGGAAGGTGCTGATTCTATGGAGCTTGTGCGTCGTTTGCGGGAAGAAGCCCGTAAGGATGCGGCTCTTTCTGGCTGCTCTGTTTAATAGAACTTAGGGGCCCTTTTCAGCGGAACTTGGGTTCTTTTTGACCCAAGTCTTTGCTAGGATGGGGCCCTATGTCTTCGTCCTTACCCTCGGCGGTTTATCAATCTTTTTTAGCGCGCCACTCCCTCCAGCTCCCGATCTTGCATGTGGTTTTGGGTTCTGGCTTCGGCACCGCGCTTAGTTCTTTTTCCTGGCGTAAAGTAGGCGATCTTTCTTTCACGGATTTTCCTGGTTTCCCTCCATCCACCGTTCCCGATCATGCGGGCTCTTATCGCTTCTATGAAAAAGATGGCCGGGTAGTTTGCTTTCAAATGGGGCGCTTGCACGGCTACGAGGGTCACAGTGCCGCCGTGGTAGCCCGCACTGTGATGGCACCAAGGCTTGCGGGCGTAAAAAATTTCCTACTCACGAATGCCTCCGGTGGTCTTTCTCCCGCTTTCCAACCGGGGGATGTGATGCTGATCCGAGATCATGTGAACCTTACGGGGCAGAATCCTTTGGTGGGCGCGAATCCCGTGGATGCGCAAGGAAAAGAATTGGGCGCCCGTTTTCCGGATCTTTGTGGTCTCTACGATTCTGAGTGGCGGATGAGGTTAGGAAAATTTTGTCGTGCCCAGGGCTTGGGTGTGCACGAAGGAAACTACTTAGGTGTGCTAGGGCCCAGTTTTGAAACTCCAGCGGAAGTACAGCTCTATGGCGCTTGGGGCATGCATGCGGTGGGCATGTCTACGGTGTGGGAAGCGATTGCCCTAAAACATAGCGGCGCACGAGTGGTGGGGCTTTCCCTCATCAGCAATTTTGGTGCTGGTATGTCTCCAGGTGTTGCTCTCGATCATATGCAAATTCTCGAAACCTGCCGTTCTTCTGCTAGTCGCATCATGGGTGCCATCGAAGCTTTCCTCGGGGAACTATGAAAAAATCTTTCGACCTCGGCGTCCATGTGGGCACCTTGCTACCGATGCGTGGGGGCAAGTTAAGCGTAGAAAATGATTTTTTTATCGGCATCAAAGGCGGCGAGATTTTAGAAGTTAGCGCTTGGAAGCCCAAACTAAAAAAATCCTGCAAAAAATTCCTCGACGCTAAAGATAAAGTTTGTTTGCCTGGATTTGTGAATGGTCACACCCATTTGCCCATGACCCTCTTTCGCGGCCTGGAAGACGACGTGCCCTTCCATGTGTGGCTTTTTGAACGCATTTTACCTTTAGAGGGAAAAATGGTGGACGCTAGTTTCGTGCGCGATGGCACGGAGCTCGCAGCTTTAGAGTGCATTCGTTTTGGTGTGACCACGGTAAATGAAATGTATTTTTATGCGGGTATTGCTGCCGACGCCATAGATCGATCTGGCATAAGAGGTATTGTTTCCCAGACCATGGCGGATTTTCCACTACCGGAAGATAAAGTTTTGGGCACGGATAAATTTGCGTTGGTGGCGGGGCTACAAAAAAAATACAAAAACCACCGCCGCTTGCGGATTGGTTTTGGTCCCCACGCTCCCTATAGTTGCGGCGATGAACTGTTACGGAAAATAGTAGCCGTGGCGGGGGATGCTCCGATTCACATTCATGTGAGTGAAACCGCCCGGGAAGTGGAAGAATCCCAAAAGAAATTTGGGATTTCGCCCGTGGAGCGTTTGCAGAAATTGGGGATTTTGCGCCCGGGCACAACCTGCGCCCACTGTGTGCATTTGAGCGAGCGGGATCGGGAGATCTTTAAAAATAGCGGCGCTTCTGTGGTGTACAATCCCGATTCCAACGCAAAACTTGGCAGTGGCATCGCTCCAATCAGTGATTACGCCAAGCGTGGTATTCCGTTCGCGTTTGGCACCGATGGGGCCGCGAGCAATAATGATTTAAGTTTATTTGGCGCCATGGATTTAGGCACCAAGCTGCAAAAGCTCGCGAGTGGCGATAATACCGCCTTCACCGCAGCCCAAGCCCTAGTGGCCGCCACCTATGGGGGCGCGCAAAGTTTAGGAATGGAAGGTATCATCGGTAGTTTGGAAGTGGGCAAACGCGCAGATTTAGTGCTGGTGGATTTTCAATTTCCCCATTTGCAGCCTGTTACGGATCCCGTGAGTCACCTCGTGTATAGCGCCCAAGGTTTGGAAGTGGATACTGTGGTGTGTGAGGGAAAAATTCTTCTTCAAGAAAAGAAGTTTACCTCCTTAAAGCCCGCCGCCATTTATAAAAAAGCGGAGCGTTGGCGCGCAAAAATCCAAAAAGAGTTGAGGAATTTATGAAAAAAGAAATCGTGGAAATTTGCCGAAGGCTTCACGCCAGGAATCTTTTGGCCTCCGCCGATGGTAACGTGAGCGTGCGCTTGAGCGACAACGAAATCCTCTTCACCCCCACGGGAGTGAATAAAGGTTATTTAAAAGAAGAAGAAATGGCCGTGGTAACTTTGGATAACCGCATCGTTAAAGGCAATCCTTCCGGGGAGCGCTTGATGCATTTGGAAGTGTACCGCCGCGCTCCTGAAGCCAAAGCCATTGTGCACGCCCATCCCCCCACGGCGATTGCCTGGACAGTGGCGCGACCTGAACTAAAAGAATTACCTGCCGATGGATTATCCGAATTAATTTTAGCCGTTGGCAGAGTGCCAATTGCGCCTTACGCTCGGCCCGGCACTCTAGATATGGGTTCGGTGCTTGCTCCATTTTTGCCTGAATGCCGCGTGATTTTATTGGCCAGGCACGGCGCCCTTTCCTGGGGCGAAGATTTGAACGAAGCCTATAATGGCATGGAGCGCTTAGAGCATATTGCGCAAATTTTAAAATCCGCCGTGGATCTTGGCGGATTAAGTTCTTTGCCGCCAGAAGAAGTGGCGGTGTTAAAAGACATGCGGAAAAAAATGGGAAATAAAACCCTATGAGAGATTTAGAGTGCTTATCGTTACGGCGCCATAGTGGAAAACTAGAAATTTTGGACCAAACACTTTTGCCCCATCGGGAAGAGTGGTGCGAAGTGCGCAGTACAGAAGATATGATCGGGCACATTCAACGGTTGGCGGTGCGCGGTGCTCCGCTGATCGGTGTAGCCGCGGCTTTGGCATTGGCGAATGATAAAGGCGATTTAAAGAGAAAAGCCTTAGCCCTTCGGGAAGCCCGGCCTACAGCCGTAAATCTCATGAACGCCATGGATCGCATGCTGGATGCTTTGAGCAGATCCGAAGCATTCATGCGGGAAGAGGCGGAGAAAATTTATTTGGAAGACGTGGACCTCTGCCGCCGTATGGGCGAGCGGGCCGCTGAATTTTTAGAAGGTGGTATCCTCACTCACTGCAATACGGGGGGGCTTGCTACGGTGGGGATCGGAACTGCCCTTGGTGCGATTCGTACGGCCCATGAGAGGGGCAAAAAAATCCATGTGTATGTGGATGAGACCCGCCCCCTTTGGCAGGGCGCTCGCCTGACTGCTTGGGAGTTACAACGACTCGGCATTCCTTACACTTTGATTTGCGACAATATGGCCGCGGCTTTGATGGCTAAGGGAAAAGTGCAGCACGCCATCGTGGGCGCCGATCGCATCGCCGTGAATGGGGATGTGGCCAATAAAATTGGTACCTACGGCTTGGCCGTGAACGCCCACTACCACAAAGTTCCCTTCATGGTGGTGGCACCCTCTACTACCTTGGATCCTAAATGCCCTTCGGGAAAAGAAATTCCCATCGAAGAAAGAAAGCCCGATGAAGTGCGGGAGCGCTCTTTAGTGGATGCGCCTGTATGGAATCCGGCTTTTGATGTGACGCCCAGGGCGTTGATCACAAGAATTGTTTTGGAAGATCGGGTGTATTAAAAAATCTCCATCCCCACTCGTAGCTCCGCTCCCGCTGGGTCACGAATTTGCCGTTCTCGTCCACGATCATCCACTGCCGATCCCATTTGGGGCCCGCTTCTTCCAAGCGTAAACGATCCACTTGCACAGCCCCGCAGGATTTTACGGGATAAAAGTAGAGGGAATGGATCTTCATACCTGCTACACTATCGTAAAATAGGAAGTAGTATGCAGGAAAATTTGTGGGCGGCTCTCGCGCCAAAAGATTTTAAAAAAGAATTAGAGCGGGAAATAGAGTGGAAGGATTTAAAGCCTATTGAGGTAGTAGAAAACCTCTTTCTTTTTTCCGGCCCGTTTCAATCTTTAGCTTGGGCCGAAGTGCATTGGAGAAAAGCAGAAAAAACTCCATTGCCTTCTATTAGCCAGGCCGCAAAAATTTTAAAGCCTCTAGCCAAAAAATGGGTGCACCATTCGGGCTCTCACCATAGAAGAGGCGAGCTAATCCTGGAACAATTACGCTCTTATGTGCTCCCAGAAACAGAATTTCCTGCTTTGCCTAGCGGAAATCCGGGAGTGTTCACTCTTCTTTCTGCGGATTCTTTGCTCTATTCTTTGGAATACGACCGCCCCCATCCCTTGGGCGAGGTGGCATTTAAAGAAAATCTTTCGGCCCCAAGCCGTGCCTATTTAAAACTTTGGGAGGCGCTAGCTCTTCTAGAGGAAAAACCCAAACCAGGAGAACGCTGTTTAGAATTGGGCGCATCTCCCGGCGGTTGGACCTGGGTGATCGCTAGGGAAGGTGCAAGTGTTCTCGCCGTTGACCGCGCCAAACTTCACGAAGAGGTGCTTGCCATGCCGGGAGTGGAATTTCGTTCCGGGGATGCATTTCGTATGACAGCCGAAGAAGTGGGCCCAGTGCACTGGCTTTTTTCTGATCTCATTTGCTATCCAGAAAAATTATTCGAATTCCTCGAGCCGTGGATCGCTTCTGGCAAAGCAAAACGGATGATTTGTACGCTAAAATTTCAGGGTGAAGCAGACCCTGAGATCGTGCATAAGTTTGAGCAAACAGGCAGGGTGTTACACTTGCACCACAACAAGCACGAACTTACTTGGATCCGTTGAGCATCTCTTGCACAAAGCCGGGCAGGGCAAAAGCGGCCGAGTGCAGATTACTATTGTAGTAGCGGAGCCGATGTTCTTTTACGAACTCTTCTGTTTTGGCTGGTTCAGGCAATAGTTGGGGATTGATGCCAGATTTCACGGCCATCTGTAGGCTCCACATGCCGGTGGGGTAAGTGGGTGCATAGAAGAGAAGCGTGTGCACATCGGATTTACCAAAGATTTTTCTTAGGCAGTGATTTAATTCCACGAAAGCTTTTTCGTGGAAGAGGGGGGATTCGCCCTGGCCCACGAGGATGCCGTCTTTTTTTAAAATGCGGTGGCAGTTTTGGAAAAATTCTGCGGTGAATAGGCCTTCGGCGGGGCCTACAGGATCGGAGCCATCCACGATCACAAGATCAAAGCTTTCGCTGGCCGCTTCTTTTACGAATTGGATGCCATCGGCAATTTTAAGGTCAAGCTTAGGGTGATCGAAGGCCGAGCTTAAGGTGGGTAAATGTTCACGGGAAGCGCGCACCACGGCTTCGTCGATTTCCACCATCACTACTTTTTCTAGATCCGGATAGCGTAGCACTTCCCGCACGGTGCCGCCGTCGCCCCCACCAATTACGAGCACTTTTTTGGCTTTCCCGTGAATCTGCAAGGCCGGGTGGGCAATCATCTCGTGGTAGTGGAATTCATCTCGCTCGGTGCACATCACCATATTGTTGATAGCCAGGAATTTTCCGTGGGAATAGCTCTCTAGCACTCGCACCTGTTGGAAGGGCGAAGTTTCGTTGAAGAGCATATTGCCCGTGTGGCGCAGGGAGAAAGCCTGGTTTTCGTCCTTATCCGTAAACCACAGGTTCCGCTGGAACTTCGGTTGGGCAAGGGTTTTTTCCCATTCCTTGCGATTGGCTTTGGCTTTGAACTCAATGCGTTTCAGCATGGGCAAGGGGCCCCGGTGCATTTCCAGAACCGATTGGTTTTTGGCCTGGAAGGCTTGTTTTAGAAGATCAAAGGAAATCCAGGAGTCTACGCTTTCGCCGCAGGTGAATAAATCCACGGCCGCGTATTGGTACTCAGGCCAGGTGTGGATGGCTAAATGGCTTTCTTGGATTACCACTACACCAGACACGCCAAAGGGCGAAAAGTGGTGAAAAGTAGATTGAATTACAGTGGCGCCGGCTTTTTGCGCTGCGTTTACCATGGCTGTTTCGATCACCGATACGTCATTTAAGACCTCCGGGGAGCAGCCAATAAATTCCACAAGAATGTGTCTACCAAGTGCGTTCATTTCTATACCTCTGACAAGAGGTCCAGCATTAATACAAACCGGGGTGGAGTGAAAGATTTTTTTGCACCTGCCCAAATTCGGGGGCAAAAAAGGCATTTTTTGTCGAAAATAGAGCTTAGACGAAATTTAAATAAATTTTAGTTAATTTCTAATTCACCCTTAGGGATAAAACTTAAGATATTATTGGTTCGCACTAGATCCCAAAGTTGCCGCTTTGCGGCGGGTTCTAGCTCCACAAATTTTAAGCCATAGCCGGGATTTTGGTCGTTTTCTGACCTTTTCCAAACCACTTCACAAACGGCTTTATATGGCTCATTGCATAGGGGAAGACTAAAGCTTACTTCCACCTTGCCCCCGGGCTCTAAACGCACCTCTGGATGACGGCTAAGCTGCTCCTTGGTTAAGAAAAAGCCACCAAAGCCCAGCTGGGTGGCTTTTAGAGCAATATTTCCTAGGGAGAGGCTAACAGGGGTCTGCCAGTCGGGATTATTGCCATACACATATTCCCATACTGTGCGGTGCAGCTTTTCCAAGTCTACGGGCTTTTCCAAGAAGGCAAAGGCGCCCATATCGAGCAGGGTTTCAATGCCGTATTCTTCGGGATAGCCGGAAATAAAAATCACGCCGGGTTCATAGAAGTGAAGTTTGCGGATTTCTTTTAAAAAGTTCAGGCCGTTTAGTTTCGGCATGCGGATATCAGAAATCACCACGTCAATTTTTAATTTGCGAATTGCATCCAGCGCGAGCAGAGGATCATTGAAGGTATAGGTTTCAATATTACGCAGCTGAAAAAAGTGTTGCAGCATCTTCGTGAGATCTGTTTCGTCGTCTAAGATTAGTACTTTGGGATGGATTACAGTGGGGTGGGTTTTTTGTTTTTCTAGAAACAACAAAAAATCTGCTAAGAGCTCCGTTTTGCTATCGCTATGGGTTTTTTCCAGAATCTTTTTTAGGTGATTATTTACGGTGTGAAGGCTAATCGAAAGCCTCTTGCCGAGCTCCGAAGGGCTCACCACTCTATTCACCAAATGATAAAAAACCTCCGTCTCCCGTTCGGTGAGGTGAAAGTTTTTGGCGTATTGTTCTACATAATTTTTTAGCGCCATCGCCTCTGGTTTTAAATCGACTTTATTTTAAAAGCATCCTTTTTTTCTATATAGAAAAATGATGTATGTTGTTAAGCATGGGTTGTATTCTATGTAAGTCAGAAGATGTTAGGCGCAATGCTATAGAGGGCCGTGCCTATTTTTCCTGTGATCATTGTGAGCTAGTTTGGCTAGATCCACCTTTACGCCCCAGCGCCCAAGCAGAAAAAAAGCGCTATTTAGAGCATGAAAATAAGATAACAGATCCACAGTACCTTGCTTATTTGTCACGTCTGGCTACGCCTGTGGCTGCGTTACTCAAACCCGGAGCAAAAGGCTTTGATTATGGCTGTGGGCCCGTGGAGGGAATGAAGCATCTATTGGAGCCACTCGGCTTCTTGGTGGATTCCTATGATCCTTATTTTTTTTCCGAAAAAAAACAGCTTAATTCTGACTACGATTTTCTACTGTGCTGCGAGGCCGCTGAGCACTTTTACTCTCCTTATGAAGAGTTTTCGACTTTTGACCGGAAACTGAAAGTGGGCGGTGTGCTGGGGGTGAGCAGTCGGCTCTTGCCTGCTGTGAAGAGCCAATTTTCTTCTTGGACATACCGCAGGGATCCAACCCATGTTTGTTTTTACGGGGAACGGACTGTGCAATGGCTTGCGGCACATTTTGGCTGGGAACTATTGCGGTTGGAGTCGCCTCTGTGGATTCTGCGGAAACGTTGAGGGCTGTAACCGTGGCCAGTGGGCGGCAACGGTATCTCAATACTGGTTTAGCTCCCCGAAAACGGCGAAAGAAAGAGCGGTCCAGTTTTGTGATCGAAGTTGGCCCCCGGGATGTGGTGGCGCTAATGATGCGGCCATCTTCCGCCACTACTCCCACATGCCCACGAAAAAGCATCAAATCGCCTGGTAGGGCTTGGCTTTCAGGCAGTAATTGAAATTCTGACGCGTGTTTTAGTTGGCGGCTAGAGCGAAAGGCAAAAGGCAAACCTGCTCGCCGATACACTTCATGCACAAAGTGGGAGCAGTCCGTTTCTCGCTCCACTTCAAAACGGGGTCCACGGCGGTAGCGGGTTTCGGGGAAGTTTTCTGGGTCTGCTAATTCTAAGAGTAGGCGGCGATCTTGAGCGGAGATCGGTTGGCAGCTTCCACCCTGCGCAATTGTTGGATTTTCTAGCACCACCCTCGGGGCCCGGGCCGATTGCAAAAGCCCGCGTCTTTCAGCTGGATGTGGAGAAGAGGCGCAGGAAAAAAGCAGGCAAACGAATAAGACTAGCAGCACCCTCATGTTGCTAGTTTACCGATTAGAAGCGCTAGAAAGAAAGGGATTTAGTTCGCAGGGCCTTCGAGGGGTTTTACGAGGGGCGCGCCGTTAGCGTCAAAACCTGCGAAAACAACTTCTGGTAGGGTTTTAGCGTCTTTAGCGTCGCGGTAGTAATTGGCTGCCCGCTCCCATCCTGGATCATTGGGGATGCCCATAAACACAATCACGCAATAGCCATATTTTAAGTGCTTAGATGTTTTGGAGGTTAGGCCTTTCAGGAAGGCCACGCTGAGCATTTTATCCTCAGGAAACAGCACTTGGCGCACATAAATTTCTAAGGAAGATTTTGCGGCGATGTCTAATTCTGCGGGTATATGACACGCGGTTTTAGCGGCTACCACAAGGGGAGCGGCAATTTGGTTTTTTTCTTCTATGCTGAGGCGAATTTCTTCTGTTTCTCCATGGGCAGAGAGGGTGGACAAAAGTAGACCGAGAAAAAGAACAGTTTTCATAAAATCTCCCGAAATGGCCAGTAGCCGGCCATGGGTATCTTTTATTGCACTGCATCAAATAAGGGAAGTAAAAAGAACACTATTTAAAAAATAAATCGTGTAAAAAGTACTAGAATTTCTCTTGAACCCACTGGAAGGCTTCTTGGTCCCGCAAAATAACGCTGCCTTCTTGGTCTAAAACGAAAAAGGAAGGGAAGCGGTTCACGGCAAATTTTTGCAATAGGGCTCCAGTGTTATCTACGCTGGCCCCAGCGCCAAAGAGGGAAGCCATCTGTTCGTTATCCCCTGGGCTGCGCCCTTGGCCTACGACCACTTTCATGCCGTAGTCTTTTAAATTTTTAGCTCGGGCCAATTGGCTGCGGATACGGGGAGTTTCCATTTTACAGGCGCCGCACCAGGGAGCCAAATACACTAGGGCACAGAATTTTTTGCCGGCGCAATTATCTTCGTTAGCAGCTATACCCCGGGCGTATTCTTGGCGAAAAGAAGCGTCCCGCTGGTTTTGGAATTTGTGTAGGGCTGCTAAGCCCACGGCGAAAGCTAGCAGCAAAATAAAACGGTTCATAAGAAAAGTATCGGCCGTTTGGAGAGATTTTTCAAATCTTATCCACCTGTGCATAAGAGCGTGCATGCCGAGGGGAAATGTCTTATTTTCAAGCACCGTGACTTTCTCCTCTTTCTCAGTTCGTTATCCGGTTTTTATCGCTAGCATTGTTGTGCTCCTGTTAGCGTTGGGTGCAATCGCGCTAAAAGCTTTGCCGATTGATCTCTTTCCCGACGTGAATTTTCCCACGGTGCTCGTGGTAACTACCTATTCAGGTGCAGGCCCCCAAGAAGTTGAAACACAAATCTCTAAAATTTTGGAAGATGAGCTTTCCTCCATTTCTGGATTACGAAAAGTTTCCTCCCAAAATCGCGAGGGCATTAGCACAGTAACGGCCGAGTTTGATTTAAAATCTAATTTAGATTTTGCGGAACAGCAGGTGCGGGCCAAAGTTTCCAATGCCATTCGATTGTTGCCCGATGATGTGGATGCGCCGGTGGTGAGGAGGATTAGCCCGTCGGATGCTCCGATCCTTGGTATTGCGCTACAAGCAGACTTAAGCGACGGCGAGCTCTACGATCTTGCGAAAGAAACCATTTCCCCCCAGTTTGAGCAGGTATACCAAGTGGGACAAGTGGATATTTTGGGCGGCCGTAAGCGCGAGATCCATGTGAGCTTGGACCGCAGTAAATTGGTGAACACGGATATTTCCGCTACCGCCGTGGTGAATGCCCTCGAAGCCGGCGGGCGCAACGTGCCTGCAGGCAAAACCCATGACAGTAAAATGGAGTATTCCTACCGAACATTGGCGGAATACAAAACCATCGACGATATCCGCCAAACTACATTACGGGCCGCCAGTGTTTCCTATCCAATCACTGTGGCCTCTGTGGCTACCGTGCATGATAGTTTACAGGACGAAGTGAGTCGCACCCGCTTCAACGGCAAAAAAGCGCTGCTCTTTAATATTTTTAGGCAAACGGGTGCCAATACGGTGCGGGTGGCGGATTTAGTGATGGAAAAAATGAATGTCATTAACCGCAATTTGGAGGAGAGGAAAATCCCCGCCAAGCTCTATCTTGTGAACGACCAAAGCCGCCGCATTCGGGCCAACGTGCTTGATGTGTACGAGTCGATTTTGATAGGGGTGCTGCTCACAGTGTTGGTGGTCTATTTTTTCTTAGGCAGTGCCAAATCTACTTTGATCACGGGCTTTGCGCTTCCCAATTCACTTTTAGGCGCTTGCATCTTCATGGCCGCTTTTGGTTTTAGCATCAACATCATGAGCCTTTTGGCCATGAGTTTGGTGGTGGGTCTCTTGGTGGATGATGCGATCGTGGTGCGGGAAAATATTTTTCGAAAACTCGAGCAGGGTTTAAGCCCTAAGATGGCGGCGGTAGTGGGAACCAATGAAGTAACTTTGGCCGTGATCGCTACCACACTCACGATTTTGGCGGTGTTTGGTCCGATCGGAAACCTTGAAGGCATTGTGGGCCAATTCTTTAAGCAGTTTGGCCTCACGGTTTGTTTTGCTATGATGGTGAGTTTGTTTGATGGCTTGCTCGTGGCGCCCGCGCTATCGGCCTATATGGGGGGCAAGAGCGGTGACAGACACAAAGAGCCCAAAAATATTATTTTGTATTGGAATTGGCGAATGCTTCGGGCTTTTGATCGCTGGCAAACTTGGCTGGAAGGAGCTTACGCAAGAGTACTAAAAAAGGCTTTACGGCGACCATTGCTTACACTTGGAGCGGCCGGGGGGATTTTCGTGGCTTCAATTTTCATTGCCGGCCGTGTGCCGTTCACCTTTTTGCCACCCCAAGATAATGGTGAGTTTTTTGTGCAGTTTGAATTGCCCGCCGGATCCAGCCTCGAGGCCACCGATGTGGTAGCTCACGGCATGGAGAAAAAATTACGGGAACTGCCGCAGGTGGAGAATCTCCTTGTTACCGTGGGCTCCGGTCAGAGTGAAAGTAATAAGGGCAATATTTTTATTCGTCTTGTAAAATCTAAGGCGCGCTCGGAAAACACCACTGAGATGAAGGCTAAGGTGCGAGAGCATTTGCAGGAATTTAAAGATTACAAAGTGATCGTTACGGATCAATCGGGTGCGGGAGGCCAGCGACCCTTCAATTTAAATATCGTGGGCCAGGATCTCGAACTACTCGTGCCGTTCGCGGAAAAAGTTTTAGCCAAAGCCAAGCAGCATCCAGCTCTTCAGCAAGCGGATAGCAGCTATCGGGAAGGACGGCCCGAATACCAAATTCGTTTACGGCCCGAGATGGCAAAAATGGCAGGTGTTACCTTAAATGGCATCGGCCAAGAATTACGTTCGCTTGTGGAGGGCCAAGTGCCCGCGTTGTACCGGGAAAAGGGCATTGATTACGACATTCGTGTGCGCTTGCAAGAGGACCAGCGGGATCTTAAAGATGAATTTGATAAAATGTATGTTCCGAACTTAAGCCAAAGATTGCTGCCTCTAAAAAATGTGGCGAGTTTGCACCAAGTGAATGGCCCCACTACAGTGCTGAGGGAAAACCGCACCCGTTACATTCAAATTTCTGCAGATCTTGCGCCCGGAGGCCCAGGCATTGGTGGCGCCATGAAGGATTTTTCCACTTTTTTCCAAGGAGATCTAAAACTTCCCTCGGGCGTTTCCTATTCCTTTGTGGGTGAGGCTGAACGGTTCAAAGAGCTGATGGTGAATATGTCTGTTTCTTTGGGTCTAGGATTAATGTTTATTTATTTGGTTTTGGCGAGTCTCTATGGCTCCTTCATTACTCCCTTCACGATTATGTTGGTGATCCCCTTGGCGGCCTGCGGTGCTTTTTTGGCTTTGTTTATTACCCGCTCGAGTTTTGATCTTTTCTCCATGATCGGTTGCGTAATGCTCATGGGTTTGGCCACCAAGAATTCTATTCTGCTGGTGGATTACGCCTTGGAAAAGATGCGGCATGGTAAAAATCGGCTGGAGGCTTTGGTGGAGGCGGGTGAAACCCGTCTACGCCCCATTATCATGACCAGCTTGGCCTTGATCGCCGGCATGATCCCCGTGGCCATCGGTTTCAACGAAGCTTCTAAACAGCGCACGAGCTTAGGTATTGTGGTGATAGGCGGTACCATTAGTTCCACCATTCTCACCTTGGTGGTGATCCCGGCGGCTTTTATGTATGTGGATCGTTTCCAGGATTGGGTGATCCGTCTCTATCGTCGTATTTTTGGTCACGATGAAACCATTATTCCTTGAGCCTAAGAGCTAGTTCCTTTATCGTTCTTTAGGTGACTATAAAAAAAGCCGGCCTCTTAGTTCTTGTTCTTTCCGTGCTGATTCTCGGTGCGTGGTTGTTTCAGCGCCATGGAGCGCAACAGTGTGGTCGGTTACGTCTTTTGCAAACGCAAGTGAGTGTGCCTTTGTTGTGGCTGCAAGAGGCGGCCATGGATCCTTTTCAATTGCCGCTTTTACGCCAAGGGCCCGCGGCGGAAGCCTTACAAGAAATAAAAAAATGGTCAACGCAACTGGCAAACACTTGGCAGCTTTCGCAGCATAAAAAATCATTGGATGAAATCAGCAAGCAGCAGATTGAATCCCCTGAATTTATGCGAGCCCTGCAATCCTTAGCGCAAGAAAAGGTTAGTTGCCCCGTAGGGCAAGATCTTGAGTTCACGCGCAAACTTGCAGCGGCTGGCAGGCATTGGCAGGAGCGGCAAATCGAAGTGCGCATCAGTAAAATTGCTTTCCAGCGGGACCAAGGAATCTATTGCCATGGGGAAGGATTGCTCACGAAGCTGAAGGCGTTATTAGCCGCTTCGCAAGCGCGCTGTGAAGGAAAAAGAGCCAGGAAGCGCTCCTGTGGCCCGGCGGCTATGGATTCCATTCGTAAAGAAATTGAGGAGCTAGAAAAAGGCAAAGATTTTAATTGGCAGAAACTGCAACGTAAGTGGCCGATGGAAGTATTGAAGGGAATCCAATGCCTTTCCTCCTGATCCTTTTTGCTACTTTTTCCTGGGCCGCTAAAGATCACAAAATTTGTTCCAACACGAAAGCCCAGAAATTCCTGGTGCAGGGTATGGCCCTGCAAGCGGATCTAGAATCAGACACCGCCCTCACGGCCTATACAAACTGTTTAGAAGCGGAGCCCGGCTGTGTGGCTTGCCAATATGAGCGCGGCTGGTCCTATTGGAAGCTAGGGCGCTGGGAAGACGTGGTGAATGATTGGCAGGCGGCCCTAAAACTTTTTCCAGCGCATCCCGATATCCCGCAGTTTTTGCCAACAGCTCAAGAAAATTTGGCTTTAGTGCGGGCGAAAAAAATTCCCGCCTCCTTTGTTTCGGGAGTGGAGGTGGGTAAGCGTTCGGAGCCGGAAGAGGCGCCTTTAAGCCTTTTGCTCCTTGCCCGCCGGCAATCCTATAATGCGGAGCCATCCCATCCCATGGATTATTATGATCCCGATATTCAATCACCAAAATCGGTGCGATTTTCCCGGGATGGAAAAAAGATTTATGTGAATTCCTTAGAAGGCGGGCGCACCGTTGTGTACGATGCCCTCGGCTTAAAAAAACGGACGGTGATTTCCCATCGCTTCGGCCCAGAAGAGAGTGCGCTTTTTTACGACGCTAAAATTCCCTGGGGTTATTCCTTTCCAAAATCTGTAAAAAAGCCCAACCAATTTTTAGGCAAACCCGTAGAGCTTGAGCTTTCCCATGGCGGCCGTTATTTGTGGGTTCCTTACTACCGCCGCAGTTTTGATGAAAATGGATCCATGCCTTCTGCCTTGGCCGTGGTGGATACCACCACGGATAAAATTGTACGGGTGATGGCTGTGGGGCCGATTTCTAAATATGTGAAGCGCTCGAAAAAAGGACGCTGGCTCGCCGTTTCCCACTGGGGCGATAACACTGTGGGCTTGATCGACATTCGGGGAAAACCCGGGCGCTTTCGTGCGGAGCATTTATTGGTGGTAGAAAAGCGGGTGGATCCCCGTAAGCTCACCGGGGATCGGGATCATAATTGTGGCTTCTGTGTGCGGGGATTAGCTTTTTCTCCGGATGATCGTTATCTGTTCGTGACCCGCATGAAGGGTGGGGGCATTGCAGTGTTTCGTTTATTCAATCAGGGCCGGACTCCCCGCTATTTAGGCACTGTGTTTGGATTGGTGCCTGGGCCCCGGGACACAGAAATTTCCTCCAGTGGATTTTTGTATATCAGCTGCAACGCTTCAGGCGTGGTCACACGGCTGCCGTGGAAGAAGCTCGTGGAAACTTTAGAAACTCTGCCAAAGGACACCCCCTATGAAAAGCGTTTTTTACGTGTGCAACCTAAGGAGCTCGGCGCATCCACTGTGTATGTGGGACTCGGCGCCCGTTCGATCCGTTTAAGTCACGATGAATCCACTTTATTTGTGACCGTAAACCAAACCAGTGAGCTTGTGGGTGTGGATACGAAAACAATGACCATGGCGGCTCGAATCCCTGTGGATTCCTATCCTGTGGGTCTAGATTTAAGCCCAGATGATACCCAAGTTTGGGTCACATCCCAGGGCCATTCAGCTAAGGGCGGAAACTCTGTGGGTATCTTCCAGGCCCGTTACAAAACCGCGGAAATAGTGCCCGCAAGCCGCTCCCACTGATTTTTTTGTTCACATTGACGATTGGGGGTTCGCTCTATATAATGCAGCGCATTATGAAAGCGCTCCCATTCTATTTTTTAGCCTTCTTCTTGCCCTTAACTACTTTTGCCGTGATGAAAGGCGAAGTGACTTATTTCACTAGTCCTAACGGACGCAGCGAGCAATGCATCCGCCTGAACAAAATGCCAGGCGGTGTTTTCAGCGAAAAAGACAATTCCACGGAAGCAAAACTTTGTGGCCTCGATATTTACCAAGAAACCGTGGCTGTTTGCCCTAAGATTTGGAGCACTAGCCCTGGCACCATGCTCTACAATAATTCCGCGAGCGGCCTCACCCAAGCCCAATACGAGAGCCAAAAGTGTGGCAGTAAAACTGGGCACGAAACTTTATCGAAATTCAAGAACACCATGAACACCGAGAAGAGCAGCGCTACTTTCGCGCAATCTTCTTTGCTCTATTACCATTTCTCCCGTTACCTCCAAACGATCGTAAAGGTGCCTGTAGCGGTGTATCGCTCCTTTGACAAAGATTCCCACTATGATCGCGTGAGCTCTAAAGCCAAAGGCATGGGCGCCATGAACCAAGCGGGTTGGGATGCTTTAAAAGCTGCCGAACAAAATCCTTCTTCTTACACTCCCACGCGCGAACTATTCACGCCTGATAACGAGCAAATCTACGGTGTGCTTCTGGGGGACGCGAGCGGTGAGCGCTATGGAGCTGAACTAAATGGCGTGCGTTCCAGTTGGACAACCCAAAGCGAAGACTTTCAAAAAACCCCTGCCTTTACCGCTTTGAGGAGCGAACAGCCTTTTGCAGAGGCTGTGAAGGAAGGCATCACTAGTGCTAGTAAAAGCAAAAAAATTTCCACTGACGTGGGTACTGCATTACCCTTGAATCAAATCCAAATGGGTTTGTGGATGCGGGAATTGATCGAAATTACTCTCATGGATTTTATCTTCAGCCAGCAGGATCGCGTGGGAAATATCGATTATGAATGGTACTGGGTGTACGTGGAGGGTGGCCAAGTAAAGGCGCAAAAAGAAAAGCGCACTAATTTTAAAAATCTTCCGCGCAACAAAATGAAGGCCTCCGTGCCCGAAGAATTAGCTGCCCTCAATCCAACTTTGGTGCAAAAATCCGTGTTGGGCGATAACGATGCCGGCGGCCGCGTGCCCTATGCTAACTTCACGAAGCGCACCAAGATGCTGGATAATACCCGCCACTACGATGCTGTTCTTTATAAGCGGCTCATGCACATGAATAAGGATTTCCAAGCCAACGGCCCAATCCTTCAGCACATTCGGGAAACGTTTTACCTCTCCGAAAAGCAGGTGAACCAGATCGTGGCAAACACCAATGCGGCCGCCACAATTTTGCAGCAAACTTGCTCGGCGGGCAAACTGCGTTTTGATTTAAATTTCGATGCCATTGTGCTCGGCCAAGCCCAAGAAGTGCACATCGACTGCGTAAATCCTTAGACTGCATTCTATACAGATATCAGATATCGGATATCTCGATATCTGATATCAGGATTGGAATAGCTTCGTTTCTTTAGTCTGTCTCCGTTTGGAGACAGTACTCCCTTAAGTACCTTTGTGTTTTTGGTCGATAGGGTGTGTAGGGGGAACACATGGTACGTTTATTGGCGCTGGCATTAGCGTTTTTATTCCCACTGATCGCTTTGGGTGAAAATTTAGAACATTTCGCGGGTTGGAGCTTAGAGAAGATAGCTGCCGAAGCCGCTGAGGATGGAAGCTATACGACCCGTCCCGATTATTTCACGCTCACACCACCCGGGCAACGGCCGGCCATCACCGTAGATAGCCGCACGGCTGCGGCTTTACGCCAAGGGCAAATACAGGCCGAAGAGGTGTACCGTAAATTTTCTAAAAAAGAGGAAACCAAGTCCGAGCAAGAGTTTGTGTATAGCGAATCCAATGCGGGCTTTGTGACTCCCGATCCAATTGCTGCCACTCTTACGGCTGATCTAAAACCCGCCATGGAGCCAAAAGTGGTGGAAGAAAAACCTGTCAATAAACCCTCTGTGGCTACTGTTGCGGCTCCGGGCTTACAGTCTGCACCGTCTACTCCTTTTGTTCCTCCTCCTTTTCTACAGCAAACGGGGGGAGCGTCTAGTTTTGTGGCGCCTCCGGCTAAACCAGCGATTCCTGCTATCGCTGCAGCCGCGCCCTTGGTGGCCGCTGTGAAAGAGAAAATAGCAGCAAAAGAGGAGCAGCGGGATTTGGCTAGTAAAGAAGAAAAAGTGCCCGCTCTAAGCGTTGGCGTAAAAGCAGTGAAGGAGCCAGAATTTAAAGTGATCAATCCCAATGCTTCCCGGGGGCTAACAGTTTCTTTAACTGATCACGAGGGCGATGGCACAAGTGGCTCAAACTATACGCCCCCAGAGTTCTGTGTGCCTGGCCAATTTACATTTGATAAACCCACGCACCAAAAGCTCGTAATCCCTGCGGCTTGTAAAACTGTGTTCATTACCAGTTGGGGCGCTGGAGGTGGGCGCTCCACGAGTGGAACAGCGGGTGGTGGTGGTGCATTTGTGAATGCCTCGGGAGCCTTCGATGGCAAAAGTTATGATTTAATAGTGGTGGTGGGTGCTGCGGGTGCAAGTGGCCAAGATGGTGGCAAGGGTGGATTCCCTGGTGGTGGCAATGGTGGAGAGGGCGGCACTGCTGGTGGGGGTGGAGGCGGTTTCTCAGGCGTATTTCTTGTTGCCAAAACAGATAGGACAAAAAATTTCACAGAGGCTGCGGCCCTTACTATAGCTGCCGGTGGTGGCGGTGGTGGCAATGGAGGCAAAGGTCAGGCGGGTAATGGAGTAGGGAAAGCGGACCCCGCTTCTGGCAATGGTGGTAAAGGATCTTCTTTAGAGGGTGGAGATGGGGGTGCGGGCCTAGCTTATGATGGCTGCGTAGCAGCGAGTACAAGACCTGGTTTCTGCTATCGCATGGTACCCGGAGAAGAACGGGGGCAAAGGCGTGAAGAGGTTCCCAATAATTTTGGCAGCGTGAGTGGAGGAGGAGGCGGCGGCGGCTTTGTAGGAGGTGGCGGCGGCGCTGGTGCTGGCCACGAGGGCACTTCTACCGGCGGTGGTGGGGGTTCCAGTGTGGTGCGTTTGGGAACTCATATTGTAGAGGGTGGCAGCGGCACCAGTGCCGGTTTCTTGCATTACCCCGAGCGCGGCAATAGCGGGAACGCTGGCCAACATGGCAAAGTGCTGATCCAGTACTACTAGTTTCTTCTCTCTGCTATAGTAGCGCCCATGCAAGCACAAAATGGGGCCTATGTATTGGCGCTGATTTCCGCCATTCTTTTTTCTGGCGCTAGTGTGATCTTTGCTCGCTTTGCTCTCTCGCATTCTTCGTTGTGGATGAATTTGATGAAGAATAGCGTGGCTCTGGTGGCGTTTTTGGGTGCCAGCGCCTTTTCTCTGCTTTTTACGAGCGAAACCTTGAGCACTCTCAATCTTTCCTCTTCTTTTTACCTTTTCTTAAGTGGCGTGATGGGATTGGCTATTGGGGATTATTTTCTTTTTTTGGGCTATCGGCGCTTAGGGTCCGCTCGCACCATTATGATTTTCAGTTTTTCTCCCATCTTTCTTACCATCGAAGGTTTTTTATTTTTTGACCAAGGCCTAAATATCCGCCAGGGCGTGGCGCTTCTCTTGATGATGGCTTGTGCTTGGACCATTAGTTTTGAAAAGTTCCGCAAGGAAGGCGCCTGGGAGTGGAAAGGGATTGTTTTTGCACTAGTCGGCGTGCTCTTGGACAACGTGGGCGTGGTTTTGAGTCGCTTGGCGTTTGATGAGTCCGTGGGCTTATCGGCGTTCACAGCCAATGCGGTGCGCGCTCTAGGGGCTGTGTTGGTGTTGCTCTTTTTGCAGTGGCGTACAGGGGAAAAAGTGTTCCAGCGTTTTGGGCAATTGGATTGGCGGGATCGTTCTTTAGTGGTGTTTGCTTCCTTTTTCGGAACTTTTTTGAGTCTCTCGTGTTGGCTCACGGCGCTAAAAATCGGACACATTGGTGGCTTGGCGGGAGTGGGATCTTTTAATCCCGTGGCGGCTTCCCTATGGGAGTGGCTGTTGCTTCGCAAGCGCCCCACAGTCTATTTACTAGCGGCCCTAGGGCTCTTCCTTGCGGGATTTTCCCTTTTGCTGCAGTAACGCGCAGGAGTTTTCATAGGAGAAATTGCACTCTTTCCCTATGAAAAATCACTTTCTCCAGGGGAAAAGTGCCATTTTCCCTGGGAAAAAATAAAAAAAATGAAAGATTCGTCTTGAAAAAGCGCAAAAGCATGTAACACTAGCTCTCATAAGGAGACCTTTAACAATGGCAAAAAAGACAACCAAGAAAACTGCGAAAGCAAAAAAACCTGCGAAGAAAACTGCATCTAAGCGTAAGCCTAATGCTGCATTCATGAAAGCTCTGACCCCTAGCGCCGCTCTGGCCGCTATCGTTGGTGCAAAAGCTCTTCCTCGCACGGAAGTGACCAAGAAAATCTGGGCTTATATCAAGAAGAACAATCTTCAAGATAAAGTACAGCGTCGTAACATCCACGCTGACGACAAATTGAAGCCTATTTTCGGCGCTAAAAAGACCGTAAATATGTTTGAAATGACCAAGTTGGTAAACAAACACCTTTCCTAATAAGGTTTTGTGGTAAAAATAAGCCAGTTTTCCTCTCGCAGGGAAACTGGCTTATCTGTTTTTGGGGAGGCGTTATGGGATTTTTGTTATTATTTTTTTCTACTTTTGCTCTCAGCGCTGAACCTGAAAACATTCGTCTCACCTGTGTAACAGAGGTGCCTACTACTACTTTTGCGATCAGTACAGAAAACGACCAGGTTTTGGCTACTGTGGTCCATCACTTTGGTTCCCGTTATGCGCCTGCTATCTCTGGCGTTTTTACGCCTAATGATTTGCCCATCTTGCAAGAGCGCGCCAAGCTGGTGGAAAAGATGCTTCCACGCACTACCTTTCGTTGGCCCCTAGAGCGTTGTAAAAAAACGGGAACGTGGCTCTTCCAATGTTTTGGTTCGAAAGACGTGCAAGAAGGGGTGGGGGGCGTAAAATTAACACCCACCGCGCTCTATACCTCCACTACTTCAGAAGATGGTTTAGCGGGCAAACAAGAGTACCTAACGGTGCATTTAGCTTTTCAGGTGGATGGTAAGGGCGATCCTTCCGTGCGGATGAAGTATCCCCGCTCCGATTGCGCGCTTTAAAAGACCTAAATAAAGGCTCAATCTAGAGTGCGGGTGGGATCTTAGCGGCTCTGTATTCTGCCATAAGCTTCTCTAAAATCGCTGCTGCCGGCAAAATTTCGTCAATCAAACCTACGCCCTGTCCAGCGCTCCATACTTCCTTCCACGTGGTGCTTTTGGCGGATTTTTGTAGCTGGTGGGCACCCCAGAGAGTGCGGGCGAGTTTTGTGTATTTTTTGGTCCAGGAGTTTTTGAGCAAAAATTCTTCCATCATGCCTAACTCGAGACCCACTTTATCAATATAGGGCGTGCGGATCACGGCGGCGGGAGTGCCGGAAATTTTTTTCGTGAGCACGATATCTTCCGGCTCGGCTTTGAGGATCGCATTTTTATAAGCCGCATCCACTTTGGCTTCTTGGCTCGCAATGAAGCGGGTGCCAATTTGAACAGCGGAAGCGCCCAAGAGGAAGCAGGCCGCCATTTGCTCACCGGTAGCAATGCCGCCCGCGGCCACGATAGGGATGGATAGGTGTTTTTTCAAATAGGGTAAAAGCACTAAGGGCGAAGTGGGCCCCGCGTGACCCCCAGCGCCAGCGGAAACGGCGATCACTCCGTCGGCCCCGAGGTCTTGCACTTTCTTGGCGTATTCTAAGTTAGTGACGTCGCAGAACACTTTTCCGCCCGCTTGGTGCATACGTTCAATCACGGTTTTGGGGTTGCCAAGAGAGGTGATTACCATCGGCACTTTTTCTTCCACGCAAACGGCCAAATCCGCATCCACCCTGAGGTTGCTTTTGTTCACAATTAAATTCACCGCAAAAGGCTTAGTGGTGCGTTTCTTCACATTCCGCACGGCTTCCCTAAATTCTTCGGTTTTACGCCAATTGAGGCTCGGCATGCCGCCGATGCCGCCACCCTCGCTCACGGCGCAAACGAGGTTCTCATCGCTCACGAGGAACATGGGGCCGGCAATGATAGGGTAGGTGCAGGAAAGAAGTTGAGTAAAGGGCGTCATGAAGGCAATAGTAGCACACCTAAAATAGAAGCGCTCCCCCTGGCTTATTGACAATCATTCTCAAAAAGAGTACCAAGAAAAAATGACCCTTTGGGACGCGCCCTTCCAACAGCCACTCAAGATTCTTACCCTCCAGGGATTTTCTGAAGAGGTGCAATTGGTGCTCGTGCAGCTTGGGCTCGACGTGGGAGAAATCATCCAAAAATGCCATGTGGCTCCTTTGGGGGATCCTGTGAGCCTCCTCATTGGCTCCCATCTTTTTACGTTGCGCTCTGAAGTGTGCCGCCAAATCCAGGTGGAAGTATCATGAAAGAAGTGATTCTGGCGGGGCGGCCCAATTCTGGAAAAAGCACTCTGTTCAATCGCATGGCCAACGCCAACCAGAAGGTGGCCAACTATGCGGGCTGCACGGTGGAGAAAAAAACGGCCTCGGTGATCGACGGTGAAACCACTTTCGATCTTACGGATTTACCAGGAGTGTATTCTTTAAAAGCTAATTCTTTGGATGAAGAAGTGGCTTTAAGGCACCTGGAAGAAAAAAAGGGCAGCCTCGTGGTGTTCGTGGTGGACGGTAACAATCTCGAGCAAGAATTGATTCTGCCACTTCTGTTAAAAAAACAAGGCCATGAAGTCGCGATCGCCGTAAATATGATGGACGAAGTGCGCGCCAATCGCCGGATTTTGGATTTGGCGGGTATGTCAGATCTTGCGGGAATTCCATTTTTTCCTGTGTCCGCCCGTTTAGGCGAAGGCGTGGAAGCGTTGAAAAAATTTGTGAGTCGCTACTCTGCCACCGGCGCTAGTGGGCACGTTACTCCTCCCTCTGTAGAACTCCATCGGGAAGCCCGTTCTGAGGCGCGCCGTTTGGGAGCCCTCAACCAGGGTGGAAATCAGGTGCTGCGGGATCGGGATGCTCGCATCGACAATTTTCTTTTGCATCGTTTTCTTGGCCCCGTGGTTTTTTTGTTCGCCATGTTTGTGGTGTTCCAGTCGATCTTCACCTGGGCCGCTCCTCTTTCCGATGGAGTGGAGGCAGGGATTGGTTGGTTGCAGGAATTCACTAAAACAAATATCACCCATGAACTCGCGGCATCGCTCTTAGCCGATGGAGTGCTCGCGGGCATCGGCGCGGTATTAGTGTTTGTGCCGCAGATTGCGATTCTCTTTTTGTTGATTGGGCTTCTAGAATATTCCGGATATTTACCTCGGGTGGCCTATATGGTGGATCGCTTGATGAAGCCTTATGGCCTCGACGGCAAAGTTTTCATCCCGCTCCTATCCTCCGTGGCTTGCGCAGTTCCTGGCATCATGGCCACGCGCACGATCGAAAGCCAGCGCACCCGTTTAATCACCATCCTCATTTCTCCTTTGATGACTTGTTCCGCTCGCTTGCCGGTGTATACGCTCCTCATTTCCACTTTCATTCCTCAAGCCTACTACGGAATTTTCAGCCTCCAAGGCCTCGTGATGTTCGGCATGTATGCTTTGGCCGTTGTGGTGGCGCTCCTCGTGGCGTTGGTGTTGCATAAATTGCATTTTCATAAACAAAAACATTTGGTGGATTTTATCCATTTGCCCCGCTACCGCATGCCCAACTGGCCCGAGCTTTTCCGTTTCGTTTGGACCCGCGTGAGCTCTTTTTTGAAAAAGGCCGGAACCATCATCGCCGCCATGGCGATTTTATTGTGGATGCTGTTGAGTTTTCCCCAGGTTTCCACAGAGGAAATCACTGCTGCCAATCCCGGCATCAGTGCCGAGGAACTGGAAGCCAAGAGTAGTGCCTTGCAGTTGCAAGAAAGCTATGGCGGCCGTTTAGGGCAATTTTTAGAACCCGTGTTTCGCCCCATTGGTTACGACTGGAAACTCACCATCGGCATCGTGGCTTCCCTCGCTGCCCGGGAAGTTTTTGTTTCCACTTTAGGAACAGTGTTTGCCTTAGGCGAGGTGGACGAACATTCCGAGGGCTTAAGTAAAACTCTTCTGGAAAGTAAGGATGAGAATGGCCAGCCTCTTTATACGCTTGCCACTTGCGTGAGCTTGCTTGTGTTCTTTGCTTTTTCTTTGCAGTGCATTTCCACTCTGGGAGTGGCTAAGCGGGAAACCAACTCCTGGAAAATTCCGCTCTTTATGTTTGGCTATATGTTTCTACTGGCCTACGGCACGGCCTTCTTTGCGTTCCATCTCACCCGCATTTTTTGGGTCTAATACCTGGCAGCGGTTCAGGGCGAACTGCCTAAAATCATTGGAAGTTTTTTAGCTAGAAAAGTATTTGTTGGCCCTAATGCCTTAAGGTGTTCTTACCGATAGATAAGGTAATGAACAAAATTCTCTTTATAGTAGTTTTGTCGCTCTTCTGTTTTGCCTTCGGCATTTATTTCCAATCCAATTTGCCAGTTGGCAATCGGGAGATCGCTTCTCTTGGTTCAAGAGGCGTTGCTACCCCTGGGAAAGTAGACCTTAGGATTTCCAAAGCTTTAAAAGCTTGCTTAGGCGAAAAAGCCACCGCCGAAAATTTAGAAGTGAATAAGGTAGTGGTGGACGGACGCAACTGGGCCATCGTGAGTGTGGACTGCGTGGGCACCAACGCCAAAAATCTATACGACGCCGTGGCTCCCTATTCCACGGAACAATACGTGAGCTATAGCGACGGCCGCAAAGGCGTGGCCCGCTTCTTTGGCCGTCTCTATCCACCTAGCCAATGCGTGCAAGTGATTCGCACCTCCAAGGGCAATGAGCTCAATCTCTACAGCTGCTCGATTCGCATTGATCTTGATCATGAGTTGATCGCGGGATTGAAGCTTTAAGCGCGGTTTATTCCATCAAAAATAATCATTACTTTTGGCGCATTATTCCATGGGGCAACCCATGGAATGGGAGCGTTAGAGTAATGATTGAAGATCGCACGAGGCAGCGGGGATAATTTAAAATTCTGGTGGGGTGCGGAAAGGAAAATAAGGGAATTTAGAGCACGAGAAGCTTCTTTTCCCAAACTGTACGGCGCTCAACTTCATTTATACCGAGGCGCCGATGCAATCTGAGTGAGCCCTCGTTGCGGGAGCTCACAGTAGTGAAAACTCTACTGAATCCGTTTTTCGCCGCTTGTGAAAGTATCCAAGTATAAAGTTGAGTTCCGATGCCTTTTCGTTGAGCCGATGGAATCAGACCGATAGCATCCAGGTACCCGTCCTTATTTCCCAAAGAAAAAGCCAGAGCTTCTCCTGATTGATTTCGCCAAATGCGAGATAACGCTGGATCCAGAAGCGGAGATGAGAGGATTTCTTTTGCCTCTTCGTTGTCTATTGGCAATGAGTTATCGACACCAACAAACGCATCATTGTTTAAGCGCGCAAATTCAGCGGGATGCATTTCTGTGACTAATTGGTCACTAATTCCATCAGGTAGGATTGCGTCTTGGTGATTACTTAAGTTGGCCTCAAACTCTACGAATTCAAAAGCAGGGGCAAATGCCCTGTCCTTTAAAGCAAAAATTTTTCCAGTCTCTTCCGGAAAGGCAGAGACTCGAATCCAATTTTTGGCATTCGCTTGCTTAAGCAAAATATCCATTAGGGCTTGTGCTACCGTTTCACTACTGGCTACAAAGGGGGAGCCGAAAAACTCTCCGTAGTTACCTTCGACCCAAGCAAGAAAGCCGGATAAATCCGCGCCATCATATGCAAGACATACATTCTTTCCACCTTCTCGTGTCGAGTCCATCAACGCGTCTTTAAGCGTGGGTACGCTCATGTGGCGTCTGATCGGTGCTAGCCTGTTTTGTAATGCTACAAGTTCGGGCAAAAGCGCTTCTTTGAATGGATGAATTTCCATTTCATTTTCCTACTCTTGTGTTGAAGAGAAGTCCATGATTGGCCCTCTGCGGCCCGTTTTAAAACGATGGCGATTGTGAAAAAGTCCGGCGCCGGACAAGCGGCGCGTTAACTAATTTATCCGCCTGCCGTATCGCTCTTCCACTCCACCCGGGGAAACAAGGGCTCCGCCTTCTGCACTTTCATTCCAGAAGCCATCCCGGGCACCCGTAAAGCATCACCAAAAGCAGGTTCTTTCTCCCAGCCAATCGTGGCCAAGATCGATGCGCATTTTTCCGGCATCACGGGCGAGAGCAAAATCCCTGCGAGTCGCAGCATCTCTAAACAGGTAAATAAAGTTTCACCGGCGGCGGGCAAATCCTCTTTCACTTGTTTCCAAGGTGCCCGATCGCCGATATAGCGGTTGGTGTCCGATAGAGCATCCACTACGGCTTGCACGGCTCCTTGGGGATCCATGGCCAGAATGGCCTTTTGCACATCACTCGCTAGCCCCGAAAATTTTTCCAAAAGCACTTTTGTTTCCGGCGCCGGACTAGCAGGCAAAGTAGGGCAAGCGCCCGCGAAATTTTTATCTACCAAGTTTGTGGTGCGGGAAAGAAGGTTGCCTAAGTTGTTGGCAAGTTCCGCATTCACGCGGGTTACCACAAGATCCGGGGAAAAGGCGGCGTCGTTTCCAAAAGCGATATCGCGGGTAAGAAAATAGCGTAAAGGATCCACGCCCACGATGGATTTCATATCCAAGGGTTTCACCACGGTGCCCTTACTCTTACTCATTTTTTCTCCGCTATCGGTGAGCCACCAGCCGTGGGCAAAAATAGTTTTTGGCAATGCCACACCTAACGCCATAAGCATGGTGGGCCAGTACACCGCGTGGGTGTTGAGAATATCTTTTCCTACAAGATGGATGGCTCGGGTTTCTTGCCACCAGGTGGTAAACTCCTTAGCCCGTTCCGGCTGCTGGTAGCCTACACCGGTGGCGTAGTTCAAAAGCGCATCGAACCAAACGTAGGTCACATAATCTTTATCGAACGGCAATTCAATTCCCCAGGAAAGGCGCGCTTTAGGCCGGGAAATACAAAGATCATGGAGTGGTTGACGTAAAAATCCCAGCACTTCATTGCGCCGAACTTCGGGCTGGATGAAGCCAGGATTTTTCTGGATATGCTCAATTAAAGCCGATTGGTATTTTGACATCCGGAAAAAATAATTTTTTTCCTTAATCTTAACCACTTCGTTGCCCTGGGGAGTTTTACCGTTCACGAGATCTTTTTCGGTGTAGAAAATTTCTTCGCTCACGGAATAGAGGCCTTCGTAATCCTCGCTATAGATCTCACCCTTTTCATAGAGCTCCATCAGACACTTTTGTACGGCCTTTTTGTGAAACTCATCCGTGGTGCGAAAGAAAATATCGTAATCAATGGAAAGCTCTTTCCAGATTTCCTTGAAATTTTCCGCCATGGAATCCACGTAGGGTTGGGGCTCGACTCCGTGTTTCTGGGTGGCTTGCTGCACTTTTTGGCCGTGTTCATCCACGCCGGTGAGTAATTTCACTTCATGGCCAAAGAGGCGATGGTAGCGGCAGAACACATCGGCTACCACGGTGGTGTAGGCGTGGCCAATGTGGGGAGTGTCGTTTACATAATAAATGGGAGTGGTGAGGTAAAAACGGGTCACAAACTTCTCCTTGCAACGGGGCTGCCGAGCTCCACGAGGGTTTCAATGCCTTCCCTTGAGCGATCCAATAAATCTTGTTCTGGCTGCCAGGCGCCTTTCTCTCCATAGACTACCACAGTAGAAGCCCCAAAGAGAAAATACCCCTTTTCTTGGCCCCGGGTAAAATTGCCCTGATGAGTTTGCACAATCTTACCCACACAGAGGGCGCCCACTTCCACATAGGCTAAACAACCAAAATTTTTGGTTTCTAACAAACTAATGTGCCGCTCATTGGTTAAAAAAAGTTCCGGGTGCCGGCTCAAAGCTAATGGATTCACGGAATGGAGTTTCCCGGTTTCTTCATGGAAATGGGAGAGTTGGCCCGCATCGGGAAAGTGAAAGCGGTGGTAGTCCACGGGGCAAAGCCTCGCTAAGAGGCAAGCACCACCACGGAAGCGCTCTTTACCTGGGGTTTTTCCCAAAAGCACCAAGGGATCAATTCCTAAACCTTTGACAGGCAACTCAACCACAGCACTAGAATCCGCAAAGGCTAAATAGCGGCCTTCCGCAAAGGCCCCCATAAGATTTTCTTCTTTAGGAAAGGAGCGCTGGCCGGCTTTAAAAGGACGGATAAAAAATTCATTAAAGGAGCCAAAGGGCCCTGGCGCATATTGCTCCATGGGAATTTGGAAGCGTTCCACAAAGGGCTGGATTTTTTTTTGGCTAGAAGAAGCGCTTTGCCATCCTCCATAGAGGCGGCTCACCGCTTTCCTCACGAAAAGGGAATCGGCTACAAAAAAACCTAAGGGATTGCCGTACAATAAACGCACAAAAAAATCCCCATAAACATTTTCTGTTTCCATGCGGCCCTGGCGGCGATTCCAGTATTGAATGCTCATTAGCCACCGCAGTGGGGGCAGGATTGAAGGGCGGGAACGGGGCCTTGGCAGTGGGGGCAAAGGGTGGCGCCCGTTACTTCAAGATTTGCATTCAATGCTACCCGTTCATCAAACACAAAACACTCGCCCTGCCAGTGAGAGTCGCCCACTTTTTCAAAATAGTTTAAAATTCCGCCGTCCAATTGGTAAGCATCAAAGCCTAAAGAGCGTAAATAGGGGGCCGCTTTTTCGCAGCGGATGCCACCGGTGCAATAGGTGAGGATTTTTTTATGGCGCCATTCTGGAGGCAAAGATTGAGCAGCCTCGGGAAATTCCACAAACTGTTTTAGTTGCAATGATTGGGCATTTTGAAATGCTCCCAATTTAAACTCATATTCGTTGCGAGTGTCGAGCACGATGAATTCTTCGCCATTCTTGTACCAGGATTCTAACTCCTGGGGCGAAAGGTAAGGGGCTTCGGGCAGGTTCTTCTCTTCGTGGCGGAAGGTCACAATTTCCGGGCGAATTTTGAAGGCGAGCTTTTCAAATGGAAGCGTGGAGGAATAACTTTCCTTCACTTGCAGATTAGCAAAGCCTGGCTGCTGCTCTAACAAAGCAATCACAGCCCGAATTTCGGATTCTTCTCCGGCCAAGAAACCGTTAACACCCTCAGGAGCAAAAATAAGCGTGCCCTTTATGCCGAAGGGCAAAAGGGCCTGCTGTAAATGATCCGCGGTAACCGCAGGGTCTTTGAGGGGCGTAAATCGATAGAAGGCAATGTTTAAAAAACGCACGCTTCTTCTTAACGCAAAAAACGAAAAAATGGACTAACGTTTTTTCTTGGCGAGCCCAAGGCTTTTACGCAAGTGCTTCTCTTGCTCTTTTAGCATGAGTTTCATCACTTCTTCGCCGTTGAGGTCGTAAAGTTGCACGAGCAACTTAAGTTTATTTAGGGGCGGCGCGCAAAGGCCCCGTTCAAAATTCGAAATAAATTGAGGAGAAGAATAGCCCAATTTGCTGGCTACATCGCCTTGGCTTAAGCCAATTTTTGTGCGTTTGGTTTGCAAGAAATTTCCAAGAACCGAGAACAACTCTTTCATATACTGATCTACCTCAACAATGTCTATTGAATGGAGCCCTAATGTATAGTCAGAATTAATCTAGAATCAACTTTTTTTATATTTTTTTTGTTTTCTTTGTCGTCGATGAATAGAGGAAAATGATTTTACCGCATAAACTGTGGATCATTTTGACTCTTGACAAAGAAAGCTCAAAGCGAAAGGTCTAAACTCACCGGGCAATGATCCGAACCTAACACTTCTGGATGAATCTCGGCTCGTTTGATTTTATCCTCTAGACTTTTGGAAACGGAAATGTAATCGATCCGCCAACCTTTATTGCGGGCCCGGGAAGCTTGCCGAAACGACCACCAACTGTAGCAATCCTTGGCCTCTGGGTGCACGTAGCGGAAGGTATCAATAAATCCGGAGGCAAGAAAACGGGTCATCCATGCTCGCTCTTCGGGCCGAAACCCCGAACTATCTTGGTTACGAACAGGATCGTGGATGTCGATTTCCTGGTGGGCAATATTATAATCCCCGCAAATGATGAGGGGGCCCCGCTCTTTTTCCAGTTTTTTCAGCCACGGCAGGAGATCTTCTAGGAATTTCATTTTAAAGCGATGGCGTTCGTCACTGGCGGCCCCATTGGGAAAATAGAGATTCACGAGGGTAAAGCCTGGTCCATAGGCGAGGGTTGCTCTGCCCTCCGCGTCATAGGCGGGTATGCCCATTTGGGACTTAAGCTCGATCTTTTTGTGGGGAGTAAACACAACGGTGCCACTATAGCCCTTCTTTTGGGCGCTGGACCATACACAGGCCAGATCCTGGAAATGCTGGTGGTTATCGAAGGGGACTTGTTCCGGGCAGGCTTTGGATTCTTGGAGGCAGAGGAAATCTGCCCCAAAATCTTTGGCCACATCACTTAGGCCTTTGCCTAAGCAAGCGCGGATGCCATTTACATTCCAAGAAACGATTCGCATTTACAAAACAGAACGGCGGAGCTTGGAAGAGAAGTAATCCACGGTCATCACGAGCACCAAGATCACGAGGATCACGGTGGCTACCTTTTGGTACTGGAAGAGGCGCATGTATTGCGTGAGCAAGAAGCCGATACCGCCGGCTCCCACTAGTCCTAGTACCACAGCTACCCGCACGTTTAGTTCAAAACGAAATAGGAAAAAACTAATGAAGTGAGGGGCCACCTGGGGCCAAACGGCCCAGCGAATGGTAGCGAGTTTTCCAGCTCCCGCGCTTTCCAGGGCTTCGATCGGGCCCCGATCTACGGCTTCAATGGCATCTGCAAAGAGTTTTCCTAACATGCCCACGGAGTGGATGGCCAAGGCGAGAGTACCAGGGAAGGGCCCTAAGCCTACTGCGCTCACGAAAAATAGGGCGAGGATTAGGGAATCGATGGCTCGGTCCGCATTGAGGAAAAAAATCACAAAGGCTCTTAAGGGCTTATTATCGAAGATATTATTGGCGGCGATGAAACCAATGGGCAAAGAGAGGATGGCGGAGATCACGGTGGCGATCCAAGCTAAGTTGATGGTGAGCAAGGTATCGGTCAACACGCGATTTAGGATCGTGAAATCCGGCGGCCACATGCGGGATAGGAAATCCTGCATGTGTGGTAAGCCTTCGATCAGGCGGGCCATGCTGAATTCTACGGCGCCAGCGGCGCCATAGGTGATCACGGCTAGCACCAGGAACACAAAATACCATAGGGCCGTTTTCCAGGTGAAAGGTTGAGGAGCAGGGATATCTAGTTTTTTTAGCTCCCTCATAGTTGCTCCATCATTTTTTGGTCCACGTGGTAGATTTCGTCGATTTTTTCTTCGGTCAACGCCGAAGGTGGGCCATCAAACACCACTTCCCCCTTACGAAAAGCGATCATGCGTTTGGCGTATTTTTTCGCAAGACTCAACACGTGGATGTTCACGAGCACCGTGATGTTTTGGTCCCGGTTGATCTTTTCCAGCATCTGGATCACTACTTCCGAGAGTTTTGGATCCAGGGATGCCATGGGTTCATCGGCTAGGATGATTTTTGGCTCTTGCACCAAAGCCCGGGCAATAGCCACCCGTTGTTGCTGACCACCGGAGAGATTGCGGGCTTTTTCGTGGTAACGGCCTTCAAGGCCTACGGAATCCAAGGCCCGCTTGGCGATGGCTTGGTCTTCTTTCGCAAAACGGCCCGTGAGGGAGCGCCAGAGCGGGGAATACGCGATACGACCCACCAGCACGTTTTGTAGTACCGTGAGGCTTTTGACCAAATTAAATTGTTGGAAAATGAAGCCCACTTGTTTTCGTAAACTTACGAGTTCGCTGCCCCGGAGTTTATTCACTTCTTTACCTAAAACATTCAGGCTACCGGTGCCCGGGGGATTGGTGGCGTTGATGGCTCTTAAAAATGTGCTTTTCCCTGCGCCAGAGAGGCCAATGATGGCGATGAATTCACCCTGCTGGATTTCAAGGTTCACATTTTTTAAGGCGAAAGTTTTTCCGCCATCAAAAGTTTTACAAAGATTCTTCGCGAGGATCGACACAGTGAAAAACCTTACTTGATATCAATGAGTTTGGCCGCATCACGCAAGGGTTGGTATTCCTTCGACGTGGCGGGCACCATGGAATCGATGCGATAGAGGGCCTTTAAGATCGCTTTGCCTTCTTCGTTTTTGCCCATATCGGCCAGGATTTTTGTGGTTTTATCCACGATTTCTTTGTGTTCGGTGGCGAATTTATTGGTGGTGGCCATGGTATCGCCAGGGATTGGATCAGACACAAAAATCATTTTAATTTTCTTACGATCCGCTTCGGTTTTGAGGAATTGGGTCCAGGCGCCATCTTCCCCCTTGGTATCATTTACGAAGGTGGCTCCCGCATCTACGGTGCCATTCAAAACGGCTAACACAAGAGCATCATGGGAGCCGGCATAGACCTGTTTGCCAAAAAAACTATCGGGCTGGATTTTCTTTTTGGTCATTAGGGCCGCTTTCGGAACGATGAACCCGGAAGAAGACGCGGGATCCACCCAGGCGATATTTTTACCTTTTAAATCCTCAATTTTATTGAAGCCTTTATCGGAGCGCACAATGATGCCGCTATAGAATACGGATTGGCCCTTACGCACAGATTTCATGAGCACCTTGGCTCCGGCCACTTCTTCGGCTTTCACGAAACTAAAGGGCGGTAAAAAAGCAAAATCAATGCGTCCCGAACGTAAAGCTTCAATCAAAGCCGTATAATCCGTGGCAATAAAGGTTTTCACGTTTAGGCCCGTGGCTTTTTTATAGTATTCGGAAAAAAGTTTGCCATTGGTTTCCACCACATCAGCGTTTTCCGCGGGGTTAAAACCAATATTGATTTCATTTTTCACGGCGGCAGTGGCCTGCAGGGAAACTACTAACGCGAGGGCTGCTAAAAAAGTTTTCATTATGGTTTCCTTCGAAGGGTGTAAGGGCCGCTTCAGGTTTAGCAGAAAGTTCGGGAAAAGGAACTTTAGATTTTTATAAAGATTTACGCTTTACGCTCCGCTTCAACGCGGCTCATCATGTTTTCTAGGAAGACCACGCCCTCATTGTTGTGTTCTGCCCATTGCAGGTGGAAATCACTGGTAAAAAGCCCAACCACATTACCCAGGTGATCTTCTACATAGGTGAGGGTGCCTTTTACGGATTGGGGATCCACTTTTGTGTTTTTACCATCCCGGGCGCGGATCCAGCGGGCATGTTTAAAGGGCTGAGGGCGTAATCGCACATCCACCCCGTATTCATCCTTCATTCGGTAGAGTAGTACTTCAAACTGCAACTGACCCACGGCTCCGAGGATTGGATCCTGATCACCAACTCTTGGATCCACAAATAGCTGCACGGTGCCTTCTTCACAAAGCTCACTCAAGCCCTTATTAAATTGTTTTCGTTTGAGAGGATCCGCCAAATCTACTTTCGCGAAGTGTTCCGGAGAAAATTGCGGGATGCCGGCAAATTCAATTTTTTTGCTGCCCGTATAGAGGGTGTCGCCAATTTTGCAATTGCCCGTGTCATGGAGACCAATGATATCTCCCGCGTAGGCCACTTCCACGAGGGATCGATCCCGGGCCATAAATTGGGTGGAGTGGGAGAGGCGGATTTCTTTTTCGAGGCGGGCGTGTTTGGCGTACATACCGCGCTCAAATTTTCCGGAGCAAAGGCGAATGAACACGATCCGATCCCGGTGCATTTTGTCCATATTGGCTTGGATCTTAAACACGAAGCCTGAAAACTCTGGATCCGTGGGTTTCACTTCGCCCTGGTGGGTGCTTTGAGGAAAAGGAGCGGGCGCCACTTCCGTGAAAAGTTCTAAGAAAGCGCGGATGCCGAAGTTCGTGCGGGCGGAGCCGAACATCACGGGCGTTACATCGGCTTTTAAAAATGCCTCCCGATCGAAGGGGCCAATGGTGCCATCCACAAGTTCGATATCTTCCACGAGCTGCGCATGGTTTTCTTCTCCCAAAACTTCCGTAAGCCTTGGATCGGTGACAGAATCAAATTGCCGCTCTTCGGCTTCATCGGTCGCAAAGCCTTGATCCCGGAACAAAATAATTTTTTTCAAAGGCCGGTGATAAATGCCCTTGAAGCCTTTGCCCATCCCAATAGGCCAGGAGATAGGATTGCACTGGATGCGCAGGATTTTTTCCACCTCGTCCATGAGCTCGAAAGGCGAGCGGCCCTCGCGATCGAGTTTGTTGATGAAAGTGAAAATCGGAGTGCGACGCAAGCGGCAAACCTCAAAGAGTTTGCGGGTTTGGGTCTCCACGCCCTTGGCGTTATCGAGCACCATCACGGCGGAATCCACGGCGGCAAGAGTGCGGTAGGTATCCTCCGAGAAATCCGCGTGGCCGGGAGTATCCAGTAGATTGATGCGAAGATTCGCAAAATCAAACTGCATCACGGAAGTGGACACAGAAATTCCCCGCTCTTGCTCGAGCTTCATCCAGTCCGAGCGGGCCGAACGCCGTTCTTTTTTGGCTTTTACTTCTCCGGCTTCGTGAATAGCGCCACCGTAGAGAAGGAGTTTTTCGGTCATGGTGGTTTTACCCGCGTCCGGGTGGGAGATGATGGCGAACGTGCGGCGCCGCTGGATTTCTTTTAGATCGGTGGGATTCAGCATTATTTTCTCACTACATCCCGGGGCGTGGCTTGGTTCGTGGGCATGATCAATAGTTCTTGGATATTCACATGCTTTGGGCGCTCTAAACTCCAGAGAATCGCTTCGGCGATATCTTCAGCTTTTAAAGCTTCTATGCCTTCATACACGGCCTTGGCCTTATTTACATCACCCTTAAAACGCACCACGGAAAATTCCGTTTCCGCCATGCCGGGATCGATGCTGGTTACTCGCACGCCTGTGCCGAGGGTATCAATCCGCAGGCTTTCGTTTAGGGCACGTACCGCAAATTTTGTGGCGTTATACACATGGCCTTTTGGGTAAACGGAGTGGCCGGCCACGGAGCCTAAATTTACGATATGCCCTTCTTTTCTCGCGATCATATGGGGAATCACGGCGCGCGTAATGTAAAGTAAGCCTTTAAGGTTGGTGTCGATCATTTGTTCCCAGTCGTCCACATCGGATTCTTGGAAAAGCGCTAAACCAGCCGCAAGACCCGCATTATTCACGAGCACGCTCACGTTTCGTAGATCAAAATCCCTAGAAAATTTTTCCACAGCGGAACGGCTACGAATATCAAAGGCCGCGGACTTGGCCCGTTCTGTTCCAATTTCTTGCACCAAGGCTTCGAGCCGTTCCACTCTGCGGCCCGTGAGCAGAAAATGGGCGTTGGGCCAACGCTTGGCCAACAAACGTGCGGTAGCTAAACCGAAGCCACTGGTGGCGCCGGTGATCAGGATTGTGCCAGTGTTAAGCATAAGGACCCAGTTGAAATTTCCGCCACAAAGTTTCGTTATTCTTTAAAAAAGGATCCTTAAAGTAATACTTTTCCAGCAAACTTTCATCCCAAAACCCTAAGAAGGCCGCGGCAATGAATAGGGCTTCCACGGTGGCGAGGCCAGCCTCAGGGTCTTCCCCTTTTTTATTGCGCCTAGGATAGGCCGTGAGAAATCCTTCGGGGATGCGCACTAAACGCGGCAAGGGTTGCATGCGTCGCAAGGTAGGTTCCACTTTCCGCCAGGTGCAATCGAGGAGGGCAAGGGAGTGGAGGCTGGAGCGATCCATTTGGTCGAGACTTTCGCCGTCCACGTGCAAGAGGCAATCGGCTTGGAACGGCTGAATAGGTTTATTGGACCCAAAAAAGCGTAAAGCAAAATCTGGACGATTTTTTAACACTTGGATCGTGCATTTTTTGGGATTTTCTTTTTTATCCACCAGCACTTCAAAACGTTTTCCCGTGGGCAAAGCCATGGAGGTTTATGGCTTGGGGCGGTCCGTGATGTCAACCGGACTCATGAGCTCCATGAGATTTAGGGGCGGCCGGTGGGTGAAAGCTTCCTGGCGGATGGGGCAGGGGGCAAGATCGCAGCTTCGGCAATAGAGGCGACGGCAAGGATCCACGTGGAATTCCATTTCACCTTCGGGAAAAATATCTTTCACCACAAGGGATTCATACTGTTCCGTGCGATCGTGGGCTTCTTCCACGGACCAAAACTCTGGCACCACTAAATGCCCGTCCACATGAATGCGGCGGCCATTGCGCATGGCTCGCACATGGTGCACCCGGATCAAACCTGGCTGACGGTTTCTCTCTAAAGAACCCAAAAGTTTTTCTAAAAGGGAATTATCGGCCGCATCCATCAAGCCGTCCAAAGCGGAACGCACTAAAGGAACGCCCGTATAGGCTAACAAAAACGCCATCAAAAGTGCGATCAAGGGATCGAGCCAAGCGTAGCCTGTTAGCTTAACCAACCCTAAGCCCAAGAGAATGCCCACGGTGGTGAGAAAATCCGTGAACACATGTTTCCCGTCGGCCGTTAGGGCGGCAGAATCAGTGCGCTTTCCAATCCGCACCAACACTAATCCTAAGAAACCATTTAATCCTCCCGCCAGAATCATCACTGTTAAGCCTTGATCTAGTTGGGGAGGAACAGGGCCCCGGATGAAACTTGCGATCGCTTCGTAGGCTATCATCAGTGCCGCAAAGGAAATCAATCCACCTTCAAATACGGCTGTGACAAATTCAAATTTTCCATGACCATAAGGATGGTTTTCATCAGGTGGTGCTTCCGCGGCGCGGATCGCCCAGATCGCAAAAGCTGCGGCCACCACATTCACCACACTTTCCAAAGCATCGGATAAAATCGCCGTGGAGTTCGTTAGGCGATAGGCATAAAATTTTAGGGCCATGATCACAAGGCCTAGCGCCAGGGAAAGCATTCCCGCCCAAAAACGCCACTTCGCTTCCCGATTTTTTGCCATAATTTACTCTAGAGGTTCCCGGGGTTTGATGGCAAGGAGAGAGCTTCGTTTGTGGAGCGCTGAGGGCAGATCTCTTTTTTGCACCTCAAGGCCAGCGGCTTTGGCTCCCTCTTTTGCGATCCTACTCACGGAATAGGTAACCAATCGACCGCCTGGATGCAAAAGCGCCGCTGCCCAACTAAACATTTGAAGGCGCCAAGCTTCCGGGTTTGCTTTTGGTGAAAAAGGATCAAAATAGATGCAGTGAAATTGCTGCTTTTGGGCCAAAAGTTTAGGTAGTGCTTCCGTAAAATCTATCTCCCAAAGCTCACCCTTAAAGGAATCCCTTATGAATTTTTTTTGGCTAACAATGGTTTCTAAACTCTCGTTGGGCTCTTGTTCCAAAAAGAAGCGCGCTCCTGAAAGATCCCGATCGAGGCTTACAAGATGAACGGGTTTATCTTGTAAAAAGAGGAAGTTAGTTCCTAAACCGAATCCTAATTCTAGTACTTTGAAGGGCTTGGCCTCGCCAAACCAAGGATTTTCGGCAATGCCTGGACGGTAAAATACCTGGTCAGCCTCATCCCAAGCACTATGGCGGCTTTTGAAGCATTCGCCTGCTTGTTGGTCGAAAACGGTTTTGCCGGCTTGGGTTTCTTGTACAGTAAAGCGCATGCAGCCTTCTTATATGGCGTGAGCGTAAGGATGCAAAGGAAACTGTTTTTTCCCGTGGCAAAGCATTAAGCGTCTGCTTTTTCGTCTGTCTGGTGGGTTTAAGTCATTCCTTTTTAACTGAGCCCCTAATGAGTAACAGCCTCGCCATTACCCGCGCGACATCATGCCTAACGACATGGATGGAGCAATGCACAGATGTGCGTGCCCTAAGCGCGGATCGACTCTCGAAAATCCCCGGAAACGGATTGAAACTTTAAGTGGTTTTCGATTAGGCTTACAACCGTAAATAGAGAGGAAATAACATGGAAACCGAAACACAGAAATGTCCATTCTCTACCGGCCGGGTGTCTAACACTGTCAACAAGTCGCAGTCGAATCGCCAGTGGTGGCCAGAGCAGTTGAATTTAAGAATCCTGCATCAGCACTCTTCGAAGTCGAACCCGATGGGTGCGGCCTATGATTACGCCAGAGACTTTAAAAAACTCGATTACCAAGCTCTCAAAGCTGATCTCCACAAGCTCATGACGGACTCTCAAGAGTGGTGGCCAGCTGACTGGGGACACTATGGTGGTTTGTTCATCCGGATGGCTTGGCACAGTGCCGGCACCTATCGCACTTTCGATGGTCGCGGGGGCGCGAGATCGGGTGGACAAAGATTCGCGCCGCTGAACAGCTGGCCTGATAACGGCAATCTGGATAAGGCTCGCCGGCTCCTATGGCCGATCAAGAAAAAATACGGTCGGCAAATTTCCTGGGCGGATTTAATGATCCTCACCGGAAACGTGGCGCTGGAGTCCATGGGCTTCAAGACTCTCGGCTTCGCTGGCGGGCGTCCCGACACCTGGGAGCCAGGGGAAGACATCTTCTGGGGCTCCGAGACAGAGTGGATGGGTGATAAGCGTTACCAAGGTGATCGCGAGCTCGACAATCCACTCGCTGCCGTGCAAATGGGCCTGATCTACGTCAACCCAGAAGGACCAAATGGTAAGCCCGATCCTGTTGCTTCGGCCCGTGACATCCGGGAAACCTTCGGCCGAATGGCAATGAATGACGAAGAAACCGTTGCACTGGTCGCAGGCGGCCACACTTTCGGAAAAGCTCACGGCGCTGGCGATCCAAAACACGTCGGCAAAGAGCCCGAGGGGGCGGAAATCCATCATATGGGTTTCGGCTGGATCAACAACTTCGAAACCGGTAAAGGCAAACACACGACGACAAGCGGTATCGAAGGCGCTTGGAAGCCAAATCCCACGAAATGGGACAACGGCTACTTCGAGATGATGTTCAAGTACGATTGGGAGTTGGTGAAAAGCCCTGCGGGCGCCCATCAATGGGCGGCCAAGAGCTGCGAGGAAAAAGATCTGATTCCGGACGCGCACGATCCATCGATCAAGCATCGGCCGATGATGACGACGGCCGACCTGGCTCTGAAGTTCGACAAAAAGTACGAAGCAATCTCGAGGCGCTTCCATAAGGATCACCAGGCCTTTGCCGATGCGTTCGCGAAGGCTTGGTTCAAACTGACCCACCGGGACATGGGGCCGCCAATTCGGTATCTCGGACCAGAAGTCCCGAAGATGGAATTCATCTGGCAAGACCCGTTGCCCAAAGCCGAGGGTCCTGTGATCGACGCTAAGGAAATCGAGTCCTTGAAAAAGGAGATCATGCAATCGGGTCTCTCCATTCCCCAGCTAGTGACGACCGCCTGGGCATCGGCCTCTACGTTCAGACAATCCGATCTGCGGGGTGGCGCGAATGGCGCCCGTATTCGTCTTGCTCCACAGAAAGACTGGGAAGTGAACCAACCCGAAGAGCTCGCAAAGGTGCTTGCGAAGCTGGAAGGCATCCAAAAAAGCTTCAACAAAGGAAACAAGAAGGTCTCCATGGCCGACTTGATCGTTCTCGGCGGTTGCGCCGCGATCGAAGAGGCTGCGAAGAAGGGCGGCCACACGGTGAAAGTTCCATTCACCCCAGGCCGCGTGGATGCGACTCAGGAGCAGACCGATGTTGAGTCGTTCTCTGTTCTTGAGCCAACCGCTGACGGCTTCCGCAACTACACAAAAGAGGGTGCGGGTCTTTATGCGGATGAAATGCTCATCGACCGAGCGCAGTTGATGAATCTCACGGCGCCCGAAATGACCGTCTTGGTCGGTGGAATGCGCGCTTTGAACACCAATCACAAGAACGTGAAACATGGCAACTTCAACTCGAAGCCCGCAACATTGACGAACGAGTTCTTCGTGCAGCTGCTTGATATGGGAACGGAGTGGAAACCCACTTCGACTCCCGGAGAATATGTCGGCATCGATCGCAAGACTGGAAAGGAAAAGTGGTCGGGCACGAGAGTAGACCTGATCTTCGGCTCGAACTCGGAGCTCAGATCGCTTTCCGAAGTTTACGCAGCCGATGATGCTTCGGAGAAGTTTGTAAGCGACTTTGTTGCCGCCTGGGCGAAAGTTATGAATGCAGACCGCTATGATTTGGGTGAACGCAGAGATCCGGAAGCAGCCGCGAGTGCAAACTGATCATTTCCAATGAATAAAATGAGCCGTGGTTCACTGATAGGGCCACGGCATTCAGACAAACCGGCCTGTCTGGCGAGATCGACACTGCAGTCCCGAGACGTTAAAACGAGTTTCGCGAATCGAGCATTTGACCCCGTAGCTGCGACTCTTTCCCGGCCTGCTCTCTGACCGAGACTTCCGCGTGTGGCTTCTGGCCGTAGAGCGCTCAGCCCAAAGCGGGCAAAGTAATCTTCGAATACATTCGTGGCTATAGAACAAAATCCCTAGTCCTTCGTCCATTTCTCGATCAGGAAAACATTGGCCACAAGTGCATAAGAAATTATGCCAAATCCTTAATCTAATTTTTTTGCCGCCCCGCATCCCGCTTCAAAGCGATGGTGATGGGGGGGGATCTCTTACTACCTAGCCAAATTTTTAATTAGCGCCATTCCCCGCATATAATTTACGCTTACACCCAGTGGTCTTTTTTCTTTTTTTATTAGCTCAATTGGCCTGGAGCGCCCCTCCCGTTTCCTTGGATGAAATTTCTAAAGCCCAAGGCTTTACGGTTTTTGTGGACAAAAAATCCGGCCGCATCCTTTTGGAACACAAAACCCAAGCGCCCTTAATCCTCCTTTTAGATTCCCCTTATGCTTTAAAGGGCGGAGTTTTTTTAGCCCTGCCCGCGGGGCCCTATGAACAAAAAGGAAAATTTTTTCTTAATCCCGAAAGCGCTGAACGGCTTTTCCCGGGCTTTGCCCAAAAAACTGCCCAACCAACCACCACCGAATCCCGCTGCCTGCTAGAGCGGCCCGTGCGCCGCATTTTCTTGGATCCGGGCCATGGGGGAGAGGACGGCGGCACAAAGCATGGCAAGCTTCAGGAAAAAGAGATCGTGCTCAATTTTGCGCGCCTTGCGGCCCACGAATTAAGGCGTCTTGGTTTCGAGGTGAGTTTTTCTCGCACGAAAGATATTTTTCTTCCCTTAGATATTCGCACTAAAATCGCGGAAAAATGGAAAGCGGATGTTTTCATTAGCTTGCACGTGAATAGTTCCACCCATAGTGAGGCCCAGGGCACAGAAACCTATATTCTTTCGCCCGATGCTACGGATGCGGAAGCCCGCAAACTTGCGCTCCTTGAAAACTCCATCGCGGAAAAAGCCAAGGCTTCTGAAAGTGCCGTGCAGGATATTTTGTGGGATATGGAGCAAACCACATATTTGCAAGACAGCGCCTATTTAGCTTCTTACCTACAAGGCGCCATCGTGACCAGTGCCCACGATGTGCTAGCTTCCAGGAAAGGCGATTGGAAAAATCGCGGGGTGCGGCAAGCACCCTTTTACGTGTTAAGCCGTGCGCCCATGCCGGCGGTGCTGCTGGAATTAGGCTATCTCTCCAACTCCCGGGACCGGCAGTTACTTTCGCAAAAATTTTTTCAAGAGAGTCTCGCCAAGGCTTTAGCGGAAGGTGTAAAAAAGTACAAGGAAGCTTGCCGAACGCATCACTAAAAATCACTAAAGGAATATCCCATGGCCAGAAAATCTAAGGCGAAAAAATCTCCAGCAAAAAAAGCCAAAAAAGGAGCTGCACCGAAAGGCCGCGTTTCTAAAGTGATCGATCAGGTGAAAGAGCCACTTTCATTGCTGAACACGTTGAAGGCCGAAGGCTTAAACAACGCCATGATGATGCTCACTTTGGCCGGTGGCATCGCCAGCGAGGCCAAAAAAAATCTGCGTTTAGAAAACGTAAAACCCCAGTTGAAAGAATTGGTTTATTCTTTAGGTTTTGCGTTCCGGGAAGATATGGAGCGCTTGGAAGCTAGAATCGAAGAGCTCGAGCAATCTCTTTCGGAAAAAGAATATAAAAAGCTCACTCGCGGGGAAGATGAGTAGGAGTCCCTAAAATATATCCGGGTTGTGATCGTAGCTCTGACCACCCGGATCCCCACCATACGCATAATCTTTGAAGGTGGTGTACTGGCCCTGCCAGGAGAGTTTGATCTCGCCCGTATTACCAGAGCGGTGCTTGCCGATGATGAGTTCCGCTTCGTTTTGTAATTCGGGATTGTCTTTGTCCCGATGAATGAACAACACAATGTCCGCATCTTGTTCGATGGCGCCGGATTCCCGCAAGTCTGAGAGTTGGGGCTTTTTCTTTTCCCGTCTTTCCACTTCCCGGCTTAACTGGGAGGCCGCGATCACGGGCACATGTAATTCTTTGGCCATGGCTTTTAGTCCCCGGGAAATTTCCGCGATCTCTTGTTCCCTAGAAGAAGAGCCAAAGCGCATGCCAAGCCCGCGCATGAGTTGTAAGTAATCCACTACAACGAGGCCTAAACCAAATTGGCTTTGGATTCGCCGCGATCGGCTCTTGATCTCTAAAATATTCAAAGCAGGAGTGTCGTCCAAGAAAAGTTGCGCATTTTGCATGGAGCCCGCAGCTCGCTGCAAATGTTTCCAGTCGTTCTCTTGCAGGCGAGAAGCATTTTTCAAACGGTTCGCATCCACCCGCGCTTCCATGGAAAGAAGGCGCATCGTGAGTTCTGATTTACTCATCTCCATGGAGAAAAAAGCCACGGAGGTTTGAGAGTGGAGGGCTGAACTTAAAGCCGTGTTTAGCATGAAGGAAGTTTTTCCCATGCCAGGGCGGGCGGCGATGATGATCAATTGGCCCGCATGCCAGCCCATGGTTTCTTGGTCCAAATCTTTAAAACCGCTCGGTACGCCGATGATGCGGGTGTTGCGGGTGGCAGCTTCCTGGAGGTGAGTGAAAACTTCCAGCATGGAATCCGATAAGGAACTATAGGTGCTGAGTTTTCGCTCGGAGGTGGCTTCCAGTACTTTTTTTTCTGTCTCTTCTTTAAAGGCGTTATGATCCTCGATGCCTTCGTAGGCCCTAGAAGATTGCTCTACGCACACTTGGATGATTTTTCGCTCGATGGATTTTTCTTTTACAATCTGGGCGTAGGCCGCCAAGTTTGCCAAGGAATAATCCAAACGCACGAGTTCCGCGATATAGGCGGTTCCCCCCACTTTTTCCAAATGCCCGGCGCTGGCTAAGAGGTTATTGAGAGTGATCGCATCGGCCGGTTGGCTACGTTGGGCTAGATCAAAGATCGCGCGGTAAATTTTCTGGTGAGCTTCTTTATAGAAATCTTCCGGTTGCAGGCCAATTTCATACACCGAATCCAGGGCGCGGTTGTCTAAAAGAATACCGCCCAGCACATGCATCTCGGCTTCTAAATTTTGTGGGGGAACTTTGGAGGAGGAGCGGGCAAAGGAGTGGCCCTCACCGAGATTAGAGGCTCCGGCGGCTTCTCTCTTTCCTTGGCGTTCCAATTGTTCGAGATCCATACTCCCCTTTATGTACCAAGATCAGGTTCGGCTTTGAAAGAAAAAGAAAACCGCTAGGCACTTTTCATAGTGGCTAACGGTTTTTCTGCAGAAAAACGTTTTACTCTACGTCAGCTACAACCGAGAGATTTACTTCGGCAATGATGCCTTCCATTAGGCGCACGGGAATTTTGAAGCTGCCGAGTTTTTTTAAAGCGCCTTCCATCTCGATTTGTTTGCGGTCTACTTTAAACCCTTTTTGCTCGATGGCGTCGGCTACATCTTGGTTCGTGATGGATCCGAAAAGTTTTTGGTTTTCACCGGATTTTCTGCGAATCACGAGAGAAAGAGCTTCCAATTGATTTTTGAAGCTTTCTTTTTCTTCCCGGATTTTTGCCAATTTCTTTTTGAGAGCGCGCTTTTGGTGCTCCACTTGAATCATATTTTTTTCGTCCGCTTGCACGGCTAAGCGCTTCGGAGCAAGAAAGTTCCGGAAGTAGCCGTTGCTAACGCGTACGGTATCGCCAATGCTGCCTAAATTTTCTACGTTTTCTCTTAAAATCACATTCATGGCTCTTTTTCCTCTATACGGGGCCGATGCCGGCCCCTAAAATTAAACCAAAGATCAAAAAATCCAAAACTCACCACCATCGGCATCAGAAACATCAGGGCCGCTCCATAAATGAACACGCGAATGGGCCCACGGAGGCGGAAGGAGTCTAAGAAGTACGCCAGAATACTCATTCCTTGGAAAAAGTAAATGAGGACTAAGGGTTTGAGCATATTTCCTGCAATTTCCGTGAGTCCTTTGACTTCAAACACCTGGAACGCCCCACAAAAGAGGGCAAACCATACAAGCCAATCGGGGGAGCGCCATTTGCGTAAATAATCCCGGCTAATATTGGCTCGCTTTAAAAAGCCCTTAGGATTCCAGCGGATGATGGCCAAACAAGGCAAAAGGCAGAGTAGCAATAGGCTCGCAGCCAAAATGCCTGGTAGGTCAATATGGAGGAGGGCGGGGTTGGCTACTAGCCGTTGCAATTCCTCTTGGGTTTCCGGAGGAATTTCTTGCTTGTTATGGTCCAGGAGCTTTTGGGAAACAAAGCGCACTTGGGTGTCCAAATAGGACAGGCCTAAATTTACAATGTCGATATTTTGGGATTTAGCGACCCCTACGGCTAAACTTGCTCCTAGCACTATGGCCAGCACGGCTCCTACCACAGCCTTCTCTGGGCCTTTTCTTCGCAAAAGCATCTCTCCCAGCACTAGGGCGGGAAGTGTGGCTAGTAATAAATAACCAACTGCTCCAAAGGGGCCTTTGATCGCAAAACAGAGAATGGCGCCGAGGAGGGCCCCCAGGCTCTGCCAGAGGCGGCCTTGGTTCAAGCTTTTACGGCCCGCATGGAGGTAAAGGAGGGGCAGGGGGGCTAGGATTGTGAGTAATTGGGAAAGAAAGAAAAAGGGCCCAAGGAGGCATAAAGCTAGTTGGAACGCCCAGGATCCCGGACGTTCCGTTGCATTCGATTCTTCAGGACCCAACTTACATGTCCAGGGCTTCGAGGCCCTCTTCAGCGGGCTTGCGCACGCGTTTCATGGGAGAAGGTTTTTTCACCAATTCTAGGTCATCTTCTTGGGAAAGATTTACGCTCAAGAAACGCACTACGTTTTCATTGATACGAAAATTACGCTCGAGCTCGGCTACGGTTTCGGTATTGCCCAAGAAGCCAAAATAAAGGTAGCGGCCACGGGATTCTTTTTGAATGTCGAAAGAGAGGCGACGGGTTCCCCAGTCCTCATAATTTCCTAATTGGCCTTGGTGGGCTTGGATAATGCCTTCTACTTTGGTTTTTAGGGCCTGAACTTGGTCTTCGCTGGTGCCAGACTTGGCGATCACAGTGGTTTCATAACTGGGCATAGTAAACGGTTCCTTTCGAATTGAAAAAGTTCTGTATCATAGAAAATGACCGAAAGAAAAGGGGAAAGCGGGGGTCAGGCCGATTGAATAAGTGGACGAAATCGAATAGCTTTTCCTTATGCCTTCTTTCGCCACTCTGATCCTGGCCGCCGGTAAGGGCACTCGCATGAAAAGCGAGTTGCCCAAAGTATTGCATCGGGCGGCGGGGCTTTCTCTTTTGCACCATGTAATTCGGGCAGCCACAGGGGCCGGCGCCCGCCACCATTATGTGGTGGTAGGGCATGGCCGGGAAGAGGTGCTGGCCGCCCTAGGGGAAATTTCCCATACGGAAGTTTGGCAAAAGGAGCAAAAGGGCACGGGGCATGCGGCGCAAACGGCTTTACCCTTGCTTGAGGAAAAAGACGATACCATCGTGATTTTGAATGGGGACGGACCCTTGCTCAAGGCCGAATCCCTCACGGCCATGGTGGAATTCCACCGCAAAAAGAAGGCCGATCTTACTTTAGGCGTGATGGAACTAGCAAACCCCTTTGGTTATGGCCGGGTGATTTTGAAAAACAAAAGCCCGCAAGCTATCGTGGAAGAAAAAGAAGCCTCTGTAAAAGAGAAGAAAATTAACACCGTGAATGGTGGCCTCTATGTGGTGAGCCGCCGTTATTTAAAAGAATTTTTACCCAAACTAAAAGCTAGCAAAAAAACGGGCGAAATCTACCTCACGGATATAGTGGCCGAAGGCGCCAAAAAGAAGAAAAAATTAGAATCTTTTTTGTTGGATTCGGAAGAGCTCGCGGGGGTGAATGATTTAGCGCAATTGGTAGACGCGGAAAAAGTGCTGCGTAATCGCCTCTATCAAGAGTGGATGCGAAATGGCGTGCGACTTGCCGCCCCCGAAGCCCTATGGGCTGATTGCACCGTGCAAATCGACGCGGGCGCCTCGATCGGGCCCAATGTGGTGCTGATTGGCCAGAGCCGAATCGGAGCGGGAGCCGTGGTGGAGGCGGGCGCAGTATTGCAAGATGCATCCATTGAAGCCGATGCCCACGTGAAAGCTTACAGCCATATCCAAGAAGCTGTTGTGAAAAGCGGCGCTGTGGTGGGGCCCTTTGCGCGGCTTCGCCCTGGGGCGGAGATTGGTGTGGATGCCAAGGTGGGTAACTTTGTAGAAGTAAAGAATTCTCGTTTAGGAAAAGGCGCCAAGGTAAATCACCTTTCCTACGTGGGTGATAGCCAAGTGGGGATGGATGTAAATCTCGGATGCGGTTTTATCGCGTGCAATTACGATGGCGTGAATAAGCACCAAACGGTGATTGAGGATGGCGCCTTCGTGGGAAGTGCTGTGCAAGCGGTGGCGCCTGTTACGATCGGCAAAAATGCCTATGTGGCTACGGGTTCCACGATCAATAAAGATGTGCCGCCGGGAGCGTTAGCGATTGCCCGCGTGAAGCAGGAAAATAAAGAAGGCTATGCGGAGCGCTTAAAATCCCGCATGCTCTTGGCAAAAAAGAATAAGGGGAAATAGGGTATGTGCGGGATTGTGGGCTATGTGGGAAAACGACCAGCCCAGGAGTTAATCTACCGGGGCCTCGCTCGTCTAGAATACAGAGGCTATGATTCTGCCGGGATTGCTGCGCTAAAAGAAGAGGGGGGAAAATTTTCCACCCGCGTGATCAAGGCGCCGGGCAAATTAAAAGAGCTAAAGAAGCATTGGTCGGAAATTGATTTTCCTTCTACCTTTGCTATTGGGCACACCCGTTGGGCAACTCACGGTGAAGCCAATCAGGTAAACGCGCACCCTCATCGGGCTGGTGCGGTTACCATCGTGCACAATGGAATCATTGAAAACCACCACGAGATCCGGGAAGAGCTTTTAAAAAAAGGCGTAAAACTTACATCAGAAACGGACACTGAACTTTTTGGCCATCTCGTTTCCGCCGAGCGAGAAAAGGGCAGTTCCCTTTTAGAAGCTGTGCGTGCTTCTTTTGTTAGGATCAAAGGAGCCTCGGCCTTTTTGGTGATGGATGAGCGCTTGCCTGGCACTTTGGTGGTGGCGCGAAATGGCTCTCCCTTGGTGGTGGGAGTTGGGAAAGACGAGAATTTCGTGGCAAGTGATGTGCCTGCGATTCTCGATAGCACCCGCTCCATTTATTACTTAGAAGATAATGAGCTCGCGGAAATCACCACTTCCAAAGTAAAAGTATTTACTTTAGACGGAAAGGAAAAAAAGTGGGAAACCGTGGAGATCACGTGGGCCTTGGATGCGGTGGATAAGCAAGGCTACGCACATTTTATGCTCAAAGAAATTCACGAGCAACCCCGGGCTTTAAGTGACACTCTGGGCGCGTGGCTTGATCTGGCCAAGGGAACTTTCCGTTTGGATTCGGCATTGTCGTCGAGAAAAGGCAATCCTCTCACCCACGAGCAATTAGTGCGCGCTTTTTCTGAGGCCACCATGGTGCATGTGGTGGCTTGTGGCACGGCGGCCTACGCGGGTTACTATGGCCAGCAGCTCTTAGAAAAATGGGCCAAGATTCCCACGCGGGCGGAACTTGCCAGTGAATTTCGCTACCGGGATCCGGTGTTAAGATCTACAGATTTAGGCCTTGTGGTGAGCCAAAGCGGAGAAACGGCGGATACTTTAGCCGCCGTGAAGCTCATGAAAGAAGCGGGTATGAAAGTGTTCGCGATCTGCAATGTGCGGGATTCTTCCATTCCCCGGGAATGCGACGCTGTGTTTTACACCAATGCGGGCATTGAAATCGGAGTGGCGAGCACTAAAGCCTTCACTACCCAACTTGCTTTGTTTGCTGTGGTCACGGGCGCGATTGCTTCGGCTCGCGGTTTGCTTAAAGGAGAAATGGAACGCAAATGGGTGGAGGCTTTGGGGCAACTGCCAGAAATCGCGCGCCACTTTTTAGAACAATCCCCGCAAATCGAAGCTTTAGCTAAAAAATTTAGTAACAAAAAAGGTTTTCTCTTTTTGGGCCGCGGCCTCTTTTTCCCGATTGCCTTGGAGGGCGCCCTCAAATTAAAGGAGATCGCTTACGTGCATGCGGAAGGTTATCCTTCTGGCGAATTAAAACATGGACCAATCGCCATGGTGGAACCCGATATGCTGGTGTTAGCCATTGCGCCAGATGGAAGCAGTCCATTGCATGCTAAGAGCGTGAGTAATATTGAAGAAGTGAAAGCCCGTAAGGGCACATTGCTTTCTTTGGGCTCCGAAGAAGATAGCCACCTTAAAAAACTTTCTCAAGGCTACATCAGCGTGCCGCATTCTGCCTTTGCCGATCTCTTGCCCATCCTTTCTGTGCTGCCGTTGCAACTCTTTGCTTATTATGTGGCTTTAGCCAAAGGCACCGAGGTGGATCAGCCGCGGAATTTGGCGAAAAGTGTGACGGTGGAATGAAATGCACTTATGGATTCTCGCAGTTTTGGTGGGTTGTGTAGCGGGAGTGCTTACACCCGCTGCCTGGTGGGCTTTGCAGAAAACCAGTGAATGGATTGTGCCGAAGCTTGGAAGCACCCATTCTTTGACCTATGCCATTGGTTTACCGTTCGGTGTAGCCATATTGTTACTGCTGATTTTTGTAGGTTTTCGTGGATTTCGCTCTGCCGATGGTTTCACCTATTTTATTTCGGATCTCCATTTTCAGGATGGTCGCCGAAAAGTCCGTTATTCCCTCTTACACGCAGTAGGCAACTGGCTATTTCTTTTTGGTCAAGCAGTAGTGGGTGTGGAAGGAATCTGCATGGAGCTTTTGAGCTCTTTAGGTTCCCGGGTGGCGCAAAAGGCGAAACTTTCTGCCAACCAAGTGCGCACTCTGGCTGCCTGCGGAGCCACCGCTGCGATCGCGGCGTCGCTCGGGCAACCCACGGCCGCTTTTTTGTTTGTGGTGGAATTGTTGTACGGTTGGGGCAGTATTTCCTACGCTGTGGGCACCTATGCACTAACGGCATTTGCAGCAGCCAGCGTTTCGCAATCGCTCACGGCGCCCACAGGAATATTTCACTCGGTCTATGGCACCGACGCGGGTTTATCCACGGCCATTCGCACGGAAAATTTTGATTTGAATCTTGAAACGGCTCTATTTTCCATTTTGGTAGTGAGCATAACTTCGGCCTTGCTCGCCGCTTTGAGCATTTGGGTGCACCGGCGCACGGATAAAGAGCTGCACGATCTTTTTGAAACAAGGCGCGCCTCGGATATTGCACCGGGCGCTTTTATTTTGCGTCTTTTCTTTTGGGCGTTGCTCACCGCTGTGGCACTTTCCCAATTTCCCCAAGGGGTGGGGGTAGGCTCTGGACTTTTACACGAGACCTTATCCCAAGGGTATTTATTGCCCGTGGCTTGTTTGGCTTTAGGGTTACGGATTCTCATGGGAGCCGTAGCTTATTCAGTGATCGGCAGCATGGGCTTAATTTTGCCAACCCTCGTGGTGGGCGGGCTGATGGGCGCTTGCCTTTCCATTTTGGTGCAAAATTTCTTGCCCTTAAGTTCTGGAACACTCGTGCTCCTCGCGATGGGCGGATATTTTTCCGCAGCTTTTGGCACGCCTGTGGCTGCTACAGCCTTAGTGTTTGGGTATGCTTCGGGCCTCATGACAGACAGCGCGCTTTTTCTTTTTACGGCCTTGCTCACGAATTTCTCTGCTCACTTTCTCTGCGGAAAAATTCAAACTGATCGCATGGCCAGTATGGGGCTGTACCGCCACGGCATCCGTTTTCGCAGTGGCATGTGTTACAACACTTTGTCCGGCATTCAAGTGCGGGATGCGATGATCACCTATGTGAATCCCATCACTCACAAAAGCTCTTTGGGGGATGCCTATAAAAAATTGATGGAGTCAAAGTTTTCCACCCTTCCTGTGGTGAACGAAGAGGGAAAAATGCAAGGCATCGTTTCGCTCTCGGATTTTTACGGCTTGGACACTTGGAAGCGCTTAGGGGAAGAGAGCCAAGTGCATTCCTTGGTGGGGGTGGAAGAAATGCTGAAACCTGCAAGAGTAAAACTGCACCCCGAGATGAACTTAGAGGCCGCATTGCAGAATATGAGCGACGAAGAAATCGCCACCGTGGTGGAAGAAAATGGAGTGTATGCGGGGCTATTGGTGCGCAGTGATCTTGTAAATCTTTATAATAAGGAAGTGGTCAAGAAAGCATTTCGCCGCCGCTAAAGAGAGTGGTTCATTTTTTGTACCACTTTTTTTTGACCGCCAGCGTCTTAAGCGCCAATGTCTTTTGAATTCCTTGTATTCAAACATTCTTAGCGTTACATTTTCGCTCCCATGGATTCCCCTTATTTATCTTCTCTAAATGACCGCCAACGGGAGGCAGTTTTAGCCACCAAAGGGCCCGTGATTGTGCTGGCCGGAGCGGGCTCTGGAAAAACAAAAACTCTAATTACGCGCATTGCTCATCTTATTCACGAGGGAGCTGAGCCCAGTGAGATCATGGCCGTTACTTTCACCAATAAAGCGGCCGCAGAAATGAAACATCGCGTGGAAGCGGTGCTTAGGCAAAACCAGGCGAGTCTTGGTCGCCCCTGGGCGCAGCCCTGGATGGGATTTTCCGCATTCTTGCCGGAAGTTTCCACGTTTCATTCTTTTTGCGTGAAATTTTTACGGGCTGAATACCAGGGTTTTACTCGGCCCTTCGTGATTTACGACGATGAAGACCAATTATCATTGCTGAAAAAAATCTTGGAAGAGTTCGATATCAATCCCAAAAACTCTAATCCGAAACGCTTTAAAGGCGTGATCGACCAAATGAAGTGCCAAGCTTTGGGCCCCGAGGAAGTGGATCCGAAAGATTTTTTTGGGCCCTTTGGCGAGCAGTTAGTAAAAGTCTATCGCCGCTACCAAGAAGCACTGCGCGCGAACCAGGCCTTTGATTTTGGTGATCTCATTGTGGAGGCTTACAAGCTCTTGCGGGATAAACCTGATGTATTGGATCGTTACCAGGAGCGTTTTCGTTATTTAATGGTGGATGAATACCAGGACACGAACCGTGCCCAGTATTTGTTGGTTACGCTGCTTGCGAAAAAATATCGTAATCTCTGCGTGGTGGGGGATGAGGACCAAAGTATTTATAAATGGCGTGGGGCGGACATTAAAAATATTTTGGATTTCCAAAAGGATTATCCCGAAGCCACCATGGTGAAGCTTGAGCAGAATTATCGCTCTACGCAAACCATCATCAATGCGGCAAGCGCCGTGATTCGTAATAATAAATCCCGTTACGAAAAAACACTGTGGACAGACAACGAAGTGGGAGAAAAAATCCGCTGGGTGCAATTGCCCGATGAAAGAGGGGAAGCGGATTTTGTGGGCAAAGAAATCCAACGCTGGCTTGCGCGCCGCCAAGATTGTTCCTTTCAAGATGTGGCCATTTTTTATCGTTCCCACGCCCAATCCCGGGCCTTGGAAGAAGTTTTCCGGCGCTTACGGATTCCTTACAAAATTGTGGGCGGCGTAGGCTTCTATGAAAGGCGCGAAATCAAAGATGCCGTAGCTTATTTACGGGTGCTCGTGAATCCGGATGATTCGGTGAGTTTGTTGAGAATCATCAACACACCTGCCCGCGGAATTGGCAAAACCACCATCGAAAAAGTGGAAGCCTACGCCACGCAGAGAAGAATGTCTTTTTTCCCGGCTTTAAAGAAAATGCTGGAAGAGGGCGCTGCAGAGCTGCCTCCTAGTGCCAAGAAAAAATTAGCGGATTTTGTGCGTTTACTAGATTCTTTGCGGGATCTAGCAAGCCGCTCATTTGTGAGTGAAACGTACCACTATATGCTGGAAGCCTCAGGCTATGTGCAGGAGTTAAAAGCGGAAAATAGCGATGATGCCAAGGCCCGCATCCAGAACTTAGAGGAGTTTGATACTGTAATCCAATTTTTCGAGGAAGATGCCAAGGCCCGGGGCTTGGGCCCCCAAGATGGCTTGTTGCAGGGGTTTTTGAATCAAATCACACTAGAAGCTTCTTTATTAGATAAAGCGGAGAACCAAAGCACGGGCTCCGTTTCGCTGATGACTTTACATTCTTCCAAGGGCCTAGAGTTTCCGCTGGTGTTTTTGGTGGGATGTGAAGAAGGAATTTTTCCTTCCCGCCAAGCTATGGGGGAGGAAGGCTTTGGTGACGAAGGCATCGAAGAGGAGCGCCGCCTCTGTTACGTGGGCCTCACAAGGGCGAAACAAAAATTATTTGTAACCAATGCGCAAGTTCGAAGAATTTATGGCCAAATCCAAGTGGCGGCGCCTAGTCGATTTTTGCAAGAAATCCCTAAAGAGTTAGTTGACATAGAAATCCAGGCTGCGACTGCCACCAGCAGTAATTTCAATGTGCGGGCTGCTTGGGAATCGGAACGCTCCCAAAATTTTTCTTGGAAAGCTAAATCAGGAGACAGCCGCCGCTACGACTACGAGGATGAACCCACCTATAAAGTGCAAAGCGCGGAAGCTGGCGAGGGGGAAAGCATTCGGGTGGGTCAAAAAGTAAAACACGCGGCCTATGGCCTCGGCACGGTGAAGCTTTTAGAAGGATCTGTTTCCGACCGCAAGGTGACCATTGAGTTTACTGGAAGGGTGACTAAGAAGTTTTCTCTCCGGCATGTTCAGCTAGAGCCCCAATAAAATCAACTTCCGTTTCCGTGTAAATGGATTTTCCCTCTCTTCTTTTCACAAAAAATCAGGATAGAATTCGATCCATGGGTTTAGATCACCTAAGGAGGGAAATATGAAAACGGCATTTCTATTCATTGCGTTTTTTCTATCAGCAAATGTTTGGGCGGGCACCAAACTCGGAGTTGGTTATGCTCACTCCTGTGGTGTAAAAGAAGGAAAACTTTATTGCTGGGGCTGGAATTTTTACGGCCAATTGGGAGTGGGAGACCAAGTGGATTCCACGTCGCCAAGAGAAGTTACGGCCATTACTGAGCCTGTAACCCAAGTGAGCTCTCGGCAAACCCATACTTGCGCTGTGGTGAATGGCGGCGTGAAATGCTGGGGTAAAAATACTTTTGGTGCTTTAGGGGACGGAACTCGCACCAATTCATTCTTACCTGTAGATGTAGTGGGCTTGGGCGCTGGCAGCGGTGTAACAAAAGTGGCCGCCGGTAACGCTTACACCTGCGCTTTGGTAAGGGGGGGCGTGAAGTGCTGGGGTTGGGGACGCTCTTGCCAACTGGGTAAACCAAAATGCCTTGGCGGAGAGCCTAGCAACGGCGATATGGAACTTACCCCCCGCTGGGTGGATCTTTTAGGCGAAGGTAGCGGTGTTACAGATATTGCCGTGGATGATAGCCATACTTGCGCTGTGGTGAATGGCGGCGTGAAGTGCTGGGGTGTTACATTTTTCGGTAAAACGGGAGATGGCTTCGGTGGCCAACGCTACAATCGTGAGCCAGAAGATGTGATAGGCTTGGGCGCCGGTTCTGGCGTAACGGCAATCACTGTGGGCAATTCACAAACTTGCGCTGCTGTGAATGGCGGCGTGAAGTGTTGGGGGCACCCAAAATTTGTAGGCCGCGGTCGCCCAGAGTCCGATACCGTGGCTTTTCGCCCTGATTGGGTGGTGGGCCTTGGTGCTGGCAGCGGCGTAACAGATCTTTCCACCTCGAACTTCACTTCCTGTGCTGTGAGAAACAATGATTCTGTTTGGTGTTGGGGATCGGGCACCGCTGGACAAGCCGGCAACGGCAGAATGGGTGCAGATAACGTGGTGTTTGTGGCCAGCAAGGTGCAAGGCATTGGCGGTGGTGAGCGAGTGCACGCTGCTCAGGCAGGTTACGCCCATGCTTGCGCGCTGGTGGATAATGGCGCCAAGTGCTGGGGTTGGAATTCCTTTTGCCAATTGGGCGACGGTAAATGCACCGATGCCAATAGTAGAGGCGTAGCTGAACCGGTGAACGGTTTCTAGCCGCCGCTTTGCACGCGTTCGTATTCTTCTAGCGCGGCCTTAAGGTTTTTGGCAGAGGTGCTTTCGGGCACCATGCCATTTAGGGCCGCGCGAAAAGTGGAGAATGTGCGTGCGTTTAAAAAACGAAAAATCAATTGGGAAGCTTTTTCCGCAGAGAACTGCCCTCCATGGGCGATGAATTCCGCTAAAAAATCTTGGATCGCGGCTTCTTCTGGTTGTCCGATATAGCGCTCCCATTCTTTCATGGCTTGTTCGATCAGAAGTGGGTCCGTTGTGTAACGGAGGCCTTGCAGCATGGCCCGTACGTTTTCCGGTGAAGGGGGAAAGAGGGCGAGGGTTTTTATGGCCTCCTCCTGCACGAAGCCGTCGTCTACTTGCACTAATTCTCGAGCGATGGTTTCTAAGCCGGGATCGCTATTTTCTACACGCAAGTTTTTTAATTTCTTGGCCAAAGCTTTGCCCACAGCGATGCCGTAGATGCGGGGATCGGTTTTGGGAAAGTCGCAGGCTTCGCTTTCATAACAGGCCAGCAGTGTTTTTATTTCTTGCGAAGTAGTTTGAATAGAGGATTGGATTGCGGGAGCAGAGGGTGCTGTATTTAAAGCAGCTGGATTTCGGGTATTGGATAAAGACACAGAAATAATTTCTTTTTTAGGCCAAAAGAAAAAGCCCGTTGCCATGAGTAAAAAAACAAAGAGGAAAAAGAATTTTTTCATGGAATCCTCTTTGTCCAAGAAGCGATGGTGCTTTTAGGCAGCAGCATCCCCGAGTAGATAAAGCCCACCTTTTGGCCATAGCGCACTTTGTAGTACACCAAATTTTCCGCGCCTTGCACTGTAACACCTTCCACCACTAGGAGCGTGTTCATGGGAATGTTCACGAGCCAGGTGCCATTGATATATTTGCGCAGATTGATGCCGGCCCGATTCACGATTTGGATTTTTTCGCCAACCACTGCTACAGCTCGATGGGAATTGGGCGCATCAGTTAGTTGCAACCACTGAGTGTAGTCGGTGAGGCTGCCGCCGTACACAAAACCTTCTACGCCGTTTACTTTCACTTTGTAGTAACGGTTTTGGGCGAAGTTGCGCACTTCGAAGTCTAAGATTTCGGCTTTTATGCCCTTGGCCATTTGGCCAAGAAGCCCGCCGCCAGGCGTGGCACGAAGATTAATATTCAATTTGGCTTCTGCCCATTGCCCCACCTTTAGGAAGCCTTGGGTAAAATTGGCGCAAGTTGCGTGGCGGTCAAGCAATACCGTTTCCACTTGTTGCATGCGGTTGGGATCTAGGGTTTCTCCTTCCATATTTTCAAAGGCGCTCAAACTGCGTAGGCAAATATGGTCTTTGGCATTGTTTAAGCAATAAAGTTTCCCGTCTTTAAACACACAGGGTTTGGGTGTGCTGTAGAGTTTATTTTCTTGCAGCGGTGCAGGTGCGGGAGGTTCGCCGCCGCCAGGGCAGTTTTCCTGGTTTTCTATTAAACAAGGAACATTTATTGGGGCTGCTTTTTCAAAGTTGGTCACAAACCCGCGCCAGCGTTGGTTTGTGAGGTGGGAATAAAAGCCTTGGTCGTTACGGGCCCAAGTATCGTTAGGGTTTGTCCAGCGGCAGATTTTTGCGGGCCCCCCGTTATAGGCCGCCCAAGCGGAGCGAATGCGTTCTTCCCATTTATTTTCGGCGCCCACGCAAGCCTGATTCGGAGCCCGTTCCCAGGCAGCAAAATAAATATCCATAGCGTAGGTGATATTGCCTAAAAGATTCCAGCCCAAGCCCCGCTGGACAGCAGGGAAGTGATGGCGGTCGTCCACCTGCATGATGCCGTGGCCGTGGCCCGAATCTCCCCGCATCATTTTTAGGGCGTCGCTATTGAATCGATAGTGACTCCAATAGGTTTCTTGGGCCGCGGTGGTAAGTATGCCCAATTGGAAGGCGGAGATTTCGTCCACAGAAGCTTGGGGCTTTCGTTTTTTGATGTAATAAGCCGCTGCATCCCGGATCACGCTGTGGAGATCGTCCATATAGCGTTTTCGTTCCTCGCTCCTTTGCGATGGATCCTGGAACACGAGTTTCCCATAGGTGGCCAGGGCCACTTCGTCGGATCCGAAGGCATTGGCGTCGCAGCCGCTCGGGGCCCGGCCATAATTCCATTCACCCCCAACGCGTCCAGTGCAGAGGTAGTAGTCCGGGGTGGGGTTGGCGGCGGGGGTGGTTTGGGCGAGTAGGAGAAGCAGAAGTGTTTTCATAAGAAACCCATCGGTGTGTACGAAGTGAGCCCTTATGATTTGAAAGGAGAAGTCAGAGTTTTCTTTTGCTGCAGAGTGCTACCAATCCGGTCGATTTTTCGCTCTTGCTGACGCCAGTGGACTAAAGTTATGTTTGTAGTTTTGAGGGCTTATGAAAGATCAGGTAAACCAAGACGTGACCCGGAAAATCGCCCAATTGGCGCGGCTCAAGCTCAATAACCAAGAAGTGGAACAGTACACGAAGGAGCTTGGGAAAATTTTAGATTTTGTGGCGGAACTCGGCCAAGTGAATACGGAAGGTGTGGAACCTTTAATCCATGGCATTCCCTTGGACGCCCACTTTCGGGAAGATATAGCGGTGGCTTTACCGGAAGAAGAAACGAAATTGATTTTATCCTGCGCGGAACAAACTCTTTATGACCAATACCGGGTACCCCAAGTGATCGGGGGGGAAGCATGAAATTTCCTCGGCATCAGTTTAAAAAAGCCTGGGAATGGCGTTCGCTTTTGGCGAGCAAAAAAGTCACCAGCACAGAAATTTTCCAAGAGTATCTTAATCGGGCAAAGTCTGACGACACGAATTCTTTTTTGTCGCTTTATGACCAGCCCGTGGCGAGTTCTAGTTCCGGGCCTTTAGCCGGAATTCCTCTAGCTATTAAAGATAATTTAGTTACAAAAGGAATGAAAACAACTTGTGCTTCGAAAATCCTCGCCAACTATGTGCCGCCCTATGATGCCACCGTGGTGAAAAAGGCCCGGGATGCGGGCATGACTTTTTTAGGCAAATGTAATCTTGATGAATTTGCCATGGGTTCTTCTAATGAGAACTCGGCCTTTGGCCCCGTGAAGTTGCCCCAAGATCCCAGCCGGGTTCCTGGCGGAAGTTCCGGTGGATCTGCGGCGGCCGTGGCCGGAAATTTATCTGTGCTCGCTTTGGGTTCCGACACAGGCGGATCCGTGCGGCAGCCGGCGAGTTTCTGTGGGGTGGTGGGATTAAAAACTACCTATGGCCGCGTGAGCCGCTATGGTTTGGTGGCTTTTGCTTCGTCTTTAGATCAAGTGGGCCCGTTAACATTGGATGCCCAAGATAGCGCAGATCTTTTGGAAGTGATCGCCGGTTACGATCCTGCAGATTCCACCTGCCAAGAGCGAGCAGTTCCTAAATACGCAGAGGCTGTGGCCAAGATTCGGCAAGATAGTAGCCACCGAAAAAATTTCTTAGCTGGTTTGCGCGTAGGATTGCCTAAGGAATTTTTTGCGGAAGGCTTGAGTAGTGATGTGCGCGCGGCGGTGGATAAAGCCGTGGACGCTTTGAAAAAATCCGGAGCGAAGGTTGTTCCTGTGAGTTTGCCCCATTCTGGCTCTGCGTTGGCAGTATACTATGTGGTGGCCGTATCGGAAGCATCCGCAAACTTAGCACGCTTTGATGGCGTGCGCTTTGGCCCGCGGGTATTGCCAGAAGGCAACAACACCTCACTCGATGGAATGTACGAAGCCACCCGGGGGGAATTGTTTGGTAAAGAAGTGAAGCGCCGAATTCTCCTTGGCACGTTTACGCTTTCTTCTGGGTATTACGATGCGTACTACCGGAAAGCCTGCCAGGTGCGAAATCTCATCACCCAGGATTTTGCGAACTGTTTTAAGGAAGTGGATGTGCTCTGTGGTCCAACCACTCCTACGGTAGCTTTCCCCCGTGGTTCAAAAACTAACGATCCTTTATCCATGTACCTTTCGGATATCTATACAGTGCCCGTGAACTTAGCCGGTGTGCCGGCGGTATCCATGCCTTTTGGCACCGGTGAAAGTGGTTTGCCCGTGGGTTTACAATTCATCGCAGCCCCTTGGCAGGAGCAGAAATTATTAGAAACGGTGGCTGCCATGGAAATCCTCCATGATGAAGGAAAGGGAGTGTAAAATGGCGCAGCCCATCTACAATGGATTTGAAACGGTGATTGGTCTCGAGGTGCACGCGCAGCTGGCAACGCAGTCAAAACTTTTTTCTTCTTCTCCCAATCAATTTGGCTCTGCCCCGAACCGCAATATCAATGCGGTTTGCACAGCCCAACCCGGAGCTTTGCCCGTATTAAACCGACAGGCTGTGGATTTTGCCATTCGCGCCGGGCTTGCCACCAATTGCCGGATCAACAATACGAGCATCTTTTCCCGTAAAAATTATTTTTATCCCGATTTGCCCAAGGGCTACCAAATTTCCCAATTTGATAAACCTCTTTGTGAGCAAGGCTGGCTGGAAGTGGAGTATGAAAACGATCCGGGTGTAAGGGAGACAAAAAAAATTGGTATCACCCGCATTCATATGGAAGAAGACGCTGGCAAAAGCCAACATATGGCCGGATTTTCTTTAGTAGACTTGAACCGGGCCGGCACGCCCTTGATTGAAATCGTTTCGGAGCCAGATTTCCGCTCTCCAATGGAGGCCGCGGCCTATTTAAGAAAACTTAGGGCTATTTTGCAATATATCGAAGTGTGCGACGGCAATATGCAAGAAGGAAATTTCCGCTGCGATGCCAACGTTTCCGTGCGTAGAGTTGGAGAGGCAAAACTTGGCACGAGAGCAGAGTTAAAAAACTTAAACTCTTTTCGTTTTGTGGAAAAGGCTATTGACTATGAAATTCAGCGGCAGATCAATGTGATCTTGAGTGGGGGAAGGGTAGTGCAAGAAACCCGCCTCTATGATTCGGCAAAAAATATCACCCAAAGTATGCGTTCCAAGGAAGATGCCCATGATTACCGCTATTTTCCGGAACCGGATCTTCCACCCCTAGTAGTGGCTGACGCTTGGATCGAAAAAGTAAAATCCCAATTGCCAGAGCTACCCAACGCTAAGGCTGAGCGTTTTGTAAAAGAATTTCATTTACCAGAATACGACGCCAAGGTGATCACGTCCGCCAAACCCTTAGCTGTGTTTTACGAAGAAGCCGTGAAACATTCACTAGATGAACCAAAATTAGTGTCCAACTGGCTCATGACCGAAGTTTTGAGGATGTTGAAAGAGAGCGAAAAAGAAATCGAAGATTGCCCTTTTCCTGCCAAGAGCCTTGGGCAACTTATAGCCTTGATTAAAAAGGGCGAAATTTCTTCTAAGATCGCCAAAACCGTTTTTGAAGAAATGTGGTCCACTGGAAAAGATCCGGCTACGATCGTGAAAGAAAAAGGTTTGGTGCAAGTTTCTGATCCTACGGCAATCGAAGCGGCAGTTCGCAAAATCATGCAGGGCGCGCCGGATAAAGTAGCTGAATACCGAAGCGGCAAAGAAAAACTTTTTGGCTTCTTTGTGGGCCAAGTGATGAAAGAAACCCAGGGCAAAGGGAATCCGGCGCTTATCAATGATCTAATCAAAGCTTTTCTCAAGGGAGAGAAATCATGAAAAGAATCCTATGGATTTTGGGCGGCGTTTTTATTGCAGTGATTGTGGCCATGGCCAGCGTGCCCTTATTTGTGGACGTGGACCAATACCGGCCCGAAATTACGGCGGAAGCCAATAAACGCATCAATGGCCAGCTTGAGCTCGGAAAATTAAAACTTTCCCTCTGGGGCGCCATTAAAATCCATGCGGAATCGATTCATTTGTCAGTGAATGGTTTTCCGAAGCCTTTGGTGGACACAAAACTCTTTCACCTCGAGATTCCTTTTTCTTCGCTTTTTACCGGTAAACCAGAAGTGGTGGCGGTTTTAAAAGAACCAAAGATCGAGGTGGTGAAAGAAGTGGACGGCCGCATGAATGTGCTGGAGTTGATAAAGCCTGTGTCAGCAGGCGCTCCCACGCCTACTCCGGTAAATCCAAGTACAGCTGTGCCTAGTCTGCCTGCCTCTGAATCCACTGTGACTACACCTGCTCCTCCAACAGCCTCCGAGCCCAGCAAAGTGCCTGCGCTTCTCGCGGGCGCCACCATCGGCGTGCGGATCGAAAAAGGCAATGTTCATTATTTAGATAAACTTTCTAAAGGCAAATACCAGGTGAATGACCTTGAGCTCGATGTGCGGAATTTGGGCTTGGGCTCCACTATGAGTGTTAAAGTGCTCGCGCCTTTAAAGGGCGAGATGCCAGGCTTAAGTTTCTCGGGGCCTGTGAGTCTGCAAGGAGAGCTTGCGCCCGTGTTGGTGGGCCTAGAAGTGAAGAGTGTGAAAGGCAATTTGGATGTGGATGCCACCAAGCTTGAAGTTGAGATGCCTGGAAAATTCCATAAAAGCTCGAAAATGGTTTTAGTGGCCAAAGCCAAAATCGATGGGGACAATAAAGAAACATTGCTGCGCCAGTTAGATATCCAGTTTCATGAATATAAAATTCATGCCAAAGGCCGGATTACGGCGGCGCCCCTCACGGTGAAATTGGATGTGAACGCGGATCCCATGCGTTTAGAGAGCTTGGATGATTTTGTGCCGATGGTAGCGGCTTACGATTTAAAGGGTTTGTTGAATTTGAATGCAAACATTGATCTTGAAAACAACGCACTAAGGGCCAATGGAGATGTGAAGGTAGCGGGTGGATCTTTTTTTATGAAAGATATGCTGAAAGCGCCCCTAGAATTCCAAGTGCAGGCGGGATTTTCAGAAAATAGTTTAAACTTAGCGCGCCTTGGATTGTCTGGCCCAGAATCGGAAGTGCAAATCACGGGGACTGTGAAAAATTTCTTGGCGCCCCAGTTTGCTTTGAATCTTACGGGAAAAAGTCTCAACCTGGATAAGGTGTTAGTATTGCCTGAGGCTGCGCCCAAACAGGCTTGGATTTCATGGATACCTATTGCCTATGCGGCACCTACGGCAGATGTAAATCCCATGGCGGCGTTTGCTTTGAATCCGATTTTTGCTAAAGCCAGTGGCACCCTCACGGGGCAAATTAGCAAGGTGATCGTAAAACAAGCGCCGCTTAACCAATTGCAAGTGCGGGCACAATTGCAAAATATGATCCTAAAATTAATAGAAGCTAAAGTGCGCACCTTTGATGGGGATGTTCGCACGACTGGTGAATTTGATCTAAAGAGTTCCGGGTTACGCTACACCAGCAAGGGCAATGTAACAGGAATTTCAGGAATAGAGGCCATGCGGACTTACTTTCCTAAATACCAAAACACCCTGGAAGGAAAAGTAAGCGCCAATTGGGATGTGAGTGGCGCGCTTTATCCAGCCACTTTGCGCTTAAGAAACCTAAAAGGCACAGCCAAAATGGTGGCTCAAGATGGAGCTTTGAAATCCGTAGATTTCCAACAAAGCATCAATTCCACCATGCAAAAAGTGCCCTTCTTAAAAGGCAAGAAACCGCCACAGATTGATAACGGTTTTAAAACCATGACAGCCGATTTGCGTTTCAATAATGGTGTAGTACAAATGGAACCCTTTGAAATGCAACCTAAAGGGAAGGGCTTCGTGGTGAAGGGAAAATCCACGATCCTCGAGAGCTTAGAACAGGAAAGTTTTTTTGATGTGTACGATCCCCAAGGATTATTGCCCAAAGAAATGCAAAAGCCGGGGAAACCTGCCATTGCTTTACGGCTCTATGGCCCGTTGATGGCTCCGAAAACGGACTATGAATACACCGTGAAGAAGCTCGCTTCCACGGCCGGAACCAATATGGCTAAAGACGCGGCTACAAAAGCCCTGAATAAATTTATCAATAAAGGCGAGGAAGGTAAGGGCGATCCTTTAAAAGACGCTGCCGAGAAACTCAAAAAGAAGTTTAAGCTCTTTTAATGTTACGGGCAGGCATAGATATCGGCACCAATACGATTCTGCTACTGGTGGCAGACGTTGAGAACAATCATATCCAAGTGCTGGAAGATCATGTAACCGTAGTGCGCCTCGGGCAAGGGGTGGATAAGAACCGAGCTTTTTTGCCGGAGGCTATGGAGCGGGCCAAAGCTTGTTTCCAAAAGTACCGAGCTATTTTAGATAAATATCCCGGTGTAGATATCCGGGCCGTGGCCACCTCGGGTTCCCGGGATGCAAAAAATTCAGGAGAATTTTTTGCTGCCATCGAAAAAGAGTTTCAAATTCCCATACGGGTGATTAGCGGCGAAGAAGAGGCCTGGCTTTCGTTCCGGGGGGCGCTGCCAGGTAAACCTGATCCAAATGTTGCGGTGTTGGATATCGGCGGTGGTTCCAGCGAGATCGTGGGCATCGAAGGCGAAGGGCTTTTTCGTTTTAGCTTCGATATGGGCTGCGTGCGTTTGACGGAAAGGTTTTTCAAGCACGATCCCATCCTAGCTTCGGAGATCCAGGAAGCGCGAGAGTTTATCCGGGAAGAGCTTGCGCACCAAAAGGGGATTTTGGAAAAGGTGAAGGGCAAGAAGCTGATTGGAGTGGCGGGCACGGCCACGTATTTAGCGTCTTCTGTGTTGGGGTTAGAGAGGTTTGATGTGGATACAGTGCATGGAACAGAGGTGAGTTTGCGGCAGGTTTCTCAGTTGATCGAGCGTTTTCTGCCGCTCACAGCGGCGGAGCGTTTAGGCATTGGTGGCATGGATAAGGGCCGGGCCGATGTGATTGTGGCCGGCGCTTTAATCCTCGAGGCGATTTTGTTGGAAACAGGATTGATGAGTTTTACCGCCTCGGTGCGGGGATTGCGGTTCGGGGCAGTGCTAGAATAAACTACTGCCCGTACTGCCGAGTGCGGGCATGCTGTTGGCTGCGCTCTAAAATTGCGCGGCTATCGCTGCTAGCAGATCTACTAGCGCTGGCTAGGGCCAAATTATTCTTCACTTGCGCCTCTAAACGGCGCACTAGATCAGGGTCCCGGCGGCGTAGGTTACTTAAAATTTTTTCCCGGAAGGCAGCATCAGCTCTTGTGAGCATTTCCACTACGCTGCCAAAACCATCAAAGGGGATTCCTTCTTTTTTCATGCGTTGCCTCGCTTTGTTACATTACCTTCCGCGTCCATTTGCTGCTCACGGAGGGTAGATAATTTTCTTTCCCCTTTAGTGCGCACTTCTTCTGCTTGCATGCGGTAAGTTTCTTGGGCTTGTTTGATATTGGTTTCGCTCTGCTTAGAAAGGTTAGCGAGGTTAGCTTGCTGGCGATCATTTAAATCGTTCAAGCGCCGGGCGTAGTCTTCTTGCTTAGCGGTGAGTTCCACCCGATAGGCGGATTCGGTGGTTTTCATGTCCCGCTCGTGCTTCTCGGTAATGGCAGCCAATTCGGCTTCTTGTTGTTTTTTGATATCGCGGATTTTACGGGAGTGTTCTTGTTGCAGCCTATCCGCGTCTGATTGCTGGGCTGTGCGTTGCGTGCTTGTGGTTTCCATTCGTCCTCCGGGCATCCTGCCAAGGCGCGTTTATACTTCCATTATAAAGGGGAGGCGGATAGTTTGAAAAGGATATGTGGGAATTTTTAGCGAAAAAAGCAGACCGTCTAGATCGCTTGTTACGGGAGCAGGTTATTTCCCCGTGGCTGAGCCGCCAGGCCTGGGAGCGGCTTTTAGAGGAAGGCAGGCTAAAGATAAATGGTCGGGTGGAAAAAAAGGCTGGGGTGATGGTGCCAGAAGGCGCGCAAGTGCAAATTGATTTGCCTGCTTTAGGATTGGTTCCAGCAAATGAGCCAGCCAAATTGGTGTGGAGCTATGAGCAAGAATTGGGAGTTTTCTTCAAAGATCCAGGTGTTAACACCTATCCCTTAGTGCCTTGGGAGAGGGATACTTTAGCCAACCATATTGCCTGTTTTGTGGAAGAAAAAAATTGGATGAGGGCGGAAGATTTTGCTCTTCTTGGAGAGCCGCCGGTACTAGAGGGCGGACTCTTGCAAAGGCTCGATCGGGATACGAGTGGTCTTGTAACCGCCGCTTTCACAAAAGAGGCTAAGGCCAAGTACCGAAAAGTTTTTTCCGGGGAAGTAGAGAAGGAGTATTTGGCGATAGTTACGGGAAAGCCAAATATTTCTGGCATGCAAACTCTCTGGTTTTTGCCTTCGTCTGCGCAAAAGGTTCAAGCTTTTCTTGAAGAAAAGTCAGGCGCTGAGGCCGTGGAATTATTTTTAAAAATAGTATCTTCTACTGCCACGCATGGTTTAGTACGGATAAAAACTAGCCAAGGCCGCAGACACGTGGTGCGGGCGGGCCTTGCTGCGTTGAGCTTGCCCTTGGTGGGGGATAGTCTGTACGAAGGAGATGCCTCCATAGCATTCCATCAACTCCATGCGGAAAGCCTAAAAATCCCCGGGTTTCCTCGGATAGACGCGCCTCCTCCCCAAAGCTTTCTGGATTGTGGAAGGAGTCTAGGTTTACACTATTCAGGATGAAACAGGAAAGCTTGCCTCCCATGAAGGAAGTCTACGATGCCCTGGAAGAAGCGGCTGTAGATCTCTATGGCTTTGGGGTGGTGTGCATGGAAGGGGTAACGGCTTTGGCTGAACCCGCCATTTTAGACACCTTACTCCTTGGCTTAGAAAACCTCTGGTTTCGGGAAAGCATGGAAAATAAGTTCACCTATAAAGAGTTTCGAGAAGATTTTTTCCGGGCCCTTTGGGAAAAGTGCCAGGGCAGAAAAACAAATTTTAGGATTGGCAGTGACGTGCCCTTGGGTCACGCCGAAATGCCATTTTATCGTATGCCGCAATTGGCTCGTGCTGCGATTTATCTTAGGACCAAAAAACATTTTTCCTATGCTTCCGTGGCTATGATCCTGGGCGTTTCTCAAGCTATGGTGGAAGAAGAAATTGAGCGATGCCGGGAATTCCTCTTGGGTAGGCGAGTGGCCGCCTTGCAATGGACAGAGGAGGACTTTTGAAACTTCCTGACCGTAAAGATTTTCTCGACTACGCCGAAGGCACTTCGCAAGACAAAGAAGTGCAACGGCAAATTTTGAATTTATTGGCCGCAAGCCCCGTAATGCGGGAACAATTGGCGGAACTCAAAAAAGATCTCTATCTAATTTCCTCCCAGGTGCCCGAGTACCGGCCAGAAGCGCAAATGGGGGCGGAGGTAGCAAAACTTGCGGAGACTTGGCTAAAGGTTTTGTATGCCAGAAAATTTTCCATGAAGAATTTTTATGGGAGCCGGGAGTTTTTTGGTCTAATGATTTTGATTGTCAGCGCGGTGCTTTTGTTACTGGTGCTCCTAGGCATACGTTTGTATTTTTAGAGGGTGAGAGTGAAAAATAGAGATTCTGTTTCTTTCACTGTGAATGGCAGTTTGCATGAAGTGCGGGGCACTGCTCTATTTTTGCCCTTGGCCGATTATCTTCGTTACAATCTAGGTTTAACTGGCACAAAAATAGTTTGCGCCGAAGGCGATTGTGGCGCCTGCACTGTGCTCAAGGCTTATGCCCAAACAAAAGATCGTTTGCAAGCCATCAATTCCTGCATAGCCTTGGTGGCGCAAATGGATGGCTCACATATTGTAACGGTGGAGGGAGTGAAACAAGGTTGCTCTCTTTCGCCCGTGCAAAAGGCTATGATGGATTGCCACGGTAGCCAGTGCGGGTATTGCACGCCTGGTTTTGTGATGGCTTTAAGTTGGATGTTTGACCGTCATGGGTTGGTGGATGAACAAACCATAAAAAACCATCTCACGGGCAATCTTTGCCGTTGCACTGGCTATCAACCAATCATCGATGGAGCGCTCAAAGCCGCCGGCGCTTGTAAAGTAGATGAATTATCCAAACGCTACCTAACAAATCCTCCAGCCTTGCCGAAAACTCCCATTCACGCAGAAGTAGAAGAAAGAGTTTTTTTAGCCCCCACCACTTTGCTGGAGCTAAAAAAAATGCGCGCAAAATTTCCCCACTCGATTATCTTAGGAGCCGCCACGGATCTCGGTGTGCAATATAATAAAGGGAAACATTCACTCGAGCATTTAATTTCCCTGCACTTGATCTCTGAGCTTTACCACATCAAGGTGCAAGCGGGGAAAATGCGGGTGGGGGCGCGGGTTACTTTGGCAGAATTAAGGAAGCACCTTCCGGAAGAGCTTGCCAAAATCTTAGATCTCTTTGCTTCACCGCAAATCAAAAATGTAGCTACTCTTGTGGGCAACGTAGCCAATGCTTCGCCCATTGCGGATACGCCTCCTTTTCTTTTAGCTTTGGGCGCAACCGTAGAAATTTTAGGCAAAAAAGGCAAACGGGAAGTGCCTTTAGAAGATTTTTATATAGGTTATAAAAAAACGAAGCTCACTTTGGGGGATGTGATCACGGCTATCCATTTTCCGCTACCAAAGAAAGCTGAGACTTTAAAGTTTTATAAAAATTCCCAACGGAAAGATTTGGATATTTCCTCCGTGAATGCGGCTTTGTGGATGAAGAAGAAACAAGATCGCATTGAGGACATTCGCTTGGCCTATGGGGGGGTGGGGCCGATTCCGTTACGGTTAAAAAAAGTGGAAGCTGTTTTGCGAGGATCACGTCTTGAGCCAGAAAAAGTAGAGCGCGCCATTGAGGCTTTGCACCAAGAGATCACGCCCATTTCTGATATCCGCGGCACAGCAGCCTACCGGCATGTGCTGGCGGAAAATATTTTAAGGAAATTATTGTGAAGCCCCACGATTCGGCCCAAACGCACGTGACTGGGGAGAGTGAATATGTGGATGATCGGCCAGTTACGGCGCGAGAAGTACACGTGGGCGTGGTGTATAGCCAAAAAGCCCACGCCAGAATAAAAAAAATAAATTTTAAAAAAGCTGAAAAAATTCCCGGCGTAGTAGCTTTTTATTCTGCCAAAGATTTTTCTCATCTTCATTGGGGTTCGATTTTTCAAGATCAACCTTTTTTAGCCCAAGATGTGGTGCAATTTGTGGGTGAGGGCATCGCCCTGGTGGTGGCGGAAAACCCACAAGCTTTGCGTAAAGCTTGTGCCCTAGTGCAGGTGGATTATGAAGAGCTACCGGCGATTTTAGATATAGCTGCGGCCATCGAGAAAAAAAGCTTTATTGGCTCCGAGCGAAAAATCGAAAAAGGAGATGTGGAAAATGAACTAAAAAAATCTCCCCTTCGCTTAAAAGGAAAGTTAATAATCCAAGGGGCCGATCACTTTTATTTAGAGAGCCAAGCGGCCTTGGCTTATCCGCAAGATAACGGTGGTGTGGAAGTGCATTCTTCTTCCCAGCACCCTACGGAAGTGCAACATGTGGTGGCCCACGCCCTTGGGCTAGAGTACAAAGATGTAAGCTGCATCGTAAAACGCATGGGCGGAGCCTTTGGTGGCAAAGAATCCCAAGCGGCGCCTTTTGCCGCTTACGCGGCCTTAGTGGCCCATAAATTAAAACGCCCCGCCCGTGTGGTGCTCACCAAAGACGACGACATGATCATGACTGGGAAGCGTAATCCCTTCGAAATTTTTTACGAAGTGGGATTCGATGGCAATGGCCGCCTTTTAGCGCTGGATGCAATGCTCTATTCCGATGGCGGTGCCTACGCGGATCTTTCCACGGCTATCATGGAGCGGGCCATGCTCCACTGCGACAATGCTTATTTTTTACCCGCCGCGAGGATCCGTGGGCAAGTTTGCAAAACCCATATGCATCCCCACACGGCCTTTCGGGGTTTTGGTGGTCCAAAAGGCGTGGCTTTGATTGAACGCATCCTGGAAGAGATGGCGTTTGTGTTGAAAAAGGATGCCTTAGATTTACGGAAACTGAATTGCTACCAAGGCTCCGACAACACCACTCCCTATGGGCAAAAGGTGGAGGGTAATCTCCTTTCCCATTTGTTTTCCTCTCTTGAGGAAAAATGTGATTACCGCGCGAGACGGGAAGAAATAAAAAAATGGAATAAAGAAAATAAAGGCGAGCTAATAAAAGGCCTTTCCATGACCGCCGTAAAATTTGGCATCTCCTTTACGACCCGTTTTTTAAACCAAGGCAATGCTTTAGTGCATTTGCAAAGAGATGGAAGTGTGCAAGTTTCCACGGGCGCCACGGAAATGGGGCAAGGAGTGAATGCCCGCATCGCAGAACTCGTGGCCGAAGAGTTTGGCATCGACCGAGAAAAAGTGCGGGTGCTCACAACTTCCACCGAAAGAAATTCCAATACTTCTCCCACGGCGGCTTCCAGTGGCACGGATATCAATGGCGCTGCAGCGGTGCTCGCGGCCAGGAAATTAAAAAATCGTCTCTTAGAAGTGGCGGATCATGTTTTAGATTTACCACCAGAACGTTGGGCTGCCAAAACTGCGGGTTTAGGCACCGAGCGGGAATTGCAATTATCGGGCAAAGCTCCCGATGGTATTGTGTTCCAAGAGGGCAGGGCCAAAAGAGGGAAAGATTCCATTTCCTTTGCGGAATTAGTAAACGAAGCCTATCTCCACCGGATTTCACTTTCAGAATACGCGCATTACACCATTCCCCATTTGGCTTTTGATAAACTAAAAGGCCAAGGCCGCGCATTTCTTTATTACACTCAAGGTGTGGCCGCTTCGGAAGTTTCCATTAATCCCGTGAATGGGGAAGTAAAAGTATTGCGTTCCGATCTATTGATGGATCTTGGTCGGCCGATCAACGAAGGTTTAGATATCGGCCAAGTGACCGGCGGTTTTGTGCAAGGCATGGGCTGGCTCACTACAGAAAATTTATTTTATTCAAAAGGAAAACTTTTATCCCATAGCCCAAGCACGTATAAAATTCCGAGCGTCCATGATACTCCGCGGATTTTTCAGGTGGATTTTATCGAAAACGAAGAAAAAGATTCGGCTCTTATCAAGGGCGCAAAGGCTGTGGGCGAGCCACCTTTATTGTTAGCCATATCGGTGTGGACCGCTATCATGAATGCGATTTCTTATGGCGGAAAATTTCCCGCCTTAAAAATCCCCGCCACCTCGGAAGAAGTTTTGCGGGCTCATATGCCGGAAGCCTTTCAGCGCTGGGAGAAAGCATGAGCTTTTTCCAAGAGGCAAGAAGGCTAGAAGAGGCAGGGGAAGAATTCGTCGTAGTCACTTTTTTGTCTTCCCGCGGTCACGCTCCCCAAGATGCGGGGGCTAAAGCCATCGTACAAACTTCAGGATTAGTGTGGGGCACAGTAGGTGGCGGGAAGTTAGAAGCGAAAGCCATTCGCTTGGCGCAGGAAATTTTGTTGGAGAAAAAAAATAGTCCGCAATACTGCGTGTGGAATTTGCAGCGGGACGTGGGCATGAGTTGTGGAGGGGAAGTAGAAATGCTTTTTGAACCCTTTACTCCACACCCTTGGAAGATTGTGGTGTTCGGCGCGGGCCACGTGGCCCAGGCTTTAGTGCGGCAGTTGTTGCCCCTTGCTTGCGTGGTGACTTGCGTGGATCACCGGAAAGAATGGTTAGCGCGTTTGCCTGCGGCTTCGAATCTTCGTGTGCTTTTCTGGGAGGATCAGAATTATTTGCCAGAGCTGCCCCGGGATGCTTTTTTTGTGGTGATGACCCAAGGTCACACTACGGATCTTCCTGTGCTCGAGAAGATTTTGCGGGCACAGGTTCCGCCCTATATTGGCGTGCTGGGAAGCCCCGTGAAGGCGATTAAGATTAAAAAAGAGTTACTGGCTTTAGGAATTTCTGCTCTTGCCGTTGAGGCATTACGCTGCCCTATGGGTTTAGAGATCGGCAATAGCAATCACCCGCCGGAAATTGCGGTGAGCATTGCGGCGGAGTTGATTCAGAGGAGAGGTGGGTAGCTTTAAACTTTTACATAAATCATTACTTTAACGCTCCTATTCCATGGGGCGCTCATGTTGCGGGGAGTAATTAAATTCTGTGTATTACTATTATGGGGCCGGGTAGAAATATTCCTTTTCTTTGCATCCCCGAGTGCTGAGGCATAAACTGCGATCGATGCAGATTCCAGAATTGCAGACAGATCGTTTAAAGCTATCTCCCTTCACCCATGCTGATGCGGCTGATGTCTTCGCCTATGCAAAGAATCCTAAAGTAGCCAAAACTGTAACTTGGCATGCACATCAAACGGTAGACGACTCGTTGGCGTTTATTAATTTTATTTCTGGAAAACCTGTAATAGACGGTGAAAAAAAAATTTTTGTTTGGGCACTTCGTGATCCAAATAAATCAAATGTAGCAATAGGTTCTATCAGCTTTTCGCAGCGGAATTCTATTGCTGGGCAAATCGACTACGCACTGAATGCTGACTACTGGGGCAAAGGACTTATGACAGAAGCGGCAGAGGCTGTCGTAAAATTCGCTTTTAATGGGTATCCTGAGTTAGTTCGCATACAAGCGACATGTCTGGAAAATAATATTGGGTCTAGACGAGTTATGGAGAAGATTGGCATGCAGTTCGAAGGAATCGCTCGGGCTGGTATGTTCGTAAAGGGAAAGCCTGTAAATGTCGCGATCTACGCAATTTTAAGATCTGATCTTGTCGATTAGAAACACTTCGATCCTTAGCTCGGGCTTCGCCATTCTCAGACCCTTAAACCCAAAATTCTAAAAAGCACTGACTTCCCGCTCCCCTGAACAAAAGGGTCCACTCAGAACCGGGCCGATTTTTAAGATCTGGCTTATGGTAGTGCCCAGCGAATTTCAGCTAGGCTTGATGCCAGCGCGAAAGTAAGGCCAGGTTAGCCCTGAACGATTCCATTTTGTGATTAATGAAATTTGTGGTTTCCAACCGTTCGAAGCTGGGACACTTGCAGTCGTTTTGGTTTCCTACTCTCCGGCAATAGCATTGGATTCATCAAGCGAAAGTATAGAGGGGGAATAAAGCCGATCAAAGTTAAGAGCGGCAATCCATAGGGTAAATATTCCTTTTCGTGGCTCAGCTCCAGCTCCACGTGAGATGCCCCGGGCACACGGTGATGGTGGCAGTGCTTGCCGGCATTGAAAATAAACCAATTGGTTACTTTATTGTTAGACTCCCAAGAGTGTCGATCTTTTACCGTTTCGGGCTTTCCGGAGCTGCTCTTTTCGCGCATCAACCCATAGTGTGAAAGGTAGTTCACCATCTCCATGAGAGAGAAAGAAAGTAAGGACATCGCTCCGTAAACCAGCACACCCTTGATTCCTAAAGTGACCGCTAGAGTAGTCCACGCCGCAGCCTGCGTTGCGGTTAGACCAATCATGAGTTGGCGCATCCGTGAAGACTTTGCGCTCAGTCGCCAAGCCGCAAAATAACCGTCGAAAAGGGCGCGCTTGAGAAAGTGGAAGCTGGTTTCGTTCAGGCGAGAGGTACTCCAGTCCTCATGCAAACCTACATTGCGATGATGACCATGCAGGTGAGAGATCGTGAAATGCCCATAGTTGATGCAGGCGTAAACGGCCACGCCGAGATAGTGCTCGAGCCTATTGCGGCGGTGGATGTATTCGTGGCCCGCAAGACCTCCAACCGATCCTGCCATAACGCCAAAGGATAAAATCCCGCCGGCCATCTCGGTAAATGAAGTGAGTCTAGTGATTAGCACAATCGCAAGGGGTGTCGTGATGATCTGCATCACCGCGTATATGGCTACGCCGTAATGGTCGAGGCGGCTTGGGTTCTTGGGATCAACAAATTGAAACTCGTTTTCCCGGGTGGTGGTTACACCAAGGCCCGAGGCCCACAGAATCAGCTCTACGAGGAAATAGTATCCGAAAACAACCACCAAGCCGGCGTAGGCTGCGGGCCCTCCCAGGAAAATTCCGGAGATCACGATCACGGGCAATAAGATAGCGGAGTAGCGCACGGAGAGAAACAGATACTTTTCCAGGTGCTTCATTTCACCGCCCACTTTCGGTCTTCGATCGGATCAGCCAGCGTGACTAAGAGGCGAACCACAGCTTCGTGGCTGGAGCAGCTGTGGTAGGGAAGGGAGTGCTTGCTGGCGAATGCTCGCACCGCTTCCTGCGCAAGATGGTAATTCCGGCTCGGCATAGTGGGAAATAGATGATGTTCGATGTGAAAATTCAATCCGCCGGTGAGCCACGTAACAAAGCTCGAGGGCGAATCGATATTCTGGGTAACGAGGAATACTTGGGCCGGGAATGGCACCCTTTGCTTCTCGGAAATTTCGAGGTGAAAGTGATTCAGACTAGCAGCGAAGCCAAGCACAAAACCTGCGGCTAGCACGGGCAAGAACAAGATCCAAAAAGATATTTTCAACACGAAAAGAAATACCGCCCAGCGCAAACCCCAAAACGCCAGCCGAGTATATTTGCCTTGTTCATAAGCGACCTTCAGACATTTGAATGAGATCAATGGATAGGTTAGCGGCAGGATAATGCCAACCCAGAGCCAGCTTTGGCGGCGCACAAGGCGTTGTCCATCTTTGAGCATCTTCTTGTGCCAAACAATCGGGCCGGTTTCTAGCGCAGTATCTTTTCCGAGAATATTCGTGAACCCGTGATGCCGGCGATGAATTCCGTAGTGATAATCTACTTGTAGCATCCCGAGGAAGAGCACGCCCAAGAGTTCGATGAAAAATTTGGACCAGTCTTTTGAAGCGAAGAGCGCATCGTGGCCCGAGTCGTGGATCCACCAAACGAGGTTAATACTGGCCCCAGTAAGCCAGAGCAATGCCAAGATCGGATTCTCATTCGCTAGCCAATAACCCAGAGTATAGAGAACAAAATGCAGCGATATATCGAAGGCCAAGCGCGAGCGGGACGTAGAGAACAACCCTTTATCCACAAGGGACTGCTTCAAGCGGCGAAAATCTTCCGCGATTTCATGCAGTTGGTGGTCCGCTACTTTCAAAGTAAATCCTTTCTATGGGCAGGCTAATGGTTCGACGGGACAACGCAATTAGCGCGCCAGCGCGAGGGCGTATCTAAATGGAAACGGGGACTGCAAGCTGTCCAATGTTTAGGCGGGTGTTAGGAGAGTGATTATTAAATACCGCTGGATACCTCTGGAATTGCCTATGGCGGCGTCCGCCCGTGGCACCAAGGTTGCAATTTAGGGGTATGGAGATTCTGAAGAAAAACTCGATGGAGCAGGAGCTCGATTTTGGCCCTTTGGCAGAGCCCGCCAGCTTCGAGAAGTGTAGTTCGTGGCTTGAGATTTTCTTAAGCCCTTGTGAGCACTTTGTTCGTCGAGAGTTTCGCAAAGCCGGGATCACGATCAATGGCTCCGCTCCACATGATGTGCAAATCCTCGATTTGCGTGCCTACCGTATGATTGCTTTCGGTGGCTCTTTGGGCCTCGGCGAAGCTTATATGGCTGGCTATCTCAAAATCGCCAGGATTGATCTCTTCATCGAAAAAATTTTCCATTCGAACGTGGGCCGCCGTCGATATACCCCCGATATTATCCTACGCATAGCCCGCGCAACCTTCTTCAATTTGCAGTCCAAGGCCCGAGCGAAGATCGTATGCGATGTTCATTACGACATAGGCAATGATCTCTACACCAAGATGCTCGATGCGCAGATGCTCTATACCTGTGCCTACTGGAAAAACGCGGCCGATCTTGAATCCGCCCAGTTAGCAAAGATGGATCTGATCTGCCGTAAGCTCGATTTACAGCCCGGCATGCGCCTTCTGGATATAGGCTGCGGCTTTGGTTCTTTAATGAAATATGCTGCCGAGAACTTCGGCGTTACCTGCGTAGGCTACTCACTCTCCAAAGAACAGATTAAGTACGGAGAGCAAAGCTGCCGGGGCCTGCCGATCGAGTTTATTTTCGACGACTACCGCAATATTAAGGGCCAGTTCGACCGCATTGTCTCCGTGGGCATGATGGAGGCCGTGGGTTATAAGAATTTTGGCACATACATGAACGTGATCCACGAGGCCCTTAAACCTGATGGCATTGCCGTGATCCATACGGTAGGCCACAATCGCACGACGAAGATAACCGACCCTTGGGTAGATAGGTACATTTTCCCCAACGGGATTCTGCCCTCCATCTCGCAGATGGGCGACGCGATCGAAGGTTTGTTCGTGATGGAAGACTGGCATAATTTCGGCCCGGATTATAATAAGACCCTACTGGCCTGGAACGAACGCTTTCAGGCCGCCTGGCCGGAGCTCGAAAAAAACTATCCCGCGCGCTTCAAGCGGATGTGGGAGTTCTACCTGTTATCGTTCGCGGGAGGATTCAAGGCGCGCAATTGGCAGCTCTGGCAGCTGGTGCTCACTAAACAAGGCCGCGAACAGCATTCGAATATGCGTGCCGGCTAGGTTACAATCTGGGAATGAGCTCCCGTAAAAGAATCGCCGTGGTTGGCGGTGGCGTGGCGGGCCTATCCGCCGCCTTTCTCCTCCAGAAGAAACACGACATCACTCTTTTTGAGGCTGATCCCTCCTTGGGGGGCCACGCTCATTCGGAAGTGGTGCAGGACTCGGCAGGGAAATCCATCGAGCTAGATACGGCTTTTTTGATTTTTAATACCAGCACCTACGATAATTTTTTGCAGTTCATGCGGGCGCTCGATGTGAGCAATGAGATGAATGCAGAAATGTCGAGCTGCTTCTCGGATCCCTTTAATAACTTGCATTTTGCCCTTGGTTTGAGTCTCGGAAAAGTCTTTGCGCAGAAGCGAAATTTTTTTAACCCCGCTTTCTATAAATTCTTTTTCGATCTCGCCGCTTTTCGCAAGCGTGCCTACGCTGATATGGTAGCCGGCCGCGATCTGTCAAGCATCACGCTAGGAAATTATCTCGCACCTTATGGCGAAATCTTCGTCCATAATTTTGTGCTGCCCTTCACCTCCGCCATTTGGTCGCTTTCGGGTAAAAGTATGCTCGATTACCCGGCCTCCTCTATTCTCACTTACTTTTATAACCACCAACTGCTCGCTGGAAAAAGCCCGCGTTGCTGGAAAACATTTAGCGGATCCAGTGGCCACTACGTACGAGCTTTTGAAAAAGATTTTCGCGGAAATCTGCAACTTGGAACTATCGTGACCAAGATCACCCGCACCTCTCATTGCGTGAAAGTAGAGCATGGCGGAAAAGTCGGGGATTTCGACGAAGTGGTGCTCGCCACTCATGCCGATGTAAGCGCGCGCCTGCTGGGAAATCCATTAGCGGAAGAAGTGCGGCTCCTTGGCGAGTGGGAATACCAAGACAATCCTACCTCGCTGCATACCGATACCTCCCTGCTACATGCAGATCCGGGCCTATGGTGCAGCTGGAACATGCGAAAGCAAGCCGACGGCACCCATCAAATCTCCTATTGCCTCAATCGGGTGCAAAAGATCGAGTCTCCGGATACTTTCATCCTCACCTTGGGCGAAGCTGCGGTGGCGCCCGGGCGATTGATCAAAAAATTTCGCTATCGCCATCCCATATTCAATTCCAATACGGTCGCGACGCAGAAATTCTTAGGCGGCTTAAACGGTAAGGACCGCCTTTTCTACTGCGGTTCTTACTTCGGCCACGGATTTCATGAGGATGCAGTTCGCTCTGCCGTAGACGTGGCGAAGCACTTTGGCATTAACTGGGACACCAAGTGAGGCCAGTCGCCGTAAATTATGGCAGAGATCTTCTGGCGACTAAAAAACACTTGCCTTCTGAACAACGTGTAAACGAAATACCAATGACTTGATGAATGCGCTGCAACTCGTTTTAAAACGACAGCGCTGAAAAAATGCACAAAAAAAAGGCCACTCTTCCTTAAGTCTTTTGTATGGAGGGGAATTATTCCTTGGTGGTAAGGAATGAAGACTTTTGGAAAAATGGCCTTTTTCTTAGCCAAATTCATTTTGGCTACATCTTCTAAAAAGCAAGTGATGTGCCAACGCTTTTGTTTTCAAGACAAAAAAATGTATTTTGTTCGTGAATTTAACTATTGAATTATATTGGTGATTTTATTTCTAATATGCGCCGCAAAAAATGATTTTGCGCGTCACTTAAGCTGTTTCTGGTTCCAATTTGGGTAAGCTGGGGCCAGTGTGCGGAGCGGCAGTTTCGTTTTGGAACTGAAAAAACTTGATTAGTAGGCTCGCCAAGAGTGCGGGATCTTCTACGTTAGTGCAATGCCCCCTATTGGGCAGCAAAAAAAATTTCCCCCTAGGAAGGGCTTCGGCGAGGCTTTGAGATTTCTCCCAAGGCAGCACCGTATCCAGCTTTCCATGCGCCACCAAAATCGGATGAATCAAACGGGAAAAATCTAAAACTGGAGGGGCTTCTAAAAGATCCGGAACGCCTTGCCAAATTTTTGGGGAAACAGAGAAAGCGCTGTCCACAATTTTTTGGGCCAGTGCAGGATCTAATTTTGTTTCATGAATAGTACTAAGAATAATCGCCGCACAAAAATCTTTATCCTGGCTCATGCGTTGGAATGCATCCCGCATTTCTGGTCCAAACTGCACGCCTTCGGGTGCCACAGAATCAAGCAGCAAAGCCTTGCGATAGCGTTCAGGTTCCGCGGCCATCGCATGCAAAGCAATCAAGCCGCCGGTGGAATGGGCCACAAGATCCACTTTCTCTACACTCAAATGTGCAAGCAAATCATTGCAGTCTTGCGCTAAAGTGGCCAAATCAAATCCAGAAAACTCTTGGCTGCCGCCACATCCCCGCCACTCGGCAAGAATCATGCGGCCCTTACCGCCGGTACCCACTTCTTTCGCTAGTGGTTCCCACCAAACGTTCGACGCTAAATTTCCATGAAGAAATAGAGTGTCGTGCTCTAGGCCAGAGGTCTTGATTTCATAGTGGAGGCGGGCGCCTTGTTTTACGAAATACGGCATAACTTAACGCTTTAAAGAAATCACCAAGGATCCTGAGCGGGCCTCGAAGCGTTCTGTGCTACCGGAAAAAACTTTTCCTTTTTGTAGCTCAGCATTGCTCAAACACTCGAGCACCCAGGCGGCGCTGAAATCGGGGATCGCTTCAGGGATTTTGTGTTCCGTTTCGGAAATATTGATGCGACTCCCGCGCACGCGTTTTGGCAAAGATTTCCAAAAACGATCCATCACTTCTTGAGGAATGTATTGATCTTGGTTGGCCACTAAAAGATGCACAGGCACATCTAATTCTTTACTAATATCTGTAGCTCTAAAAAAACGAATCCCTTGCACCATGCGAAATACAGCTTCCAGTTTATTTAAATCTCCGAGCAGTACGGGCTCGGCTTGTGGGTAAGTAGCGTAAATAAATTGCCGCAAGAAAAAATCGTAGAGTTCATCGTCCGTGGCGGGATTGAAAGGGAATGCTAAACGGTTCGCTGCTACTTGCATGCGGATTAAGCGGTCTTGGGCTTCTAGGGGTTCCGTAAAAGGCGCCATTACAATCAATTGCGTAACAGAATTAGGAAAAAGTCTGGCGAATTCTAGACCAATGCCCGCTCCGTAAGAGAGGCCCACAAGAGCGGCCTTCTTGATTTTTAATTTTCCTAAAATCTTTTTTAGCGTGGTGGCTTGGTTCCCGTAGGGAATCGCGTATTGCACGGGCAAGGTGCCCGCTTGCAGTGTTTCTCCCATGCCACGCATGTCATAGCGCAAGATTCCGATTTTAGGATTTAGCGTTTCCAAGGATTTCGCAAAAGCATTCCAGCTTTCCGTGGAGTAGGTGAGTCCATTCAAAAGCACCAAAGTGGGTGCGCCCATAGCGGCGGGTTTATGTTCGTAAAAAAATTGCTCCCCATCGATGGATAAAAACGAACCTGCAAGCGCAGGTAGGCTTAAGAATAGTGATAGAAGAAGATGCATATTCCCCCCGGAATTATTTTAGAGAGTTAGGGCGCCATCCACGCTGAGCACGGTGCCGGAAATATAAGCGGCTTCGTCGCTCGCCAAAAATAAACAAGCATTGGCGATATCAGAGGTTTTTCCCAAGCGCTGCAAAGGAACTTTAGCGGCCATTTGCTGCAATACTTCTGGCGGCATGGCTTCTGTCATTTTGGTGGAAATAAATCCCGGGGCCACGGCGTTTACAGTGAAGCCAGAGCGGGAAAATTCCCGCGCCCAGGTTTTTGTCATGGCGATCACGCCGGCTTTGGCTGCGGCGTAGTTTGTCTGGCCGAAGTTGCCAAATAAACCCACGATGCTGGAAATATTGATGATGCGTTTTTGGGAAGAAGTAGAATTAAATTTCTCGAAAACGTTTTTTGTAACATGGAAGAGGCCCGAAAGGTTGGTGGCGATCACGCTGTCCCATTCTTCCGTGCTCATTTTTTTAAAACTTTTATCCCGCGTAATACCCGCATTGTTTACAAGAATATCGAGAGCAAAAGGCAGCTCCGCAGCGGCGGCTTGGCAAGAAGCAGAATTGCTCACGTCTACTTTTGTGAAAACTACCTTTTCGCCAAAGGGGCTTAATTCTTTGCGCGCCATCTCGAGGGCCGAGTCCGAATAATCCCATACGGCCACTGCCGCGCCGGCTTGCAAGAATGTGCGAGTGATGTCGAATCCGATGCCGGCCGCACCGCCAGTTACGAGAGCTGTTTTGCCTTGGAATTGGTATTGAATATTCATGTTCCGGTGGTATACCCGTGAGGTTTATATTCCGTCAAGAAATGGTCAGTATATGATGGGGAAGAAATGAGAAAGTCTTATATTGCCGGAGCGGGCCTGTATCATCCGGAAAATTTGGTTCCTAACTCTTACTTTAATGAACGCTACAAGATGGATATTGATACGTTTCTTCGGGAGAAGCGAAATATCCACCAGCGTTATTTTATGGATCAATCCCAAAGCACGAGCGATCTCATCGTTCCTGCCGTGGAGCGGGCTTTGGCTGTGGCTGGAGTGCAAAAAGAGGACGTGGATCTATTGATCGTGGCCACGGACACTCCCGATTATCTTTCTCCCTCCACCGCTTCTGTGGTGCAGCATAAAATGGGATTAAAAAAAGCGGGCACTTTCGATCTTAACAGTGCTTGCGCGGGCTTTGTGACAGCTCTGGATGTGGCGTCCAAATACATTCAGGCCGATGAACGCTACCAAAATATTGTGGTGGTTGGCGCGTATGGAATGTCGAAATTTTTAAACTGGGACGACCATAAAATCGCTTCACTCTTTGCGGATGGCGCAGGAGCCGTGGTGGTGAAAGCTAGTCGCGATACGCAGCATCCTGGAATCCTGGCCTCAAAATTATTTACCCTCGGCGAATTCCACGACTATATGGGCATTTATGGGGGCGGAACCTTTTTGCCCGTGGATGCTGAAGTGGTGGCAAAGAAAGATCATCTCTTACGTTTTGCCAAAAAAATTCCTCTGGATACTAATTCCACCCACTGGCCGCGATTAGTGAACTTGGTGTTAGACCAAGCCCATAAACGCTTAGAAGACGTAAAACTTTTGTTTCTTACCCAAATCAATATTGGCACCATCCAAGAAACCTTGAAGAATCTCGGTCTCCCGGAATCCATGAGCTACAACATCATGGACCGCTACGGCTATACGGGCTCGGCTTGTATTCCCATGGCCTTGGCTGACGCCGCCCAGCATAAAAAACTAAAAAAGGGCGATGTGGTTTTATTGGTGGGTAGTGGCGGAGGCGTGGCCATGGCGGCGATAGCCTTAGAATGGGCTTACGACACCTAATGGAGAAGCTCGAATTAGATTGGCTAAAACGTTGGGCCCTTTATAGCCCAAGACGCATAGCTCTTCGCTGCGCAGATTCCCGTCGAAATTTTACCTACCAAGAATTATTTGAGCGATCTTGCGTGCTGGCAAAAGAATTGGCCGATCAGCATGGCATTGCTGTGGGCGATCGGGTGGCGGTGCTGGCCCAGAATGAACCCGAAACCATATTTCTCTATTTTGCTTTGCAACGCTTGGGCGCCATTTTGGTGCCTGTGAATTTTCGTTTCACGGCCCGGGAAGTTAGCCACGTACTGCAAGATTCCGGCGCTAAAATCCTTTTTTGCCAAGAAAATTTCCGGGGCAACGTAGAGAATGAAATGAAAGTTCTGTCGTTCACGGATCTTGAAGATTTATTGTTCACAAAATCTTTTACTGCTCCACTCGAAGTGCAGGGCACTGCGGATTCTCCCGTGATGATTCTCTACACCTCGGGCACTACGGGTGCGCCGAAGGGCGCATTGATCACCAATAAAATGCTTTTTTGGAACTCCGTGAACACGGGGCTTCGCCTCGAAATCACGCCCAAAGATTCTGCGATTATTTTTCATCCGCTCTTTCACACCTCCGGCTGGAATGTGCTCACAACTCCTTTTTTTCACCATGGCGCGAGTATCGTGATGCTGAAAAAATTCGACCCTGAGCGGGTGTTGGCCTTGGCGGCCGAAGAAAAAGTCAGCATTCTTTTTGGCGTTCCTACGATGATGGATATGATGGCCCGGGCAGAAAATTTTTCTTTGGATCTTCCCTCGATCCGTTACGCGATTGTTGGCGGGGAGCCTATGCCAGTGGAACTCATCCGCACTTGGGCCGCTCGAGGAATTCCAGTGCGGCAGGGGTATGGGCTTACGGAATTTGGTCCAAATGTGTTTTCCCTCAATGAAGAAGATGCATTAAGAAAAATTGGTTCCATTGGTTTTCCTAATTTCTATGTGGACGTGAAAATCGTGGGCAACGATGGCCAAGAATTGCTTGGCCCCGAAGAAGTGGGGGAGCTACATTTACGTGGACCAACCTGCACTCCTGGCTATTGGGGAAAACCTCCACACCAAGACGAGTGGCTCGCCACGGGCGATCTCGTGAAGCGGGATAGAGAAGGCTATTTCTACGTGGTGGGCCGCAAAAAGGATATGTACATTTCTGGCGCCGAGAATGTTTATCCGGCAGAGGTGGAACAATACTTACGTTCTTTCCAAAAAATTCGGGAAGTGGCCGTGGTAGGCGTGAGTGACTCCAAGTGGGGAGAAGTTGGGCGCTGCTTCTATGCCACGGAAAATGGCTTGGGGTTGCCGGAAGAAGAATTAAAAGATTTTTGCCTGCAAGGCTTGGCTAAATACAAGGTGCCTAAGAGTTTTGTGCATTTACCGGAATTGCCCAAGGGCCATAGCGGAAAAATCTTAAAACGCGCGCTTTTAGAAAGCGCACAACTGCAAGCTCCCTAAAGATTCTCCATCTTTTTTTACTTCGCTGGCTCCAATTTTTTGCAATTGTTCTAAGTTGAACGAAAACTGATGCATCGTTTCTTCAAGAACAGAAATCTTAGGCTGCATTTGCATATAGCGGTTAAAAAAGATCTTCGCTTGGATTTTTGGGATGCGAATATCTGCGCTATTTTCTTTCGGCAGCATGGCAAAACAAACGGGTGTAAGCGTTTCTTCCCGTAGTAGTGCCCAGGAGCGAGTGGTTTCTGTTTGCCACTGAAAAAGTGGATGTTTATAGGCGTTGAGGAGTTCATTCATGGCGGGCCTTAAAGAAAAATCCTCAATTCTTGGGGGTTCAATTTCATCTCTCAAGGGGGCGCAATTTTCGTTCAGGCAATGGATACTTGTGCCTAAGGCCAGCGGAGCGAATCCTTCTCCTAAAAGATAGGGCATCCACGCTTGTTTTTGCCGTTCCGTGATCGGCAGTTCTGCTTGGAGAATGCCGGCTACGCGGCCCTCATGATTTAAGATAGGGGAGCCAGAATTTCCCGGGGCCGAAGGGCAATCCCCCACGAGAAACACGCTATCTTTTTCATTTTGGTAGAGAGGAAAACGGTAAGAGTTTCCAGCGCTATGGCATTTTTGAGATTGCAGCACGCCGGAAGCGCTTTTGCCTGGGAAGATTTTATAGGATAAATAATTTTTGTCTGAAGCTACGCCCGTTTTGGATAAAGGCAGAGGTTTACGGCCTGTGGGCGCTAATTTAACCAATGCAAAATCCGGAGAGTGGTTATTAGGAGGCCGGCTGGCATGCAGAAGTTCTTGGCAAGGAAAACGGGCCTCTGGAAGGGATCCGTTACTGGGAAAAATAACTTCCACTCTTTCGGCGCAAGCCGAGGAATCCGCAATGGAGGCTAAACAATGGGAGTTTGTGGCTAAGGTATCTTCCGCAATGAGGAAGCTTGTGCAGGATAAAAGGGATGCACCTTTTCTCACCAATAGCAGGCCCACTTGTGTGGGGCAGTGGAGGCGGTCCACGCACTCTAATTGGGCCTTTTGTTTAGCGGCTGTGGCGGCGCTTTCGGAGGCAAATGGGATCTCTCGCACCAAGGAAATGGAAGTCTCTTTCTTGGAGCAGGCAGGGAGTAAAATGAGGCAGGCGGCCAGAAAATAACGCATAGCGCTAGCATATTGCTATTGTTTACTAGAAAAATCAACCAAACGCCGGGGAAAGATGGAGAAAAAGTCATTTATTATTCAATAGATACCTGCTTTCGGCCTATTTATTCCTTAATAATCTAAGGCATTGAAAACAAAAGATTTTTTTCTAAATCCCCAGACTTTTTTGGCCGATAAAGAGGCATGGTTTGCGGGCTTATTTCCATCCTTATCCTGCTTTTACTCCCTATGGGGGCCTCCGCTAGTTGCGGCGGCAGCATAGGGGAATTGGCCCAATATGCCAGCTGGAAGGAAGAACAAATCAAGGAGTTTTGCCAAAAGAACTTAGATTGGCGAGCAGGGGTAGATTCCAAAGCCGCTCAACGGCTCAATAAGAAATATGTCTCCGCCTGCATGGATACCTACCTCAAGATGCAGGAAGAGGCCCAAAAATATAGGGCAAGCTACAACGCCAAATGCCAGGAAATCAAAAGTCTAGTTAATTGCTCCCAAGCGGGCTGTACTGCAAGTTCTGCTGAAAATTATAAAAAAGCAGCGCAATTAGAGCAGCAATTGATCCAGGAATTAGAGTTAGCGCAAAAAGAGGTGAATAAAGCCATTGCCGCCAACCAAAGGGCCATGGAGAAATACTTAAATGATAAAAGAGAGATGACAGCCGCTCTCAATAAAGCCGTGAATGATGCCAATCAAAATCCTGAAATCGCCTCTTCTATTAAAGAGAAAATATATACTGCCTCGGGGATAAGTGGCGGGCAACTCTCTAATAACGGTGGGGAAGTGGCGGCTACGGACGGCGGAGCCTCCACGATCAATGAATACAATAAGAACGTAAACCCGCTCTATGAAGAGCAAGCGAAAGCTAAGCGGGGAGGAGAGAAATTTCAGGAACAAGTTCAATCGGCGAAAAGCGACCATCTTAAAAAGATCGCGGAATACGAATCCCTTGCGGGAAAAACTAAAATGTCCTCAGAAAAGTTGGGTAGCATTTCTGAAACGGAAAATGGCGCTGCAAGTAGCCCAACCCAAGGCACAGGAGTAAACATTCCGAACGTGCAATTGGGCTCTGGCGAAGGCGCTTCTTCTCCAGGAATTTCCTACCGCTCCGAATCCTATAGCCCACCCTCTAATAATAAAGGCACAGATACAAAGAAAGTGGGAATTGCCGGCATCACTCCAACAAATTTGGGTGGAGCCTCCACACAAGAAAGTTCTGGTGCTAGTAGTAGCATGCCTGCAACTTCCAATGGCACTACCACTTCTACTGCTGGAATGCCTTCTGGAGCTACATCTACTGAAACACTCAGCGCAAAAGAAGGGATCTCTGCGGGCTCCCGGGCTCCTGCCTCCGTGGCAGAAGAAGGTGCCTATAGCACAGCGGGGAGTGGCACGGGAGCAAGCCCAGAAAAGCAAAAAGAAGAAATGAATAAGCTCTTCGGTACCAAAAATTTAGACGAAGGAGCCGTGGGCATTGCGGGTTCCGAATTGGATTCCACCGTAGCTGCTTTAACGGATGAGTTGGGTTTACAAGAGGGTGGTGCGCTCTCGGAAGAGGAGCTACAAGCGCTTCAGCTTGGAGGCGCAGAAGGAATCACGCAAGCGGAAGCGGCGGCAATTGGTGGGGAAAATTCCATGGCGCTTTTTGTGCGCACGAAGCTCGCCCATGAGCGGGCTTTTCAGCGTGGCTTATTGCTGGGGAAAACGAAACGCTAGCCAAAATTTCTTTTTAATTTATGTTTTAGTTCGTGTCTAGCGATCGCCAATTCCAATAAACGAGTGAGCAGTTTTTTATAGGGCAATCCCGAGGCTTCCATCATTTTGGGGTACATGCTGATGGAAGTGAAACCAGGAATGGTGTTCACTTCATTGAAATAAAATTCCCCCGTATCTCTTTCTAAGAAAAAATCCACCCGAGCCATGCCGGCGCATTCCAGGGCTTGGAATGCTTCGCCTGCAAGCTTTTGTACTTTTTTCGTTTCTTCGGGTTTTAATTTTGCGGGTAGATCCACGGTGGCGCCATTTTCATCTAAATATTTGGCTTCGTAGGAATAAAATTCATGCTGTTTGGATGCCGTAATCTCGCAAGGCACGCTGAGGAAAAGGGGGTCTCCATCCAGCACAGCCATTTCAATTTCACGGGCATTGATGCCTTGTTCAACGATCACTTTTAGATCGTATTGAAAGGCATCCTGCAAGGCGGGCACTAGATCCTCCCAGCGCTTTACTTTATGCACGCCCACGCTGGAACCCATATTAGCGGGCTTCACAAAAACAGGTAACCCCAATTTTTCCTTCACTTGTTTTTCCCACTGGCCAGAATCTTTGGCAAAATTTTGTTTCGTGATGGCCAGATAAGGAGCAATGGGAATACCGGCGGCTTCCGCTAAGCGCTTGGCGATGTCTTTATCCATGCCGATGGCGGAGCCCAAAACTCCTGAACCAACATAGGCCACATCAGCCATTTCGAGAAATCCTTGGATGGCTCCATCTTCGCAAAGGGGCCCGTGCATCACGGGAAAAAACACGTCGATATCCTGGAGGTCACCTTTTCCTACGGGTTCTAAAGAAGCTTTGCCATCGGTTCTATGGGCTAAGCGCATTTCTGGGGCGTCTTTAAAAATGGGTAAAGCTTTCGACTGATTTTCTTCAATCAACTTTAGATCGTTCCACTGCCATCTGCCTGATTTATCAATACTTATGGGGACGACTTCGAATTTTTCTCGATCTAACTGCTGGATTACAGAGGCCGCCGATTGCAAAGAAACCTCGTGTTCTCCTGACTTTCCACCATACAAAACCGCTACACGGATTTTTTTCTTCATATATTTCTAGGGTAACATGGATTTCCTTTGTTGGCTTAAATTGCCTCTTTCTCTTACAATAGGGGGGATGACATTCAGGAAGAAGGTCTTCGTTAGCCAAAAGATTACATGGATTGCCCAAGGCAAAGAAAGCCCCGTGCAGGCCCTAGTTTCTAGCTATGGCGCCAAATATGTTTACGAAGAATCAGAGTTGCCGGAAGAATTACGCTTTTCTTCGGGCCAAGAATTAGAAATCATTTACAAAAAAATTCCTGTGCGTTGCCGCTTGGTTAGTGAAAGTACAGCTGCCGGTAAGATGTATAGCTTTCGTTTTTTAAACCCCAGCGGTTTATTATTAAGGCAAATTGAAAAAGACGTGCGCGAAAATGGTTTGCCTTCTCCCTGGCTCCGCTCATTGCCCCGTTTAACAACTGAAGCCAAACATTTGCCCGTGCCTGCCTTAGCGGTGGTGGAATATGAGGGTGAAACCTATTTTCTCAATGTGAAGAACTTCACCTTGGGTGGGTTGATGTTGGAGCATGTGGGTGAAGGGCTAAAGGATGTGGTGTTTGGCACTCGTCTTTCTTTTGATTTGGTGACCAACGGGGGCGATAAAATCGCGGACATTGAGGCCTTGGTGACTCACGTATTGCGGGAAGTGAACCAAGATAAAAAAGAACAAAGTATCACGCAATTTGGAATGCGATTTTTGCCCATGAGTTTCTTGAGTGAAACAAAATATAAAGAGCTGATTAAAGAGCACTGTTTGGGCTTAAGAGAGCCACTAGTGGATCTATAAACGTTCCTTGGCTTCGTTCCAGTATTCATCCATTTCCACTAAACTCAAAAGTTCCAGAGCTACACCTCGCTCTTTCGCGCGGGCTTCCACATATTGAAAGCGTTTGGTGAACCTGCCTAACATGGAGCGAAGAGCGTCTTCGGGATTAAGCCTGAGAAAGTAAGATATGTTAGCCAAAGTAAATAATAAATCTCCCAATTCCGCTTCCAGGCGGGAGCGATTTTCTGCCGGAATCTCTTCCGTGCTTTTACGGGTGATGAGTGGGAGTTCACCTAGTTTTTGGATCTCTGCCAAAAATTCGGCTAATTCTTCTTGCACCTTTTCCCATGGTCCCGCCAAATTTTCCCACTGAAATCCCAATTGGCTAACCTTCTCGATTACTTTCAGGCTTTTTTGCAAAGCGGGGAGTGCAACAGGTATCCCATCTAAGCGTGAATCACGGTTTTTTTCTTCTGCTTTGATTTTTTCCCATTGTTTTGAAAGATCAGAAACAGAAGATTTTGCAAACACATGGGGGTGACGGCGCACGAGTTTCTCGGCCAAATTTTCCGCGAGCTCATCGAGAGTAAAATCGCCTTGCTCGGCTGCGATTTCTGCGTGCAATAGAATTTGTAAAAGTAAATCGCCCAATTCTTCTTTTAGTTCTTGGGGGTTTTTTCGATCAATGGCTTCTAAGGTTTCGTGGGCTTCCTCTAAAAGATAAGCCCGCAGGGATTCATGGGTTTGTTTTTTATCCCAAGGGCAATCTTTTCGTAAACGGGCGACCGTAGCAATAGCTCGAGCGAGCCCTTTTTCTTTCACGGGCTGAGTCTCCGGATCCGTTCTTCGAGAGGCGGGTGAGTGGCTAGTAAGGCCATGAAGCTTCCCGCTTTGCCTGAAATTTTTAGTGTGGCTAAAGATTCATGGCTGTTATCCACCATGCCTGTGTAGCCAGCTAAACGCTTGAGGGCCGCTTGCATTTTTTCTCGTCCGGCTAAGGTGGCGCCGCCCTTATCGGCACGAAATTCCCGGGCCCGGGAAAAGTACGCCACCACCATGGCGCCTAAAATCCCTAAAGCAATTTCTAAAACGATAGTGATTAAATGAAACATCATGGGGCTAGTGTTTTCTTCTCTGTCGTCGCTCCGATTGGCGAGGGCCGAACTAATGGCAAATGCGGCCACCCGGGCTAAGAACATCACAAAGGCGTTCACTACGCCTTGGATAAGAGTCATCGTAACCATATCCCCATTCGCGATGTGGGCCACTTCGTGGGCAAGTACACCTTCCACTTCGCTTTTATTCATTTTTTGCAAAAGTCCGGTGGAAACGGCTACGAGGGCACGGGATTTTGTGGGGCCTGTGGCAAAAGCATTTACCTCGGGGCTTTGGTATATACCCACTTCAGGCATGGCAGGTAGGCGGGCAGCCCGGGCCAATTGGTGCACCGTACGAACTAGTTCTCCGTACTCTCCCGATTGAGCATCAATCACTTGCACGCCCATCATCCATTTGGCCGATATGCGGGAAATCGCCAGCGAAAAAAATGCTCCACCCATGCCCCACACCAAACAAAAGGCTGCGAGATTATTGTAATCGAGGCCCCGGGCGTTCAAGTAAGGGCCCACTCCGAGCACTGCCAAGAAAATACTGATGGTTACCACCATCAATAGATTTACGATCACGAATAAAATAATGCGTTTGCCAAATGCCATGGAGAGCCTCCTTCTTTATAACGCGCTATGTTTTTGGGCTGCTTTTTCTGCACCCTTGGTGAAACCAAAAAGCAAACTGAAAGCCATGGAAGACCAAAACACCCAAAAGGCTGGATTGCTAGCGTCATGGAAATTAATAGACGGAAAGTGAAAGCCGTCGATGATTAACTTCATACCAATGATGAAAACTAATAGATAAGCCGTGGGTTCAAACCGAGGGAAGCGATCCAAGAGCTTAATGAAAAGAGTGGCCGCAAAGCGCATCATCACGAGGCCGATTATGCCCCCCGTCATTACCACCCAAACTTTAGTGGTGAGCGCCACAGCCGTGAGGATCGAATCAATAGCGAAGGCGATATCGGTTAGTTCCACGATCAGTACTGTCATCCAGAAATTACGCTCTTTGGCGTCTTTCCCGCCCTGTTCTTCTTCCTTTTCTTTTCGGGAGGTCCACCAATAATGGAGCGATAAATAAAGGAGGTAACCACCACCCACGAACTTCACCCATGTCCATTTCATGAGATAGGCAGCTAGGCCGATGGCGATAATACGGAACACCACGGCACCCACGATTCCGTAGGTGAGGGCCCGTTTTTGCTGGTTTGCGGGCAAGGTGCTTACAATCAGCGCTAGCACTAAGGCATTATCAATAGAAAGAATGCCTTCCAGAAAAACGAGAAAGCCCACGGCCACGAGATCGTCGAAAGTAATCACCATAGGAATGATATGCCGATTTATTTGGCGGGCGTCAATAGACCAGGAAAGAATCCGTCATAGCGATTTTCAGCTTCTTTCATGAGCTCCGCAGGTATTGGTAAATCGTTGGAGATATTTAAAGTAATTGCTGGATCTTGCACGATGGAAACGAAATTCTTGAAGCGCCCCTTGCCACGGATGAGAGACATAAAAGGGCGTTCTGCCAGTGATGATCCGGAGTCCAAGAGAGCGCCATTATTCATGGGCTGGTACACTAAATAATAGGACTCAGTAAATCCTTTTTCTACGGGCTTCGATTTACATCCCATATAGACAGGGCTCTTTTCCTCAAGGTTGGCGACGATTATGCAACGATCTACGCTTGCATTTATTTGGAATTCCAATTCCTCTACAATCATTTGCTTAGAGAGATCGGAGCTATGGCTTTTTGTTTTGCTTTTACCTTTGGTGATAGAGTTGGTGGTAGTCCAGCTTTCGCTGCCGCCCACACCAAAACCAACATTTATGCCAATGAGATCTAGAAAAGGAACGGACACTTTCGCACCAGCTTCAATAGTGTCGCTTTTACTGTGGCTCTCCGTATGATCTTCCGAAGTGTATTGGGTTTGTGCCACTGCAGCAGCAAAAGTAAGCGCAGAGGTTTCTGATCTAAAGGGCTTACTATTGTGGATTTTATTGGCGTGCTCAGTAATGCCTATGGCTAAAAATTTCTCCGGATTTTTTTTGCAGAGGCTGAGGATCTGTATCGTTGCTAACAATCTATCTTTGAAATAGAGGCCACATAGATTTCCCAGATACTCTTTTTTACCCGTAGTAAGGTACTGGTCGAGTTCATTTTGACTAGTACCAATAGCTGTTAATTTTTCTGGGGTTAAAATTTCGAATTTTTTCGCCGACATAAAAATCTCTTTGCCACTTTTCCGCAAAGCTTTATTGGGCTGACCCGCAAGCTTCATGCGCTCTACAATCGAGCCATTTCGGGGCGCATAGCGCACTGTAAATCCGCCTAACATATCGAAAATTCCCGTATAGGGCTGGGTAACAAGGCTCGAAGCCCGATCCATAGGCAACACTTCAACGGAAAGTACCGCTCTGCTAAAGGCCTGGCGAATATCCTGCAGGGTGAAACCCACGGTGGCGGTGATGGAATCCGCCCGGGATTCTACTTCCATTACTTTCGCATCGAGCACTTCGGGCATATCGGGATCGGTGGTTTCTAAAAGAAAGCGGATTTGGTAGCGGCCATTTCCTGAGCCTTGGGGTGGCAACCAGCCTTTATCCCGGGAGAGGCGGCGGATTTTGGGTTGTAGTTCAAAGCGATAGGTGCGGGTGGTGCTAAGATTTAAATGGGAATCTAGGTGGAAGCTGCGTCCCATGTAAGTAAAGAAAGAGGAGCTTAAAACTAATTCAGCATTGCCGCCTTTTTCCGCCACGCTTAACGAAGGTGTTCCATCATATTTTCCATCCACTACTATTTTTGGTAGATTTTCGTAATTCCACAGATCGATATGTACGATTCGTTGCACCACTTGTTGGCCGAAATAGGAGTTAGTGCTTTGGATGGAAACTTCTCTTTGCATGAAGGTTTCTTTGCCGTAATAATCAAAAGCGAAACTACGCTTCCACTTCAAGCAGCCTTCTTCTGGGGTGGGTTTTTGTGAGCTCTCCTGGCCTTCCATCTGCACAGAGAAAGTTAGATCAGGATTAATGACCCGTTCTTTATTGCTAGCGTTACGCACGCAACCCTTGAATTCAATTTCTAGTTCGCTAGGACGCCCAGTGCTATCCATCGCTTTTACCACTGAGTCAGTGGCTTCAATGCGGCCGATTTCAAATCCATAAATATTGTTCTCTTGGTTAGCGCTTAAGCCCGGAGGTGGGGCTTGGAAGCGTAAGTCTTTTACGGAATCTCCGCCGGTTCTCCAAGGATTCACAGCTAGTTTGAGAGTCACCATGCCTTTATGCATCGATAGAGCCTCGATTGTGCGCGTGATTTCAATGTATTTTTCCGCTTCCGTGGCGGTAACGGAAAATTGTTCAGACCAATAGAAGCAGCCCTTAGCGTCGGTGGTGGCTGGTTGCATGGTACGCTCGCCACCAGAGACTTGGAAGTTTGCGCCGATGATGGGCTCCATCACTGCTACATCTTTTACACAAGCGGTGAAATTTACTTGCCGGGAAGTGGGTAAACCAAAGGCCGCATCCCGGGAGGCATCTTCCACTTGAGCAGTAATAGGATCCACGAGGAATGTGTTTAAGTTCGCAGAAGTGGAAACAGGATCTTTTCCACCACTACAGGCAGAAAGAAAAATAGTTAAAAATATTAGCTTAGAAATCTGCATACGGAATGCTCACGGTGAGTTGGAAAAAGTGGAAACGATCTCGTTGGAAGGTGCGTGGTTCTATAAGGCGCCCCTGTTTTGCTTTTGCTTCTACATTTAAGCCAACCTTAGGCAATTCCAATAGGAGGGCTGCGCCCTCACCCTCACGATTATTATGGCCAAATTCTTTACTGGTATAAAAGCCAGGAGCTGCATCCGCTTCATTGCGGTACCATTCAATTTTCGGGTGTAAGGAAAAAGCTTCACCGCGGTAAGAGAGCTGTGTGTAGGCGTAGAGGCCCTGGTTGTTATCACGGGGGCCTTCTTCATTTTGTAAAAAGCTTGCGCCAGCAAGCCAAGAGAAATTTTTATGAAAGCGCACGCCGAACTCTGGCCCTGCAGAGAATCCTCGGTAGTCATATACAAAACGGGAGTTGGTGCCAATGCCTGTTACAGTATTGCCATAAAATCGGCTGTCTTGGGCGATACCGCGGGTAAGATTTTTGTATTGAAAGTAGGTGCCTTGCAGAAGAATTTTGTTCTCTTCTTCCTGCCAACCGAGAATGGCTTTCTGAGTAAACAGCAATGGAGTGTTTTCTTTTCCCGTGGCGCGGGTGGAAAGAGTATCACTCGTAGGAATGGCGCCTTGGGATTCAAGAGTTAAAATCCATGACTGAAAATCCGGTGCCAAAATGATTTTAGCCGCGGGGAAGGTTCCGCCATCTAAGAAAAGGGGGTTTTGGTCTTGCTCTAGGGCTCCGGCTTTTAGGAATAGCGGTTGGAACATTTTCCAGCGCACACTGGCTTCCTGTAAGAGCAGGCGATTGCGGGGCGCAAATTCGTTGGTGAAAAGAGAAGAATCTGATCCCGTTTCCAGTAACGCTCCTCCAATAAATAATAATTGTATACTGGAAGAAGCGTCGTGTTTTATGCGCAAGAGGCCAGAGATGCCCACCGTTTTACTGGTGGAAAAATTATCAGAAGTGGAGCGGCCATAGAGGGAGGCTTTCCAAGCTTTGCTGGTTTCCGCATGGCTTTTACCGGCCAGCAAAAGTGCTAGGAGGCAAGAGCTCAAAATTTTTAAACGTATGGATATCACAGCAATTTCTCGGAATTTTTGGCCGATTTCTTGAGAAGGTTCTAGTGGATTGCAACTAGAACAACCAATCAATAATGCTATGCATCAATATCTTAATGATTCCCTAAAAATCACTGGGCAGTCGGAACACTTTTGCCCAAGAAGGCACGTTTCCGGAGGATTTATCCGAGCAAATTACTCTTCCATAGGGGGTTTGCACCATTTCTGTGAGGGAGGGGTGCAAGTTCCAAAGCATGGAGCGGTGAAAGAGGCCGGGGCCTTGGGGGCTGATCACCAGGATGTCGTTAGGAAATCTACGGAACATTCCGGAAAAGAGGCGAATCGGATCGAAAGGATAAAACACTTTTTGGCCAGCATTCGTTTCCACCAAGGTTCCGCCCTGGGTTACGGCCCACTGGAGGTGAGCAGGTAGTTGCGTGCTGGTGACGGGGCGGAAACAGCCAGTAGGATCTGTGGGTTGAAAGCCTAGGTGCTCTAGGGGCAAGCCCATTCCGGGCGTGCCATTGCCACCACCGCCTTGGTTTCCTGTTTTTTGGATAAACTCTTCCCGAGTGAGAGAAGGATCTAAAGAAAAGAGGATCGCGGCTCCTGCGGCCACCATGGCGGCGGAGTTGGAGCTTCCTTTAAAGTTTTCTTCTTCGGTTATGGATACGAGTGAATTCGTGAGTAGCTCGGGTTTTTTTCTGTTGCGTGAGATGCTGCTTTTCTCTGAATCCATGGCGCCCACGGTGATTACTTTTTTATTGTCCGCTGGGGGTAGAAGATTTTCTTGTTTGTCGAAATTGCTCATAGTGATGAAATCGCCGCTCGCAGTAATGCGCAAACGATCCTCTTCATCAAAATTCTGGCTACGATTTTTTACTCTTAAATAATAGAGCCCAGGCTTTACTTCTGCGGTGAGAATTTCTCTAGGATATTTTGAAGTGCCCGGTTGGTCGCCTGGCTCCTTTTTTTGGATAAGGCTAGAGCTCTGGATCACGTTTAAAGTGTCGTCGGTTAGCACAAAATCTAAGTCTTTATCGGTGCCCTCTTCCACATCATTGGAAAAGCTATTCCAGCTGAGCACTGCCCGCAGAGTGCAAGTTTTGGCTTTAGATTTTTTGGGAGCTTTTTCACAACGAACTTCAACGCTTTTATTGCGGCCTGGTAGTTCCACCCAGTCATCGTCTCCCGTTTCCACGGCGGCGTTGAAAGTGGTTTGAGCGAAATTTCCGCTATTGTTAATCCAGAGAATTCCTGAATCCACGGCTTCACTCACGAGAACATTGATAAAACCTTGGCCGTCGAAATTGCCTCCATATTCCCAGGTTTGGGAGTAGAGCACGATGTCGATATCGCGATCGATAGCATCTTGCACGGCGGCGGCAAAGTTTGAATAACCGTAGGTATTATAGAGGTGAAATTCGGCGGGAGCGTAGCGCTCGTCGGTACCACCAAGAGTAAGAAGGCTCCAAAGAATCTTGGCCATATAGAAACCATGGGTTTCTTCTTCACCAGGTAGTTTTACGGGACCGGGATGAATTTCAGTAAAGGCGGGAAGGGAGCGGCCGATTTCTTCCTCAGCTCCTTTAAAGCCATTATCGAAAACAGCGATTTTGAGAGAGTGCTTGGCTTTTTTGTTCTCTTTAAAATAAGGACGCAAATTCAAAACCTCGATCATTTGATCGAGGTTTTGAAATGGCTCTCCTCGGTCTCCAGCTGTGGCTGGAACGATTGAGAGTAGAGTGATGAGACCGAGGAGAAAAGAACGCATATAGACTACCAGTACCAGCGATACCAGTAATACTGGCAGTTATTGTAGTAATAGCTGTAGTAGGGTTGATAGTAGTAGTTATATCCGTAGTAGTAATACGTAGGATAGTAGTAGTTGTAGTAGTTCCAATAGAAATACCAACCGCTGGAAGAGCTGTCTTTATCGAGCTCGGAACGCATCGTATCCGTGGCGTTCATTTCCACGAATTTACTTTCGTCTACGGTAGCGCCAGCGTTGAGTTTCTCGTTGGAGTGCAATACGGCAACTTTTCCGGCTGCATCCACGCGTACTACTAGGGTTTGGGGAAGATCAGCGGCAAAACGCTGGGCGTTTTTCACTTGGTCTTCGTTGTCGAGTTCACCGGCTTGAGCCACTACTGGCAAAGATGCCAAGAGGGCGAGGGCCAATACAGAAAATAGCTTCATTGTAACCTCCCGAAATGATGTTGATCCGCGAGCTATATACCGCAATTTGACTATCAGCGCAAACGCCTTTCCTAGGGCGAAAAGCCGCCGGCAGGGCGTTAGGGCGGGGGAGGTTGGATGGGCGTGGAAGTGCTGGAAGCTACAGGATTTTTTATTTATGTGCGGGGGCTATTTTGACCCTTGCAAGAGCTTCATCCAATTGGAGAGGGGTAAAGTTCCGGGTTGCTGTGCGAGGGCTTTCTGCACCAGTTTTTGGTCTTCCGGGGAGCGGTTTTGGCTGAGTTTTAGTTTAGTCTGAATGTTTTTTAGCTTTGCTTTGAAGCCCACGATGGCAGTTAATTTTTTTCCTTCCAAATCCGGCGGGATCCAGAATTCCCAGGTGGGGTTGGGGTTTTGGTTCATATAATCGTTTAGTTTTTGGAGGCAAGTTTTTACCACTTCTGGGTTTTCCAGGAGCTCAGCTTCCGCCTCTGCATGCACCACGCAATAGTTCCAAGTGGGCACATCATTTTTTTCGTACCAAGTGGGGCTGATGTAGGCATTGGGGCCGTGGAAAATAAGATAGAGCTTGGGATTTTGTTGCATGCATTGCCAGTGGGGATTAGCCCGCGCCAAGTGGCCATAGGCAATGAGATCGTTGTTCTCTTCTTCGATGATGAGCGGCAGGTGGCTAATGAATGGTGCTCCGTTGGTGTGGGAGATCACGGTGGCTAGCGGATTTTGGCGCATGAGCGCGAGAGCGTGCTGCGGGTGGGAGAAGGCTTTGGGAGTGTACATGGTGGGGAAGTTTAGGGGGAGAGGGAGGGAGGAGTAAAGGGAGATTTATATTTGTGAGTGATGGGGCAGCTTTTCCCTAAAAGCTGTGGCAATTTGCCGTGCACCAAACTGCCCGCGCCTCAGTTAAGAAAAGAAGCACCAGCAATCATTAAGGAGAAAAACATGCGCCCAGGCCGTGAAATCGACACCCGTGTTGCCCGTGAAATTTTTGGCCATGAGGTTTGGGCCACCAATAAAGTTCTCCATGAAAAAGCGCCTTTAGGCAAACGCCCTTTGCGCTGCTACTCGAAAGATATTGAGCATGCCTGGGAAGTGGCGAGAGAAATGCATATTTCCCTGATTCCGATTGAAGGCGGGCAATGGTTTGCGTTTGCGGGCACAAGCACCGGCTGGAAAAGCCCCCAGGAGTTCATCGAAGCCCTACAAAAGGGAGATTTCGTGGAGAGTGGTGCGGCCGTGGGTGAAAACCCTGCGCTCGCGATTTGCTTGGCGGCGCTTACGGCGAAAGAGAAACAAAACTCTCTACCCGCAGCTGAAGCTACCGCGGAAACGGTTACTGCGCCCTTGCAGTAGAAAATAAAACTCAAACTAAAAAGCGAAGCCTTTATGGCTTATTCTTCCGATTTTTCTCAATGATCGCGAGCAAGATCATGATGAAAGCGCAAACTCGCATGAGGTAAACGGCACCATTGGCCTCTGTGATGCTCAGCATGGCAGAATAATTGGAGTGCACGAGAAATGAGAGCACCACACACTCTATTGCCAGAAGGCAACAGGCAGCGCTGAATAATAAAAAGAAGCGATCCCGGGAGGCTTTCCAGAATTTTAAGAAAAAGACGCTCGAGGCCAGGAAGCTAGCCATGCGAACACCGGCCAAAAATAAAATGGCGTTCATGTGAGCTCCCAAATAAGGCCAAAGAGTAGGACAAGACCAGAAGCCGCTCCTAAACCCTGGCGTAGCAGGGGGCCATGTAGGTACACTTCTGGAAAAATTACCATATCCACGAACAGGAAAATGCAATTGGCGGCCAATAGCCCAAAGCAGATACCGCTCCATAGGAGTAGTCTTGCTTTCGTGCTGCGGTAGCTACGATATAGAAGGAAAGCGCATACAACGCTCATGATTGCACAAAGCATGTAAATAATTTCAGCCATTTTCGTCTCCACATTTTTCTGAATTGCTCACTCGGAACGCATTGGCGAAGGCGCGAGCTTTTTTCATCGGTGAGAAAATAAGTTCAAGAACGCGGTGTCGTTTTTCTTTATAAACTATTGCAAGTTCAGCAATTACGTTTTCGATTCTTTCGGTCTTTGGATTGTAATGATAGCGATAGGGGTCAGTGCTGGATTTAGTAACAAAACCCATAGCGCATAGGCTCTCGAGGCGCTTTTCCACAGAATTTTCTGAAGAACGTAGTTCTTTACTGGTTTCTTGGGCGGACCATTCTTTTGTTCTATTGCTTGTGAGTAGAAGTAAAATTTCCAGCTGCTCTACAGAATCGATGCACTCGAAAACAAACTGGCGCACTTCATCGGAAACATTGCTATTAGAAGGCAATTTTCCTCCAGTTGAATGGCAAGGTCATGCGTTTAATCTCTCTTCTGAAAGATCTGTTACGGTAGGCCCTTGGGTTTGCAAACGCTGGGGCAGTTGCACGATAAAAGTAGAACCTTGGCCCGGAGTGCTTTCCACCTCAATACTGCCGCCATGCACTTCTAGAATTTGTTTAGAGATATAGAGACCAAGCCCTAATCCGCCAAAATGCGAAGCAGAAACGGCTCGTTCAAAACGCATAAAGATTCTTTCTTGGTCCTCTTTAGCTATGCCAATGCCCTCATCTTTTACTTTCAGCGTAACAGTGCCATCTATACACTCTAGAGAAATGTGAATGGGCTTAGAGGGAGAGTACTTCATGGCGTTGGTCAAGAGATTTACAATCACTTGTTCAATGCGGAACAAATCAAGGGTTACGGGCAGGGATTGAGGGCCGTCAATGTGTATGCTGCACTTGGCATTTAAAAGTTGCTCATGGAATCTGTGCACCACATCGTCGAGTAAAGAACGTAAATCGAAATCTTCTGCGTCCAGCGTGAGTTTGCCAATGCTAATACGAGAAATATCCAAAAGACCCTCAATCAGATTGGAAAGGCGATCAATCTGCCGATTGAAGTTCTGTAAGGATTTAGAAAATTTTTCTGAAGGCACGCCAGCGGCTGACTGTAGGGTTCTCAATAAAGCTTGGGTTTGTAGCTTCATCGGAGTGAGCGGTGTTTTTAGTTCGTGGCTTGCAATCGATAAAAACTCATCTCGAACCTTAATGGCATTTTGGGCTTTTTGATAGAGGATTGCGTTATCGATGGCGAGGGCAATACGAGCTGCGAGATCTTTAGCAAGAAGTAAATCGTCTTCGTGAAAGGTGTTCGCAGAAAAGAGCAGAATGGAGCCAATTTGCCGTCCCCGGATTTGTAGAGGCACAGTAATGGCAGACTGAAAATTTAAGCCAGAAATTTTTATTTGATTGCTTGCCTCAATATTAAGTTCTTGCAGCGTAGTGGGACTAAGTTTTCGGTAAAGCCTTGGAAAAATATTTTTCAGTTCTTGTTCTCTTATTTCCAGTGTGTTTTCTGGAAACTGCAATGACTGAATTTTGCTGTTTTCATCTTGCACGATAAAAAGGCAAAAATTGGCCACTTGTTGGGTGATGAGGGATCCCACTTGTTTTAATGTTTTTGTGTAGTCAAAAGATTCGGCCAGTAAAAAACTTGCTTCCGCCAAGAAATCTGAATGGTCCTTATTCTTTTTCAAGCGCCATTCGGCTTCTTTGATCTGTGTAATATCAATGGATAAACCGCGCAGCTCGTAGCTATTGCCATCGCTTTTAGCGGAATGACGGATGCTGGTGTGTAGCCAAGCAATATCGCCATTTGCTTTAATGAAGCGATGCTCCACGGAGCGATCCATTCTTTTTTGAATGGCTTCTTGCACCGCCAAAGAGAAAACTTCTCGATCGCTCGGATGCAAATGATTATTCCAAAAAAGTGGATCTTCAAACCAAGCTCTGGCTGGGTATTGCAAAATCTTCTCGGCCGTTGGGCTTACGTAAGAAAAAACCATGCTTTCTGGAACTGCGGACCAAACGATGCCGTGGTCGATTCCTTCCACGAGCTCTCTGTATTTCTTTTGTTCCACTTGCTCGCGTTTTAGTGTGCGCAATTCTAATTCCGCGAGCTTTCTTTCTCTTTCCTTGGCTTCGTTTTTACGCAATTGCCGTTCAGCATTTAGGAGGCGCTGTGTTTTACGATAGAGATCGGCAAAGACCGCTACCTTTGATCGCAAAATATTTACGTCAAAAGGCTTATTCAAATAATCTACGGCGCCGAAATCATAGCCCTTCTGGATGTAGCGCTCGTCCATATTGAGGGCCGTAATGAAAATGATAGGAATTTCTCTAGTGCGCTCACTGTTCTTGATGATGGATGCGGTTTCAAAGCCGTCGAGATCCGGCATTTGCACATCCATTAAAATGAGAGCAGGTTCATGGTCCAGTAAGTAACGTAACGCCTCGTCGCCAGAGTTAGCCTTAGAAAGTTGGTAATCTGGGGAGGTGAGGGCAGCCTCCAGCACCAGTAAGTTTTCTTTGCGGTCATCCACCAACAAGATTTCTACGGGCGTTTTATCTAATTTCGTGGAATCTTGGGGTTTATATTGTCTTTCCTGTGTCAACATCGTTAAAAATAACCCTTAATAGTAGATAGTAGAGTTTCTAGATCAATAGGTTTTTTTACGTATTTCACATCGATTTGTTCCGCTTTAGTTTGAATATATTTGTCAGCTGACATGAGAATGACAGGAATTTTCGCTAAATGCGGCAAATGTGCTTGCTGCTCCCTAAACTCTAGACCATTCATTAGCGGCATTAAGAAATCTAATAAAATAAGCTTAGGTGCCGCAGCGTTTTGCAACAGCGCTAACGCTTCTAAACCGTTAGCTGCAGTGCAAATAGAATAATTTTCCGCTTCGAGAATATCTTTTAGAGACTCTCGAATATCCATTTCGTCTTCGACGATTAAAATATCCACCATTCCCACTCCAAGTGCATATTTGTATGGTTCGAAAATCTTCGCTGCAAGATAAAAGCGTTTAAAAATGAAGATGCGGCATTTTGTCTGCTTGTTCTTCTACTGCCTTACTAGCTTAATGATTCAAATTCATTTTACCAAAAGAGGGGCTCGGCTTGGAAACAACCAAAAATTCTGTTCCAACACCAAATATTAAAAAAATTTCTGTAAAGAATGTAAAAAATGCTCTTCCTCCTGCACGACAACCGCGAGTATTGTCCACTCGCACACGCGCCTTAGAAAAAACAGAGTGGGATCAACTCTCTAATTTTAGTAAAGATGAAATCGACAGCCTAGTGGAAGTGTTGAAGGCTGTGAAGATGGGCGACTTCTCCGTGCGTTTTCCCTATGAAAAGGGCGGAATTTTGAGCCGGGTGGGAGAGCTCCTAAATGATATTATCGGTTTGAACGAACACACCGCCAACGAACTTGTGCGCGTGGGTAAGATCGTGGGCCAAGAAGGAAAGATGGCGGAACGCGCGTCCGTTGGTCCCGCCAAGGGATCTTGGGCCGTGAGCGTGAATTCTGTGAACCAGCTCATCTCCGATCTTGTGGCTCCTACCAACGAGGTGGCCCGGGTGATCACGGCCGTAGCAAAGGGAGACTTATCCCAGAAAATTTCTCTTGAGATCGAAGGCCGCCCGGTAAGAGGGGAATTCCTACGGATTGGTACCACTGTGAATAGCATGGTGGATCAGCTGAACTCCTTTGCTGCCGAGGTAACGAGGGTAGCAAAGGAGGTGGGTAACGAAGGTAAGCTCGGGGGGCAAGCCGAGGTGAAGGGCGTGAGCGGAACCTGGAAAGATCTCACGGACAACGTGAACGGCCTGGCTTCTAACCTTACGAACCAAGTGCGAAACATTGCTAAGGTAACGACAGCCGTAGCAAAGGGAGACTTATCCCAAAAAATTACGGTGGATGCCAAAGGCGAGATCGCGGAACTAAAAAATACGATTAATACGATGGTGGACCAGCTTTCTTCCTTCGCAGCTGAGGTAACGAGGGTAGCAAAAGAGGTGGGTAACGAAGGTAAACTCGGAGGGCAAGCCGAAGTGCGGGGAGTTTCTGGCACCTGGAAAGACCTCACGGACAACGTAAACGTTCTTGCCGCCAACTTAACGAACCAAGTGCGAAACATCGCCAAAGTTACGACCGCTGTAGCGAACGGGGACTTATCCCAGAAAATTACGGTGGATGCCCGGGGCGAGGTGTATGAACTTAAAAACACGATCAACACGATGGTGGACACGCTCCGATCTTTCGCTGCCGAAGTAACGAGGGTAGCAAAAGAGGTGGGAACCGAAGGAAAACTCGGGGGGCAAGCAGACGTAAAAGGCGTGAGCGGAACCTGGAAAGACCTCACGGACAACGTGAACACGATGGCCTCGAACCTTACGGTTCAGCTGCGTGACGTATCGAAAGTATCCTCCGCGATTGCAAACGGCGACTTGACCCAGAAAATTACGGTGGATGTAAAAGGCGAGATCCTCCAGATCAAAGACGTTATTAACACGATGGTGGATCAGCTGAACTCCTTTGCTTCCGAGGTAACGAGGGTAGCAAAAGAGGTAGGTAACGAAGGTAAACTCGGGGGGCAAGCCGAGGTGAAAGGCGTGTCTGGCACGTGGAAAGACCTCACGGATAACGTGAACGGCTTGGCTTCTAACCTTACGAACCAAGTGCGAAACATCGCCAAAGTTACGACAGCTGTAGCGAACGGGGACTTATCGCAAAAAATTACGGTGGATGCCCGGGGCGAAATCTACGAACTCAAAAATACGATCAACACGATGGTGGACACGCTCCGCTCCTTCGCTGCCGAGGTAAGCCGGGTGGCAAAAGAAGTGGGTACGGAAGGAAAACTCGGGGGGCAAGCCGAGGTGAAAGGTGTGTCTGGTACGTGGAAAGATCTCACGGATAACGTGAACGGCTTGGCTTCTAACCTTACGAACCAAGTGCGAAACATCGCCAACGTAACCACCGCTGTAGCGAACGGGGACTTATCGCAAAAAATTACGGTGGAAGCTAAGGGTGAGATCGCGGAACTTAAAAACACGATCAACACGATGGTGGATCAGCTTCGATCCTTCGCTGCCGAAGTAACGAGGGTAGCAAAAGAGGTGGGTACGGAAGGAAAGCTTGGCGGACAGGCCGACGTGCGGGGTGTATCCGGAACCTGGA